>CAZJMV010000224.1:0-18218 GCA_964547225.1 uncultured Anaerolineaceae bacterium | reverse complement strand
AAATGCGGTGGTTTATATGATTTTAGCAAACCACTACTCTACCAAGACTCCAAAATTGATCCCTCAAAACCTGGAATATGGCGTTATCGGCACAGCTTCGGGTTACCAGAAGAAGCCCCCGAAGTCAATCTAGGCGAAGGAAATACACCACTTGAATGGCGAGAGATTTTCGGAAGAAAAATAGCCTTTAAACTCGAGTATATGAATCCAACTGGATCATTCAAAGATCGAGGAACCGCTTTGTTAGTAAGTTTCTTGCTTTCACGTGGTATCTATAAAGCAGTCGAAGATTCATCTGGAAATGCGGGCGCCTCCTTTGCAGCTTATGCGGCTGAAGCAGGGATCAAAGCTAGTGTCTTCGTGCCTGCTTATGCATCAGGACCAAAGAGATCACAAATTGAAACCTATGGCGCTAAGATATACGAGATTGATGGTCCGCGATCGAAAGCGACTGAAGCAGTGCTTGACGCCGCAGCGAATGGAGAAGTCTACGCCAGCCATGCATTCATGCCATTTGGATTTCCAGGAATGGCAACCACAGCCTATGAAATCTACGATCAAATTGGGAGCGCTCCAGGATCTGTGATTTCACCCGCTGGTCAAGGGAGTTTATTATTGGGACTTGGAAGGGGATTTGAAGCGCTAATGTCTGCAGGATTGATTGACAACTTTCCCAAACTTGTCGGTGTGCAAGCCTTAGCGTGCGCGCCACTATGGGCGGTTCACATGTATGGACCTTCGGGATTAAACTGGGTTTCAGAAGGAGAGACATTGGCTGAAGGAGTTAGAACAAAAAATCCCTTACGTGGAGATACCATTTTAGGGTTGCTAAACAGAAGAAAAGGTAACCTTGTTGCTGTTGGAGAAGAGGAAATATTACCAGGGCGCGACGAATTAAACAAATTGGGGTTTTCTGTAGAACCAACATCAGCGATTGTCTGGAATGGATTACAGCAAATCATCGATGAACTATCCGACCCAATTGTTGTCATCTTAACTGGGGCAGGGTATAAATCTGCAATATAATCATCAACATAAATAGCTGTTCTTAGACACGCTGAATTCATAATAGAATGAGGAAAAGAAAATGGATGAGCGTGTTGTAATTACTGGCTTAGGGACAATCAACCCCGTTGGGCATTCTACAAAAGAAACCTGGGAAAATATTACCAATGGTATTTCAGGGGTGGGTCCAATTACTCTTTTCGATGCATCCGATTTGAATGTACGGATTGCATGCGAAGTGAAATCCTATAACCCTCTAGATTATATGTCTGTACGTGAAGCCAGACATCGCGATCGTTTTGAAGAATTCGCTATCATTGCAGCGAATCAAGCGATCGCACAATCCGGTTTGAACGAGCAACAAATCGCAGCGGATAGAGTGGGAGTCATCATTTCCACTGCGATTGGAGGCATAGAAACCACCCAAGAAGGGGTTGTCAATCTTATTGAGAAAGGACCTCGATCCATATCTCCGATGTCTATGCCCAAATTGATGGTCAATGGCGCAGCCGGTAATGTTGCTATCGATCATCATTTCCAAGGTCCAAGTTACTCAGTTAGTTCTGCATGCGCCTCTGGCAGCGATGCGATTGGAACTGGTTGGATGTTAATCAAAGCTGGATTGATTGATGCTGCAGTGGTAGGGGCGTCCGATGCTACTATTACTCGAATTGGTATTGCAACCTTTGATCGAGTTGGAGCAATGTCTCGACGTAATCAGGATTACTCGATGACACCACAACCATTTGATATCCATCGAGACGGATTAGTAATGGGTGAAGGAGCTGCTATCCTCATCCTTGAAAAAGAAAGCTTAGCTCGTAAACGCGGTGCGCCTATTTTTGCGGAATTAGCTGGATATAGTTCTACAACAGATGCTAATCATATCACTGCCCCAATGGAAGACGGCTCTGTCGCTGCCAAGGCGATCCAAAATGCACTTATCTCAGCCAAGATCAATAAAGACCAAGTTGATTATATCAATGCACATGGGACAGCAACAACCCTAAATGATATCGCCGAAAGCAAAGCAATAAAAAAAACATTTGGGAAAAATTATCGATCGGTGCTTGTCTCTTCAACCAAATCAATGACCGGACATATGATGGGGGCAACAGGTACACTTGAGACAATAATCTCAATTCTTTCCATTCAGGACAATCTCGTTCCCCCAACAATTCACTTTCAAGAACCAGATCCAGAATGCGATCTGAATATCGTTGCCAATCATACCATAGAGAAGAATATCAATATCGTAGTGAATAACGCTTTCGGTTTTGGAGGACATAATTCAGTATTAGTGATACGAATATTCGAATAAAGACATTGAATTATTAAAATCATATATTACCAGAAAAAGGGGGTATAATAGTAAGATGGAAACGCCCAATTAGGTTTCCATCAATAATAAAATAATATTACTGGAACCGACGAATCGCCAGCTACTGACCTATGTGGGTGTTTGGCGCTCCTTTGGTTCCAAAAGGAGATCAAAGTGAATCCCATTAAAACGAGGGAAATTCAGTTGGAATCACCCGCTGAATTTACAAAACGTATTAACCAGTCCTTTTCAAATCCATTACTATTAAGCCGAGCCTTAACCCATACTTCCTATCTAAATGAAAATCCTGAGGCAATCGAAGATAATGAACGTCTAGAGTTCCTTGGAGATGCTGTATTAGATTTTTTAGTCGGCTCCTGGCTATACAATCATTATCCTGAGATGCGCGAAGGGGAACTAACCCGAATGCGGGCAGCGTTGGTGAAAACAGAACAACTGGCAGAATTCGCTCAGCAAATAGACTTAGGCGCTGCAATACGATTAGGTAAAGGAGAAGCTCAAGCAGGTGGTAGAAAGAGAAAGGCGTTATTATGCGCTGGTTTTGAGGCATTTATCGGTGCGCTTTACTTAGATGCTGGATTGGAGAAAGTTTTAGATTTTATCCAACCCATGTTAGTGAAAGGATCTCGACAAATACTGCTTGAACATACAGACCGAGACCCAAAAAGCATTTTACAAGAGATTGTGCAAGCCAATGGAGATGATCCACCAGAATACCGGATAGTCTCCACGACTGGGCCTGAACATTTGAAGACCTTTGTCGTGGATGTAATCATAAATGGTAAGAAATACGGTAGCGGAGAAGGTCATAGCAAACGAGCAGCCACGAAATCCGCAGCGCGTGCGGCATTGGAAAACCTAGGAATGGATTGATCGATCAGGACTGATCAAAGAGAATCCTTGGTTAGGAATAAATCCATTGAGTGAAGAAAAAAAACCGCGCTTAAAAACCCTTGAGTTACAAGGATATAAAACTTTTTCGAATCGAACACCCTTCGAGTTTGCAAATACAATTACTGCAATTGTAGGTCCAAATGGAAGTGGCAAGTCTAATATCACGGACAGCATCCGCTGGGTTTTAGGTGAACAATCCTTCAGCTTATTAAGAGCAAAAAAATCAGAAGATATGATTTTTTCTGGTTCAGAAGTGCGCACACGATCGGGAATGGCTTCCGCTACGATCACTTTTGATAATAGCGATGGATGGCTCCCAATCGACTTTAGTGAGGTAGCCATCAACCGCCGTGCTTATCGCGATGGACAAAACGAATATCGTATCAACGGACAACGCGTTCGCTTGCGAGATGTTTCCGAATTACTAGCCCAATCAGGGTTGGCAGAACGGACCTATACGATCATTGGACAAGGTCTAGTTGACACAGCGTTATCATTGCGAGCCGACGAACGACGTCGATTGTTCGAAGAAGCTGCTGGGATTGGATTATTTCGTTCCAGACGCGAAGAAGCTCTGCGTCGGTTAGAAAACACAAATCGAAACTTAGATCGAGTTCAAGACATCCTCGCTGAAATTAATCCGCGCTTGAAAAGCTTAGAACATCAGGCAAGGCGTGCTGCTGAATATGAACAAATCCGATTGGATTTACAGGTTCTGTTACGTGAATGGTATGGCTATCACTGGCATCGTGTTCAAATGAAATTGGCAAGCTCAAGAGAAACAGCACAAGTCCAAGAAAAAAAATTAGCAGAAGCTCGATTAAATCTGATGGAAAAGGAAAAAGAAACTGAGGTGTTACGACTTGAATTAAAGTCATTGCGGGTTAATGTCAACGACTGGCATCGTGAATTATCCAAGCTTCATAGAGAGCGTGAGTCAGTCAACCAAGAAATTGCAGTCCTTGAAGAAAGAAAGCGATCCCTGATCTTGCAAGAGAATAGCATTAAGAACGAACAGATAAAATCTCAAGAAGAGAAAGAATTCTATCACGAACAATTATCATACAGTCAAAATGATATTCAACAACTGGAAGAAGATCTAGTCGAAGCAAAACAAGAATATCATCTAGCAGAGAATAAACTTCACTCTCGTCAAAAAGAAAGGCAAGAACTGGAAAACAAGCTCAAACAACTTCGTAGACAACTAGAAGATCTACGATCTCAACAAGTGAGATTGAACACGCACATAATTGAACGCAATAAACAAGTTGAAAGAATCCATCAGACTCTTGATGTAAGCGAAAAAAAACTCATCGAGATGAACGCAGATTATCAATCAGCGATAGAAAAACTAGCCAAGTTGGAGAGTATAAAACAAGAAGATCAAAAAGAGGTTCAAGAGGCGGAAAGCAATTTAGAAGAGCAAAGAAAACAGTTGCAGAAAAACGAATCTATACAGAGAGAGCTTCATAAAAAGCGATCGAATATTTTATCCGAGATCGCAGGTATTAATACACAGCTTAGTGTCTTAGAACAAGCAGAAAAGGCTCTAACTGGTTATGGAAAAGGTACTCAAATCTTGATCAATGCAGCTCGAGAAAAACGGTTGAAAGGTACTCCAGGCGCATTAAGTAATTATATTGAGGTACCACCTGAACTAGAAAAGGCGATTTCATCCGTTTTAGGAGAATTCCTTGAGGCTGTAATTTTACAAGGAGAACCCCTAGAAGCTCTTGAATTACTTGATAATAAAGTCGGACGTGCAGCGATCATACCGATCTCGGATATCTCTCAACCAAAGGCTAGAATCAACCTAGAAAAAACAGCAAATATCATTGGAATTGCCGCTGACTATGTAAAAGCTGATCCTGCCTATCAACCAATAGTAGAACTCCTTCTCGGTCAAGTGATCATTGTACGCAATCGTTCCGTGGCTCGCCAAGTCTTGGAAGGAAAGGACTCATCATATAAAGCTGTCACAATGAAAGGTGAGGTTTTCTTTGCTAATGGACCTGTATTGACCAGTGGAGAAACGAGCCTATCTGATGATCAAAGTTTACTTGGAAGAGCAAGAAATATTAGAGGCTTGAAAACAAAGCAAAAAGCTTTACAAACGGAAGCGGAAATAGTAGAACAGCAAATAGATCAGATTGAGACAGAAAGAGAAAAGTTACTAGAGAAAGAGAAATCTGCGGTTACCTATCGAAATTCAAGTCAATCAAAATTGGAACAAAGTAATACCTCTATCATGCGGGCTGAAGCATATTTACAAGGTGTTGAAAAACAAATCGAATGGCATCAAGAACAACTTTCCCATATGAAGATAGAAGTTCAGGATGCTGAGCAACAAATCGCGGATTTCACAACCAATTTAGAATCAATAGACAAAGATGTTACGATTATCCAACAGGATTTAGATCAAAAATCAACTGCTCTATCGATTCTACACATGGATGAGCTTCAATCTGAATCTAGCCATTGGAAAACAATGCTCGCAGTTGCTGAAAGCTCGCTTAAGGATGCACAAAACCATTATCAAGAAAAAACTGATTCCTTATCAAAGATTGAAGTACATTTGGATAATTTACAAAGTAGCAGTCAAAGCATAGAAAATGAGCAACTTGAGATTGACAGGAGATTGAGTGAGTATAAACAAAATCAATCAAATCTTCAAGATCAAATCATCGAAATCCATAAACGAGTCGATCCTGCTGAACAAACCATCAATCAAATCGAGCAAAAAACACAAGAATCTCAGAAGGAAGAAACATTTATGCGGCAGTTCGTAAGCGCCGCAGAACATCATCACGCCCAATCTCGTATTGCTATCGCTAAACATCAAGAAGCACTTGAGACTTTACGGAATCGCATCGAAGATGATTTTGGATTAGTTTCTTTCGAATACGTAGATCAGATATCAGGACCCAATCCCTTACCATTGCAAGGGATGGTGGAAGAATTGCCATTTATTGAAGAGCTTAGTGTGGGTATCGAGGAGACAATTAAAAGACAACGAGCCCAATTAAAACGCATGGGGGCGATCAACCCAGAAGCACAATCTGAATATATAGAAGTCTCAGAACGCTATCAATTTCTCACCAGCCAATTAGAAGACTTGAAAGCCGCGCAAGAGGACGTTCGACAAGTGATCAAGGAATTAGAGGATGCAATGGAGAAGGAATTCCAGCGGACTTTTGATTTAGTTGCGGAAGTGTTCAGAGAAATCTTTCTGCGTTTGTTCGGAGGTGGCTCCGCAAAATTGGTTCTTACAAACCCTGACGACCTAACAAATTCCGGTATCGATATTGAAGCACGTTTGCCTGGAAGACGAGCTCAAGGATTAGCTTTATTATCAGGTGGAGAACGATCATTAACTGCAACAGCGCTAATTTTTTCACTGCTGAAAATATCACCTACGCCTTTCTGCGTCCTCGATGAAGTCGATGCCATGTTAGACGAAGTCAATATAGGCAGATTCAGAGAACTACTTCGTGAATTAAGTCAAAACACACAATTTGTGATCGTTACCCATAACCGAAACACTGTACAAGTTGCTGATATCATCTATGGCGTAACAATGGGGCGTGATTCAGTCAGTCAAGTCCTAAGTCTTAAGCTCGATCAGGTACCCGAAATAATATAAAAAAAGCTGTCTGAAAACAAACAGCTTTTCTCTTTTATTATTCTAAATTCCTAAGACCGCAAATCTATTGGCTCGGGAATGAATTCTCTTGAGGCGTGACTAGTGAATTAATAATAGCTGTCATATCTTCTGGCATCGCGGGTAATAATGGTACATTCTCTTGCCAATCTTCTTTAATATCAATCTCGGATGCGTCTCGGATTTCTTTCAGCCAGTTCTGAAATTCAGAATTCTCGAGTTCGGTGCAATCTGTAGTTGACAAGGGGCGGTCTTCATGACCTATCACTCGGATGATATGCCATCCATAATCGGTTTGAACGGGACCACTGACTTTCCCAACTTGGAGAGTAAAAGCAATATCTTCAAAGGATTGAACCATCTGTCCTCTGCTAAACCAGCCCAAATCACCACTATTATTCTTATTACTCTCATCTGTTGAATATGTGACTGCCATCAATGACCAATCTTCTCCGTCCATGATTCTTTGCTGAATATCTTTAGCTAGGTCTTCTTCCTCCACAAGGATATGTTGCGCCCATACCTGTTCTTGGGTGCATTCCTTATCACCAATGATCTCTTCAAATAATTTCTTTTGATATAACTGAGCTTCTAATATGAATCTAAATGTCTCTTCAGGAATCTCATAATCGTCTTTCAAACTTTTTATTGTTTCATCATAATTTTCCTTGAAGGCATCAAAAGTATATTGGGTAGCAGTAGCAGTTGGCGTTAATACTTGAGTAGCTGTAGGTGAAACTTCTTGCGTAGGTGTTGCAGCGAATTCTTCTTCTACTGTGTCTGTAATCACTTCAGGTAGAGAAACAGTAGCGGTTGGTGGTAACATGGTTTTCTGCAAGGATGATAACGTGGAAGTCGGTAATAATTCTGGTGTTGCAGAGGGGGTAGGTGTACCATCCGGGAAATAACCAAATACTTCCTGGGCATACGCATCTATCTCTTCTTGACTTACAGTGAACCCTCTTTTTATTGCTTCTTGACGGATTAAGGTGGAATCCACTAATTGATCAATCGCTATTTGCCCTGAGCGAAATGGATCAAGGCTATCCTGAATTTGTGTCAATTGACTCGTAAAACTCTGCGACATTTCAGGACCGAACATTTGAATAAGATTCAATGTATTTTCCGCCTGTCTGATGAGTGTATAACGATAATATTTCGTAAAGGCGCGAAATTCATTAACGCTGATCTCCTCATCATTGACAGTAATCACTGCTCTTCTGCCCTTGAGAACGTGCTGGTCAAGATACCCATAAGCTAAGATACCAACCACCAATAAAATCACAACAATGGAAGTTATAACGATTATCTTTACTTGGCGATCTTCACGTTGTTTTCTGGCAAGATGTTTTTTTGACAGACCAACTGTCTTCTTTCTCGTTTCTTTAGCCATATTTTACCTCTCCATACCTGTAATAAGGGTAATAAATTAAATTGGGGATTGGGGCACGGATAATCATCCAAACCCCAATAATCACACTAGTTTATTAGCGTAATACTTCTCCCGAAAAAGGTAAAAGAGCTATATGGCGAGCTCGTTTAATTGCTCGAGCTAACTCTCGTTGATGTCTTGCACAAGTGCCTGTTTGGCGACGTGGGCGGATCTTTCCGTCATCAAGGATAAAACGCTTTAAAAAATTAAAATCCTTATAATCAATTTTTAGATTTTTATCGGTACAGAATTGACAATCTCGGGGTCTTGAAAAATAACGAAAAGATTGTCTTTTGCCTGAGTGGTTATTCGAATTGTGATAATCTTCCACAACTAAACTCCTTTATTATCTCAAAGAGATAAAAACTTGATCCTCTTAAGGTTTACTAAATATTCAAATCATCTGCTCTATCGATATCAATATAAGTTTCTTTATCATCATGTCGAGTATCCAACAATATCATTTCATTGGCAACAATCTCAACTGATGATCTTTTAATGCCTTCATGATCTTCCCATTGTCTTATTTGTAATCTACCCTCAATATATACGAGACGATCTTTTGATAAATATTGTTTGCAAATTTCAGCTAAATTTCGCCAAGCAACAATATTGAACCATTCGACTTCTGAATGTTTTTCACCATCTGAAGAACTCCATGAGCGAGCTACTCCTACACTAAAAGTAGTGACAGGGCGTCCAGAAGGTGTATAGCGCATCTCCGGTTCTCTTCCAACAGTTCCGATAATTTGAGCTTTATTTAAACCTCGGTTCATTTACTTCGTGCCTCAATACACGTTTGCTTCAATAGAAATATCAAATTAATTCTGAAGCCAAACAAATTTTATTTCGCAATAAGCATATAACGTAAGATGCTTTCCATATAGCGAAGATCACGTTCAATTGTTTTACCAAATTGAGCGTTCATTTTCACATGCAAAAGCACATATTGCCCTTCGTTTAACTTGCGAATCGGATATGCAAGCTGACGTCTACCCCAAATATTGGTTTTAATGATTTCACCGCCATCATTCTTGATCCAGCCAGTAATGCGCTCAACGATCTCCTTGAATGCAGTTTCATCCAGATCAGGGTGAATGATCAAAACTAATTCATATTCTCGCATGGGAATGCCTCCTTTCCTCGGGATTGCCCTTAGTCATCACCATTGGTGAGCCAAGAGCGGAAAGCGAGCCAATAATTGGCACAGCTAAAGAACTATCTTAGCACGAAGTTTAAAATTTGGAAAGGGTATAATTAATTGTCTTGACTTCTGTTTGGGCTAATTGTATTATGGAAAAAATATTGTCTAACAGTAAAGGTTAAAAGTTTTGATAGAAAGATAAAGTGAGAAGATAGTTATGGAGAAAACACTAACTGAACAAGAACAAAAGATACTTCTAGATATAGCGCGTTCTGCGATTCAATCCACCATAAAGGGATCGCAACCTGTGCCAATGGAAGAAGTATTAGAGAAATTTGATCTTAAGTACATTCCCCCTCAACTGCAAAAAGATGGTGCTACATTTGTTACAATCACAAAAGATGAAGAATTACGTGGATGCATAGGGACATTAGAGGCTTACCAGCCCTTGTTTGAAGACGTCCGTGAACATGCGATTGCAGCCGCGACACAAGATTATCGATTTTCCCCCATTGGCATAGAAGAACTATCCCAAATTAAAATCGAAATTTCTTATCTTTCAGAACCAGAAGATTTTAATTATAAAGACTCTCAGGAGTTATTGGAAAAAGTACGACCTAATATCGATGGGGTTACATTTATCGATGGTCAGCGACGGGCAACATTTTTACCCCAAGTCTGGGATAAACTACCTAACAAAGAGGCTTTCTTCGATCATTTATGTTTAAAAATGGGGGTACCAATCAATACATGGAGGAAAGGTAAACTACTAGTCCAAATCTATCAGGTAGAAGAATTCCACGAGTAAGCATGAAATATGACTTGCACTGAGAAATAAAACCATAAAGTTTATCAGATATCCACGTCAAATTTGAGAATAATCTTCTACATTCAACACAAATAAAGTAGCTCTTTTTATGTTAGGATCGATAGCAGGTGAAATACTATTTCGAATAAGATCAATCGCTTGCTCGACTTTTTCCTTTTCTATACCGATCATTAAGGTGCTTGAACCTCGTCGGAAGAATCCACCCGTCGAAGCTATCCGAGTTACTCTTAAGTCATTTTCGATCAGAGCACGAGAGACTGGCTCCCAATCATCATCACTAAGAATGGTAATTATTAACTTCATTACAATACCTCAAACCTTTCCACTTCCAAGGTAAAAATTGTTGCTCCACCGACTTCAATAGGAGTAGCGATGGGTAAAAGATAAGACGCCCCTTCGATTGGAGATGATATATAATCAACCCTTCTACGACAACTTTGTTTAAGTGTCTCATATATAGAATCTTCTTGTCCAAGACAAAAACCAACCAGTAAGGTAACATTTCTTCGCCCTAGAAATCCTCCCGAACTGGTCAAACGTGTCACAGCTAAACCCATCTCTGATAACGCTACTATCGCATTTTCAACATCCTGTACTTGGATAACAACCGTCATTAGACGATTGAAGTTTTCATGATCGGAAACCGTCTGTTTTATTTGTTTAATCCATGCGTCTTGGGTCTTCGCCAACTGAATATCAATCCCTTGAGAAAGCTCTGAGTGAATTTCTTCTGTAATGATCCCATCAGTTAGTAATCCAAACAGTGCACTACGTTGCGCACGTAGCAATTCTCTTCGAGCTATATCAAGCTCCTCTGCTTCTACTTCTGGGTCTACTAACATCACTTCCTTTACAGCACTCGCCAAGTGGTCCGCATGTTCCTTTAGAATTGGCGCGAGCGTGTTCCAGGTATGGTCAGAGAAAAGACCTTCTAGATACATTCTTTGAAGATGTTCGTAAGAAGCTCTCGCCGCGATGGCACGTGCATGTCTACGCTCATATTCTTCTTGCATTTCACTTCGTTCAACTAATCTGAGATGGCGGATTAAGGGACGCATAGTAAACCCTTGCACAAGAATAGTAAATAACACAACCGCAAAAGCCATATTTTGTAAATCAACGCTCCAAGAATTATTTTTGGGTAGGCTGAGCGCCAGCACTAGAGAAATAGCACCACGTAATCCACCCCAAAAAAGTACATGCCTCCAGCGAAACGGGGTGTCTTTCCTGAATGTGGTAAGTAGATACACTACTGCAAATCGAGCTAATAGCACAGCTATTATCGCAAGGAATATTAACTGCAAATTATCATCCATCCTGGATAAATCAATTTCAAGCCCAATTAGCAAAAATATGACCGAGTTTGATAAGAATGCCGCAAATTCCCAAAAGCTATTTACCTGAATATGTGTAGTTGGCTTCATCCCCTTAGGACCAATATTCCCAATAACCAAACCGGCTGCAACCACTGCTAAAACACCGCTAACTTGAACATCTTCCGCTACAATATACGCGCCAAATGCTAATACTGTCGTCAATGTCGTCTCGATAAGATAATCATCAAAAAGACTAATTAATTTGGAAATCATCCAACCAAGAGAAATCCCAATAATGATACCTCCCCCTGCAACTCGAACGAAATCGGTTATGAATCTCATCCAAAACTGACTACCATTCAAAGCTTCCAAAGATGAAGAACCCATTGCCATCCCGCTTACAAGAGTAAATACTACAATTGCGGTACCATCATTGAATAGACTCTCCCCTTCTAGTAATACCTGTAAACGTTTCGGGACACCCAAATAACGAAAAAGTGCAACAACCGAGACCGGATCAGTTGCCGCCATCATTGCGCCAAATAATAATGCAACGCTAAAAGGAAATGTAGCCCCAGCAAATCTTTCACCAAGATATACAATAACCCCAACTAAAATTGTTGTTACAGCTACCCCTGGTACCGCTAACATAAGGATCAGAGGGAAATCATTGCGTAGATCATTCCAATTGATATGATACGCTGCTTCAAAAATCAGTGGGGTGACTAGAAGACCAAGGATTACATCGGGTGTGAAATAACTTATAGCTGTGTTGATTACCGCTAAGAAACTATCTTTAGGTGTGATAATTGGTAAATGAGTAATCAGACCAATTCCCAATCCAATCAAAACCAACCCAACTGTATAGGGAAGACGCATATAACGCGTTACCAACCCAACCAGCGTAGCAATAAAAAGCAAGAACACCGCAAAAGCTAAGATTTGTTCAAAGGCGATCATAATTAACCATTAAGTCAACTAATTGCTTCTAACGTAATCGTATGCTTCTCTGTATCAGTGATCTCACAAGATCGACCATCTGGAAAAATAATTGTGGTTCTATCTTTTTTTCTCAAAATGGTTAATCCCTTATACTTAATCGAAACAGATTTTGGAAACGGATTGTGACCTTCAACAATTACTTTATTGGATGATAATAACTGCACACCCAAAATCTTTAGAAATAAACCAATAGGGGTAATTCCACTCAATATACCGTGAATGCCAACGCCTTTTCCATGATCAGCATTATAGTATCGATGAAAAGCCTTTTCATCACGCAGGCTCATGACGATAGCATTGATATTCCTTTCAAATAAATCAGCAGCAGTCTCTCTATACTTATATTTTACCAACCCTTCAGCGATAAGCATATTCCAAATCATATCTACACTTCGACAAACCATTGCATCGGGATGGTCAGGAGGATTAGGACAAAAAGGGATCCCAAAAGAATACAAAAAGCTCTCATCACCTTTAATTATCATATCTACAAGTTGTTTCGCATGCTCATCATCAATTACATTAGCCCACAAAGGAGCTAAAAGTGTAATATTAGAATACTGATAGCCAGCACGATAAATCGAAATTTCATCATATTCTTCAATACCATTGACTTCAATTCTCTCTAAACCAGAGTAAATCAATTTTCCCGTATAGGTACCTTCCCCCGCATTCCAGCGGAAATCATCATAAGTAATTCGCTCAACACGATGTTTACCTGAAGAACTTGTTCCATGAACAAAAATTACCGAATTTGATTGGCTTGAAAAGTGAATGTTGAGGTGGATTAATAAACGAAAAGGTTTTTCATATTCTTGATTGATGGAAATTCCACCCGATCCAACCAAGCCGCCAACCCATTCCATTGGCGAAATTTGATGGGTGTCTCGATCTCTATCATAATAACAAGAAGTTGCTTCGTCCCAAGATTCATCAATGGCTACCTTAAGTCGTTCAGAGATCACTTCGATTTTTGGAATATCCGCATGAGAATCAATTAATTTTGCAATATTGATCAAAGCTTGACACTCCGCATAAAGCAGACTAATCAAGGCAGGACTTTCAGATGTGAAGATCTGAACACCTTGTGACCATGGTTCTAATTCCGAGTAGAGAGGATGATCTTCGGCGCCAAGTTGATGTGGGCTATCCCACTCAGGTATTCCATCATTATCTCGATCGTATTTCTCAGAAAACCAGGCAAGGAAAAAACGAAATAACTTTGGGTAAGCTTCTTTTAGAAAGGATAAATTCTCAGTTTGCTCGAATATCTTCCATGCGAGACTACTGATAATCGGCGTCGCTAATCTCCGGCTGCGTTGCCCACCCAACCCGGGTTTCCAGTCAATTTCCCCATTTTCTTCTTGAACAAATAGGAAATTTTGTAAAAGTCCTTCACAAAGCTCTGGAGCAATCGGAAGCAGGACATCACATAAAAAATAAGTCTCGAGGGGCGCTTGTCCATTCCAATAATAATTATAATCAAATCCATCCCCAGTGATTGAAAACCCTTGGTCAGGGCGTCTGGAATATACAAAAGAAGTATTAGGCAAATATTCTGTGGAGCTTTGCAAAAGGCTAATTGCATGAATTTGAGAAAACATCAGAGCAGCATCCCAATCTTCATTGCCAGTATATATATCTACAATATTGGCATTGATCATCTCTAAGCGTGCAATTTCTGCTTCCCATCGCATTGTGGCTACTTCACGAGCAAGATAAAAAGATTCTTCGCGGTTTGTTTTTACTGCTACGATGCAAGTAATGATACGCTCTTCGTCTGGCGCCATCTCCAATGAGGACATTATGGATGGGAATGAACCTGATCCTTCTTTTGGAGAACCTGTAACAAATAAAACGGGAAATAATCCATCTGTTTCTCCGCATAAGACGGTAGTTGCCTCGACTTGGACTATGGACATACGTTGTCCATGATTAGGCGCTAATTGACCTATCCAGTCAGTTCGAACACTTTGACTGATAATCCCAATATTCAGGATCTTTAACCGAATAGCCATAACATGAGGTTTTGGGATCCAATACTCTGAACGTACTAGTAAACCATCAAAAGGAATATAATCAAGCTCTATATAATTGGGATAAACGTGATGGATTGTAACTGTTTGCGGAAATTCACTAGGGTCAGATCGAGTAATTCCATTTACACGAAAAAGCGGAAATAAACGAAAGGATTTCGCCCTTAATCCAAAGGTCGTTTCGATCGAGATGGCTTTGGGTTCACCGCTTCCTATGGATAAAACCCAATTATGATCATTCAAATAGTTAGTTGGAGTAATCCGACTATCACTTGATAAGTTAAGCGAGAGCGGATCGCCAACCTTTAAGTTCCAATTTCTCATTATTGTACATTTTATGGTATATTCTAACTTTTGTCAAAGCGTTCTTTCTTGAAAATTGTTAGGGATTAATTTTCATTAATAATCATTCAACACGATAGGTTTTGATCATAACTCCAAGACTTACCGCTGCTTCGAGATCAAGCTTATTTTGGATTCCAGGTAAAATGCGAGACCTCCGTAAAGCGTGAGGTATAGTTCACTAACCGAGCAATTAGCTTCGACTGAGCTTTCGAATCATCATCAAGATAAATAATCTCCGAACCGTTCATAATACCCAATTGCGGCGCGACGCGCTTGAAAGGAATCATCTTTACTAAAAATCGCCCAACCCCTAATAATACAAACGACTCCAATATTAGACTTCGTTCTTGGCACGAATATTTAGTAAATCTGTAAAAGCGTCTTTTTGCCTTTCTTATCACACAGGAACAAAATTTTCGTACTTGTTGCACTTATAACAGCCTCATCCCTCAAACGATATCTTTCTGCTTTTTCACAAGAATAAACGGTTGGACGCTCCAAACGCTGACATATAATTCTCTGTTTCTCTAAAAAGCTCAGTAATTGTGATTCACTTGAAATGAAAAGATTTTAAGCGTACTGTTTTGGATTTTCCACGAAAACCAGATATCCTATTACCATTGAAGATCAATAATCGAATAACAAGAAACTCTACTTAATAGAAAATCAATAAAAATTATAAATCAGTAAAATCGTCTGTCAAGCATATCGTGAAATTTGAATCCCTAATAAAATTTTTAAAAGAAAGAACCTGCTTAGGGAGAAGCAGGCTCTTAAGGAGGGGGGAGATAAATCGGAAAGAAAATTGAAAATTCTTTGTGATGATACTTTCCTTATGTATGTGAGTATATCAGAAGTTTACGTATAATTACATGGGGATTATTCTGTAGTTATTAGGTCTGATGGTAGGGTTTTTCCTCATACCTTTTCCTTTTAATTGGAATTGTTAATAATTTGACACTCCACATCTGTTGTTGAGCAATGAGTGTAAATAATATTAGGAATTAAAAAACCTGGTTGTTATCCAGGTTTGTAAGGAAATTTTTCCTAGGTTATACTAGGCGGTCCCGACGGGATTCGAACCCGCGATCTCGGCCTTGACAGGGCCGCATGTTTGGCCACTACACCACGGGACCATGCGCAGAGAGTTTACCACTATAGACCTTAAGCGTCAAGGATTTTGCACTAGCAGGATTTTTCAATCAACTTTTTTGAAATGGAGTGAAATGTTAATAGAATGCCTCTTATTGTTTTATTTTACTGATTAAAAACTCCAATGAAAAAAACTAAAAACTTAGGATATTCAATTTTATTTGAGTTATCATCAAGTATAATCATCCTAATAATAGTCTTTATCTTTTACCATTCGAATAGAACTATGCGTGATCAATTATCTCTATAATTAAAATTTTATCAGTTTTCAAAAATTCTTACCATATCACCGATTAGGAAAATGTATGAGTTCAAAAAAGAAGAGATATACAAATAAAAAACAGAACATCAATCCCAGATCAAAATGGATGGGTTTTTTACTGATCGCTTTTGGACTTCTAATCATTAGCTTAGGAGTATATACAATTAATTACTCATTTGCTAGCCCGATAGAAATAGAATCTGCAAATACGCAAGGAATCCTTTCTTTGGAAGAAGCCTATAAAGAATATCAAGCTGACGCCTATTTCCTGGATATCCGTTCCGAGGAAGAATGGGAAGCATATCATATTCCCAATACTAATTTGATCCCACTGAACGTATTACCTCAACATTTAGAAGAAATCCCTCAGGATGAAATCGTTATTATCGTATGTCGATCTGGAAACCGCAGTCAACAAGGACGAGATTACTTGATAGAATCAGGCTACACAAACGTTTTCAGTATGGCTGGAGGATTAGAATCTTGGATGGAGATGGGATTTCCAATCAAAGAAGGTAATAACTAATAGAAAAATACTTAAATAAGGCAAGATAACGACATCCAAAATAATCATTAAGAAAGAAAGTTTATTACTCGATGAAATCATATTTAGTTCCAGCAAGCAGGACGCGCATAGAATACATGGTATCCAACTCCCGTTTTATCAGTACAGCTGCGCCTGCCGATAACGTTGAGGCAGCCAAAGAATTTATCAATACGATTAAGTCAGAGTATTCGGATGCAACCCATAATGTGCCTGCCTTTGTGATTGGACACGGCGCTTCAGTAGTTGCCCATTGTTCCGATGATGGTGAACCAGCGGGGACTGCCGGTCGACCAGCCTTATCTGTTTTACAAGGTAGTGGAATTGGCGATATTGTGATCGTAGTCACACGTTACTTTGGGGGAACAAAGTTAGGAAAAGGCGGTTTAGTACGCGCTTATGGAGATGGCGTTCGTTTTGTCCTCAGAGAATTACCATTAGCTGAAAAAAAACATACCCACACGGTATTAATATCTATCCCCTATAACTGGATCGAGAGAATCCGGCGTATGATACCAGCATATGATGGTCAGATAATGAACGAAGATTTCGCTGTGGAAGTAACCGTTACTGCACGATTTCCAAGTGAAAAAATGGAAGAATTTCGGGAAGCGCTCAAAGAATCTTCACATGGGAATGTCCAAATCGTTATTGTGGAAACTGGCATAGCTCTGATTCCAATAAAATCAAATGGAGAAAAATCATGAAAAAAATTAGATGGGGTTTACTATCAACTGCAAATATTAATCGGGTACTGATCCCTGCAATTCGTAATTCTTCGCGCGGTAAACTAGCTGCAGTCGCAAGCAGAGATATTAAAAAGGCACAGAAATATGCCCAGAAATGGGATATACCGATTGCGTTTGGGGATTATCAAGAAATGCTTGACTCCGGTGAAGTGGATGTTGTCTATAATAGTCTACCAAACCATTTACACGCCGAGTGGAGCATACACGCTATGCAAGCTGGCGTGCATGTATTATGCGAGAAACCCTTTGCTGCCAGTATCGATGAAACTGATCAAATGATCGCAGCTAGTAAGGAATACAAGCGAGTGCTTGCAGAAGCTTTCATGTACCGTCATCACCCACAAACCAAGATCGTAGGAGAATGGATCAAGAGCGGAAAATTAGGAGAAATCATCCTGGTACGCAGTATTTTCAATTTCAATTTAACAAGGAAGGAAGATATTCGCCTGATCCCTGAATACGGTGGCGGTGCACTTTGGGATATCGGAGTCTATCCGCTTAGTTT
>CAZJMV010000223.1:0-25406 GCA_964547225.1 uncultured Anaerolineaceae bacterium | reverse complement strand
TGATTCTCGTTACTGGTGGAACTGGTTTTGTTGGAAAAGCTTTGATCCGTCATCTTGTTGAAGCGGGTTATCCCGTACGTACATTGATCCGACCTTCTGCAAAATCGCCCAATCTACCTCATGGCGTCTCTGTTGATATTGCTGTCAGCAGCATCAATGACGAACGCGGATTACGGGCTGCGATGGTTGGTGTGGATACGATATTTCATTTAGCAGGAGGCGAATGGCATGGTCCGCGCGCCAGTTTGATGGATATTGATATACGAGGAACTCGTGCCTTGATCAATGCGGCAAAAGACGCTCATATCAATCGCTTATTCTATCTAAGCCATTTAGGGGCAGATCGCGCTTCAGCATATCCAGTTCAAAAAGCAAAAGCAATCGCTGAAGAATTCATCAAAAGAAGCGGTTTAGACTACACCATATTGCGAACAGCCATTCTCTTTGGTGTAAATGATGGCTTCACAACAGGTATTGCTCAAATTCTAAAGAAATTTCCCGGCATTTTTTTATGCCCAGGAGATGGCACAGTTTTATTACAACCTTTATGGGTCGAAGACCTGGTCACTTGTTTGACGTGGTCGCTTGATGATCAAGACACCCGAAACCGGATCATTGATATCGGTGGTCCTGAATATCTATCTTTCAGCCAAATTCTAGATATGATTATCAGGGAAACCGGATACCATCGATTGATCATCAATGTCCCATTCCCGTTTATGCGAGTATTAACTGTAATCATCGAATCGCTTTATCCGAATCTCCCTGTTTCCGTATACTGGCTAGATTATTTAGCGGTCAATCGCACCACTGCTATCGATACAATGCCACGTACCTTTAATATTATGCCATCAATGATGTCACAAAGATTAGCTTACTTAAACCGTTAAGTAAAAAAGAAGACTTCCATACGAAAGATAATATTTGAGATAAACTTTGAACGAATAGGAAAAGAAATGTCTGAATTCACCATCAACAAACGCTATGAAATAAGAATTATCGAGGACCCCGACTTGCTAGATCCTGTGGAAATACTTCAAAACATTGTTTGGCCTGGAGACATAACAGAAGTTGTTCCAAAGCATATGCTCCTGGCAGCCATATTTAACGGAGGTTTAGTGATTGGCGCCTATGATTTAGCCATTCAGGAAAGTGTAAAAAGTGATTCTGAAGCTGATCAAGAATATTTTTCAGAAGGAAATAACTTGATCGGTTTTGCTTTTGGTTTCCCAGGATTATATGAGACTCCTGATGGACCGCGTATAAAACATGCTTCACATATGTTAGGGGTTCACCCTAACTATCGTAATCAGGGGATTGGATTTGCCCTGAAGCGAGCTCAGTGGCAAATGGTTCGAAACCGAGGTATTGATCTGATCACTTGGACATATGATCCCCTGCAAAGCAGAAATGCCCATTTGAATATCAATCGTTTAGGTGCAACCTGCAAGACCTATAAGCGCGATGCCTACGGTGTATTACGTGATGGGATCAACGTTGGTGACCATTCCGATCGCTTTATGGTTGATTGGTTCATCGATTCCCGGCGAGTCTCTACTCGTCTGAGTAAAGATAGGCGTACCGATTTAGATTTAGCTCACTTCCTTTCAGCGGAGACTAATATTGTCAATCCGACCCAAATCGGAAATACAAACCTACCCATTCCTACACAAAATATTAATCTGGAAATCATTCTGACCGATGACCAATACCATCAAAGCAATCCTATCGTCCTAGTTGAAATCCCCTCTGATTTTGCAAAGATAAAGAGAAAGGATCCCCAACTCGCGATTGAGTGGCGTTTACATACCCGCCATATTTTTGAAAGCTTCTTCTCACATGGTTATTTGGTGACTGATTTTGTCTTTTTGCCTGGAGATCTACCACGCAGTTTCTATGTTCTAAGTTATGGAGAGTCAACCTTATGAAGATCGAACAAATCACATTGCGTCACCTCAGAATGGAATTAAAAGATCATTTTGAGACTTCTTTTGGCAGGATTCACACGAGAGATTGCATAATTATCGAAACTTTTTCTGAAGGCATACAAGGATACGGTGAATGCGTTGCTGATTGGGACCCAGGCTATTCCTATGAAACCGTGAAAACAGCTTGGCATATTCTGGAAGATTTCATCATTCCGCAAATCCTTCATCAAGATATTCAAACCCCTAGGGAATTACAAAAGAAAATTGCTTTTGTAAACGGTCATTTAATGGCAAAAGCGGGTATCGAAATGAGTATTTGGGACTTGATGGGTAAACAGAATGGGAAATCAATTAAAGAAATGTTAGGTGGTGAAAAAGACCAGGTGAAAGTGGGCGTATCGATAGGAATTCAGGATAGCATCCCAAACTTATTAGAGAAAGTCGATAGTTTTCTCAACCAAGGTTACCAGAGGATCAAAATAAAAATTAAACCAGGAAGAGATATTGAAGATACAAAAGCCGTTCGAGATGCTTTTCCGGATATTATGCTTCAGGTGGATGCAAACTCCGCGTTCACGTTTGAGAACGCACTCTCCTTAATCCCACTCGATGACCTAAATCTTTTACTGATCGAACAACCGCTTGCAGAAGATGATCTATGGGATCATCATAAACTTCAGAAAAAATTCCGCACCCCGATTTGCCTTGACGAGAGCATCCTTTCCACAAGGCATGCACGCCAAGCGATTGAAATGGATGCAACAAGGGTTATCAATATTAAAGCAGGGCGAGTAGGTGGCTTATCCGAGGCTGTTAGCATTCATAATCTTTGCCAAAACGTTGACATACCCGTATGGTCTGGCGGAATGTTAGAAACAGGTGTAGGACGCGCCTCAAACTTGGCTTTAGCAAGTTTACCGAACTTCCAACTTCCAGGTGATATCTCTGCTTCTGATCGCTATTATCATCAAGATATTACAGAAGATCAATTCAGACTCAATTCGGACAGCACGATTGACGTACCGGTTGGAGATGGTTTAGGTGTTTCGATAAACCTGAAAGCGCTCGAAGATGTGACCTTATCCAAAGAGACTTATCATTAACCAAACAAATTTGAGGAAGTATCCTCATTTATTATAGATAGGCATTATTAAGTATTCATTACAAAAATCTCTAGAAAGGAGTAAAAATGCAAATATACGACATCTCTCTTAGTATCTCTGAAGAATTACCAACATGGCCTGGCGACCCCACCATCAAGATAGAACGGGTGCAAAAAATGGAGAACGGTGCAGATGCAAATGTCACTCATTTGAGCATGACTGCTCATACCGGAACTCATATTGACGCTCCTTATCACTTTTTGGGAAATGACGCAATCACAATCGAACAAATCGATTTGAATCAACTCGTTGGTCGCGCCTATATGCTTCAAATATCAGACGATATCGAACTGATTACAGCAAATGTTCTGAAAAATTGCGGTATTCCACCTCGAACAAAACGCCTTTTAATTAAGACTAGAAATTCTGATCATTGGAAAAAACAAGACAATCTATTTGATGAGAATTTTGTAGCCATCAGCCCAGATGGCGCTCAATACTTAATCAATCGCGGTATCAAACTGATTGGTGTGGATTACCTTTCTGTAGCCCCTTATGCAGATGGGAAACCAACACATAAGCTTTTTCTAGAGGCTGGAATAATTATTGTTGAAGGTCTAGACCTATCAGAGATTACACAAGGGCGGTACACCTTATATTGCCTTCCTCTGAAAATAATTGGTGCGGATGGCTCCCCAGCACGCGCCATTTTAATCGGAGTATAAGCAAAAAAACGAGCGAAAGAGAGCTATTCATCCATTTTAATCACTTGAAAAAACACCTTGAACAGGTAAAGTGTATCCGCCATCAACAATAATAGTCTGACCGCGGATCATATGTGCGGAGGGTGAGCATAAGAATGTCACTACCTTTGCCACGTCCTCTGGCGTTACCAATTCTCCTGCCGGAGTGAGTGATTTTGCTTTCTCAATTAGGTCCTCATCGTCTCGCATGAAATTGAAATGCTGCAATGCATCGGTCAACACGATGCCGGGTGACACAGCATTGACCACAATATTCTTGGGAGAAAATTCAACTGCCATATAACGAGTTAAGGCTTCTATAGCAGCTTTACTTGCTCCCACAACGATATAATCAGGTAATACTCGAATAGAACCGGGGCTAGAAATAGAGACAATTGCGCCTCCACCTCGCTTCTCCATCATGGGTACTGCGTGTTGGGCTGTGAATAAAACTGAGCGAGCGTTAATATTCATCGTCCAATCCCATCCTCTCGGCTTTTGCTGCATGGCAGGACGGTTATAACCAGAGGCAGCATTACAAATCAAGAAATCTATGCCACCAGCTTGCTGCTCTACATCAGAAAACAGATTTTTGATCTCCTGGATCTCTCCGATATTTGCCTTTACCAGCCAGGCTTTTCTTCCCATCTCATGAATTTCATCAACAGTTTGTTGAGCAGGCGTTCGATTCCGAAAGAAATTCACCACCACGTTTGCGCCTAAGCGAGCAAACTCTAATGCAATCGCTCTGCCAATCCCTCGACCAGAACCGGTCACTAACACATTCTTGTTGAGAAAGAAATTGTTTTCAGGATTCATAATAATCTCCAGCTAGTTTGGGATTTTTAGATTTTATTTGAAGTAACTCTTCTCATTTTAGCATGAAGTATCCTTAAATGAAGAAGGTGGCAAATTAATTCGCCACCTTCTTAGAAACAAAATCAAATGAAATACATCATCCTGCATTAGGTACTGGTGTACCGCTCGTCTTAGGATTGGGGGGTGGAAAGATGCTTTCAAACTCTTCTCGAGAAATCGTCTCAGATTCAATCAGTCTCGAGGCAACTTCATCTAGTCGATCACGATATTCGGATAAAATTTGGCGAGCACGTTTATAAGCATCATTGATAATTCGACGTACTTCCACATCGATTTCTTCTGCCACTGACTCAGAATAATCGCGTTGCTCGGATATCTCACGCCCAAGAAAGATCATTTCCTCCTTTTGTCCGTAAACCAATGGGCCCAACCGATCGCTCATACCAAGACGAGTGACCATCGAGCGCGCCATGCGTGTGACCCTTTCCAAATCATTCGAAGCCCCGGAGGTAATATCATCAAACACCAATTCCTCTGCAGCGCGTCCACCTAAAAGACCAACCATATCGGCTAATAATTTCTTACGCGGCATCAAGGTGCGATCTTCTTCGGGAAGCGCTAAAGTATAGCCTCCCGTCATACCGCGGGCAATAATGGAGACCTTATGAACAGGGTCAGCTTGAGGAAGCGCATTCATCACAACCGCATGTCCAGCTTCATGATAGGCAACAATCCGCTTCTCTTCTTCACTGATCAAACGGCTCTTTCGTTCAGGTCCAGCAATCACGCGTTCTATTGCTTCTTCCAAATCATCTTGTTCGATGACCTTCTTATTTCTTCGTGCAGCTAAAATGGCGCCTTCATTAACCAAGTTCTCCAAATCAGCCCCTACAAATCCTGGCGTGGATCTGGATAAAACAGCTAAGTCAACATCTGGAGAGAGCGGTTTTCCTTTGGTGTGTACTTTGAGGATCGCTTCTCGTCCACGCATATCAGGTCGATCTAAGACAACTCGACGGTCGAAGCGACCTGGTCGCAATAATGCCGGATCTAATATGTCGGGACGGTTTGTAGCTGCCATGATGATGACATTGGTATCGGTATCGAACCCATCCATCTCTACGAGCATTTGGTTAAGGGTTTGTTCACGTTCATCATGGCTACCACCCAACCCCGCTCCTCGCTGACGACCAACAGCATCGATCTCATCCACAAACACAATACAAGGTGAATGTCTTTTCGCCTGATCAAATAAATCGCGGACGCGACTGGCACCTACACCCACAAACATCTCTACAAACTCAGAGCCAGAGATCGAGAAGAAAGGTACACCTGCCTCCCCTGAAACTGCTTTCGCTAGTAAGGTCTTTCCGGTTCCGGGAGGGCCTACAAGCAAAACACCTTTGGGTATCCTTGCTCCTAATGAAATGAATTTTTCTGGTTCACGCAAGAACTCAACAACTTCCTGTAATTCCTCTTTGGCTTCTTCTACCCCTGCCACATCCAGGAATGTTACCGAAGGTTGATCTCCTGTGAACATGCGGGCGCGTGACTTACCAAAGGAGAGCGCAGCGTTATTGCTTCCTTGAGCTTGTCTAAATACAAACCAGAAAACCCCTCCTAAAATGAGAAATGGAAGGATGTATCCCAAAGCAGTCGCAATCCCAAGCCAAGCGCTCGGTGGTTTAATCTCAATCTTTACTTTCTCGGATTGTAATTGCTCTGTGGTCACACCTAAAGCCTTGAGTTGCTCCACTAAGGTAGCATCGTTTTCTTTCTGTGAGATGCGTTTTTCACCATCAGAAAATACAATTTCTAAATTGTTTTCGTCCTCAATGATACGTTCAACTTCACCTTTCTGAATCACATCTGCTACTTCATTGATAGACATCACTTCTTGTGTAGTTGAATTCTGTTGAAAGTTGTATACTACCATTGCAATAATGGCAATAAACAGAAGTAAATATATAATTGATGAGCGGTTTCGTGTCGGATTCACTTTACCTCCAAAATTAAAAATAAACCGCAATAAATGCAAATAAATTATACCAATCAATTTTCATGCTTACCAAACTAACAGACCTTTAGACCCATTTTCTAACATCGTTCTAACAATAGGATGATCATTTCATATATATTTCTTGCAAATGATGGCGGTAATCATCGTCCGAAGGGAACGAATTTGAACAAATAATCCACTAAACATCTTCTATTCTATTTGAAACAACCAAAACCAGGTACAACATCCAAATGATCAAACCAATGTGTAAGACATCATTCTCTGTAAACCATATCCCTTGAGACCATAAACGACTTGTAACCCCTGAAATATAATACAAAAAATAAGCGACAATAGTAAGACTTAACCAAATCCAAGTTCCTAACAGGACTTTATCAACTGACTTTTTATAGCGCAATAATCTCTGACTATTCATGATCAAGAAAATAATTATGGTTGGAGCACAAAAGATGATCAGTAATTCAAAAGAAATTAAGAATTTGACAGGAACCAAGGAACCGACCAATAAAACAATCATGTAAAAAAATAGATTGATAAATGCATATCCTTGCAATCGACGACGAAATTGTCCTTCAGCACATGCATAGGATTGCGCCACAAGCATTGCGTTGACGCTCGCTACGGAAAGGAAGAGGTAAACGATTTCCCACCAACTAGTCCAAACACAAATTTCTCGACCAAGACATTTAATATGATAACTAAATCCCTCATAACTTGTTCCAGCAAGCAACGCTCCTACTCCCCATAGAAGAAGCGCGATTCCCCACCAAAACCGAGACTGTTCTTTTTCTCGTATGCGAAGGAAGAAGATTCCAGCAAAGATCGTAATAACACCTAATAAATAAACGATCGCGGTTGTTGAAGGCTGCATAAGGATAGCCTGAAAAAAGATTCCATTGATTAATACATAAGGCTGACTATCAAGCCATGCATCTGGTGTATGTGGCGGATTTGTGGGGATTGTATCTAAACGACTACATCCAACAAGCGTAAATGCTAACAAAAGACCTAGGAAAAATATACGATACTTCATCCGATCAATATCCATTCGTTCAGAGAAATCTTTACAACCTACTTCACCATATTAAACACTTCATAATTCTAGACAACAAAATTTTAAAAAGTGAATAATATCGATCATAACCCACTATTTATCAATTGATAGACCTGGTTGATATGCAAACGATCGTGGCTTGAAATGATTCTAACTAATTCTTCCACACTTGTCGGGCCGAAGATTGAATGCTGAACCATGCGGCTCCAATCCGTTTCGAGAAAACTAAGAATGATTTGTATTAATTCTAAACGCGCCTCAACAAAATCTCGAAAAGCAGCTTGCCCATCCTGATATATATATTGTCGGTCATTTGCCCAAGTGTCTGTATTTTCCCCACTTAAGAACGGTGTATCTTCGTTCAAAGCTTTTTTCAGCCTTTGTAAATTCACCTCGATTTCCACATCACGTAAGTGACAAATAATTTCAGTTAGGCACCATTCTCCTTCATCAGGGCGAATAAGCCATTGATCAACAGGAATATCCCTGAAAAAACTATCTAGGGCAGCAGGAGTTGCTCTCAATATTGCGACCATCGCTGATCTTAGCGTATAATCGGGTTTCAATGCGTCATCCGATAATACCTCTACCCAAGGAAGCAAGTCTTTTAACCCACCGCTTTTCGAGGAAATATTCTTTGAATAAAGATTGTCACTTTTATCGCTGTTAACCCAAAAAGTTGGTATGCCTAGTTTGTGACTAGCTTTTATATCTCGCTCTAAATCATCGCCAACAACAATCACCGGTGAATTCGACCAACCTAAACGCGCCATGACTTCAGCAAAAAAGGCTGGATTTGGTTTTGCGAAGTGGAATGTTTCGTATGATGAGATCAGTTCGAAAGGATATTCATCTATCGATAACTTTGCCCAACTTAACCGTTGTAGGTTAGCTGTAAGTGGGAATAAGGGATTCGTAGCAACCGCAAGTCGGTATTCTTTCGAAATAGCTTTTTTTACAAGATCAATCGCCTCTTGACGAGGTTTCGTGAGCGGTTCCAAAGTGGGAAAAACTTGGCTATAAAATCTATCCGCAATTTTCTGAAAGGCTTCTTTATCTACATCGATCTTAGAAAAAAAACTTTCTTCAAATATCTCTCTTAACGTGTGATCTGGTTCTACATTTTCAACCATCTTCTGAGTACTTTCCAGAAGGCAACTCGAAAAAAAATCGGGGTCTATAAGTGACTTCACTTCACCTTGAAAAGCGCGTATATAGTGCGGTAAAAAAAGATCGATATCATTTTCAATGAGGGTATCATCAAGGTCTAATAATAAAATTGGGTTCATGGTAGGTTTCCAAAAATCTCAGGAGGCAAAGGATGACACTCTCCACAACCAATAAATGGATCAAATCCGGATCGATTGGATTTCTTACAATAGGTATCAACCGTGACCATACGTTTTAAAAATGGGAAAGGGCGCTCTATGCTTGGCTTTAATATCATATTCTCACATGAATTGGCTAATAGAATCGCCGGCACCGGGCAGGTCAAACACAAATCAGGTTTCCAAGTGATCGGTGGGGAAGCAGCTTTTAGCAGCCGGCATTCTTCATGTGATCTACCTCGATAATAATCGCCATAGAAATATCGACACTCATTTCCAGCTGGTGTGCGCATAAGTTTGTCGCAAATCCTTAGAATTGAACCTGATCATTACACTCGTGTAATATAAGAACCATCACTTGTATTCACCCGAATGACATTTCCGACTTCAACAAAATTGGGTACTTGAACTTCAAGCCCCGTCTCCGTCTGAACTTTTTTAGTCACACCTGTCGCTGTATCTCCGCGCACAGAGGCCTCCGCTTTGGTTACTTCCAAGTCAACAGTAAGAGGTAATTCAATATCTAGCGGTTCACCCTCAAAAAAGGTTAATTTCACTTCCATTTCTGGCTTAAGGAATTGAGCTGATTCACCGATGACATCTTTAGAAATAGCAGGCTGTTCATAGGTTTCCAAATCCATAAAATAATAAAAATCACCATCGTTGTATAAATACTGAACGACGTGATAATCCAAACGAACATCTTGAATTCGATCGCCAGAAGTGAATGTCAGTTCTAGATTTGTACCGGTTCGTAGATTGATCGTTTTAACTCGAATGGTAGCATTACCACGACCCGGTTTATGATGATGGTAATCCAATACTTTATATAAATTTCCGTCAAACACAAAAGTGACACCTTTTCTCAATTCATTTGAGTCGATCATACAATCTATCCTCTCAAGAAATAATTTGGGGAATAATAAAGCAATAAAAACAGGAATTTAGATCAAATCCACATGTTTCAATCTACTATTGATATTCCTATGCTTCAACCAATGTTCAAGTCTGAGCATAAGATTGATTATAGCCTGTAGATTTTTGTGTGACAAGGGCAATATCAACATGAAAAAGAAACAACAATAGGCGCAAATAATTAGATAATCAGCACTTTCAAATGGTAAGCCAATTACTTGCTGCTGTGGTAAACTTGAAAAAGTAGTTGCAGGTGATCAATAGATGACAGAAATCCAAATTTTTAATCGAAAAAAAAAGCCGGATAAACCGATCTCCGCAAAAATTTGCTCATCATTTTTATGTCGATTGCGAGGGCTCACTTTTCAGTCTACCATCCCCCAGGGATGGGGATTACTTCTCGTGCAGGAAAGAGAAAACAGAGTAGAAGCCGCGATTCATATGCTGTTCATGTTCTGCGATCTTGTTGTTGTCTGGATCAATACATCATTGGAAGTTGTAGATGTTCAATATGCAAAAGCTTGGCACTTATCTTATATTCCAAAGAAACCCGCAAAATATGTTTTAGAATTATCCCAAAAGCATATTCATGATTTCTGTATCGGAGACCAACTTAGATTTGAATCGTAAGAAAAGAACCTTCCCCCAGAATATCCGCCTATTGCTCATGATTATGGTCATATTTTTGATCATTCCTGGTCAGTTTGTCCTTGCGCAGGATATTGAACCCGATAATCCATATTATGTAGTCAAAGAAGGCGATAGCTTATGGAGTATTGCGGCTCGCTTTGGGTTATCAGTAGAAAACATAACCAATGCAAACGATATTACCGATCCAAGTCAATTAACGATTGGCAGCCAATTGACAATCCCAGGGCTCGAAGGATTATCAGGTGAATTAGCTACAAAAACAATCAACTTCGGTGATTCCTTACAAGGAATAAGCCGACGATATCAGATCCCTATCGATGCAATCTCACGCCTAAACCACCTTGTCTCTCCTGCTGAACTTTATATAGGATACAATTTGGTTGTGCCAGTCTCTGATATCAACGCTGGTGATACGGAGAGGATCAGTGTCCAACCAGGAAAATCGCTTATTGAGACAGCAGCCATGAGAAATTTAAATCCATGGCTACTTGTTCTTGAAAATGATCTAGAAGGCACATGGGATATTATGCCCAACGAGATTCTACATCACCATCCAGAAGAATCTCAAATCACAGAAGAATCTCAAATCACAGAAGAAGCAGAATCACCCAATGCCTTACCTGATGGCATCCAAGATGTATTAGTAAAACCAGTCCCTTTTGTACAAGGAAAAACATCCGTCATCAAAGTCTTAACCTCGGATGAATGGGATTTGAGTGGTTCTGTTGACAGCAATCCATTGACATTTTTCCCGGATGATACAGGCTATAAGGTCAGTTTACAAGGAATACATGCAATGACTGAACCTGGTGTCTATAGTATGGTGATTTCTGGTACTCTTCCGATCGAGAATACAGATGAACAAAAAGAATTCTCATTCACCCAGACAGTCCTGATCAGTCTTGGTGGATATAGCATTGATCCGGTGCTTATTGTACCGCCGGAAACAATCGACCCCGCGATTACCAAACCAGAAGATGCTGAATGGTTTGCATTAACAGACACTAGCACTCGTACAAAACTTTGGGATGGGATATTCGCTAGCCCAGCGCCCGATATATACAAAGAGTGCTGGCCATCCCTGTTTGGGAATCGACGTTCTTATAATGGAAGTCCATATATTTATTTTCATAGTGGGTTGGATTTTTGTGGTGGTGTAGGAACTGAGATCTTTGCACCAGCGCCAGGAAAAGTCATTTTTGCATCACCCTTGACCGTACGTGGTAACGCAACCATGATTGACCATGGTTGGGGAATTTACTCTGGCTATATGCATCAATCAGAGATACTCGTTGAAGTTGGTGAAATGGTTGAAACTGGGCAGGTAATCGGTTTGGTTGGGGGCACAGGCAGAGTCACTGGACCGCATTTACACTGGGAGATATTTGCTGGCGGTATACAAGTTGACCCAATGGATTGGCTTCAAAAAGAATATCCATAATCTTGTAGAAAGTTTATATAGGTTCTTCTTCCTGATCATCGGAATCCTCAATAACCTCTTCAATATCTTCAACGGGATAGCTGGTATCTGAATAATATTGTTCTAAGATCTGCTTTGCTCTCGAAACATCTTTTTGAGGCACTAGAATTTGAACACGTCCAATTACACCAATATTCACCGCGTAGACATGTCCAACTCCTTCTTGAGATAAAACGACTTTAATATCTTGAGCTTCTAATATCCCCCGAATTAATTCAGCCTGAAGTTCACCCGCCACCTGATCAACGATCTCCCAATGATAATTATCCATCTCAAACCATCCAAAAATTTATTCGCGAACTAATAATTCAGGTAAAAAGGTTTCAAAAAATGTTCAAATCGCATAAAATAATATCGATAGTTCTGTTATCCTAGAGTATAATATAAGTTAGTTAAAAGTACAAATATCGCAAAGCTTGAAAACTTATCGAAAGGCATAATAAAAGCAGCATTCAAGAGGTTTTATCATAATGGTTTCATATTCGATGGGAGAAGATTATTGGGAAGTCTTTAAACTCCAGGAAGAAGATATTGAGTTTTTATATAACCATCTTCTTGAGCTTGAGACTCCATTAACATCAAAAGATCTCGTTGATGCGCTCGTAGATGAACGTATTCGACGAAAAAAGATAGAAATTGAAAGTCAGAGGACATCAGGTGGTGATCTCTATCAACCGAAGGGTTCTTATAAAGAAGGACAGAATTTAATTTTCCCTTCATTAGGTTGGAAGCATGGTAGAGTGACCAGAATTCGTGAAGGTAAGAATCCGGAATTAAGTCCATTTAAAGTTATCAATGTAATCTTTGAGGAGGAAGATCAACGCGAATTTGCTATTGAATTACCCGAACACAAACTTAACCAACCACCCAAGATCACTGATGATATAAACATTTTAGATAAAAAGATGATTATCAGAATTTACTATGATGACCTTGCGAAGTTGGTGGAAGAAGAATTAGTGACCAACCCGGATTTTGTACGAATAGCAGGCAACTGGTTCCCACGAGCATTATTGGTTGATATCAATATCGGTCATTTAAATCTTGCTGAAGCAATTCTTGATCTCGAAGGTGGAGGTCCAAAAACTACCAAAGCCCTGTTAGAACAGATTGAAATTTCCGCGGATGTAAATCCAAATTTGATTGAGTTTTCCATGGATCTTGCTTTACAAGAAGACCCTAGATTCGATGAGGTTGGACCAGCAGGCAATATACTCTGGTTCCTGAAGCGCTTGGAACCACCTGAAGTATTAGAAACGCCAGAATTTTTACAATACCATGAAATCGACTACGATAATTCACTCCTTACTGAGGATATGTGGAAGCTAGAGAAAGAATTAGACGACGAATACACTCCCATCACTACGAGTATGAATAATATCGATAATGAAGCGGAAGTAAAAATCAGTTTAATCTTCCCTCATTGGCGATCAGGTACATTATCACTTACGCCACGAATCCGCCATCTCTTCCCCACCGCATATGAAGCTCCTCGCATTCGCTTTATCCTAGTCGATGGAAAAACTGGAAACAGATTCCCTGGTTGGGTCGTACGCGAACAACGTTATGTGTATGGTCTAAAAAACTGGTATGAGGATAATGGCGTTATTCCCGGTAGCATCATCACCATAAAAGAAGGCAAAAAACCAGGAGAAGTAATCGTTACCACGGATAGCAAGCGTTCCAGTCGAGAGTGGATGAGAACCGTTCTAGTTGGTTCGGATGGTGGCGTTGTATTCGCGATGCTAAAGCAGATTATTCAAACCACATTCGATGAGCGAATGGCGATCGCAATTCCTGACACAGATGCCTTAGATAAAGTATGGCAAAAGATGAAAAAAGAGAAACCTCCTTTTGAACGCACTGTGGTAAATAATGTAAAGGAATTGGCAAAATTAAACCCACAGAGTCATGTCCATGCTAGCGAACTTTATGCAGCAATCAATGTGACGAGACGATGTCCACCAGGACCGATATTTGCTTTGCTTGCTTCTCGTCCATGGTTTATCCATGTTGGAGATTTACACTACCGTCTCAGCGATACAGAATACGATTAATACACAAGAGAAAAAGGAGAAAAAATTGGCAGAATTAAAACGGTTTAGTCTGGTCAAACCATCCATCGATACACGCTTCCATATTGACTTTGACTGGTGGAAGCAACATGACCGAGACTGGCGCGTTTATTTACGAAATTACCTGTGTCCGGAACACCAGGCAGCTTTCGCAGAATTGGATATTGATGAACAAGTGGATTGGGTAGATCCGGAAACGGCTGAAGTACAGAAGGTTGATGGATTACAGCATATATTGATTACTCATTGTGCAAAGCAGCGTTCATTTATCACCCAACATACAACATTGGTCGATTCGGTCTTCCGGATTTTATTAGCCAATGGTAATATACCAATCACACCTGAAGAGCTTGCTGATCAATTAGGTCGAGATGCAAATGTGATTATACGAACGCTGTCAGGAACAAGAGTATATAAAGGAATTCGCCCTTTTCATTCTTGAAAGAATTCATGCCCCTGTAGCTCAACGGACAGAGCAGTAGCCTTCTAAGCTATTGGTTGTGGGTTCGAATCCCGCCGGGGGCGCCTTTTTATGATAGCTTTTTGGTTTTTTGCAAATACAACTATGCGAGGGGAAATGCCTAATTATTCCGAGAAACCTAAATCATATGGGTTTATAAAGGTTGGAGACATTCAAGGAGAGCGTAATAGAATGGAACAGCAACAGACAAATGATAAATCTAGAAAAGATGATATCAGCGCTTCTCAAGATTTGAAAAGATCTGATTCAAATAATATTTATTGGAAACCATCTAGACATACTCCTGCCTGGAGACCTCCAACAGATGTTTTCGAAACCAAAGAAGATGTCCTGGTAAGGATAGAAATTGCTGGGATGAGAGAAAGCAATTTCAGTATCGAATTAAATGGACATCACCTTGTTGTAAAAGGTACACGTCAAGACATTATGGAAAAAAGGTCTTATCATCAAATGGAAATCCACTTTGGAGAATTTATGATCGAACTTGATATCGCAATCCCTATCAATCCCGAACAAGTCGAAGCTATTTACCAAAATGGATTTCTACTGATCCGATTACCAAAAGCCAGTCCACGTCAAATTAATATCGAAAAATAAAAGTGTGAGTAAAAAATATGCCAGCATCCCGTTGGAATTCGGATATCTTAGAAATGCTAAATTCAATATTTGAAGAAGAAGCTGAATTAGAAGAATTAATTATGCAATCGATCACTCCTGAAATCATTAGCGGTAATGCAATTAAAAGGGAGCTGGAATCAGATGAAAATGACAGCGAAAAATACCCTGAAGTATTACCAGTCTTACCATTACGGGGATTAGTCGTATACCCTCAAACGGCGGTTCCACTAACGATAGGTCAAGCACGTTCTATCAGATTGGTTGATGACGTCATGGCACAGGATGAGCGTATCATCGCCTTGGTTACATCTCGAAATCCCGAACTCGAAACACCTGGACCGAGCGATCTTTTTGAAGTCGGTACAATCGCCATGGTACATCGAATGTTCAGGGCGCCAGATGGGTCTATCCGTTTAGTGGTCCAAGGTTTAGTTAGGTGCAGGGTTAAAGAATATCTTCAAGAAGAACCATATATAAAAGCTGAGATCGAAGTTAGTCCGGAAATCATTGAGGAAGATCTTGAATTAGAGGCAATGTCGCGTAACGCCCGCGATCAATTTGAGCATATTGCGAACATGGTTCCTTCGATACCCAAAGAACTCGTTAGCTCCATTCTTAATCTCGAAGATCCGCTTCAAATCATATATTCCATCGCGAATTTTCAACGCATTGAATTAAATGACGCTCAAGCTCTTTTAGAGATCGATTCGACTTCTGAAAAATTGCATAAATTGGTGAACTTACTAACCCATGAAGTCGAAGTTCTTGAAATTGGGCAAAAAATCCAAGAGGAAGCTCGTTCGGAGATCAATAAAGTCCAACGTGAATACTTCTTACGAGAACAGAAAAAAGCGATTGAACGCGAGTTAGGGGAAGCAGATGAACAAACCGCGGAGGTCGAGGAATTTAGACAAAAAATTACAAAAGCTGAAATGCCAGAAGAGGCAGAAAAACAAGCGCGCCTCGAACTAGAACGACTTAGTCGTCTACCTACTGCGGCGGCAGAATATAGCGTAATACGCACCTATCTGGATTGGCTAGTCTCACTACCTTGGTCAGTTATCACACCCGATAACCTTGATATCGCAAACGCTCGAGAAGTATTGGATCAGGATCATTATGGCTTAGAGGATGTAAAAGAACGCATCCTAGAATTCCTAGCAGTCCGGAAATTACGTAAAGAACGCGCTGAGGAATTAAAAGAAGAAACCCAAGTGGATGAAATCAGGCGTGTCCGAGAAGGTGTGATCTTATGTTTTGTAGGTCCTCCAGGTGTTGGAAAAACCTCATTAGGACAATCCATCGCTCGTGCGTTGGGGCGAAAATTTATTCGCACCTCCTTAGGAGGCATGCGTGACGAGGCTGAAATCCGTGGTCACCGTCGCACCTATATCGGCGCCATGCCAGGTAGGATCATTCAATCCCTTCGAAGAATCGAATCCAGGAACCCTGTATTTATGCTAGACGAAGTCGATAAACTTGTCTTTGATTTTCATGGTGATCCTGCTTCAGCTTTATTAGAAGTTTTAGATCCAGAACAAAATGCGGAATTTCGCGATCATTATTTAGAAGTGCCATTTGACCTGTCACAAGTGATGTTCATCACAACCGCAAATTTACTCGAGCCCGTCCCAGCGCCTCTACGTGATCGAATGGAGATCATTACTCTATCTGGTTACACAGAAAAAGAAAAAATATCCATCGCCAAAGGATATCTGATCCCGCGTCAGCTACGTGAAAATGGATTACGCAAGAATGAGATACAATTCACCGATGATGGAATTCAAAAAATAATTCGCTCCTATACGCGCGAAGCTGGCGTTCGAAATCTCGAGCGGGAAATTGGGGCTATTTGCCGAAAAGTGGTCACAAAAATCGCTGAAAACCAGGTAGAGGAAATTGTAATTACGGATGAAAAAGTGCGCGAGCTATTGGGACGTCAAAAGTTTTTCCACGATGAAGAGATCCTACACCGCACTTCCATCCCTGGAGTAGCCACTGGATTGGCATGGACTCCAGTTGGCGGAGATATTTTATTTATTGAAGCGACGAAAATGCCTGGACAGAAAGGCTTCCAAATCACCGGTTCTATCGGAAATGTCATGCAGGAGTCTGCCCATGCTGCTCTCTCCTACGTACGTTCTAAAGCGGAAAAGCTCGGTTTGGACAAGAATGTCTTCAAAAATACTGATATTCATTTACACGTTCCTGCTGGCGCTCAACCCAAGGACGGTCCCTCCGCAGGGATCGCGATTGCGACAGCTTTAGTTTCATTAATGTCCGGAAAGCCCGTTAAATCCGATGTGGGCATGACTGGTGAGATCACTTTGCGTGGTCAAGTGATGCCCGTTGGTGGAGTCAAAGAAAAAGTACTCGCAGCTCACCGATCTGCTCTAAAAACCGTGATCTTACCTAAGCGCAATCAAGTAGACCTAGAAGACATCCCGGAAGAGGTTAAAAATGAAATCTCTTTTATCTTCGCAGAAACCATAGATGATGTGTTAAACGCTGCTCTTGAAAGCCTTCCTGAAAATAATAACGAAGTTGAAACCAGTAATATTCAAGAGCATTTAGATATTGGAGATGGGGAAAAATGAATGTTAAGAAAATAATGCTTATTGAAGATGATAGCACCATGGTTACACTACTAGAAACCTTTTTAGAATTTGAAGGTTTTGAAATTGCATCTCTAGACAGCTATGATTCAATCAGCGCTGTTCTAGATTACATTCGTCTAGAAAAACCAGATATCATTCTACTGGATGTTCACTTAAGTCATTTTAGCGGTTTTGATCTATTAAGGTCGATTCGTAATGATTTCGAATTGAAAGATATCCATATCCTTATGTCATCAGGCATGGATCTTCAAACACGTTGTTTAAACGAAGGGGCGGACAATTTCATCCTCAAACCGTATATGCCAGAGCAATTGACCGAAGCCATAGAAAAAACTAATAATATCAGGGAAGATAATTGAAAAAATTGAGAGTGAATAGTGACTAAAAAACATAATCGTAATCCAAATCAATGGTATACAATCGATCTACATATCCATACGCCTGCATCAAGTGATTATCAGCAACCTGAAATCACTAATTTGGAAATCCTTCACCGTGCAGAAGCAAAAGGGCTCGATATAATCGCATTAACCGATCATAATACCGTTGCAGGATACCGGAGATTGTACGAAGAAATTCATCAGCTTGAATTACTTGAACAATTAAAAAGGATCTTACCCGACGAACAAGCGCGTCTCTCAGAATATCGACGTCTTATGAACAAGATTCTGGTTTTACCAGGTTTTGAATTCACAGCAACTTTTGGGTTCCATATCTTAGCCATCTTTCCCCCAGAAAAACCTGTTAGAGAAATCGAACACCTGCTGTTGGACTTGAATATTCCCCCTGAACAAATCGACGAAGGAGCACCCACTGTGGGAGCAACCAGCGATGTATTGACAGCCTACCGATTAATACAGCAAGCTGGAGGGCTTGTGATTGCAGCGCATGCTAATTCGAGCAATGGCGTTGCTATGCGAGGTTTCCCGCTTGGCGGTCAAACCAAAATAGCCTACACGCAGGACGAGAATCTCAACGCCCTCGAAGTCACAGATCTTGAACACCAAGGACGGCATACAACCGCTACCTTCTTCAGTGGAACAAAACCCGAATACCCTCGCCGTATGCATTGTATTCAAGGTTCAGATGCTCATCGGCTCGATGCAGACCCAACACGCAAAAAGAACCTCGGCGTCGGTGATCGCACAACGGATATCTTGATCCCAGTGGTTAGCTTTGAATCCTTAAGGGACCTTTTTGCGAGCAACGACTTCGCTCAGACACGTCCACACCGAAAGACCGCCGAGCCCGCTTTCGATTTCATCCTGGCTGCACGCGAGGAGGGCGCGAATATTATTCAGGACTTCCATGAAAATTTGACCGTTCGTGGGGGAAAACGATATGCGATCATCGCGGATGTATGCGCTTTCGCAAACACAAATGGCGGCACACTCTATATTGGTATTTCATCTGATCCCAAGAAGAGCATAATAGGAATTCAGGATACAGAACAAGCCATAAATCAATTAGAAAAGGAAATCAGCAATCGTATCAGCCCTCCTCTGCAATGCACGATCGATTCATACGAAACTGGGAAGAAGAAAATTATTCGAGTGCTTGTCCCACGAGGGAACGACCCACCTTATGCAATCGATGATAGTAAGATCTACGTACGTTCAGAAACTGAAACAGGGCTAGCTGTACGAGACGAAATTGTTAGTCTTGTTCTAAGAGGACCCGGTCAACAAATAAAGATGGCTGAATCATTGCTGGAAACAAGTGTGCTGCCCTTAGAAGCACATCAAATTGATCAAAGCATTTCGAAAAAAGAAAAAGAGAAATCCTCACAAGACAATGCTCCTCGCACTGGAGTCGAAGTTGTTTCAGTGGAAGAACGTAATGGGGTCAAGTACTATACCATGAGAGATTTACGAAATGGAAGTGTCGTTAAAAACGTAACCCCAAAGTCGGCACGACGATTATGGCATTATGCAATCACCAGCTATGCAAAACTCCCTCAAGATCCGCAACAAGCTAATTTTCATTGGCAGGGAGGTTATGGTTTAATGCGCCGAAGCGAACAAGGTAAGAGTTGGCGTTATGACCTCATCCAAAAGATCAAGGGAGACTATCGCTATTTCTTCGGTGTAACCGACGATGGTATTCACGGACCTTGGAAATCTCTTGTTGGCGAGGATGAGGACTCATGATCAGGAATCCAAGAAGCGTAAAGCGTGTCGTGAGTATGCGAAATTTTTCATTCCCAGAAGATTATCCGAAGGTCTATGATCTTTGGAATAATGCTGGAAACGGTATCCATCTAAGGCTTTCTGATCAGCCAGAGGAAATAAAGAAGAAAATTGAACGAGACCCCGATCTTTTTATCCTAGCTGAAGTTGATGGACAGATCATAGGGACTGTAATGGGCGGTTTTGATGGAAGAAGAGGCATGATGTACCACTTAGCCGTCGATAAGGCATATCGTGAACGCGGGATAGCGACAAACCTTGTCAATGAACTTGAAAAGCGCTTACGTGCGAAAGGATGCGTTCGATATTATCTCCTCGTAACGAAAGAAAATCAAGAAGCAATTGAGTTCTATGAAAATCTTGGCTGGGAGTTAATGGACGATCTTCTCGCTTACGGGAAAGACTTACTTGTTATATCTTAAAAAAGAGGTAATTCATTGGAAAAAGAAGTGATTAAAGTCGGGATTCTAACTATATCTGATCGTTCATCTCAAGGGTTAAGACTTGATCAATCTGGACCCGCCTTAGTTTCGATGATTGAACAACAAAATTGGCAGGTCACCATGACAGAAATTATCCCTGATGATTATGAGACAATTCGTAGAAAACTAATGGAATGGTCCGAGATCGGTGAAACGGATATTATTCTTACAACCGGAGGAACAGGCTTCAGTCCTCGCGATGTCACCCCAGAGGCAACACTAAGTATTATCGACCGGAATGCTCCGGGAATAGTGGAAGCCATGCGCGCGGCTAGTTTATTGGTCACACCTCATGCCATGCTTTCCCGAGCGATTGCTGGCATCAGAAAAAAGACTTTGATCATAAACCTCCCTGGCAGTCCTAAAGCAGCAACCGAGAATATTAATACTGTTCTAGTCGCTTTACCTCATGCTGTCGAACTCATCCGAGATAGCTCTACTGCTGAATCCGGTCATCAAAATTCTAAAGTCAATTAGGACTAGAAATTTCAACAATGAATATTCAATCCGATCTAATTCCTCAAAACGAAGAACAGCTCCCCCCTGAAAAAAAATCAAACCCTATTCTTGGATTTATACGCGACTTAATCCAAACAGCCATTCTAGCGGTCATCCTTTACCTCATTATCAATGCTGTTGTAGGTAGAATTCGGATTGAATCCATCAGCATGCAACCTACGCTCTATGAAGGCGATCTTGTCTTAGTGAATAGATTCGCCTATCAAATTGGAGAACCAAAACGGGGTGATGTGATCGTATTCCACTACCCAATCGAACCCGAACGGGAACCTTATATCAAACGAGTGATCGGGTTACCTGGCGATCGCATAACGATATCAAATGAGCAAGTTATTATCAATGGTTCATTGATCGAAGAAGAATATACCCAGGCAGAACCCTCCTATCAAGGAGAATGGATTGTCCCTGAAAACGAACTGTTTGTACTGGGAGATAACCGCAATCGTTCATCTGATTCGCATCAATGGGGAATGGTACCTATGGAAAATGTAATGGGACGAGCAGAAGTGGTTTATTACCCTATACAGCATTGGCAAACGCTTCACCAAAATGTAGCTATAGCTGCAGGCGAATAGCAGACAACACAAGGAAGACGCGGATTATCTTGGTAATGGTTCCTTAAAATCCTTTTTCTATTAGCGATCCTTCGTTGACCCAACCTTTAAAATCACCAAAATCTACCTCCCACCAATGATCTGTTGAATCACCATTTTGGGCAAATACGCCATTTAATCCAGCATGATTATCTCGGATGATCCCTTCCTTCCCAGCGGGTAATGTGGTTAACAAGGCATAATTTGTCCCAGGTCCAAGATGAACATTGACCACAGTTCCAGAAGCTGTCAACACATCTTGTCCAGGTGAAAAAGTGGTTGAGAATTTCTCGGGTTGCACAACAAGCATCATGATGCTATTCGCCACAGCTCGCTCTTCCATCCGCATCTGGTTGGGGTCTGCGGGGATGGGTTCATTTTCATCGTAAGCAGTCTCTAGATTAGGATGATTTACGATCTGATCATTGACCACCATGGTGGATGATCCACCGCCATCCAACGCCGCCCCCCAAGTTGCGCCAAGCATATGCTTTGCAAACACACCCAATTCAACCATGCTCATACCCACACTCCCTAATCGATCCCGTCCATCAACGACAATAAAAAAAATATAACGATCATTATAAGCAACCGCAGTACGTGGATTTCGAAGGATCGCGCCTAGATCATCGAAGGTTTGGATTTCGCCATCTTTCAGAAAAGTGAAACTAGCCCCCAAGCCGGCATAGGTCTTTGTCCAACTCTGCGAGGATGGCGTTTGGCAGTCAGCTTCCATATGACGTATCTCTTGAGAGATTCCAATTTGATCGTCAATGTGAACTTCACTGCGCAAACCTTCTGATGCTGTCCCGCTAGCAGAAAGAACAATATGGTTAACTGGAATGGATATCGATCCGATACCATCACGCTTATCAACAACAATACCTGTAATCATATCCGGAGAAGGCACAATCATAAAAGGGTTGTCCAATTCAACCAAGACTTCAATTCCATTATCATCTGTGAGTGTAGTGGCATCATAATCAGAAGTATAGATAATCATCTGATCTTCGCCACGCGGAATATTGATCCCATCAAAAGTTTGGGTTTGGTTTGTTGGCAAATGAATGATACGTTGTTTTCCTGGTTGATGACGAACACAGCCGCCAATAAAGAAGTTCCTATCAAGAGTCCAAACCAAGCCACTTCCGGAATGTAGATCATCAAACCGTTTCACATAATTTGCAGACTTGATCTGTCCACTCCACGGAATCCCCGTTTCCGTATCATAAAAATACCCATTGACCGCCACCACTACCTGATTGGTTTTCCCCCACTCCTCACCCCAATAATTGATCGTCTTATCCATCCGTTCCGCCATGGCTCGCACTGTCTCGACACCACCGCTTATGCGCCCTTGTGCAATAGCTGTGTCTAAAGTCAGGTTTGAATGGGCACGTTCCATGCGAGCGACATATACACGGTTTGGATGGGCTAAAAAAAACTTACGGAAGTCAACCCCTGGCGCGATCGATTCCCAAATCATCGATTCTGCATGAACATGATTAGAAAAAGCATTAAATCCGAAGAACAATAACAGAATAGAGGTAAACCATAAGAGCCAGAAACACAACCTTGATTTCTTCATGCTGCAAAGACACTCAAATGATCAACATTTGTTGGATCAATCTAACCACGTAACTTCGGTTTTGGTTTTGAAAAGAACGTTGGCAGCATATCCAAGCTAATCATGAGAACCAGGATTGCAAGAATTACAGCGCCCAGCCAAGCAGAAAACACAACGATTGGGGCTTCTTTTTGTGCGACTGCTATGCCAATATAAGCCCAAATAAATACAAGGATAAAGACTGTATCTTTACGCTTGTAGGCAATCATCAAAGCCAAAACTATACCCACAGATAACATAATCACAGCCCAAACTTCAGCCGATACCCCTAATCCTTTCCAGTTCCAAAAATCGAGCAGTGAAGAAATATTCGCAATGGTAGCCACAGAAATCCATCCAAGATATAAGCTAAACGGAAAATCAACGAACCAGCGCTCAAACCGGTCACGTTTTTCATGGGTAAGCTCTAACTTTTGGTAGATCGTTATCAGAGACACCAATAGAATTAGCATCACAATAACCGTCAAGGGAAAAATTTGATAATGCCAGGAAAATATCCAAGCGCTATTTGCCACACAACTTACAATAAACCAATATCCAATCCTCTTCAAGCGACGATTATCCCGCTGACCTGGAAGGGCTTGATAAATTACAAAACCAATCAGTGCGAGATAGATAAGTCCCCATATCGAAAAAACATAAGCAGCAGGCACAAAATAAATATCAAAACTATCTGAGACCTCTCCGGTCGTCAAACCATTTATCGGAAGAGCGTTCGCTAATCCATTAATCGTGATCATTACCGCTATGGCAAGGACATTCAACCAAATAAGAACTAAATCTTTCTTCATTATTCATCCTCCTAATCTTCACTCAACTTATCCGTATTCATTTCCGAGATTTTTTACTTGCTACTCCTATTAGAACGAGGAAACCACTAACCATACCATGTTTAACGAATATTAAATCTCCCAGATTCTCTCAAGTAAATAAATCTTAGTCAATTTTATTATAGCATGTTGGGGTTAATATCGTTCATGACAAGGTAAGATAATCACTAATAATCCCAGTAAAAATACCTGCACTAATCCAAGTCAAAAAATCGGCAATAATGGCAGTGAGAAGATCGACTATAATACCGATCATAAGACCAGCTATAAACCCAATTTTGACGCTGTGTTCAAGAATAGAATCTATCAACCTCTCATAGGAATTGTACAATGAAAAAAGAGAAAACCATAAACTTCACTTGGGAACCCATCACTCTCGATTTAAAGACAACCTTTCGGATCGCACATGGCGCCAGCGACCAACGCCATAATGTGCTGGTACATATTGGCGAGGGTACAGGGGAAGCGGCGGGTGTTGTTCAGCACGGGGAGAACCAAGCTTCGATCATAGCTTATCTAGAAAAAATTAAGGATCAGTCATGGAATACACAATATCTCGAAGATACGATCAATAACCTACCTATTGGTTCGCAAGCTGGAAAAGCGGCGATTGATATCGCCTTGCATGATCTTTTAGGCAAAGAATTAGGATTACCCCTGTATGAATTATTTGGGTTAAATCCGCAAAAAGCGCCTGAAACCGCTTATACCATTGCAATCGATGCGCCCGATGCGATGGCTGCACAAGCACAGGAGGCTCAAATGCCGATCCTGAAAATCAAAGTCGGCGGTCAAGATGATGAGGCAATTCTAGCAGCTATCCGAGGGGTTTACTCGGGACGTCTCTTAGTGGACGCCAATACGGCTTGGGAGCGCCAACAAGCAGCCAAGATCATCCCCCGATTGGCGGAATACGGTATCGAAATGATTGAGCAGCCATTGGCAACCGGAGATATCGAAGGCTTACAGTGGTTGAAGAAGCAAAAATTAGGCATACCAATTTTCGCTGATGAGAACATCAAGAGCAGCCGCGATGTCGCCGAACATGCTGGCGCTGTGGATGGTGTGGTGATCAAACTCATGAAAAGCGGCGGTATACGCGCTGCGCTGCGCGCGATCCATACCGCGCGCGCATTAGATATGAAGGTCATGATCGGCTGCATGGTGGAGACATCAGTGGGTGTCAGCGCAGCAGCGCACATCTCCCCGCTGTGTGATTATGCTGATCTGGATGGTCCTTTACTGATCAAAAATGACCCCTATGAGGGTGTGGGCTATAAGGGTGCCCAACTAATATTACCAGAAGCGCCTGGTTTGGGCATCCAAAAACGAA
>CAZJMV010000222.1:0-30722 GCA_964547225.1 uncultured Anaerolineaceae bacterium | reverse complement strand
TCATAATCGCCAGTGGTCGACTGGGGAGGCGCGGCGGTGGGAAACGTCCAGATCGGCTTGGGCGATGCGCAGGTAGTTGGAGACCATTTCCATGGTCTCGTGACCAAGCATGCGCTGCAGGGACCAGGGATCGCCGTTATTGCGCAAAAAGTTGACTGCAAAGGTATGACGAAAGCGGTGGAGATGGACGTTGGATACTCCGGCTCGTCTGCCAATGATACCTAAGATCTTCAATAATTGATCTCGATTGAGAGGTCGATTTGTTGATTCTGGAAGATGGTATCATGCGGTGATGGATCAGGGTTGTGGGTGGTGGTGTATTTCCAGATGGCTTGAGGAGTGCGCGGGGAAATGGGGATTGAACGTTCTTTGGCGCCTTTCCCAAAACTTTTATATGCGAATTTTTGAAACCAATATCACGCTGGGTGAGCTGGCATAATTCCGAGGCGCGAATGCCGGTGTCGAGCAGCAAGATGATGTCGCGCTTCTCCGGTTCTTCGATTATTTGTCACAATAACAACGGATTATGTGACGAAAGGGTAGGTTTTTTTTTAACCGGAGGTCGAACTGTTATGTCTGCGGTAGGAGGAATTTTGGTGAAATCTGAACCGCAGGGTGAACGGAATGGAGGAGATGGTGACCGTGCGGTGTGAGGTTGAAGGAAGTCGGGGCGGGCGGATTTGAACCGCCGACCTCACGGACCCGAACCGTGCGCTCTATCCGGGCTGAGCCACGCCCCGATTGCTTAACTTGATAGAGGTGATTATAAACGACGCCTCAAGCTTTGGCAAGTGATTTTTTTCATGATCCCAAAGCCAGCTAACTCAGACGAAAAACTTCTTGTTCAATAGGTGGTTATTTGTTTTTTTTAGTCTGATATTTTCTATTGCTTGTAAATAATCAAGCTGCTAATCTCTCTAATGTCTGGCATAGTTTTTATTTAACCGTTATAATTACAGAAGGTTGGGAAGAAGACCTAGCGGTTCTCGTTAAATAACAAGAGCCTACAATGGTCTTTTTTATCACCAATACAAATATCTATTGAATTCCATTGGAATTAAAGACCATTATATAGAGGAGCATAATTCATGAGTGAAAAGAAAGTGCGTGTTGCTATTATCGGTGTCGGAAACTGCGCCTCGTCCCTTGTTCAGGGGGTGACATATTATCAAAATGCAAAAGAAGATGACCAAATTCCCGGATTGATGCATGTCAATTTGGGCGGTTACCATATCCGCGATATTGAATTTAGTGCCGCGTTCGATGTCGTCAGCACCAAGGTGGGCTTGGATTTAAGTGAAGCCATTTTTGCTCACCCAAATAATACCTACAAATTTGCCGATGTGCCTAAGCTGGGTGTGCCTGTGCATCGCGGAATGACTCACGATGGTTTAGGAAAATATCTCAAGCAGGTCGTCACCAAAGCGCCTGGAAAGACCGATGACATTGTTGGAATACTAAAAAGCACCAAGACAGATGTGGTTGTTAATTTCCTACCGGTTGGATCTGAAATGGCAACCAAATGGTATGTTGAACAAGTATTGGATTCTAGTTGTGGTTTTGTGAATGGCATACCGGTATTTATCGCCAGCCAGGACTATTGGGCAACACGTTTTCGTGAGCGAGGTTTACCGATTATTGGTGATGATATCAAGAGCCAAGTTGGTGCGACAATCTTGCATCGAGTATTAGCTAGCCTTTTTGTTGATCGTGGTGTTCATCTTGATCGCACCTATCAGCTTAACTTTGGCGGTAACACTGATTTCTTAAATATGCTTGATCGTGATCGACTTGAATCGAAAAAGATTTCCAAGACAAATGCTGTTACCAGTATGCTTCCTTATGAGCTTGGAAAAGACAATGTGCACGTTGGCCCGAGTGATTATGTTCCTTGGTTGAGTGATCGTAAATGGGCTTATGTTCGTATGGAAGGTACCACTTTTGGTGATGTTCCCCTCAATATCGAAGCCAAGCTGGAAGTATGGGATTCCCCCAATTCTGCTGGCGTGATCATTGATGCAGTTCGTTGCGTAAAATTAGGTTTGGATCGCGGTTTGTCAGGGCCTTTATTTGGTCCAGCTTCATATTTTATGAAGACCCCTCCAAAACAATATAAAGATGAAGTTGCTTTGGAATTGACCGAAGCATTTATTAGAAATGAGGAAAAGACTTAATAAAATCTTTTTTTTTTATCTTAAAGCCTCTCATGGTATAATAATAGCTCTAATTTTTGGTTGTTTAGTAGGAGTTTACCTATGTCAGGACATTCACATTGGGCTACAATTCGCCGCAAGAAAGATGCTACTGATTCAAAGCGTGGTCATCTATTTACGAAATTGGCTCGTGAAATTGTTATTGCAGCACGTGAAGGTGGTGGAGATCCAGAATCAAATATTCGTTTACAATATGCGGTAGAAAAGGCACGCGCAAATAATATGCCGAAGGATAATATCGAGCGTGCCATTAAACGCGGTACTGGTGAATTAAAGGATGCTGTTGAAATTGAAGAGATCGTTTATGAGGGTTATGCCCCACATGGTATTGCTTTCATGATAGCATGTCAGACAGACAATCGCAATCGTACCGTTGCTGAGTTACGACATGTGCTCTCAAAAGCGGGGGGTAGCCTTGGTGAGGCTGGTTCAGTTGCTTGGCAGTTCAAGCGCATTAGCTATTTTGAATTCCCACTCAAAGATTTAGATCCAGATCAAATATTTGAGTTAGCTGTTGAAGCTGGCGCTGATGATGTCGTGATCGATGATGATTATGTTGAGATTTTTGCTGAAGTAAATATGTTCAAAGAGATAAGTGACCAAATAAAAGCTCATAAAATTACACCTGAAACCGCTGAGTTACGCTTGGTTCCTAATAATGAGACTGAATTAGATAATGATAAAACCATGCAAATCTTGCGTCTTGTTGAATCAATAGAAGACCTGGACGATGTTCAAAACGTCTCATCTAATTTGGCGATTTCAGAAAGTTTAATGTCAGAATTTGCGGATGCCTGATTTGGAATGGTAACTATTGGGATTGACCCTGGAACAGCAACAACGGGTTACGGAATAATCAGGGAGAATCCAGATGGAAGCCTAGACACGATCAAATACGGTGTCATTATTACATCATCTGATTTACCGATGCCAAAAAGACTGCAAGTCATCCATCAAGAATTATCAGAAATTATTTATCTCCACCAACCAGATCATGGCGCGGTGGAGAAACTTTTTTTTCATCGCAACGTGACTACAGCGATCAGTGTTGGGCAAGGGCGGGGGGTTACATTGTTAGCCCTCGCACAAGCGAACACACCTGTCGCTGAGTATACTCCTTTGGAGATTAAACAAGCTGTAGCCGGTTATGGTGCAGCAGATAAAAACCAAGTCCAACAAATGGTGAGGGCATTGTTAGATCTCAATGAAATCCCTCGTCCAGATGACGCTGCGGATGCTCTGGCTGTAGCAATTTGTCATATCCATAGTTCTAAAATGAATGCCATTTATCAAAACAAAACAAAGTCATGATCAATAGTCTTAATGCACGTGTTCAAGAGATTAACCAAGATAATCTCGTTGTCGTACTAGGTGGTATTGGCTTGCAGGTGTTTGTTCCAGCGCCCTTTGCGGCTAGCCTGAACATTAATCAAGAGATTTTTTTGTATACTCATCTTTTAGTGCGTGAAGATTCGCTAACCTTATATGGATTTGAGTCGCGCCTTGACCGTGAAATGTTTATCCTCCTATTGGCAGTCAATGGTGTTGGTCCCAAATTAGCTTTAGCGATACTTTCTACGCTATCAACTGACACAATCCGTCAAGCAGTTTATCAAGAGCAAGTGGAGGTGTTAAATCGCGTTCCAGGAGTTGGTAAAAAAACTGCACAGAAGATTCTTTTGCATCTCCAAGACCGTATTTCGAAAGATACCAGTATCCAACCGATGGATATATCAAGCGACATAGATAGTGAGGTATTAGCAGCACTTACATCGCTTGGCTATAGTGTTGTTGAAGCACAGTCTGCTTTACAAAGTATTCCACGTACCGCACCTCAAGATGTAGAAACACGTTTACGATTGGCGTTGCAATATTTTTCATAGTATTTTTATGTTAGACTACTTTTTATTGTTATCTTGATTAAAATATGGAGGATAAAGAATTGTTTAAAAACAGAAAGATCACTTTTATCGGACCTGGTAATATGGCTGGGGCGATGATTTATGGATTAATCAAACAAAATGTTGCCCCCGCAGAATCACTGATCGCAGCTGGTCCTTATCAATATGAAATAGATGCCTTGAATGAGGCTTATGGAATCGTTGGCTATTTGAACAACTTGGAAGCAATTCAATTAGCAGATGTAGCTGTGCTTTCGGTTAAACCACAGACCTTAGATACGGTATTAGCGGAGCTAAAAGGTAAGCTAAATCCGACAACACTCGTGCTTTCTATTGTCGCTGGTGCGACGATAAAGAAGATCAGTAATGGATTGGATCATCAAGTGATCGTTCGTTCAATGCCGAACACACCTGCACAAATAGGGGAAGGGATTACTGTTTGGATGCCCTCTCCGCAAGTTAGTGAAGAACAGATTGAAATGACGCGTCAGATTTTAAGCGCCTTGGGAGATCAGGTGCGTGTAGATGACGAGGATTATTTGGATATGGCGACTGCCCTTTCTGGAACAGGACCAGCTTATGTCTTTTTATTTATGGAAGCCATGGTGGATGCTGGAGTACATTTAGGATTCCCGCGCCGTATAGCTGAACAACTTGTTACACAGACCGTTAGAGGTTCAGTGAATTATTTTGATCATCGTGAGGATCCCGTTCATTTAGCACGCTTACGTAATGAAGTCACTTCACCTGCTGGCACTACCGCGGCTGCATTATATTACCTCGAGAAAGCTGGGTTTCGAACTGCTATATCCCGTGCCATATGGGCTGCCTATGAACGTTCACGGGGTTTAGGGCAAGGTGTTGAAAGTCGTCCTCCCGAACGCGGCAATTCTAATAATTCTTGACCCTAAGTATAAAATAAAGGATTACCTAAAGCCAAAATGAAAATCCCCTTCTCTTAGTATTAGAGAAGGGGAAAATAATTAACCATTAACCGTTATTCTTCCTTGACCTTTTTTAACTATCCGACCAATCATATTAGCCTCATTAACTCCACGCGCTCGTAATTTATTTAACAGTTCATCTACTCTTTCTTCAGGTACACTGATCATTAATCCACCTGAGGTCTGTGCATCTGCTAAAATCAATCGCGCTACTTCTGAAATACCACTTACAAAATGAACCTTATCTTGAACGTGAGCCAGGTTATTAAGTGTTCCACCTGGAACTGCTCCTGCGCCAGCTAGATCCCAAGCTTCTGCAATCGTGGGCACTGATTCGCTAAATATTTCTACATCTACGCCACTACCACTTGACATTTCGTGCAGGTGACCGAGTAAACCAAAGCCCGTGATATCTGTACAGGCATTAACTCCTACCTCCATCATTACTTCACATGCGTCACGGTTGAGGGTAGACATCACTTTTGAAGCTTGATGAGCAGTTTCCGCACTTGCTAATCCACTCTTAACAGCTGTAGAAATGATCCCAAGACCGATCGGTTTCGTTAACACTAGGGCATCACCAGGTTGTGCAGTGCTATTACGGACAAGTTTATTTGGATGAATTGTACCTGTCACACAAAGCCCAAATTTTGGTTCTGTATCCTCAACGGTATGCCCACCAATGATTGGAATGCCAGCTTCCTCTGCTTTATCTTGTGCACCTCGTAGGATTTCTTGCATCACACGCAAAGGTAAGCGCTTGTCCGGAAATCCGATGATATTCAGAGCAAATAAAGGTCGTGCTCCCATGGCATAGATGTCCGAGAGTGAATTTGTTGCTGAAATCGCTCCAAAAAGGTAGGGATCATCCACTATGGGTGTAAAGAAATCGACGCTTTGGACAATTGCCAATTCATCACTGATGCGATAGACGGCGGCATCGTCGGCGGTGTTGTTTCCAACTAATACATCTGGATTGAACGGTGTAATTAATCCAGCCAATACTTCTTCAAGTGCTTGTGGACGTAATTTACAGGCACAACCCATCCCATGTGTGTAATGGGTTAGCTTATACTCTCCCTTATCTGGAGTATCGAGAATGAATGATAAAGAACCTTCAGGTTGTAAGCGTTGTACTGCTTCGGTCACAACTTCTACAGCCTGATCGATTTCTTGTTTTGTTGTACTACGTCCAACTGTGAAACGCACAGTCCCCATGGCATATTCTATGGGTACCTGCATAGCTTCCAAAACCGCTGAAACATCCACTTTATCTGCATGACAGGCTGCTCCAGCTGAAGCAGCTACTTTTTCACCGATTTCAGCAAGTAAAGTATTGGCTTCTACGCCTCGGAAACTCATGCTGAGTGTGTTGGGTAATCGTTCATCGGGATGTCCATTCATGCGGGTGGCTTCCTGACCTAATGCTTTGACCAAGGATTTTTCAAGATGATCGCGCATCATCTTGAAGTGAGAAATATTCTTATCAAGGTCTCGATGAGCTACTTCGCAAGCTTTCCCTAATCCAACGATTTCCAATACATTCTCTGTCCCTGGTCGACGTCCAGACTCCTGTTCAGCGCCATGTGTAATAATGGTGAGATATGTGCCACTTCGTATATAAAGTCCCCCAATCCCTTTTGGCGCGTATAATTTATGCCCAGCGATAGAAAGTAGATCGACACCTAAATCATCCACGTTTACAGGAATCTTTCCTAAGGATTGTGCAGCGTCGGTGTGCATCAAGGCGCCAGCTTGATGAGCGATATCTGCCAATTTTTTGATCGGTTGAATTGTGCCTACTTCGTTGTTAGCGTGCATGATACTGACTAAGATGGTTTGTGGAGTGATAGCCTTTTCGAGATCTTCGGGGTCGACTAATCCGTAAGAATCGACTGGCAAGTAAGTGATGTGGAAACCCTGCGTTTCTAACCATTTACATACCTCGATCACTGCTGGATGTTCAATTGCTGATGTAATGATATGATTGCCACGCGATTGACTAGCAAACGCGGCACCTTTGATCGCGTAATTATTACTTTCTGTCCCTCCGCTCGTAAAAGCGACCTCAGTTGTTTGGCAACCCAGCAGTTTAGCTACCTGTAAGCGCGCCTTTTCAACGGCAAGTTTTGCAGTAATTCCATATGGATGACTGCTGGAGGGGTTGCCGAAATGTTCAAAAAGATACGGTAACATCGCTTTGGCAACTTCGTTATCAATGGGTGTGGTACCGTTGTAATCTAGATAAATGGATTCCATAGACTGTTTCTCTCTGCCTTATTGCTATTTATAGGTTCATTCTTTGCATTTGTGAAAAAACAAATATTTTTCATAAAGGTGAAAAATGGTTGAATATTTTGGTTAATTCTATTTAAGAAAAGAGGTGACGAACCAAATTTGATTATACCCTTTTCAATATACGAAAAGATTAATAGATAGCCAATTAGCCATAATATTATTGTAATAATCATTATGAAAATTGTTATCATTTTATGTTTACGGTCTTTTCCATTGATGGTATACTAGACGCCGATATAGCCAAATCTTGGCGATATTCAAGAGATTTTCTTCAGGAACAGTAAGAATTGATATTATTGGTCAATTTTCTACGTTTGAGTGATTAGAAAGCAATACGATTGGTTAGAAACGTTTTCTATTTAAATTTCTCAATTCATCCTGACAGGATCACCTCGTTCACTATAAAAAAACTTTTACCGGAGGAAACATGTCCGATCTGATCCAACAAATCACCGCTGATCTTAAACAACAGATTGAAGCTTTTAAACCAGAACTGAGCATTCGTGATATTGGGACTGTCATTGAAGCTGGTGATGGTATTGCTAGAGTTGCTGGATTAGCGGATGTACGTGCTCAAGAATTAGTTCAGTTTTCAAATGGCGTTATTGGGATCGCCTTTAACCTCGATGAGGATAGTGTTGGTGTGATCATTATGGGTGATTACTCAGAGATCGAAGAGGGAATGCAGGTACAAGCCACAGGGCGTATTTCCTCTGTTCCAGTCGGGAATGGTTTAATTGGCAGAGTGGTGAATGCACTCGGTCAGCCGATTGACGGTAAAGGTCACATTAAATTTGATCACTATCGTCCCATCGAACGTATTGCTCCAGGTGTTGTTGCACGTATGGATGTCGATTCACCAGTCCAAACTGGTATCAAAGCGATTGATTCAATGATCCCCATTGGGCGTGGACAGCGAGAGTTGATCATTGGTGATCGACAAACTGGAAAGACCGCGATTGCTATTGATACAATCATCAATCAAAAGGGTAAAGATCTCTTTTGTATTTATGTGGCAATTGGGCAGAAGAAAGCTGCCATCGCTCGCACAGTATCGATCCTCGAACGTTTTGGTGCGATGGAATATACTACAGTTGTGGTTGCATCAGCGGATGAATCAGCTTCCTTACAATATATCGCTCCTTATGCTGGTTGTGCGATTGGGGAAGAATTCATGGAAAAGGGGCAGGATGCACTCGTAGTATATGATGATCTTTCAAAACATGCCTGGGCTTATCGTCAAGTTTCCTTGTTACTTCGCCGTCCTCCAGGGCGAGAAGCCTATCCAGGAGATCTCTTTTATCTACACTCTCGTTTGCTTGAACGCGCTGCTCGCCTTGCAAATAAGTATGTGATTGTTGCCAAAGATTATGATGGGCTATTCGCTGATCAGGGAGAGGCAGTTAATGGTAAGGTTTATGGTGGACCCTTGGGTGAACATGATGCACAGGTTGCCATGGACGCTTTAGAGGATGCACAAAACTTGAAAATTGTTCAAGTTGCTGGTAGTGGTGGTTCGTTAACCGCGCTACCGATTATTGAAACCTTGTTAGGTGATGTATCAGCTTATGTCCCAACCAATGTGATTTCTATTACTGATGGTCAAATCTATTTGGAAAATAACCTTTTCTATGCTGGTATTCGACCAGCTGTCAATGTTGGACTTTCAGTTTCACGTGTTGGTGGTGATGCACAAACAAAAGCCATGAAACAAGTTGCTGGTAGATTGCGTATGGACATGGCTGCCTTCCGTGAATTGGCTGCTTTTGCACAATTTGGCTCCGATCTTGATAAAGCCACCCAGAATCAACTCAATCGTGGGCGAAGATTGCAAGAAATCCTTAAACAACCACAATATGAGCCAATGGACTTGTCTGATCAGGTCATAGTTATATATGCAGGCACCCATGGTTATGCTGATAAGGTTCCTATGGAACGAATGAGATCTTGGGAGCTTTCCCTTCTCCGTTTTATGGAAACCAGTCATCCAGAGATTGGTGCTCACATTGCTGAGCAAAAAAGAATCACCGATGAAGTAGAAGCGCAATTACAAGAAGCTTTGAAATTGTTTGCTAATACCTGGTCTTAAATTACTCTCTTGAATAAAAGTGAACAAAGAATAGCTTATGCCAAATGCCAGAGAAGTAAGACTTCGCATAAAAAGCGTAAAAAATATCTCGCAAGTCACTCGTGCCTTGCAAGCGGTTAGCGCCAGTAAGGTCAAAAAATCAATGCAGGCTTTGATGAACACTCGTCCTTACGCGACAAAAGCATGGCAAGTGCTCACGCATATCTCAGCTCAACCCGCAAAAGAGAGCCTTCATCCTTTGCTGACAAAACGAGTAAGCATAAATAATATCTTGGTTGTATTGATTTCTGGAGATCGAGGATTAGCTGGCGCTTATAATTCAAATATTGTGCGATTTTGTATGAGTCGCTTTTTAGATAGCGATATTCCTGTTCAATATGTGACCATAGGGCGTAAAGGTCGCGATATGATGCTACGGCGCCGTCAGAAAATACTCGCAGAATTTACCGATTTACCTGCCGCACCTACATTTTCAGATGTATCTGCTATTGGTCACATTGTCGTTGAAGATTTTCTGCTTGGTAAGGCGGATGAGGTTTATCTCGTCTATACAGATTTCGTGAATATGGTTCGACAAAACCCGGCTGTGAAGAAATTATTGCCATTGGAAGTTGATTCTGGAGCAGGACGTGTCTATGATATTCAAGATCAGCAGAAAGGTGTTACAGCGACCTATATCTATGAACCTGGAGCTGCGGAAATATTAGATGAGATTGTGCCACGTTTCACAGCGTTACAGGTTTATCAAGCGATAATGGAATCTCTCGCTAGCGAACATGCTGCGCGAATGGTAGCCATGAAAAACGCTACCGATAGCGCTGTTACTTTGGCTGAAATGCTTCAATTGGAATATAACAAAGCACGCCAGCAAACTATCACAAATGAAATGTTGGATATTGCAGGTGGTGCAGAAGCACTTTCACAGACTTAAAGGCTTAAAATAGCACTAGGAAATGCAGATTATTAATAATATGATGTGAACATGTATCTCTATGTGATTACAACAGTCCTTAACCGAGTGAGGTATAATGCAAAACTCATTTAAATAATAATTAACATCATCAAGTCAATCAACGACCATCACGGTAACGTTATTGGAGGTTTAATGGCTAGTAAGCAAGGAAAAGTAGTCCAAATATTGGGAGGCGTGGTTGATGTTGAGTTTCCTCCCGAACATCTACCAGAAATATTCGAAGCGCTTGAAGTTCCAGGCGATGGAGAAGAGTCACTTGTCTTGGAAGTTCAAAAGCACTTAGGAAATAATTGGGTTCGTACCGTAGCAATGGGCGCTACGGATGGTTTAGCGCGTGGTAAAGCAGTTATTTCTACTGGAGCACCGATTAAAGTTCCAGTCGGGGAAGATATCCTTGGACGTGTGTTCAATGTATTAGGACAACCCATTGATGAACTTGGACCGGTTCATTCGAAGATTCGTTATTCAATCCATCGTCCAGCGCCAGATTTCTCGGAACAATCAACTAGGGTGGAGGTTTTTGAAACTGGTGTTAAAGTGATTGACTTGATCGCACCTTTTACGAAGGGCGGGAAGACGGGTATTTTTGGAGGGGCTGGGGTTGGAAAAACAGTCATCATCATGGAGCTTATTCGCTCGATAGCTATTGAACATCAAGGTAACTCTGTATTTGCCGGCGTTGGAGAGCGAACCCGTGAGGGAACTCAACTCTATCGCGAGATGCTTGAATCAGGTGTTATGAAAGACACGGTTATGGTTTATGGACAGATGAATGAACCGTCTGGTGTTCGTCTGCGCGTTGCACTATCAGGACTCTCGATGGCAGAATATTTCCGAGATCAGGGACGTGATGTGCTCCTTTTCATTGATAATATTTTCCGTTTTAGTATGTCTGGCTCTGAAGTTTCAGCCCTATTAGGACGTATGCCTTCCGCAGTTGGCTATCAACCGACCTTAGCTACAGAAATGGGTGAATTACAAGAACGGATCACATCCACGCATACTGGCTCGATCACCTCGATGCAAGCAGTCTATGTACCAGCTGATGATTACTCTGACCCTGCGCCTGTGGCTACCTTTACACATCTGGATGCTACAATTGCCCTTGAACGCTCTATTGTGGAAAAAGGTATATACCCAGCAGTTGATCCACTTGGATCTACTTCTCGAATACTTGATCCTCAGATCGTTGGGGAGGAACATTACAATACTGCCCGCGAAGTTCAACAAGTTCTGCAGCGGTATAAGGATTTACAGGATATTATCGCAATTTTAGGTGTTGACGAGTTAAGTGAGGATGATAAATTAATCGTTTCTCGTGCTCGAAAAATCGAACGTTTCTTCTCGCAACCTTTCTATGTCGCCCAACAGTTCACTGGGCGTGAAGGACGGTATGTGCCTTTGCGGGAAACAGTACGAGGTTTCCGTGAAATTTTGGATGGCAAGCACGACGATTTACCCGAAAGTGCCTTTATGATGGTGGGAATGATCGACGAAGCGGTTGAACAGGCTGCCCAAATGGCGCAGGCTGAATAAATAATCTTCAGGTTATAGGTTTTCAATCCGTAGCCTGTTTTAGAATAAGGTAAGATTATATGCCTATTAGATGTGAAATTGTCTCACAAGATCGTGAAGTCTTTTCTGGTGATGCTGATATTGTCATACTGCCAGGCACACAGGGTGAGATGGGTATTTTACCCAACCATGCACCCTTACTATCAACGCTAGAGTTTGGTATATTGACCGTCCGGTATCAATCTAATGAAGAACATTTCGCTATTGCTGGTGGTGTTGTTGAGGTACAACCTGACCTTATTACCGTCTTAGCTGATTCTGCTGAGAATGTGGAAGAAATCGATGTAGCTAGAGCTGCCGCTGCAAAAGAACGTGCGGAAGACAGTCTGGTTCAAGGACCACCACCTGATACGGATGCTTATTTAGCGATGGAAGCTGCTCTCAACCGTTCTAAGTTGAGGCTTGAAGCGGTTAAAAGATATAGACCTCAAGCTAGTACAAAATTCTCAAGCTTTGATACAGGAGACCATTAGAATTACATGGCACTATTCTCAAAAGACCTGGGCATAGATCTCGGTACTTTTTTTATCCGCGTCTCGGATAATGGAGAGATTATCCTTAATGAGCCAACCGTAGCTGTAATTGTTATTGAAGAACAGAAAATGGTTGCTTGGGGACAAGAGGCGTTGGACATGATGGGGAAAGTGCCTGAATCTCTTGAAGTCACCCGTCCGATGACTAATGGCGTGATTGCTGATTATGAAGTTACTGAGTTTATGCTTTCTGCCTTATTACGGAAGGTCGCCGGTCCAATGCGCTTTTTTAGACCTAGATCTATGATTACTGTTCCTTATGGGGTTACAAGTGTTGAGAGCCGGGCTGTCCACGAAGCGATTCTACAAGCTGGAAGTCGAGAAGCTTATTTGATACAGCAGCCTTTAGCAGCTGCGCTTGGTGTTGATTTACCCATTGGGACTCCTTCTGGTAATATGATTATTTGTTTGGGCGCAGGAGTTACTCAAGCTGCTGTCATGGCGATGTATGGTATTGTTGCTGCGGAGACACTTCGAAAGGGTGGTGTTGCCATGGATGAAGCTATCATTAGTTATGTGCGTAAGAAATATGGGGTGATCATTGGTCAATTAACTGCTGAACAAGTAAAACTACGTGTTGGAGCAGCCATCCCACAAGAAGAAGAAAAATCAGTTGAAATTCAAGGTCAAGATCAGGTTTCGGGTTTACCTCGTCCGGTTACATTAACAACTGGAGAAGTAGTAGAAGCATTCCGCGACCCGCTTTTAGATGTTGTTGAGACTGCTCGAAGGGTATTAGAAAAAACTCCTCCAGAATTGGTTTCTGATATTATTGATCGTGGGGTTGCCTTGACGGGAGGAGGTGCGCTCCTGCCTGGAATGGATCGATTGATGACAAAGGAATTGGGAGTCCCTGCATATTTAGTGGAAAATCCAATCTCATGCACGGCTGAAGGAGCTTCAAAAGCGCTAGAGATGTACCCACTTATTCGTAGAAATCTTCCTCCAATTTAAAGACTTAACTTGAAAGCATTTTTTTATTTATTCCAAATAATAAGTCATATATTGCAAGTGAATAGAGGGATCGATATATTGAACACGAACGCTTCTAGGGACGTAAATATTGATTGGTGCGTAATTTAAGATAGCTTTCACTTCTGCTTCAATAAGTTGGTCGGCTACATCTTGGGCAGTTTCTGCTGGTACACAGATCATTGCTACTTTAATACCTGCTTGTTGAATTATTTTGATCATATCCGCGCTATCTTGAACATAGAACGCGCCAATTTTTTTGTTGATCTTCTCTGGGGAATCATCAAAGATCATCTTAACCTTAAAACCACGATCTTTAAATCCCCGGTATTGTGCTACTGCACTACCAATATCGCCTGCACCAACGACAGCAATTTCCCATTCATGATCAATATGAAGGATTTCTTCAATCTGCTTTTTTAAGAATTCTATCTGATAGCCTCTTCCTTGTTTTCCAAATTCACCAAATTGTGATAAATCCTTGCGGATTTGTGCAGCTGATATTCCTAATCGTTCTCCTAAATCTTGAGAAGAAGTAACGCTTTTACCTTCTTGCAACATCCTTTGTAGACATCTCAAGTATACCGGTAGACGGGCTACGATTATCTCTGGAATTAACTCTCTATCCATGTTTTCCTCCAGGTTACTTAACTCACTTTACCATAAAATTATCGTTTGTGCAATTCGGCACAAATTGAACCAGTTTAATGATTCCCTTGTTATGGATTGTTCTATTTTACTCGATTATATCCTCCCTGATGATATAATAAAAAAATGTTTATTGATCAAGCAGAAATCTTTGTACAATCAGGTAAAGGTGGAGATGGATCTGTCCATTTTCGTCGAGAAAAATATGTCCCCCGAGGGGGACCAGATGGTGGCGATGGAGGAAAAGGTGGGGATATAATCTTGGAAGTCACACCTCATTTGAATACTTTATATAAATTTCGATATCAAAAGCGCTTTATTGCTAAAGATGGTGGTCATGGAGGTGGGAAAAAAATGACAGGTCGTTCTGCTTCCGATTTAATTATTCCAGTCCCCGCAGGTACTGTTGTGTACGACAAAGAAACAGACGAAGTGCTTGGTGATCTTGTCGAAGATGATTCTCGTTTAATAGTAACCTATGGTGGTCGTGGTGGTCGTGGTAATGCTCGATTTACAAATTCTACTAGACAAACTCCTCGACTAGCAGAGCGCGGAGAACCTGGACAAGAACGTTTCTTGCGCTTGGAGTTGAAATTGATTGCTGATATTGGTATTGTAGGCGTTCCCAATGCTGGTAAATCGACCTTGTTAACAGTGGTTACAAACGCGAAACCAAAAATTGGCGCTTATCCATTTACTACTATCGAGCCGAACTTGGGAGTTGCTGAACTTGATCGTGAAACAACCTTAGTTTTGGCGGATATCCCAGGTCTAATCGAAGGCGCGCATCAAGGTATTGGTTTAGGTCACGATTTTTTACGTCATATTCAACGCACGCATGTCCTTATTCATATACTGGATGGATTTGCAGAAGATCCTATCATGGATTTTTTTCAGATCAACAGTGAGCTAGCACTATTTGATCCTGATTTAGCTAAAAAACCACAAATTATTGCCTTTAATAAGATGGATATCGATCATGTTCGGAAAAGATGGCAAGGAATAAAAAAGGAACTTAAGAAACGTTTGAGGCAAGATCGATCATTGAATATTGATGAGCCTTTCTTTGCTATCTCAGCAGCAACGGGTGAAGCGGTGAGACCTCTCCTCTATCGAGCTGCTCAATTACTAACGGAGATACCCGAACCAACGAAAGTTCTGGAACAACCAGTTTACCGCGTTGAATCTGACCCGAATCAATTTAAGATTGTGAGACTTCCCAATGGTTGGCGAGTGATAGGTGAGGCAATTGAACGATCTGCTGCAATGACCTATTGGGAACATTATCAATCCGTAAATCGTTTTCAACGTATCTTGGAAGCTTTAGGAGTCGACCAAGCGCTGCGTGATGTTGGAATTCAGGAAGGCGATACCGTTTTTATTGGAGATTATGAGCTTGAGTGGCAAGATTGAGACTAAATATGCATTAGGGGTTTTTGGCGGTACTTTTGATCCTCCACATATTGGTCATCTCATCCTAGCTGCAGAAGCACAATATCAGCTTGGATTGCAGAAAATTCTCTGGGTATTAACGCCTCACCCTCCTCATAAACAAGATCTTATGATTACTGCGGTAGATGAAAGATTTGCAATGCTCAACGTCATGTTAGCCGAAGACTCCTCCTTTGAGATATCGCGAGTTGATATGGAGCGGGAGCCTCCTCATTATGCATTCGAAACAATGCATATCTTACATCAAAAATATCCGAAGGCAGATTTAGTGTATCTTATGGGTGCAGATTCGCTTCTTGATTTACCTACATGGTGTCAATCAAAATCTTTTGTTGAGGCTTGTGATTCAATCGGAGTAATGTCCAGACCTGGTCGTGTAGTTGATCTAAATCTGCTCGAATCCAAGCTGCCAGGGTTGAGCTCGCGTATCCGTTTTTTAAAAACCCCTTTGCTTCAGATTTCTTCATCGCAACTGCGCCAACGTATTATGGAAAATCAACCCTTCCGCTATTTTGTTACATCTTCAGTCTATCAGTTGATTGTTCAGCATGATCTTTATCGATGAAATTTGATTATTGTGTACCAAAAAAAAGAATAATTAGGATATATCAATTGTCGAAATAAGCAAGGATCTCTTTGAGATCCTCCTCTTTCTTTATCTCCTTTCTATTATCAGTTCTTTGATAGGTATCAATTCTGCATAAAATCCCAATTTCGAAAAAAAATTCCTTCATATGCTCAAAGTGTCTGTACCTGGCGAAATCCCTTTTTGATTCTTGTTCATCATGGTAGCTAAGAAAGATTATTCCTTTCAATGGATTGGAATTAATTGAGATTGCAATATTACTCCATTCTTTTAGGTCTTGAATTTCCAGATTAATTGGGTCAACTGCAATAAAACCACTTACCGATAGATCTCCTTCCATGGCTAAACGAACAGCTAATGCTGCAGAACTACCCTCGCCTGCGATTACTAAGCGATTAGTGTCTAGATGAAATTGGGAAGCTAGATTCTCAAGCTGCTCTTCCATTCTCTCAAAAGCTTTTGGGATATCTTGCCATAGATAGCTATCCTTCCAAATAGCGTGAGGGGATTGTAATACCGAAACAACCCAACCTTCCTGGGCAGCCGGTTGCCAAAACTGTAAAGCTTCTGGAGCATTACTTGCATTTGCATGAAAGACTAATAAGATTGGGCAAGCGGGTTGTTCAGGCATGCACTGATGGTCAGGTCTTATTGTAAGCATTGGGAAAGATATGGTAGGGTCTTCTTCGCGTAATAATTGGTTCCTCTCAGCTAATTTCTGGAATGCTTGAATATGTTTTAATGAATTAAAAGCAGGGTTTTCCTTCATCAGAGCCTCGCTGAACCAGAAGCCTGCATCGATTGCTTTCTCTAAAACTGATAATGCTGATTCCAATTCTCCATTTCCTGCATAAAGAGTAGCCTTCCAATAATTTAGAATTGCTTGATATTCGATGTATATGTGTTCTTCGTTTTCGACCAACGACAATGCCTCTTTATATTGTCCCTTTTTATAAAGTTCTAGAATTTGCTCTTGAAAAAAATTAATTTCCGAATGTTCCATACCTGATTTTATTATCCTGTTAGTCCTCAATATCAAATCTCGTTATTCTATTATAGCGTTTTCAAACCATTTGATAACAACCGTTAAGTTTTCTTGGAAGGGAATTTTTAAGACAGCCATTGGATTTGGGATGAAATGACCTTTTGGGTAGTCGATATTCGGATCTTCTGCTTTTTTTAGAAGATCATTTGATTGGTTAAAATGCTCCATACTAATATTTTTGGTACCTGTTACTTGTATTGAAACACCTGATTCACTGCTCCATGTAAAAATATCCTTGTCTTTGTAAAGCTGATACATATTCGTCCAACCTGGCTCAAAACGATTCCAAGGGTCAAGGGCAAGAGGGATTTCTAGAAGTTGTTGATGACTCTTTAGTGCCTGAACATACTGAATTGTAATTTGGTTTTTACCCAAGATGATTTTCTTTTGATAACCTTTTTGTTCATCATATAATAATAACTCATTTGGTCTGAGTAATATTGCATCATAATGCGTTAGTTCATCCGAAAAGGCGCCTGTGATAACATCCGGATCAAACAGTTTTCCATCGATCACTTCCCAAAAGATAGGGTCACTTAGTCCACTTATAAATTGAGCTGATGGCGCGATTAGTTGATGAACTTGTAGGGATCCATATTGATCGGGAGATCTGACAAAAACAAAGGAGATTGCGCCACTTTCTATTTCAACTTGGATATATTCGCTTTGTCCTGCGATAATACACTCAAGCATTCCATCGTGGTCAATATCTTCATCACAGCTAGATTTTGGAGTTGGCTCAGCTTCCCATTCTGAAGCTTCTAATAATGACCATACGACGGACGAGTAAATCTCACGTAGCGTTGGTAATTTGGGAGATGAAGGTGATACGGGTGCGGAAAGAGAAAGATAGGCATTCATAGCTGCTTTTCGAAGGGTATTATTGGGAGCATTAAAAAGCGCTTCTTCAAGCAGCCTATAATGTTCTAGGGTATTGTCTGTTTTCGCTGAGATATCAAAAGGTAAATGAATACTAGATACAGCTTGGCTTCTAAGACTGAGTAACTCGTTGGGATGCAGAACATGAATCCATGGATGTTGTTCTACCTCTTTAAAACCTGCACTTCCGAAATTTGGGATTGCCCATGTGCTCTCTGGTAATGAACCTCCTAATAATATCAAATCAGTATCTTGCTTTGTTTTTAATGCGTTTTCTAGCAATACTCGTTTGATTTCGGTTGATAATCCGGATGCATTCGTTTGATCATCAGGTTGTTGATCTTTTTGATCAATGATCGGTATCACGATCATATCCTTGAATCGTTGTATCTTTACTGAATATTGCGTTTCGGATTTGATGTCTTGTTTTAGAAAAATCACTTTAGTATTTATTTTTTCTGGAAGATTAAAATTCGTATGATAAGAAAAAAAACTTGGGGAAAGACCGAACTTCTCGATGGTTTCTTCTTGAAGATTTTGAAATTCCTCAAAAAGTCCCTGAGAGATACAAGTCTGGTTTGTATATAGGATTGAAGTTTGATCGGGAAGAATTATTTCCCTATCTCTTTCCATCTCTTGCACAATTTCTAATACCCCAATTTGATCAAGGGCTGAGAGACTAGCAGAATTTTTTAGATCAAGCAGGATCACAGGAGTGCTAGTTATTTGAGCGGTAGTCAATAAGTGATAAAGTCCATGGCTACCCCCCAATGGTCCAGTGTGAGCACCGCGCCACCGTCTCAACGCAGTGGCTGGTGTATATGCAGGAAAAGTGTTCCAAAAAGTAAATATTACATCTGTTTTGAACGATGTTTGATGATCACTACGAATCGCTGGTAAACGATCGAGAATTTCCGTTGAATTTTTTCGGGTTAGAAATACTTCTAACCAATATCCTTGTCGCTCTGCTCGGTGATATCCATAATTTGATAATATCTGGTACGCAAAGTCGATCACAATTCCGGCTTGTGGACCATCACGCCATACTTGGAGTTTTGCATTAGGAATAGATTTTTGTTGTTCATTCAATATTTGTATTTGACCTTCCGAAGGAATTATGATTAGTCGATCCCAATTGATCGTCGCGATGGAAGGTAAAGGTAGAATATTTGTACCCCCAGGAAGACTATCAATAGCGATGTAAATATCATAGTCTATCAAGTTAGTTCTTTCTAATAAATCTAGGCGTATTTGTTCATTGCCTTGGTTGTGACGTGTATATAATGAGATAAGATCAACCATAGGCTCGTTTGTATCAGCAATTTCCAATATTCGTAAATCTGAATATTTCCAGCCGGTTAATCCAAGATCAATATCTGTCCCTCTGCAACTATTGGAAAGAAGAAATAATGAGGATAAAAAAAGGATAATTGAACTTTTAAGCACTTTTTTAATCATTTCTGGTTTTTCCTGAGAAAATAGTTCTTGTTTATTTTATCAGAACAAACATAATGCTTAAACCTTTGTGTTTGCAGAAAAAAACGTCTGACGATATTGTCAGACGTCATTCTCATTACCTAGCGCCCCCACCGTGATTCGAACACGGGTTTCTGCCTCCGGAGGGCAACGCTCTATCCACTGAGCTATGGGGGCGATTTCGACTTTCGATTTTACCATGCTTAGAGAATCTAGGCTACTTTTTAAGTAACTTAAATACTATGGTGTTTTACAGTTGAATTATCGTTACTTTATCTTGATAAGATTTGTATTCAATAACGAAAAAATAAGCGCACTCTGTGAATGCGAGTTGCTTCGTGAGGATACCCCAATGCATCTACAACTTCATCAGGTCGTCCTATAGAATCTTGACTGGCTGACAGACGCACCAAAATCCTTTGATGATTGCTTTGATCTACTGGTAGTTCCTTCCATTCTACTATTAAGGGACGTAGATCGTATTGCGTTCCTCTTCGTACTCGTATGATTTCTTCCTGAGCGAACAAATTCTCTATCGAATCGGGTAATCGATTAAATGGTTCCAGAAATGTAATTGAATATTCAGCGTATTGTAATTGTGTTTGTAGGGTTGGTGCTTGAAGATCAATTATCTCAACATTAAGGAATGTTAACCCTGGAGGGGATGCTTCGATCAATTTTTCTTTCACATTTACTACAGTAATTTTCTTTTCAAACCATATATCAGCGATTTCTTCTTGACTAGTCACTCCCAAAGGTAATGCTGAGGCGAGGTTGATGCGCGGTCTCGGATTGAAACCTTGACTATAGAGCAATGGAAGGTGTGCCCTGCGAATGGTGCGCTCTAATGCACTCTGAACATCTAGATTCCCTGTATAGCGCATGGGTTCTGTTTTCGCAAATTTTATTCTATAGCGCCATTTTTCCATAGAGTTTACCTTTGTATATGATTTACGATGGTTCCAGATTGGTTCGCGCTTCAATTTTCGTGCTCTTGTTTGGTTTTACTTCCGGACATAACCAAAAATCTCCTGGATTCTGACGACGAAGTTCATTGTAGTTGGGCAGGATACCACAGGCATAGCAATTTTTTCGGCAATCAGGGCGAGTTTTTCCTTCTAAGCTCCACAAATAATCTTGTTTGATATATCGTTTATCGACACCTGTACTGATGTGATCCCATGGAAAACTCTCTTCTAAAGTCCTTACCCTTTGATTGTAAAAAGAAGGCTGTAAAGCATTGACTTCAAAAGCGTTCACCCACAGATCGAAATTAAAGTGTTCTTTCCAGGCTTCGAATTTTGCACCACTCTTCCAAGCTGTATAGATCACTTCTGCCATACGACGATCTCCACGCGAAAGCCAGGCTTCTAACATTGTTTCTTGAGGGGAATTCCAATTCAATTTCAACCCACGTCCGCGTAAGTTTTGCTTCAAAAGCTGAATCTTTGCTTCGATTTTTTCAACGCTATCGCATGCGACCCATTGAAAGGGAGTGTGTGGCTTTGGGATAAAGGTGCTCACGCCAGCTGTGACTTGAGCGCGATTTCCAATGATCCGTTTACCTTCTGCTAGTACAGCTTTGCATACATCCACAATTGCTAAGACATCGTCCATTGTCTCTGAAGGATGACCGATCATGAAATAAAGTTTGATATTATGCCAACCATGCTCAAAAATCGCTCGTGTTGTTTTTAGTAATTGTTCTGTTGAAACTGGTTTGTTGATGATCTCACGCATATGTTCTGTAGCGGCTTCTGGCGCGAGCGTAAAACCACTACGACGTGAATCTTTCAATGCATCCATTAGTTCTGCAGAGAAGGATTCAATCCGTAATGAAGGCAAGGAAATGCGTAGATTTCTGCCTTTAAAATGAGCTGACACTTTTTCTACTAATTCTAAGATTTGTCGATAATCGGAAGATGATAGCGAGAGTAAACCGACTTCTTCGTAGCCAGTATTTGCTAACGCTTCATCAATTGCCTGGATGATTTCTTCTACCATACGTTCGCGAACTGGTCGATTTACCATTCCTGCGTGACAAAAACGACAGCCGCGAGTACATCCACGCATGATCTCAATAGGGACACGATTATGTACAGTGTCAATATAAGGTACTATCATTTTGGTTACTGGAGGTGGCAATTCCGGAACGATATGCTTTCTAACGGGGTTTGGGGCTTCTTCCCAAACTTTCTCAATATGTGAGAAAATTCCATCTTGATGATAATGTGCTAGATATAGAGTTGGCACATATACACCACAGATTTTTGAAAGTGCTTTTAAAATCTCTTGCCTTGATAGATTAGATCGTTTGCATTTTTGATAGAGATTAACAATTTCCTGAATGATCTTTTCACCATCACCGATAACAAAGGCATCAATGAAAGCGTGCATTGGTTCGGGATTATAAGTTGCATGTCCTCCAGCGATGATAATTGGGTGGGATTCATTTCGTTCGTTGTTTCTAAGCGGGATACCAGCTAGATCAAGTGCATTGAGCGTATTCGTATAAAGTGTTTCATACGGTAGAGAAAAACCCACTAGATCAAAATCAATAAGTGCATGTTTACTCTCTAGACTATATAGGGGAACTCCTTTTTCACGCATTTGAGCTTCCATATCTGTCCAGGGGGCAAAGGCACGTTCAGCTAAAACATCTGTATGTTGATTCAATTCATCGTATAGGATGGCTAATCCAAGATTAGACATTCCCAGATCATATAAATCAGGAAAAACGAGAGCGACATGTGTATTTACATTTTCCCAATCTTTTATAACCTGGTTCAATTCACCACCGGTATAACGACCCGGTTTTTGTACGTAGGGAAGAATACGCTCTAACTTGTTTTTGATTTCACCTGCTGATATTGTCACAGAAATCCTTTTATTCGAAAACCCATAGATCGATCTCGCGTTTCCAGCTCACAAGTTCATCGGGTTTAAACCAAAGGTTAATTTCTTTGATTCCATTTTCCACAGAATCAGAAGCATGGGTTAAGTTTCTTCCTACCTCAAGGGCGAAATCGTGACGAATTGAGCCAGGTGCAGCTTCGGTTGGACGTGTTGCACCCATTGTTTGGCGGACTGCTGCAACTGCTTGTGGACCTTCCCAAACCATTGCCATGACAGGTGCAGATGTTATATATTTAATAAGCCCTTCGTAAAATAGTTTTCCTTTATGAATAGCATAATGGGTCTCGGCTAAATTCTGACTAACTGCCATAAACTTTGCTGCTACCAAGCGTAAGCCACGCCTCTCTAAACGCGAGGTTACCTCTCCAATAAGACCACGCTGAACCCCGTCTGGTTTTACGAGTACTAATGTTTGTTCCATTTTTCCTCCGAATTTTTTCCGCATATTTCGCGTTGGTTTTCTAACAAAGTAAACGGTGGATTCTATCATCCACCGTATATTTGATCTTCGACTTTCTAAGATAATTCACTCAAATTTTTTAATTATATGCAATAATATCCTGATTTTCTGCCTTAATCCAATTAATCTAGTAATTTTTCTGCTTTTATATATGCTTGCAAAGCATCATTTACTTGATTTATCCGTAAATACGCGTCACCTAAATTTTGCCAGACTCCGATTTCATTCGTATACGTTTGAGATAATCCCTCTAGATCTTGAACGATCAAGTCTAAAAATAGGTTATTTTTAATCAATCCCGCATATTGGATAATGCCTCTCTCGAAGTCTGCATCATACATGGATTGACGTGCCTCTAAGATTTCCGTTGGAATATGCTCGTCATTGACTATTCTACCCCCAATAGGTTTTTCTTCAAGAATAGGAATTGTTTCAGTTTGGAGATCTGGTTTTTTCTGAAAAGGTATTTCTTCTTCAAATTTTTCTTCATCAAGCCAACTCGGGAACTCGGGCATTTCTTTATCACTATCACTCTCGACGCTAGGTGTTTGTTCTTCAAATATTGTGTCTTTTAATTCTTCCTCAACCGGTGAATCTACTGCAATCTCGTCGAGTTCTATTTCGGTTTCTTTTTCTTCACCGATCATCAGTATGCTATCTTCATCTACTTCAGATTCTAAAAGTGTTTTTTTCTGCTCTGTAATGCGTTCTTCAGGAATTTCTTCTTTGACTTCCTCTTGTTGTATTTCGAGCGAACGTAATTCAGCGGTTACAATTGCGGAAGCGATGCTTTCCATTTCATCATCGTATTCCTCAAAGAATGTCTCTTCTTCAATTTCCTCTCCGATTTCATTGAAATCTGGAACTTTTGATTTACTATCGATGTCTTGGATGTTCTCTAACAAATCCTCTTCTAGGTTTTCTACTGAATCCTTAATCCAATCAGGAGGAGTCTCACTTCTTTCTTCTGGCGATAGCAGAAGACCTTCTTGAGCGCCGCGTTTTACAGCCAAGCTTTCGAGCCATGCATAGGCTGCATCAATTTCTTCCTTTTCGGTTTTCTCCTGATCGCTTTTTTGTGAGGTGGCTTTTTGATCATAATATTTTTCTTGACTTTCACTCTCGAGAATATCAACTTCTTTATCCGCATCTTCTAGGGGTTCAAAAGAGATTTCATCAACGAAGGGTTCCAAAACAGGTTGGTCACTGAATTGGGTTGGTTGGGTATCACCAAGAATTGGTTCTTGTTCTTCTTCCATTTCTTTTAACCAATCAGGAAGTTCTTCTGCGGGAGTTGCCGAAATTTTTTGATCAGTTTCTACAATTTCAGGTTCTTCTTCTGCTGCTTCAAAATCCTGTAACCAATCAGGGAGTTCTTCTTCAGGAGCTTTCGTGATTTCCTGCTCAGCTTGTATGACATCAGGTTTTTCTTCAAGTTCTTCGAAATCCTGCAGCCAATCAGGGAGTCCTTCTTCGGGAGTTGCGGTGATTTCTTCTTCAACTTCTTCGATCTCAGTTTCTTCTTCATCGGGAGCTTCAATTTCTTGTAACCAATCAGGAAGGGCTTCCTCAGGCTCCTCGGCGACTAATTTCGCTTGTGGTGTAGGTTCAACGATCTCTTCTTCCTCTTCAGTGGTGCCTATTTCCTGTAACCAATCAGGGAGTTCTTCTTCAGGAGCTTCCGTGATTTCCTGCTCGGCTTCTACGACATCAGGTTTTTCTTCAAGTTCTTCGAAATCCTGCAGCCAATCAGGGAGTCCTTCTTCGGAAGTTGCGGTAATTTCTTCTCCAACTTCTTTGATCTCTAGTTCTTCTTCTGAGTCTTCAAGTTCTAAAAGCCATTCTGGGACTTCCTCATCCATCTCTTTATCTTCAATTTCAGGTTTATCCTCTTCAGACGGAGAGAGTTCTGTTATCCAATCAGGTATGGTTTCGGATTCCTCTGTGGATATTTCTCCAGTATCGATTCCTATGGAGGTCGCCCAATCTGGTTTTTGACTTTCTGGAATATCGTATTTTTCTCGTTTCCAATCAAGTTTTTCTATTATTATTGCATTTTCGGAGACATTTTCAGATGAAGGGGATTTTGGAGATGCGAATTGACTATAGGGATCAAGTTGGTTAAGTTTTTCAAAGAGGTTCTTTGCCTCTGCTTCCCTGTCAGACTCACTAAGGACTTGTATCATTATTTTGATAGCCACAAAACAATTTGGGAGGTTACGCAAGATATGATTAGCAGTTTCAGCAGCTTCTACTTTCTGTCCGGTTTTTAGATAGATTGTTGCTAAAAGGGTTCGAAGATCATAACGTCCTGGATCTTCAGCAAGTGTAGCGCGGAGTTCTGTTATTGCTTGTTGGTAGAGATCACCTTTGTCATACATTCTTGCTAGAGCTCCACGTGTAAGTCTGATCTTTAAAGGTTCTACGCCATCTCTTCTACCATAAAGACGACGTAATTCATCTTGTATAGTACTATTAGCGGGCTGTATTTCGAAAGCTCTTTCCATATGCCAAATAGCTTCGTTCAAATTCCCCTCGTCTTCACGTACTAAGCTCATTCCTACATGTGAAATAAAGTCATCTGGTATTGATGATAAGACGCGTTGAAAGATATCTGTAGCATCACCAAATCGTTGACTTTCTAATAAAGCTTTTCCCAAAATACGGTACGCGTCTATATAACGTGGATAGCTTTTTAGAATATTGCGGCAATGGGCAATCGCTTCCTCGTTTTGGTTGCGGTTTATCAAACCCTCAATCTCCCGAATATAAGATCGCAAAGATATTTCATTCATCATATAGTGCTCCCTACCTTAAGTATGCCTTATTCTTGATAATCATGCAAGTTAATTATATCCACTTCTTTATGTAGAAATCTTTTTCTATTCGAACTTAATAGGTTGCATGGTTTAAGCCAGATAATTTGATCTTTGTTTATCGCCAAGAAGATTAGCATTCGATTAAAGAATTTCTTTCTACTTGACTTTGATATCTAATTTATTGTATAAAAATACACGTGTATGGAATTTTAAGATTGTATAAGTCCATAAAAAAAAACCGAATTTATTACGAGCACCGCTTCCGAAGTTGGTAGCTGTGCTTTTTATTGTTATGATTACAATACGAATAAAGAATAGGAGTAAATATGATTCGTGTTGAAGGTTTGACAAAGGATTACGGTCCTCGACGTGCAATAGATAATATTAGTTTTGATGCAAAAAAAGGGGAAATACTTGGTTTCCTGGGTCCAAATGGCGCTGGGAAAACAACCACAATGCGTATCTTATGTGGTTATATGCCTCCTACTAGTGGAAATGCTCAGGTAGCAGGATTTGATGTGATTGATCAATCCCTAGAAGTACGTAAGCGGGTAGGATATATGCCAGAATCTGTCCCTTTATATCCGGATATGACAGTTTTTGATTATCTTAAGTATATGGCGGATTTACGTCGTGTTCATGAAGCAGAGGATAGAGTGGAAGATGTTATTGAAATGCTTCATCTAGGAGAACGTATTGAGAGCTTTATCTCTAGTCTCTCGAAGGGTATGAGACAGCGTGTTGGTTTGGCGCAGGCATTATTACATGATCCTGATGTGTTGATTTTGGATGAACCGACGATTGGCTTAGATCCAGCGCAGATAAAAGAGGTACGGAACATCATCCAAGAGATAGGTAGAGAAAGAACAGTTATGTTGTCAACACATATCCTTTCGGAAGCTCAACAGGTTTGTGATCGGGTAATGATTATTAATAAGGGACGAATTGTTGCAGAAGACGCGCCGGAGCAGTTACAAGCTCGAGTAACTGGTGCAAAAATGGTGTCGATCAAAATCGGAAATGATCCTGATGGCGTTGAAAATCTTCTTTCTGATCTACCTGATATCACAAATGTCATCAAAGGGAGAGAAGGTTCTTTTGAATTTGAGACAATACCAGGAACAGATCCTCGACCGGATGTTGTGCGTAGGCTTGTTCATGCAGGTTATGATTTATTAGAGATGCATACGGTCGGCGCTAGTTTAGAGGATATTTTCCTTCAACTCACGCGAGATGAACCCACTGTACCAGAATATGCTGAGATTGATGTGCTAGAGGAAGAGCAAATTGAACTAGAGGAGAATTCAGATTAATCTCCGACTGATAATGAATAGAACCTATGATGGATCTATGCTAGGGAGTTGTTTGTTATGATAAATATTTGGACGATTTCAAAAAGAGAATATAATCTTTATTTTGCTAGTCCAATCGCGTATATGATCGCTTTTGTGATTCTATTAACACTTGGTATTTTCTTTTATCTAAATATGCAGGTCGCTGCAGCGCAGCAAGGATATGTGCCTGGTGTTGAGACGACTTTGATTCCTATGGGTACTTTGTTGGTCTTAGTCACACCAGCTATTACCACAAAATTACTTGCCGAAGAGCGTAGATTAGGAACGATTGAACTACTACTCACGGCTCCTGTGCGCGATTGGGAATTGGTTGTTGGAAAATGGTTGGGTGGTTTTTTCCTATTGGTTACTATCATTGCGCTAACTTTAGTATATCCCCTGATGTTAAATCAGTTTGTTGATCCAGGGATTGACCAGGGTCCATTGCTGAGTGGGTATCTCGGAATTCTCTTGGTTGGCGCTTCTTTGATAGCGATAGGCGTGTTTATCTCATCCTTGTTCAGTAATCAGATTGCTGCTTTTATTACCACTATGGGTGTATTTATTTTCTTGTGGTGGATTATTGGTCCTATATCACAAGTCATTGGACCCACGAGTAGTAGTTCCGAGGTGATTAGTTTCCTGGATTATAGCGCCCATTATTTTGATACTCTTGTTCGTGGTGTCATTGACCTGAAGGATATTGTTTTCTACGTAAGTGTAACCGCATTGTTCCTTTTCTTGGGTACAATGTCAGTTGAAATTCGGAGGTGGAGCTAATGAAAGAGGAATGGCGTCGTTTTGCTCCGATAGGTTTGTATTTATCCTTGGCAGCTCTTATCGTTGCATTAGGGATGTATTTTGTACAGCGTGAGTTTAATTTGGCTGTACAAATTAGTTTGGGGATATTTGTAATTGGATTAGCAATATTTGCTATTTTAGATCCAAACAAAGTTCGCCAGGCTTTTACAGGTCGTCAAGCTCGATATGGAAGTAACGCAATAGTGTTATCAGTTGCATTTATTGGGATTTTGGCAGTGATCAATTGGTTGGTTTATCAAAATCCTCAACGATGGGATTTGACTGAAGATAAAAGCTATACCCTAGCGCCTGAGACACTTGATACTTTAGAGAGTTTACCCGAGAAAGTAACTGCAAGAGCTTTTTTCACGAAACGATATTCAACGGATAGCGCTCAATCTTTGTTGGATGATTATTCATTCTATAGCGATGGCAATTTCGAATTTGAATTCATAGATCCAGAATTAGACCCTGTGACAGCTCAAGAAGCCGGAGTTACTCGTGATGGCAGCATTGTTCTTACGATGGGGGAACAAAAAGAATTGGTTACTATTGTGAGCGAAAAAGAGCTTACGAGTGCATTGGTTTCATTGATGAACCCTGAGTCCCGTTCAGTGTATTTCCTCACTGGACATGGGGAGAAGAGTATCGATGACACAGGAGATATAGCTTATGCACAAGTTAAGAGCACGCTATTGAGTAAGAATTACACGCTAGATTCCTTGAACCTACTAACGAATAACAAGATACCTGAAGATGCTACGGTGATTGTCGTTCCAGGACCGATGAAGCCACTCACTTCTCAAGAAGTGGATTTACTGGCTGAGTATGTTGAATCTGGTGGCGCGTTGATTGTTCTAGAAGAACCCCTTCCGGTAACCGAATTTGGTGAAGCCGAGGATCCTTTAGCGAATTATCTAGCCAAGGACTGGGGGATTATCTTGGAAAAAGATATTGTTATCGATACAACATCGATGCAACCATTTGCTCCTTATGCTGCTCAATATGGTAATCATGCCATCACAGAAAAAGTCCAGCGATTGACTTCTCAATTCCCAACTTCACGTAGCGTAGTTAAGGATGAGACTTTTGAAGGTGTTAGTCTTACAGAATTAATCTTTACAGCCCAGCAATCTTGGTCAGAGACTGATATAGCTACTTTAACAACCGGAGAAAATGAAGTCGTATTTGATGAGGGCATTGATCGACCTGGTCCAGTAATTTTGGCTATAGTAGGAGAAAATCTGAGCACTCAATCACGCGTTGTTGTTTTCGGTGATTCGGATTTCGCTGCAGACGCGAATTTCTTTGTGTTTGCGAATGGTGATCTATTTACGAATGCAGTCGATTGGGCTGCTGGACAGGAAAATCTTATAAACTTAACGCCTAAAGATTCTACGACACGCATGTTAATTCCTCCTCAAGCTATGACCATGAATTTGATCTTACTAGGTACTGTCATTGTATTACCTGGTATGGCTTTGCTTGGCGGTATTGTTGTCTTCTTCCAGAGAAGACAAAGAGGTTAATCATGATTCGGCGATCCACCTTTATCTTATTGTTAGTTTTTATTGTGTTATTGGCTGGAGTGGCATTTTGGCAGCGTACAAAAGGGAGCGAAGAGATTGAAGGTACGCCAACTGCTGTTCAAGAATATCTTTTTGAGATTAACGGACAGATCACAGCTCTAAAGATTACTTCAGCAGAAGGAAAGGTAGTTGAATTGTCTCGAAATGATAATGGGGAGTGGGAGTTGATTCAACCAGAAAATGAAGAAACGGATTCTACAACAGCTGAATCAACCACCTCTCGTTTATCGGCATTGCGAGTGTTGACGAAACTTGAAACGGAAACACAAGATTCTATCGACCTTAGTGCAGTCGGTCTAGATAAGCCATCCTATGAACTATCAATTACTTTGGATGATGGTTCTATTATTTTAACAAAAATCGGGAACATAACGCCTACCGATAGCGGTTATTATGTTTCTGGTAGTGGGCGCGGTATTCTTATTGTCGATAAATATGGAATGCAATCCATAATCGATATGCTTGACAATCCTCCGATAATGCCTACCCCAACGATGGATACAACTACACCAACACCCTAAAAAAATCAATCCAAATTCTGATCAATTCAAAAAAGATTTAACATAATTGTATTGATAAATTAACTATTTGGGTATTGATTTTGAGTAAAAAAAAGTGTATCCTGAAAGAGGTATGGTGTTACGAGTTTTATGGGTGATGGAGTTAATATGATTGATAAAGTACTTATTGATGAGATTGAAGCGCGGGATGATAATCCAGCGATCGCGCGTTTAATAAAATTGGGGCGAAAAAAAACCTTTGTAACCATTGATGATATTTTAACTTTCTTCCCAGAAGCGGAGCAAGATGTAGACCAGCTAGAAGAAGCTTTTGCGGCTTTACTAAGCGCTGGGATACCGTATGTTGAAGATGCCGCGATTGGCGTAGATCCTACAGATGAGGAACTCTCTGAGGAAGAATCTGCGGAAGAAGAAGCTCGTAATGAACAGGCGATGGAGGATAATTATCTCGCCAATATTGATACGGATGACACTATTGGTTTATATCTCAAAGAGGTTGGCAGAGTACCTCTTTTGACTGCAATTGAGGAAGTTGAACTTGCCCAACGCATTGAGAGGGGCAGACTATCACGTGAAGAGATGGCAAGAGGAAACGTGAATTTGCGTCGCCGTCGGGAACTGCAGCGCATCATCGAGGATGGCTGGGCTGCTCGTGAACATCTCATCACCGCCAATTCTCGATTAGTAATTAGTGTTGC
>CAZJMV010000221.1:0-4533 GCA_964547225.1 uncultured Anaerolineaceae bacterium | reverse complement strand
GACCAGCATGGAATACTCTTGATTGCTGATGAGGTTCAGTCTGGGATGGGGAGAACCGGTAAATGGTGGGCGATCCAAAATTTTGATGTCGAACCGGATATCGTAGTATCCGCTAAAGGGATTGCCTCCGGGATGCCGTTCGGTGCAATCATTGCTCGAAAGCATATTATGAACTGGTCAAAAGGTTCACATGGAAACACCTACGGCGGTAATCCGATATCCTGCGCGGCTGCCTCCGCGACCATCAAAGTAATTCGTGAAGGATATCTCGAAAATGCTGCTGAAGTAGGCGCATATACGATTGAGAAAGCCAAACGGCTCCTTTCAAAACACCCCAGCATTGGCGAAGTGCGTGGTATCGGTTTAATGATCGGTATTGAATTTGTGCTAGACCGCGAGACCAAGAAACCTGCTGGCGAATTGAGCGAGGATATTGTAAGGAAAGCGTTTGAACGCGGCGTATTGTTCTTAGGATGCGGGAAGAATACGATCCGTATCTCGCCGCCATTGATGGTTACCAAAGAGCAGGTAGATTTCGCGCTTGAGGCGCTTGACGAAGCGATTAGCTTGAGTGAAAGGGAGTTTGAGATCGTTGTTGCCTGATTTCCGAATTCGACAGCGCGATTATTTGCTTGAGATTTTACGGGCAATTTCCCAAGAGTTAGATCTCGATAAGGTCTTATCGCGTATTCTCAAGATCTCCATTGAGATGCTTGCTGGGCAAGCCGGTTTAATTGCGCTGAGAGATTCTCAATCGGGCTGGCGGGTGATGGTTTCACAAGGAGTAACAAATACCTTCCTCCGTCAGCTACAACCCATTTTCTCGGAGATGCCTGAAGTTGAAGTGACGGCAGTTAATGAGCTTTCGCGTATCAACCACCTGCTTCAGCGTATGACCAATGCCGCCAGTTTGGGTTTGATCACCAGTGTGGCTCTCCCGTTGATCGCTCGTCGCCAAGTGATTGGCGTTTTATTCATTTTTCGTAATTACTTAGGCGTTTTTTCAACGAATGACAAGCGCATCCTGCAAAGTTTTGCTGACCAAGCCGCGATTGCGGTTCGAAACGCTCAGCTTTATACACAATTGAGACAAGAAGAGCAGCGTACTAGCGCTTTGATCGATTCTGTGGCGGATGGTATTATCATCCTCGCTTCTGATCATAGGATCGAGCATTGTAATCCAGCGCTCTCTCATATGCTCGGAATGCCAACGGTTGAAATCCTTGGAAAAGATCATGAAGAAGTGATCCGTTTTTCAAAAAGAGAGGATGGACTAAGCCTTGAACAAGCGGAAGCTGGAGGCTGGCCGCTTACCCCGAATGCAACCCTTTATGTTGAAGGAGACCTGATACGGCGAGATAAACTTCCTATTCCTGTTGGTGTAACTTATGCTCCGCTTTTATCCCCTGAAGGCAATTTGCTGAATATTATTGCCTCAGTACGCGATATCACTCGCTTCCGCGAAGCAGAAGAATTGAAAAGCACCTTTATCTCTGTGGTCAGCCACGAGTTAAAGACCCCGGTGGCGTTGATCAAAGGCTATGTTAGTACGCTTCGGCGCGATGACGTGCGATGGGAGCGCGAAATTGTTCAAGACAGCCTAGAGGTGATTGAGGAAGAAGCCGATCGATTGACCTCTTTGATTGATAATTTGCTAGATGCTTCTCGCTTGCAGGCGGGAGCGCTTTCGATCAATTTGTGTGATGTGGCGATGGATACAATGGCGAAAAAGGTCGCCGAGAAACTGCAGACACAAACCACACAGCACACGATCAAAGTTGATTTTGCGGAAAAATTTCCAATCATCCTCGGTGACGAAGATCGTCTGATACAAGTTATTAATAATCTGATCCAAAATGCGATCAAATATTCCCCCGACGGTGGCGATATCATCGTCAGTGGACAAGTCAGACCTACACAGGTGATCATTTGTGTTCGAGACGAAGGACCTGGTATCGCCATAGAAGATATCCCACATATTTTTGATCGTTTCTATCGCGCCAGCGAGGCCTCCAAAACCACCAAAGGCGCTGGGTTAGGCTTATATCTTACGAAAGCGGTCATTGAAGCGCATAAGGGTCGTATATGGGTCGATCCAAAACCAGGCGATGGAGCCAGAATTTGTTTTTCTTTGCCGCGCGATGAGTAGATTTCTGTTTTTTTTATTGTTAGTGAAAAATTTAAAAAATAATTGGAGAAAAGAATGCCAAAGACAACCGTAAAATGTCCAAATTGTAAACAACCGATCACAGCAGATATCGATCAATTATTTGATGTCAATCAAGACCCAGGCGCGAAACAACGTCTATTATCTGGGATAGGCAATTTTGTGCAATGCCCTCTCTGTGGTTATCAAGGAAATTTAGCGACGCCGATTGTTTACCATGATCCTGAAAAAGAGCTCTTGTTGACTTATATGCCTCCCGAACTTGGATTGCCGCGTAATGAACAAGAGAAAGTCATTGGAAACTTGATCAATGAAACCGTAAAGAATTTACCCCAAGAAAAACGAAAAGGATATCTGTTTCAACCGCAAGCTTTCCTGACCAAACAAAGCCTGGTAGAAAAAGTATTGGAAGCGGATGGCATTACACGCGAGATGATCGATGCACAACAGAACCGCTTGAAATTTGTTCAACGTTTGGTTGAAATCACTGATGAGAGCGTCTTTAAAGAGGTCATTAAACAAGAAGATGCTATGATCGATCAAGAGCTTTTCGAATTACTCAATCAATTGATTCAGGTATCAATGTCAAGCGGTGATCAAAACAGCGCCAAAGCGCTCTCCAATTTACAGAATAACTTAGTCGCGCTCTCGACATACGGACAGAAATTGACGGCGGAATCTCAAGAAGTGCGCGAGATTATTAGCGAGTTGCAAGCGCTTGGAGATAATCTCACACATGACAAGATCCTCGATATGGTCATCAAGGCAGAGACGGATACAAAAGTGCGCGCCTTGGTCAGCTTGGTGCGTCCGATTATCGATTATGAATTCTTCGCAAAATTAAGCGATCGAATTGACCGGGCGCGTGGCGATGGTCGCGTTCGTTTGACCGATTTACGCACAAAATTGCTTGATTATACAGATGAAGTAGATAAACAAATCGAAGAACATGTTGCGGTAACCAAAAAAAATCTGGAGAAAATTCTTGAATTGGATGATAGTGAGATCGATCAAGTCATGAAACAATACTTGCAGGCTGTGGATGAGTATTTCTTACACGAAGTTGATCAGCAACAAAAGGAAGCTCGCCAAAAAGGTGATCTCGCCAAGTCAGCCAAGCTGCAGAAGATCCTCGACTTCATTGAGAAAGCTAACACACCGCCACCCCAATTTGAATTGGTCAAAGAATATTTAGCTGTTCCCGATGAACACGCGCGTCAGAAATTCCTAGAAGAACATGATCAACAAATCGATCAAGACTTTATGGATATGCTCGCCAATTTGGTCATGCAATCGCAAAGCGGTGAAAATCAGCCATTAAATGAACGCGTGATGGAAGCTAATCGACAGGCTTTGCGTTATACGATGTCGCGCAGTATGAAAGCTTAGAAGAATTACACTTTTGCTATCAGTTGGTTAAAGGGCTGCCAGTTTCTTGTTCAGGCAGCCCTCTTTAAGATCGGTATATTCCATGAATGATCACTTTTCAATCCTCTTTGAGTCAGTCAAGATCGGTCCGGTTGTTGCGCCAAACCGCTTTTATCAAGTACCGCACTGCAATGGTATGGGCTATCGCATGCCGCATGCACTCACCGAAATGCGCAAGATCAAGGCGCAGGGCGGGTGGGGTGTGGTTTGCACTGAAGAAGTCGAGATCCATCATAGCAGTGATCTCGCGCCCAATATCGAAGGTCGTATCTGGGATGATGCTGATATCCCCGCTTTGGCGCAAATGGTTGATGCGATTCACAACTACGGCGCTTTAGCCGGGATTGAATTGACGCATGGCGGTCGTCATGCCGCGAATTTGTATTCTCGTTCGACGAGCTTTGCACCAGTTTCGATTGGTTTCGATGGCTATACCCCTGGTCAGACCCATCAGATGGATAAAGAGGATATTCGCAACCTGCGTCGCTGGCACCGTCAAGCAGCGCTGCGAGCCAAGCAGGCTGGTTTTGATATTATTTATTGTTACGCCGGACATAATCTATCCTTGGCGATGCATTTTCTCCTGCGGAGATATAATCAACGCACGGATGAATATGGAGGCAGCTTAGAAAACCGGACACGATTTTTGCGTGAGATCATCGAAGACACGCAAGATGCCGTCGGAGATCACAGCGCCGTCGCCGTGCGTTTGGCTGTGGATGAGCTCATGGGCGAGGATGGTATGACAGCACAAGGAGAAGGACACGATATCGTTGCTCTCTTAGCGGAGCTGCCTGATCTATGGGATGTCAATATCAGCGATTGGAGCCACGACTCAGCCGTTTCTCGATTTGAACACGAGGGATATCAAGAGAAGTATATCCGCTTTGTGAAATCTTTGACCAGCAAACCGGTCGTCGGGGTCGGCAGATATACCA
>CAZJMV010000220.1:0-28081 GCA_964547225.1 uncultured Anaerolineaceae bacterium | reverse complement strand
TCTCTGCGATCGAAGTCATGCACACTGGTAATCCCCATCTGCCATAGTTTTCGCTGAGCGGTCTCGATCGCTGATCTCACCTCAGCGCTTGTTGGATTGGATATACATGCTTCGATCAGCTCCATGGCGCGTTCATACAGAATACCATCTGGATCACCATGGTCATCTTTACCAATCACGCCATCTTTGGGATTGCTGGTTGTGCGAGAGATGTTAGCTATTCGCAACGCGGCTGAGTTACTCCACCCAGCATGCAGCGATTTAGCGGTCAGATAGACCGGATTATGTGGGGCAATCGCATCCAGGTCACTCAAGTTTCCAAATCCAGACTCCCAATCATTTTGGTTCCATCCGTGTCCTAATATCCACTCACCAGGCGCGCTTTGTTTCACCCGCGCTGCCACACGGCGCAAACAAGCTTCTTTTGTACTAACCTCACAATCAACCTTCATTAAACTCAAGGCATAGTGTTCTAAATGGATATGAGCATCGCATAAACCCGGCAAGATCGTTTTCCCTTGTAGATCTACCGCCTCTTGTTCCTTAGCGATTTTTGGGGTGGTTTTTTCATCAAACACCAATTCGACAATTCGTTCTTTATCGATTCTGACTGCAGTTGCATTAGGGTTTTGCGTATCTAAAGTATAGATCTTTGCGTTAAAGAGCCACATTCTATTATCCTTTCGTGTTTAACTAAAAAACCTGGTAGATGATCAACAAACCAGGTTTCAGCTTTCCATTTGACTCATTCGAGATCATTGATCAGTCGGTCGATCAATGTGTTCAATTCTTCATCCGAGTAATAATGGATCGTGATTGTGCCTCCCTGTCCTTTCACTCGCGAGTTAAGACTAACGCGCGTACCGAGACTCTGCTGCAATCGCTCTTGGATCTCGATTATCTCCGGAGCGGGAGAAAGCTTAACTTTCTTGGGTGGTTTTTGACCGCCTAATTTTCGCACCAATTCTTCCGTCTGACGCACATTCAAACCTTTCTGAATGATCGTAGTTAACACCGCAGACTGTGATTGGGGGGATGGCAGCGCTAATAAGGCGCGTGCATGTCCTTCACTGATTTGTACCTCCGCCAGCGCTTTTTGCACGCCAAGCGGTAATTTTAATAAACGTAATGTATTCGTCACCGATACCCGGCTTTTACCCACCCGTTGAGCGATTTCCTCGTGCGATAAATCAAAATCCTCCGCAAGCTGCCGATAGGCTTCAGCCGTTTCTAAGGGGCTGAGATCAGCGCGTTGTACATTTTCAATCAATGCAAGCTCAAGGCGTTGTTGATCACTGGCTTCGCGAACTAATACGGGTACCGTATCCAACCCAGCTCGACGCGCAGCTTCCAATCGACGCTCTCCGGCTATCAGAGTATAGGTTTCTTGCTCGCCTTGGGTGACGATTAAAGGTTGAATAACGCCATACTCTAAAATCGATTCTGCCAATTCTTCCAATAAATCCGAATCTATTTGAGAGCGTGGTTGACGAGGGTTTGGAATAATATTCTCTATAGTGATTTCCAGAACGCCTTCCGAATTTCCTTCTGTTTTGCTGCCTGGAATTAAGGCATCCAAACCCCGCCCCAAGCCTCGCTTACGAGCCATCATTTCCACCTCCTACGGAAATATCCAAACCATCACCCTGCAGGATCTCTATCGCCAAAGCTTCATAAGCTTTCGCTCCACTCGACTCAGGCGCATACAATGAAATCGGTTGTCCATAAGAGGGGGCTTCTGCCAGACGAATCGAACGCGGTACAATACTCTTTAAAACCTTCTCCCCAAAATGTCGCCTGACTTCCATGACGACATCTCCGGCTAAGTTTGTACGTCCATCGTACATCGTTAAAACCACCCCGCGTATGTCCAACGTCGAGAATATCGCCTCGCGCACCCTTTTGATCGTAAATTGAAGCTGCCCCAATCCTTCCAATGCCAGGTACTCACATTGCACCGGAATCAGAACGCCATCTTTTGCCGCAACCAAACCATTCAACGTCAATAACCCTAGAGAAGGCGGACAATCGATCAAAATATAATCAAATCGCTCTTCAACTTTCGCTAAAGCCTTACTAAGGCGATTCTCACGTCCAATTTCATTAACCAATTCAACTTCCCCTCCCGCTAAGTTTGGCGATGCTGGCAGCAATGAAACCTTCAAGCGAGGGTTATGTAAGATATATTTTATCACTTTGTCATCTTCGAGCAATACCTCATAGGTACCGCCTTTGATCGTATTCTTATTAATTTGTAGAGATGAGGTTGTATTGGCTTGAGGATCTAAGTCTACCAATAATACTTTTTGTCCAAAGTATGCCAGATAAGCGCCAAGATTAATCGTCGTGGTCGTCTTCCCTACGCCACCTTTTTGATTCGCAAGGGTGTATATTTTTCCCATAATTATCTATAAAACCTCCACCATGCTCAGTTTGATTTCATCGCTGGTCGGAATGGAATCCAACCCACTTCTTTGAACAGAGTACGCGCTGATGTTTGTTGCAAAACGAGCTGCGCCCCATGGGTCTCGAGTCTGTTTCAAGCGCACAAAAAAAGCGGCTGCAAAGATATCACCTGCGCCGGTTGGATCGACTTCCTGCATAGTTGGCGCTCGGAAACGTCTGACATCGCCATGCCAATATAATCGCGCGCCTGCTTCTGCTTCAGTTACTGCAACCACCGGACATATACTCACGATCTCTTCAATCCGTTCTTCATCAAAATCAATATCTTCAGGGCTGATTACGATGGCATCTGCATTCTTTAAAACAGACTTGGATCTTTCCCAATCGCGGCTAAAAACATTTCCTTTTTCATCCCAATCTCTGAACCAACCCTGAGGCGTTATACCAACAAGGCTATCTGGAAATCTTGATGCCATATCGCTTTCAACTTCATTCGCGATCGGTCCAAGATGAACGATCTCACAGGATCTCCAAGCTTTAGGGATATCGCTATAAGTGATCGGCTTAGCACAACTATGGATGACCTGTATACGCAAATTGTCTTGATAGCGATTCTCGAATACTGTGCTTCTCTCCGTTGCGATATTATGGATAGGCAAGTTCTGAATTTCCTGGGCAGTGATTTCTTGCCCCCAAGAGGTCACAATCCCAACTCGTCGTCCAAGCGCTTTTACGGTTAATGCGGCATAAGCGGCTGTTCCACCTAATCTAAATCCCTCCTCGGTATCATCTAGGCTAATATGTCCGAGGACAAGATAATCAATGTTTGTCTTTGGATTCTCATTATTCACAACCAAGATTATACCTGAGATAAGCCTTTACTTAAGAAAAAAAGGCAAGAAAATTCACTTTTCTTTTCTCAACCCGCGTGGTATAATTCAAGGCTGTGTCGCTTGAGGCACGCCAGATGTGAAATTTTATTGAAGATAATCAAGCTCTTCATAGGTAAGGATGATAAACATGGACGAAATTATTAGATCAGTGGAATCCCCAGTAAATCCCAATATACCCCGAATCCAACCGGGTGATAGTGTGAGAGTTTTTCTTCGCATCCAAGAAGGAAACAACGAACGAACACAAGAGTTTAAAGGCACTGTTATTCGTATGCGCGGCAGCGGAAATAATGAAAACTTCACCGTCCGCCGCACTGCCAGCAATGGTATTGGTGTTGAACGCACCTTTTTAGTGCGCTCCCCCCGACTCGAGAACGTGATCGTTGAACGACATGCCAAAGTACGACGCGCTCAATTATATTTTCTACGCGAAAGAACGGGCAAGAGAGCGCGCCTAAAACAGAAATTTTCATAATTTGATTAGATCCGCTTTACATTTGAAGGAGACAACCCTTCCAATGTATTGGACGATTTGGGCGTAGTCTATCTTAGACTGCGCCTTTTCTGCTACCCTAATCTGGAGGAAGACTTGAATGCACCATTGATCGGTTTAACCACCACACGCAATCTAAATAATGGTTGCAATGCTCAATTTTCACTGGGGATTGACTACTCTAACTCGGTCCTTCGGGCAGGTGGTATTCCTGTTTTAATTCCTTTAGGTCAGCCAGAGGAACAACTCGAACAACTTATCTCTCGGCTTGATGGAATGATTTTTTCTGGTGGAGGTGATATCCTGCCTGACCACTATCACGGTACGCAACATCCGCTGGTATCCTACGTCGATGAAGATCGTGATCGAGTTGAATTTTTGCTTTTCAAACAAATTCTCTCCCGCAAGATGCCTTTCTTCGGCATCTGCCGCGGTTTTCAAGTGATTAATGTAGCGCTTGGGGGTACCTTATATGAAGATATCCTCGACCAAAAGCCTGGCTCCCTTCGCCATCAATATCATCCCGACTATGCCCGTGATTACCTAGCACATCCTGTTAAAATCGAAGCTGATAGTAAGCTGGCGAAGATCACCGCGGACCTAGAAGTCAATGTAAACAGCTTTCACCATCAAGGCATCCGGCAGCTTGCCTCTGAATTACGAGCGACAGCCTACGCGCCAGATGGAATCGTCGAAGGAATCGAAATGATCGATTATCCTTATGGGTTAGCAGTACAATGGCATCCAGAGAATCTGTATGCCTATCCTAAAATGCGCGCTCTATTTGAAGCCTTTGTAGAGACAGCTAGAACATATCAACGAACATCCTGATTGCTGAAGCGCTTAAACGATCAATCGCAAGCTGAGGTTGGTTTTTGTGAAATCCTTTCCAGAGAAGAGAATTGCTGTTTTTGACTCAGGGGTAGGTGGCTTATCTGTCTTACAAGCAATGTGGCAGGAAATCCCATTCGAGAGAACGATTTATTTCGCTGATCAAGCGCATGTCCCTTATGGTTCCCGTTCTTTAGCTGAAATCCGTACATTCATGCATGAAATCACGAGGTTCTTTCTGTCGCAAAAGGCGAGCATTATTGTGATCGCCTGCAATACCGCTTCCGCAGCCGCTTTGAACGATCTACGGAGAACATTCCCAGAAATGGACTTTGTCGGTATGGAACCGGCTGTTAAACCAGCAGCCTCGCTGACCAAGAGCGGTGTTGTCGGTGTGCTCGCCACACCCGCCACATTTCAAGGCGAACTATACAATTCTGTCGTCGAGCGCTTCGCAACCGAGGTTAATATTCTAAAAGACACCTGCCCTGGATTGGTACAACAAATCGAGGCTGGCGCAATTCAATCACCTAAGACCGAAACGATCTTGCGAGAAGCCTTAGAGCCAATGATCACACAAAGCATCGATACGATCGTTCTGGGCTGCACACATTATCCCTTCGTAATCCCTATTATTCAAAAGATCGTTGGCGAGCAGATCACAATCATCAACCCTGCGCCAGCGGTAGCTAAACAAGTAAAAAGAATTTGGGAAAAGCAAACCCAAGCAAGCGACCAAGCGCTCTCTCCTCATTTAAATCACAGCTCGCATGATCCATCAGAAACCCTTTTTTTTACCACCGGAGATGTACATGCGCTCCAACAGATCATCCGAGAATATTTACAGATCGATGCACGAACGAATGCAGTCAGATGGATGAACGCAAGGCTAGAAATTTTTTAGCGGTAAAATAATTTCCAAATCCAAGACCAAACAACCATCGAGGATCAAATTAACGGTTGAAAATATTTGATCTTGAAGATCACACCTCAAGGTCTGCTGGGATAAACCCTAATACCCGCTCTGCTAAATCTCTTTCCTGGAAAAGCTCAAAAGTAAGATCACGATAAGTTAATCCTGCTTTTTGACTGATCTGATTAAAGATCATCAGGTAACTCTCAGTGATCCTTCCTTCCCAATTCAAACTCAAATCTTGGTTTACCTTACGAATGCTTACCGGATCTGGTCCTTCAATTTCCACGAAATAGCCATAGGGTAATTCGTCCAAGCTGATCGAAACTCCATGGTAATCATATTCGGTACGATATTTTTCATAGACCATAAAAACTTGATAGCCTAATGCTTCCAGGAAATCACGCGCCGCTTCAAAATCGCTCACCGTGAACTCAATCTCCTGTCGAACGCGCACACCTTCCCTCGTTTCAGAGGGACCTTTATAGGTCAATCTCAATTGATTATCTTTTCTCAACCGTAAAGCTTTGTAAGTCCGCGATAATTCTTTTTGAGTCGTATCAAATCTCAAGTTGATTTCTAGGACACGCGCTTGCTTCAATTTGGCGCCCAGTGACATTAAGCGATCTTCAATGGCTTTTAAATCACGTACCAGTAGTTTGATCTCTAATTCTTGATCATGATTATTCATTTTTTTTTACCTTTAATTTCTATATAGCGCTATTCAATACTAAGCATGACTGCGCGTTGTGAAACTTGGTCACCGATTTTGACCTGTAAATGCTTCACCTTGCCAGAGCGAGGAGAATAGATTTCATTCTGCATTTTCATTGATTCTAAGATGATCAAAACATCGCCCTCTTGAATATCCTGACCTTCTTCGACTTTCACTGAAACCACCAAGCCGGGCATAGGGGCATGCAGATCATATACCATTTGCTCTTTCAGTTGAGAGCTTGTTATTCGATACAAATTTAAAGAGCGTTCATCTGCCACTTCAATTGAATAGACACGGCTGTTGATGAAAACCTGACAATTCATTTCACAGGAATCAACACAACCTTCGTAAGACTTCCCATTTAAAAGTAGTGAATAAATCGGATGAAACCCAATACAATCTAGATCAACCTCAAATTGTTCACCATCTAAGTTGATATGATGGTCATCCAAAATCTCAATTTGATATTCGCGTTGATCGACTCGACAAATGATTTTCAAGCAAATACCTCAATCATTAGTGATTCATCTTCCAGTTTCCAGTCCATTTCCACATACTCCGGTTTTGCATGTCTTGCTGATGCTTTATCTTTCGCTGCTGTTTAAGCGATTCACATGATTTTTGTTCAGTAGCGCGATAGCGAGCTAGAGCCGCAATGATCACGGCTACTTTTTCATACACCCGATCCTCTGGTATCGCTTGATCGGCGCCTGCTATCGGGAATTGCTCCTCAATAAAACGCGTGTCATAATGACCACTCACAAATTGATCTACCTCTAGAATTCGTTTGTGAAATGGAAGTGTAGTTTGCAAGCCAACCAATCGGTATTCATCCAGACATCGCTGCATCCGTTTAATTGCCTGATCACGCGTCTCTCCCCAAACGATCAGCTTTGAGATCAACGAGTCATAATAAGGGCTGACATCAAAATCGGGATAGACGCCTGTATCAATTCGAACCCCAGGTCCCCCGGGTAAGACGATCTGTGAAAGCAAACCACTCGAAGGAAGGAAGTTCTGATACGGATCTTCAGCATTGATCCGGCATTCGATAGCCCATCCATGCGGATTGATCTGCTCCTGTGTCAAGCTCAAAGGTTGCCCTGCCGCGATCTTGATCTGCTCCTTAACAATATCCACACCAGTCGCCATTTCAGTAACAGGATGTTCGACTTGCAAGCGGGTGTTCATTTCTAAGAAATAGAATCGCCGCTGCTCATCAACTAGAAATTCGATCGTACCAGCATTCTCATAACCAACTGCTGCTGCCGCTCGAACTGCGATCGCTCCCATCTCTTGACGCATGGTCTGATAATCAACTTGGTTTTCAAGAAACGGTGAAGGCGATTCTTCCAATAACTTTTGATGTCGCCTTTGAATCGAACATTCGCGTTCACCGAGATGAATAACATGCCCATAATGATCAGCCAATATTTGAAATTCGATGTGATGAGCTCCCTGAACCAATTTCTCCAAATAGACATTTCCATCACCGAAAGAAGACTCCGCTTCTCGACGAGCAGATTGAATAAGTTCTGCCATCTCATCAATACTATTCACAACACGCATCCCCTTCCCACCCCCACCCGCAGTCGCTTTGATAAGTAATGGGAATCCAATGCCTGGCGCTAAGTTCAACAGATCGCCATCGCTCAACGCGCCTTCCCCCTCAGTGCCTGGGATCACAGGAATACCCGCTGCGGATACTGTTGCACGCGCTAACGCTTTATCTCCCATTGCAGCAATCGATGAAGGCTTTGGACCAATGAAGACAATCCCATTTGCTTGACAAGCTTCCGCGAAATCAGCGCGCTCAGCTAAAAAACCATACCCTGGGTGAATCGCCTCTGCACCAGTTTTTTTTGCGATCTCCAGGATTTTGTCGATCCGCAAATAGGACTGCCTCGCTTGCGCTTCTCCCAACAAATAGGCTTCATCCGCATTACGCACATGTAATGCTCTTCGATCAACATCCGAAAATACAGCCACAGTTTGGATACCCATCTCACGACAGGCGCGTATGATTCGTACTGCGATCTCGCCCCTGTTGGCAATTAGAATCTTCTTGAACATCAAGTCTCACTTCCAATCATCATTTTACAACGGAAGACAACAATGTTTTTTGGGAGGATTTGAATCACGCTTATTAGCAAGCATCACTAAACCATCGATAAGAACTTGTCTGGTTTTGCTCGGTTCAATCACATCGTCAATAAAACCGCGTGAAGCTGCAATATAAGGGTTCGCAAATTTCTCACGATAATCCTTCACTAAAGCGTCTTTGACCTCATCTGGATGCTCTGCCTTTGTAATTTCCTTTCGGAAGATAATATTGACTGCGCCATCCGGACCCATAACTGCAATTTCAGCCGAGGGCCACGCCAGATTCAAATCACCACGGATATGCTTACTGCTCATCACATCATAGGCTCCGCCATACGCTTTTCGAGTGATCACAGTCAGTTTGGGTACCGTCGCTTCACAATATGAGAATAAAAGCTTCGACCCTGAACGAATGATCCCACTATGTTCTTGGTTTGTCCCCGGTAGAAAACCAGGCACATCCACAAAAGTGATTACAGGAATATTGAATGCGTCACAAAAACGGACAAAACGAGCAGCTTTTTCCGAAGCGTTGATATCCAGACAACCCGCTAAAACGGCTGGTTGATTAGCAACAATTCCGACGCTATAGCCTCCCAAACGAGCGAAACCAACAATAATATTTTGGGCAAATGAGGCATGTATTTCAAAGAATTTGCCATCATCAACGATCAAGCGAATGACATTCTTCATATCATACGGTTTACTTGGGTCGCTTGGGATGATCTTATCCAATACTGGCTCAGCTCGCAGCAGGTCATCCCCATTTTGAACAAAAGGAGGCTCCTCCATATTATTCTGTGGAAGATAACTCAGCAGTTCCCTGATTTGAGCGAGCGCTTCCATCTCGTTCGGAGAAGAAACATGACAGACGCCAGATTGCTCTGCATGCACCTTGGCGCCGCCCAACTCTTCGAAGGAAACATTTTCATGCGTGACCGTTTTTACAACATCTGGTCCAGTCACAAACATAAAAGATGAATTTTCGACCATGAAAATAAAATCCGTCAACCCTGGTGAGTATACCGCACCACCTGCGCAAGGGCCCATGATAGCGCTGATCTGCGGGATAACGCCGGATGCCAAGGTGTTGCGCAAGAAAATATCCGCATAACCACCAAGCGAGACAACACCTTCTTGGATACGCGCACCACCTGAGTCATTCAATCCGATCAAAGGCGCGCCGTTTTTCAAGGCAATATCCATCAACTTACAGATTTTCTCAGCATGCGCCTCACCCAGGCTACCTCCAAACACGGTGAAGTCTTGTGAAAAGATATAGACCAAGCGCCCATGAACCATCCCCCAACCGGTCACAACACTATCTCCGAGAATTTTCCTTTCATCCAAGCCAAAATCATTTGTTCTATGGAGCACAAAAGCATCCAATTCATGAAATGATCCTCGATCTAGGAAAAGATCGATCCTCTCGCGTGCGGTTAACTTTCCGCTCTCGTGTTGACGTTCAATACGGTCCTCGCCCCCCCCCAGGAGGCTCAATGCACGCATTTCGTGCATTTGTCTCATCTTTGGGTCATCACCCATCAAACCCTCCAAAGAATGGTTTGTTCTTCTTACTCATGGTTACCCATAAAGTAAAAGCAAAAATCCAACTCCATACGATCAAATAAAAGTACGCATTTGCGTTTCGCTGTGGATAACTGGGCATCAATAAACGATCGAACCAAAAATAAAGGTTATAGAGGATGGTCGATATGATCGTAATTTTCGGAGCCCATGCTATACCTCTCCACAAAGCCCAGAAAACAAGCAATCCAAACAAGCTCCAAATTACTCCAGTGACGATCAAATATAAAGGCGAGAAGGGTAAGATCTGCTCCAATAAGACCCATCTCTGTATCGCCTGATAAAACCGAGCAAGATTGAACACTGCGATATACAACACCAATACAGCCAAAATAGTAACGCTTTTAGGGCGTTTGCTTCGTGCTTTCTTTTCCGCTTGGACATCTAGCGATCCATTATCTACTGAGTGATCATTTTTCATGCGCTAAATTCTCTCAAGATTTATCTTTCATCCAATCACTTTTTTCATCATCTTAACACAAGCTCCCATAAGTGAACATGAGCAGGTTCATTTTGTTTTAAGTCAGTTAATGCAATGATCATCTTTTCAACCTCATAAGAATCTTGAAAATCCACACTTACCAACGGTTTTTTCACGGTTCCAGATCGCTCAGTGCTAATCTCCAAAGGAAGGTCTGTTGTCGCTTCTGAATCGGTGAATAACTGCAGATTGATATTTGCATCGGTATCCCCAATGACGAGGTCAACACCACTCACAATCTTGCTTTCCGGAAAAGTGATCTCGATCACATAAGGATTCGCTTCGTAGGTACGTGTCACTGACTTTGCATCGCCATCCCATAGATCTTCAATCTTCCCCATATCTAATAATGAATATCGTACCTGAACGGGTTCACCATGAATTATGACCCGCTCTGTTTGTAACTCGCGTCGCGCTTTCTTCTCTTCTTCTAGGATCTCTTCAATATTCTCAACATAATCGAGACGCACAAAAAAGAAACCTGGTTCTTCATTCGGATAAGGAATGATCTTTTCAACCTGAACCCTTGTAAACTTACCACTCGAGGTTGCTTTCTCAAACTCTTCCGCAGGGATAACAAAGACACGTTGATCTTCGATCGGCTTGAGATTGTATAAGTAATCATCAAGATTGCCGAGTTGGATTGGGTTTGGTGGAAGCAAGTAAAAATTTGCCAATACATCTGTACTGTTTGCCCATGCGGGTGAAACCGTGACTTTTGCAGCTGAGTGTTCATGGAGATAGTCCTCCACCGCCGTGAATACCTGACGAGCTCCAAATTGCATTCCCCCTAATCCATAATTACAATACCAAGTCGGTCCATTTCGGAGTGCGTCAAAGAAAAGGGAGAGATTACCCGACACTAAAAGTACAAATAAAAAAAGGGAATAAAATTTGGGATTTATTCGCCATTGCCTTGATTCAAACCATTTGATCAAATAGATCAATCCGATGGAGATCAATAAGGTTGCTGGTACGACCATAACTAAAGCGCGCGTGATTGCCATATTCACAAGCGCTGCGCCGGTTGGCGCCGCCAGCAAAGCCCCTAAAACCACTCGATATTTTGATTCACGGATATTTTTTAAAGCAATCAAGCTACCGAAGATTGCAATTGGAAATGTGATTCTCGATAAATGGCTGTATCCTTTCATCAAATGACGCGAAAGATCTTGCGTGTTCGGAATGAACCAATAACCAGGGCTCAAACCTAGTTTGTATTCATTCCAAAAAATTGACAATTTTTCATGGAGCGAGATTGGTTTGATCCAATACGATGCCAATTTATAAAGATGATCTTCGATCGCGTCCGGATGAGCGATGCGGAAACGAATATAAGGAAGCGCTAAGAGAACAAATAAACCCAGTCCAGCTAGCAAAGTATACCTTTGCTTCCAATGATAAGGAATATCGATCAAAAAGAAAATTAGTCCACTAACCCCAACCACGATTTGTCCTGGATTGTAGCTATAAAAAGACAGAGCAAACAAGATCAAGGCAGAATAAAGATAACGTGGCGCTCGGTATCGATAAAGCAGGTAGTAATACAGACCAGCCGTGTAGAACGAAACCATGATAACCGTCTCAAAGGCAGTGCGTGAGTGTAGAAACCAAGCCGGTGTCATCGAAAGCAATAATGTACCCACCCACCAGTGGTCAAATTTAAAAATATCTCGCAAGATCAAGCCAATATAAATTGCTGCAAGCAAAGTGACTAAAACTGATGTTGCACGCGTGGCATAATCTGATTTCCCAAAGATCAGATAAGGAATCGTTTGCAAGTAGACACTGATGCTCAAGCTGTACTTATCGACATTATAGAAATAGGTCGGGAAAAATTCACCATCATAATTGGTGAAGTTATCACGGATAAAATCTGCTGCCAGATTAGTTTGAATTGCTTCATCACTGAAAAAATAAACGGGATAGGAGGTCAAACCCACCAAGCGAATGAGCAAATAAAGCAAAATAGAAACCCCAAATAATGTCTCTGCTAGTGAGAATCGCCAAGTACCCAAAAGATGTTGAAATGAATCATAGATCGTGTGAGTAAAACGCTGAAGCGCTGTAAATAACCGCTGGAATAAGGGGAAACCGATTACACGAGTTCTATCTTTGTGATGAATGGGGACATCAATCGTATAAACCGTCTCATCCTGTACAGCGCTGTTTTCAAGAAGCAAAGTCGATTCCCTACCCGTTACACGATCCATTTCCGCGTCATTAGATTGCGCTTCGATCGTGATCTTTACGCGCACTCCTTTCGGAACCTGTAGAGATAAATTCAGAGATGGTTTTTGTTGGTCGATTTCACTAAACTTAAGTTCAGGCTCTAACCGCTTTTCTTCATCAGTCATTTGATATCTGCAATTTGGAAAAAACCACCGGCTTTAATTCATCTTAATCCTGTTTCCAGGCGTGCAATCACCAAACGTTGAATCTCACTAGTGCCCTCGTAAATCTCTGTGATCTTAGCATCCCGAAAATAACGTTCCACAGGATACTCTTTGCTATATCCCATCCCACCATGTATCTGCACAGCAGCATGAGCTGCAAACATGGCGGTCTCAGAGGCGAACAATTTCGCTATGGAAGCTTCTAAGGTAAACCGTTCGCCAGTTTTCTTGGCATGTTCTTTTGCCAAAGCAGCCTGATAGATCAATAAGCGCGTCGCCTCTATACGTGTCTTCATATCCGCTAGTTTGAAACTGATCCCTTGGAATTGACCGATCACCTTTCCAAACGCTTCTCGTTCTTGGGCAAAGCTGACACTGGCTTCATAAGACGCTTCCGCTATCCCTAAAGCTTGTGCAGCAATGCCGATCCGCCCGGCATCAAGAACTGTCATAGCGATCTTAAAACCTTCTCCTTCTTCACCGATTCGATTTTCGACCGGGATTCGGCAATCTTCAAAAGAGATCTCACTGGTAGCAGACGCACGAATACCTAGCTTGGGTTCCTTCTTACCACGTACAAAACCAGGCGTATCGGCATCAACAATAAAAGCAGTCACACCTTGATGTTTTTTCTCGGGGGCTGTCATAGAAAATACAACCAAGTATTTCGCCACGGGACCACTAGTGATCCATGATTTGCGTCCATTCAAAATATATTCATCGCCATCACGTATTGCACGACTACGCATGGTACCCGCGTCTGACCCTGACATTGGCTCAGTGAGAGAATATGCCCCTATCTCTTGACCGCTCGTCACAGGGAATAGATATTTCTGCTTTTGTTCTTCGGATGCAAAGCGATAAAGACAATATGAATAAAGTGAATTGTTCACGGACATGATGGTACCATGTGCCGCGTCAACTTTACTAATTTCCTCCAAGGCTAAAACATAAGCAAGGGTATCCATTCCAGCGCCCCCATATTCTTCGGGAATTTCAATCCCCATAAATCCCATTTCGCCCATCTTTCGAATTGTTTGCAGAGGAAAATCTCCACTTTCATCAAATTCTTGCGCTATTGGTGCGATTTCATTTTGAGCAAAATCACGAGCTGTCCTGCGGATCATTTCGTGCTCTTCGGTTAAGGGAAAGACCTCTTTGGCACCCATCAACTCCTCCATAGATTCTTTGAAACTTGATAAACGGATTAATGATCATATTATAGCACGTGTGAGAAAATATTAAAGAGTTTCACAAAATTTAGACCATCTCTATAAAACACGCTGAATTAGGATATAATAGAGCGATCCAACCTAGACTGGCTAGAGGAGCTTATGACTGAAACAATCACACCTGAAATCTTCGATCATCTTGTTCAATTAGCTGCTCTTGAATTATCTCAAGAGGAATCCGAATATTTACGGAAACAGCTCAATAACCAACTCAAAGCTATCCATGAATTGGTGGCAATACCAGTTGATGATATTGACGAAATCACGATGCATGGGGTTAGTTTTACCGATAAAACAACCCCAGCAACTCGTATGGATATTTGGAAAAGGAATATCGATAGCGAAGATATCCTAGGGCAAGCGCCACAAATCGAAGACAGGTATATTATCGTCCCAGAAATACCTCACGAAGAACTCTCATAATTAAAGGGTTAATTCGATGGAAATTAGTGATCTCCCAGCCTATACTCTGGCTGAACTCATCCAACACAAGGAAATCTCTGCGCTCCAAGCGGTTGAATCCACACTCGAGCGCATCGCTGCTGTCGATGGACGCAGCGGAAGTCTATCAACCGAAGAACTGAAACCAGAAGATGCGGATAAAGTGCATGCATTCATCACACTAACCGCTGACCAAGCACGCCAACGCGCCAATGAAATCGACAAAGCTTTAGCTGTGGGAGAAGAAATTGGTCCTCTAGCGGGCGTCCCTTTTACTGTCAAAGATATATTCTGTGTAAAAGGCACACCATCAACAGCCGCATCACGTATCCTTGCGAATTTTGTCTCACCATACACGGCGACTCCCGTGGAGCGTATGATTTCGGATGGCGCGATTATGCTTGGAAAAGTAAATCTAGATGAATTTACCTATGGTTCCTCCAACGAATCCTCTGCTTTTCAGCCAAGCACGCGCAACCCGTGGAACCCTGATCGAGTACCAGGCGGGTCTTCTGGTGGTAGTGCTGCATCCGTCGCGGCTGGAGAAAGTCAATTATCGCTTGGAACAGATACCGCTGGTTCAATTCGCCAACCAGCTTCTTTCTGCGGCGTTGTCGGTGTAAAGCCTACCTATGGACGTGTTTCCCGCTATGGCATGATTGCGTTTGGGTCCTCGCTAGATTGCCCTGGACCAATCGCCAGAAATATTATGGATGCAGCATTGATGCTTCGCACAATCGCAGGCGCTGATCCAAGAGATGCAACCGCTGCCAATATCCTAGTACCGGATTACTTAAGCACAATCAAACGCGGTGTACGCGGGATGAGAATTGGTTTATCACCGGATTTCTTTAATATCACCTATCCAGACCCTGAGAGCGGAGAAATCCAGCAAACGCCCATCGATGCAGAAATCCACGAAGCTGTCATGCGCGCGGCTGGACGTCTAGCAGAATTAGGCGCTGATATTGTCGAAGATGTCCCTATGCCGCATACTCGCTATGGAATTCCAGTATATTTTGTTATTTCTCGAGTGGAAGCAGCTTCAAATCTACATCGCTATGATGGCGTTAAATACGGATATCGGACCTCAGATCATGTTCAAACCCTGCAAGAGATGTATCGCAAATCGCGTGCCCAAGGATTTGGAGTGCAACCAAAACTCCGCATCTTGATGGGCATGTATGTCAGTGGTGCGCAATACAGTGAACAATATTACAATCGAGCGTTGAAGGTTCGCACCCTAATACGCAAGGATTATGAGGATATCTTCGACTCGAAAGGTAAATACCGATTGGACGCTCTACTCACGCCAACAACCCCTACAACCGCCTTCCCAATCGGAGATGTATATGGAGATTCGGTCCTTATGCAATATGCCGATCAATTTACAGTCACTGCAAATCACGCCGGAGTGCCTGGACTTTCTATGCCTGCTGGATTGGATAAGAATAACCTGCCCATTGGAGTGCAATTGCTTGGCGCGGATTATTCAGAGGAAAAACTATTCCAGATTGGTTATGCCTACGAACGGGTAACAGCAGATGATGTATGGCGCCAAGTGAAACCAAAAGTGCTTGTACGATAGTGTAATTCCTTTTCAAAAACAGAAATTTCACCTCTTTATTATGCACATTAAATTGAGTATTTAGTGTATAATTAAAATTCTAATTCACGATAAAATAGATTTTTTTTTATTGATTACAGAAGATATGATTACTTTGACTGATTTCGATCCTTGGTGGCGTTTTGCTGTTGCATTGCTTATCGGTGCATTGCTTGGTCTTGAACGCGAATTTTTCCAACAGAAAGACGATGCGCCAAGCTTTGCCGGAATTCGTACTTTCTCGTTAATCGCTTTGCTCGGAGCAGTGACAGCATTCCTTTACCCGGAATATGGAATTATTCCCATCGCGATATCCTTAGCGGGTTTGATTGTTTTTACTTCGATCGGTTTCATAGCCACTCAATTACAAAAAAAATGTGGTACTGGGATCACAACTGAAGTCGCTGCAGTGTTGACATTCCTGTTTGGTGCACTTACTATGAGCGAAAAAATCGATATTGCTATCTCACTCTCCGTCATTACGTCCATCCTCCTTGCCGCAAAAGGTAGACTGCATCAGGGAATCAGGCGAATGAGTTCGAAAGATATTTTTATGACTCTTCAATTCGCCCTTCTCACCGCAGTAATCTTACCGATTCTTCCAAATCGACCAATTGACCCGTGGGAATTATTAAATCCATTCCAGATTTGGCTAATGGTAGTGCTTGTTTCGGGAATTGGATTCAGCGGATATGTATTAATAAAATTCCTAGGTCCATCCAGAGGTCTTAACATCATGGGGATCCTAGGAGGATTAGCGAGCAGTACTGCGACAACAATTAGCTTTTCCTCTGCTAGCAAGGGGAACCCTAGTCTATCCTCCAATTATGCTAGAGTGGTCATCTTAGCCTCAACCGTGATGTTTCCAAGAATTTTATTCCTAATTTTGGTCATCTATCCCCCATTGGTACCTTCGATCAGTATCCCTTATGCAGCTATGTTAACCGCGGGTTTTATCATCGTATATGTGCTGCAAAGAAAAAGTATTCTATCCAAGAAAATTACAAAAAAAATTATCAAATTACATCACCCTCTAGAACTATCCACTGCCATAAAATTCGGTTTCGCTTTTGCGATTGTGATCGTTGTTATCGAAGTCGCCCTGAATTCATTTGGTATATCTGGTGTTTATCTAACGAGTATGATCGCGGGGTTAACTGAAATGGATGCGATCACTTTAAGTGTCTTAAATCTCGCCAAAAATTCACAAGTCCAGAATCAAGCTGCTGCTATCGCCATTCTTCTAGCTACGATTATGAACACAATCTCAAAAGCGCTGATTGCCTTTTTCACCGGTTCCCGTGAACTTTATCAAATTATTTTCAAAGCTTTCGGATTAATCATATTTGTCGGGATATTTTCCAGTTTATTAGTAATTTGGTTGTTTTAGAAATCTCTCGGATGAAATCGGGTATTCCATCATCCAATTTATTAAGAAATGTGTTTACAATCATTTGAACCGTTTTTAGTGTAAAATCATCCTATCAAAAAACCAAGCAAAGGAATTTGGAATGACGGAAAAAAACAATTCTTTTCTTCGTTCTTGGACAATAATCGTACTTACTGTTCTCAGTGCCTTCTTTTTATGGTATATTCGTGCATTAATCGCCCCATTATTATACGCTGCATTAATTGCCTACGTGCTAAACCCTCTGGTAAATTATATAACCAAATATTCACGATTATCACGCCCAATAGCGATTTTATTCGTTTTTATTATCGGACTTAGCTTGATAATTGCTATCCCCGGTATGATGTACCCAATCTTGGTGAATGAAGTACAGACACTGGTCTCCGATTTCGAGAATATCCTGTTAGACCTACAATTCTTTCTTGCCCAACCAATCGTTTTCCTTCGTTGGGAGATTAATTTACGTGGATTGATTCCTGACCCAATCAGTCTTCTGTCAGGACAAGTGACAACATTATCTGGCAATATTTTCCACATCATCGGTTCCACAACAGAAAATCTAATCTGGTCTTTGGTGATCATTGTAACTACTATTTATTTACTTAAAGATTACACAAAACTACGTGATTGGATACTAAGTCTAGTATCTGAGCCATATCAACCGATAGTAAAACGCATCTATAGTGAGATCAAGGAAATTTGGAATGGATATTTACGTGGGAACCTGGCATTAATGACCATTGTCGGAATTGTTTTCTCAATCACTTGGTTAGCGATTGGATTACCCGGCGGGTTGATTTTAGGGATCATCACTGGTATTTTAACGATCATCCCTGATCTTGGTCCTGCAATCGCGGCAGCAATAGCTGTTCTAGTCGCTTTGGTAGAGGGATCAAATCATCTACCTTTATCCAACTTTTGGTTTGCTCTTCTCGTTTTAGGAATTTATTTAGTACTTGTCAATATTAAAACCATCTGGCTACGCCCCCGAATTTATGGACACAGCGTACATATGCACGATGGGCTTGTTTTCATCGCTGTGATGGCTGCGGTTGTCTTAGAGGGTATTCTAGGAGCATTGATTGTCGTACCGTTATTAGCAACAGCAGGAATTATTTTGCGTTATTTATTCAAGGCACTTTTAAGACACCCGCTGTGGACAGATGAAGCGGATGAAAAACAATCCGAAACCCTCACCTGAGCCCGATCAGAAAAGGTAAAATCACTTTTTATGAAAAAAAACAATATAAAGCCTTTCAGATCCAGAAGAATAGCAAATATAAATCGAAAAATAGGGAAAGGATTGCTTTTTATCTTAAGTTTATATCTTTTTATTCTAGCAATTACCCTGATGAGGGAGGGGGCACATGATCTATCTCCATTGGTTAAGAATTTTTTTAACGTATCCAACTCAATCAACAGCCTAGGTTTCGGATGGCTATTTGCTTATATCGTCATGAGTGGTTCACCAGTCGCAGCGGCTGCTTTAACATTTCTGGATGCAGGCATCATTGACCAATTCAGCACTTTTATGATGATCACTGGAAGTCGGTTAGGCGCTAGTTTCATCGTATTATTTATTGGTTTCATATATGTACTACGAGGACGAAACCGTGCAACTAGCTTGAGCATGGGTTTATTATCATTGATCGTCACAGGCACTATTCATGTAGCGGGAATGGTGTTCGGAGTGCTCATGATAAATAAGGGCTTGTTTACTGGGACAGATTTTCATTTTAGTACAGTTATTTCATCCATCACAAGTTTAATCTTCGATCCAATAATTTTCAATTTACGTTCTTTTTTTCCCCTCTGGCTGCTCTTCATTATTGGCTTTTTAATAATTTTACTCAGTTTCAGTCTTTTTGATAAAGCCCTACCTCAGATGACATTAAAGGAAAGTCACCTAGGCAGAACGTCTCGCTTGGTATATAAACCTTGGGTGATGTTTCTACTAGGAGCAGGGATAACTATGATTTCTATGTCTGTAAGCGTGTCATTAAGTATTTTGGTTCCTCTCAGTCAGCGCGGCTTTGTCAGACGAGAAAATGTCATCCCTTATATCTTAGGCGCAAATGTAACCACTTTTATTGATACCTTAATCGCAGCCGCAATGATCGAAAACCAATTAGCTTTCAGTGTTGTGCTCATCGAGATCATTAGTATTACCATCATTTCACTGATCATTCTAACCTTATTTTTTCACCCATATCAAAGTATAATTTTAAATATCGTCAATAAAATCAGCGAAAATAACCGAAATTTAACCTTATTCATGTTGGGAATTCTTTTTATCCCAATATTATTATTACTATTTTAATGACTTTGAAATCACTAGTTTTGTTACAAATTGAGAGGTAGATATGAATCTCTATCCTAAAAGTAAACTTGATATCAACTTCTCCAAAGCATATTTTCGTAAAAAATTTGTGTCGTGGTGTTCTAGATTTTAAACGATGAGGAGGCTGGTTTTTAGATGAATATCCTAATTGCAACCATAGGACCATACCAAGCAGACATCTCTTTGCATTTGGGTAAGCTTTTTTATCAAATCACTGATGGAGAAATTACGCTCTTAAAGATATACAAACATGAAAAGGACAAAGTCCAAGCAGAAGCGAGTGTAGCTTGGGCAGAAAGATTTTTAATGGCGAATGCCCCAAAAATCACTCTGATCATTAAGAAAGGCAGTCCAGCAAAAGAGATACTCAAAGAAGTCGCTTCAGAAAAATATGACTTGTTAATTATCGAGGAACGAGAACATCTGAAATTAAAAAAGCGCCTTCTCTCCGCGTCTGCGAACTCAGTTTTAGATAAAATCCCCTGCCCAATCCTCATCGCGCGAGGGGAACCAAACCAAATCAAACGTGTATTGGTTTGTGATAGTGGTTGTCACCCATCGCTTTTAAATCGTTTAATCAAGAATTTTTCTCCCCTTCTTGCTCACGTGAACAGTTTAACCGTACTGCATGTAATGTCTCAAATGGCTGCACAACCAGGTGTTCCTGGATGGGAACTCCGTGCCGAGGCATATGAGTTGATCGAGGAACAAACCCTTGAAGGAAAATTATTAGAAGAAGATCTAGAACGACTCAATCAACTTAATACGACCTTGGAAGCAAAGATCCGACATGGCTTGGTTGTGAAAGAAATCCTAGAAGAAGCCAGTGTCGGAGATTACGATATGGTCATTATTGGCGCGCATCGATTCGAAGGCTGGAAACGCTTTCTTCTAGAAAATATCGCAACTGAATTAATCGATCAAATTAACAAACCACTTCTGGTTGTCTAATTTTTTTCTTTTACAACACCATTTGTACTAGGTTCTAAGACAGTCTGTCGAAGTATTGAATGTAAACGACTGCTGCGACGTTTAACCACAATAACTGTCACTTCCGCCTCTCTAGCAACCTTCTCAATCATATTGCCAACCAACAAATTCTTAAACAAAGGTTCTCGAGTAGCGCCAATAACAATCAAATCATACCATTGATCAGAGGATTCATTTTTGGCAGTCCTCAGAATTGTACTGGCAATATCAGTACCCTCGATAACTCGCTTCTCAATATGATCATAGTCAATTCCCATCAAGGAATCACGAAAGATGGCTTCTGCGAGAGCCCTGCCGCGTTGTCCTGCTCCAGGGGGTATGACATGCAATAGAGTCACTTTCACATCACCCGCATCACCGCTCCGCGCCATACTTACCGCCAATTGAGTAGCCCTGCGACTATTCGGGCCACCAGCTACAGGAACTAAAACCGTTTTTAAAGGACGAAATGCACGATAACGCACAATTGCGCAATCTGTTGATGGATCATCTACAATCGGATCAATCACAGACCCAAACAATCTACCGCTAGTATTCGTATAACCTGGCCAGCCTAAGACCAATAAATCGGCTGCATTTTCATCAACCGTTTTTCGAACCGCCTCAGCGATATTTCTCCCTAATCTAAGTACAGTATGAACAGGAACATCTAATTCTTTTGCTTCTTCGATTACAATTTCCATATAAGGGCGTCCCTCTTTTAGCATCAATCTACCTTCGCCCAAGGTTAATTGCGGAGGAACACGCACAACGTGTAAAGCAAGTACTTCGCCACTTCGGTCTTGGGCGATTATTGCGCCGATCCGTCCCAATATCCTTGCCTGTTCATTATTGGATACAGGGACAACCACAGAATAATCTCGACTGACAAGAACCTCTTCCATAAGAATTTCTTTTGGTTTCTCAAGCACTTCGATTTTTGAGAAATGGGCATAATAAAGCAGAGCGCCAATGACCATCCACCCAATTGCAAAATACCAGGCGACCGGACTAAATGAGAATAGATTGATCGCTAATAAGAAATTAAAAACAATCGCTAAAATTGGAACCACTGGCATCCAAGGGATCTTGAAGCCTCTTTCTAGATCTGGCATTTTCTTACGTAATGTCAAGACAGCAACATTCACTTGTAAGAATAGCATTAAGAACATGATATCCGCGGCTGCTGCAACATCTTCGATTGGTAGAGACCATGCCATAACCAACATTAACGCACCAGATAAGATCACAGCCCAATGAGGAGTATGAGTGATATAATGAACTTTCGAGAAAATTTCTGGTAAGTTATGGTCTCTTCCCATCGCGAATGAAACCCGCGAAGATGAATAGGTTGTTGCATTTAATGCAGACATGGTAGAGACAATCCCACTGATTAACAGTAAAATTCCGCCCAATCCCCAAGGGAAAAATTGTTTGGCGACTTCAACAATAGCGATTTCCTTCTGTAAACCTAGATATTCATATACCTTCATCCCATCGGGTGCGATCGTCGCCCCGATCGCAGTGATCCCTATCAAGAGATAAATTCCAACAGCAATCACTATCGCTAATAATATTGCACGCGGGATATTTCGCTTTGGATCAATCGCCTCTTCCCCTGATTGAGCAATGATTTCATAACCTTCAAACGCCACAAAGGTCAATCCCATCGCAATAAAAACACCCATCATCCCATTGGGGAGAAAATCTGTTGTAAAACGCGATTGCCAGCCATCTGTATTCAGCATAGTCAAGAAACCAAAAAACACAAAAAGACCTAAAATGACAACCTTTATCATCGTAACAAAATTTCCGATCGATCCTGTTTCAGAAGCTCCACGATAATTAATATATGTGAAAATAAAAATAATCCCTGTCATCAAAGCAAGGGTTAATTGTGACGTATCCAGACCAAAAGTACTTACACCTGACATGATCCATAATTCAGAGGCAAAACGACCGAACGCAAGAGCATATAGACTCCCAGCGACTGCATGTGCAAACCAGCTCATCCAACCAGCTAAAAAGCCATTCGTGCCGCCCAGACCCTCTTTCACCCAAAGATAACCCCCACCCGCTTCCGGAAAGGCTGAACCTAATTCAGCATAAGCAAAAGCAGTCAGTGTTGTGATTATTCCGTTTAAGAAGAATGCTAATATTAATCCTGGTCCTGCTTCCCCGGCTGCAATACCTGTCAAAACAAAAATCCCCGCACCAATCATCCCTCCAACCCCTATCATCGTGATGGTAAAGAGGTTCAGATTTCTACTTAAAGTAACATTATCTCTTATCCCCATTTTCTTTTGATCAGCATGAAGATTCATTTTTTTTCCTTCTTCTTGTATAGTTCGAGAAATAATACTCAAATCGCTTGATATTTTCCATTCAAAGAAATTGTCTCATATAATCTATGAGTGATTTTTTCTCGGAAATATACTTTTTGATAATAATATTGTGAATTACACTTCTTATTGAATGTCTCTTAATACATATGTTTCACTTAATAAATAAGGTCATTAAGAAAAATCATGAATAGCAAAGGGAGGAAGAGATATTCACAATCTATTATTTTACCGTAAATTCGGTTTCTTTACCGAATATTAACATTAAATTAAACTTGATCATTCTGTGGTAAAAATAAAGGGTAAGATTATTCAAAATCCAGTGGATACATTAGAAAATAAGATGAGAGAAAACATGAAAGATAATTCCGAAAAATATGAAATAATTATCGGTCTAGAAACACATATTCAGTTAAATACAACAACAAAGATCTTTTGCTCATGTAAAGCTGATTCTTGGGAGTCTCCACCCAATACGAATATCTGTCCTGTATGTACCGGATTACCAGGTGTATTACCTGTTTTGAATCAAGTCGTGGTTGAAAAAGGAGCAAGACTCGCTGCGGCAATGCATGCGAAAATCAATCCTTTATCCTATTTTGACCGGAAAAATTATTTTTACCCCGATCTACCGAAAGGTTATCAAATCTCGCAATTCGATAAACCTTTAGCTAACGGAGGATATCTGGATATCCCTATTCAGACTAATGATCAAACTTATCTCCGACGAGTGAATATTCACAAATTACATATTGAAGAAGACGCGGGTAAAACAAAAACGGATCAAAAAAAAAGGTTGATCGATTTCAACCGGTGCGGAGTTCCCTTAGTTGAAATGGTAACAGCACCAGATCTGCGTACTCCTGAAGAAGCCGCCCAATATCTATTCCGCTTACGACAATTACTCCGCTGGATTGGCGTTTCTGAAGCGGACATGGAAAAAGGGCATTTACGTTGTGATGCGAATGTCTCTATTCGTCCCTTTGGAGTTAATTATTTCAACCCTAAAACAGAGATAAAAAACGTGAACTCGATTTCTTCCGTAAGAACTGCCATACAAACAGAAGTAGCTCGACAAATTCGGGAGGTTGAAGTAGGGAACCGAATAGAAGCATGGACACTGGAATGGGATGAAGATCAAGAAGTTTTACGAAAGATGCGCTCTAAAGAGACCGAAGCTGATTATCGTTATTTCAGAGAACCCGATCTATTACCGGTAATCTTGGATACTAAAGAAATGGAGAGAATCTATACATCCATACCAGAACTGCCAATGCCATGCCGTGAAAGATTTATGGATTTTTTCAAGCTTCCGGAATATGATGCAGATATTCTTACTAATGATCGTCACTTAGCGGAATATTTTGAAAATGCCGTTGACGAATATAAAGGTGATCCTAAAAAGGTATCCAATTGGATCATTAATGATGTCCTCAGAATCACAAATGAGCTTGGCATTCAGATAGATCAATTAGAAATAACCCCTGTTTTTTTAGCCCAGATCATTCTAATGGTTGATTCAGGAACAATCAATAATGCTACCGGAAAAGCTCTATTGGAAAAAGTTCAAAAAAGTGGGAAATCCCCTACTGAAATTGTTGAAAAAGAAAACTTAACCCGAGTCTCAGATCAAGATTCTATCAAGAATGCTTGTCAGCAAGTAATCGATGAAAATCCCGGAGAAGTCGAAAAGTATAAAAGCGGTAAAGATTCATTAATTGGTTGGTTTGTTGGGCAGGTCATGCGCAAATCAAAAGGAAAGGCAGATCCGAAAATCACTCACCAGATTTTCGAAGAGCTTCTTAATAAATAAATATTCTAAAGAAAACAAAGGATAAATCTAAGTACCTAACAATTCCTTTTCCTCAATTCCATGTTTAAAAGGGATCTTGCTCATGGCATATTCAGCTAAAGCAGTAATCGTTAAGCTTGGATTAATACCAGGGTTAGCTGGCATAATTGAGCCATCCACAATATATAATCCCGGATAGTGATGAATTTGGCAATCCGCGCCAATCACCCCTTTAGAGCTGTCCTCTCCAAATGGATTCCCACCTAAGATATGTGCGGTAATCGGGATCGCAAGAAGCCCTTCATTAACTGAGCCTAAAGGGAAGCCTTTAATTTTCTCAGCGAATTTTCGTGCGACTTGATGTCCTGACGGAATTGTCAACGGTATTGAATTATCTTTATCTGCGATTGTTACGAGCCTGCCTTTGGTAAAAGGAATTATCCCTTTTTTCATCCTAATTCGAATATGATTATCTTCATTCTGCATGACCAGTAATATCGTTGATCGCTGAGCCCAACCAGGCAAGATATGCGTTCGAAAAAAAATCATCGGTTCTGTGATTGTCTTCTGGATAGAGCGAAATAAATGATGCCAAAAATTCCCCGGTTCATCTATCAAAGGGCTCGAAAGAAATCGCATCAAGGAACTATTTTTAGGATATCGAACTGGTTCAATTGCAGTCGCTTCATCAACTTGTAAAATCGAAGTGATCGCCACACCCTCTGAAAAGTTTGTTGAAAAATCTTTGCTAGTAGCGCCCAATAGGGTTTCACTATTCGTGCGCACATTGTCACCTAGTTTTAATGAAATCTCGGGTAAAGATTTGTTCTTGTCACGGCATCTGAATAATAATTCTAGAGTACCAATCGTACCAGCGGAAAAAACCACATTCTTTGCAAGTACTTTACTTTTCTTATTCCCAATCCAAGCCGTTGAGTTACAGAATATCACTTCATATCTAGCCCCATCTTTTTGTTTTGAACCTGAAAGTGGACGCACATCGATCACTTTCTTTTCAGACAAGATTTTTGCACCCCATTTTTCCGCAAAATAAAGATAGTTTTTCACTAATGTGTTCTTTGCATTTTCTCGACAACCGACCATACAAGCGCCGCAAAAATTACAAGTTCTTCTGGTTGGTCCTTCACCATCAAAATAAGGATCTGGGATATCTACTCCCTCCTTGCTTTCCTCTCCAAAACAAACACCTACGCTGGTTGGGCGGAAACAATCATATTGACTCTCTTCAGAAATTCGTTTTAAGATTTGATCAGCGGGTGTTTCTTTGGGATTCTTTTCAACTCCTAACATTCGATTAGCAATTTCATAAAAAGGAGATAATACTTCTTCCCAGTTTACCAATCCTTTCCAAGAAGCATGATCAAAAATCTCATCTGCAGGCTTCATTAACACATTCGCATATCCTAAACTTCCTCCTCCAACGCCACTTCCATGAAGGACAAGAACATGTTTAAATAATGAGATCTCCAGAACGCCAAAACAACGCAGGATTGGCAAATAGAGGTACTTAAAAATATTCCAATTCGATTTTGCAAAATCTTGGTCTCGGAAGTATTTCCCTTTTTCTAATACCAATACTGAATAGCCTTTTTCAGTAAGCCTCATTGCAGACACACTTCCACCAAATCCAGAACCAACAATAACATAATCATAGATCTGTGCGTAATTTTGTTCAGACATATTGTGATCCTCCTATGTAATATTATACGACGAGATGAGAAAAATTTTGCAAATTTCCGGATAAAAAAATTTAAAAACTCTGGACAAAATAAATAAAGCTGTCTATAATCAAAGCAACTGGTATGACCTCTTACCAGAGGATGCTTATGAACTGGACAACCCCTGAAAAACCCGCTGAATTTACAGAAAACCGGATAATTGAAGCCATTCTCAATGGCTACTTCCCTATAGATTCAACATTACCCGCTGAAAGAGAATTGTCTTCTCAACTAGGTGTCACTCGTCCGACTCTTCGTGAAGCATTACAACGTTTATCGCGTGATGGCTGGTTGGACATTCAACAAGGAAAACCTACGCGTGTCTGTAATTACTTAGAAGAAGGAAATTTAGGTGTTCTCAGTGCCCTCGCTCGTTTCAGCGCATATCAAACCAATGATTTCATCCCCAATCTACTTAGCATCCGAATTCTGATGGCGCCAAGCTATACACGCCTTGCCATCGAAAAATCACCACAAGAAGTTGCCAGTTTCATAAAACAACACCTCACATTAGCTGAAACCAAGCAAGCTTACGCTTCCTTCGACTGGGAAATGCACCACAAACTGACAATACTATCAAAGAATCCGATTTTTACACTCATCTTGAATGGATTTAGAGAATTATATTATCCCATGGCATGTGTTTACTTTCAAAGTGAAAAAGCTCGCAATACTTCAAAAGCCTTTTATCATGCTCTGTATAAGGTATCTATCACTCCTGCCCCTCAAAAAGCAGAACAAATTACCAAGCAAGTTATGGAAGAAAGTCTTTCTCTTTGGATTCAGAATATCAACCATGGAATTGAGTTTAAAGAAAAAAACGAATTGATAGGAGGATAATCATATGAGACGATGGAACGGTTGGGGTGATGAATCGACTGAATACCATTTACCAGACTCCGCATTATCTTATTTAAATACACTGATTAGCGAAGGGATAAAAATTCCTAACGCAGAATTTGAACAAGTTCTTAAAAGTGTACCTGAAAGCCGTCTTCCAAAACATCCCTTAGTGAATTCTGAAAAGCGTATTAGATTACTCCATGCGCGTGGACAAAGCCTACCCGATTGGATCGCTTTACGTACTGGGAAAATTGAATCGTTTCCAGACGGCGTCGCATTACCAAATAATAAGGATGAAGTCAGCCAAATAATAGATTGGGCAAGGAAGAATAAATTTCATCTCATCCCTTATGGTGGTGGAACCAGTGTAGTTGGACACATCAATCCTAATCGAGATCAAACTCCAGTTTTGACGATATCGTTGGCGAACCTTTCAAACTGGATTGACTTCGATGAAACAAGTCAATTAGCGACATTTGGCGCTGGAATCGCTGGACCAAAAATAGAAGAATTATTAAATCAGAAAGGCTACACGCTTGGACAC
>CAZJMV010000219.1:0-28120 GCA_964547225.1 uncultured Anaerolineaceae bacterium | reverse complement strand
CGTGATCGCTGCCGTCAATGTCGTCTTTCCGTGGTCAATATGTCCCATCGTCCCGACATTCATATGTGGCTTTGTGCGCTCAAATTTTTGCTTTGCCATTTGGTTTCTTCTCCTTTAATAATAAAAAAAGAATAATGCTTATAATCAGTTTTTAGATTTTTTAATAAAAGCCCATTATAGTCCGAGCTACTTCGTCTGATACTCGAGCGTAATGGTCAAATTCCATGGTAAAAATACCTCGACCTTGCGTCGCAGAACGCAGATTAGTTGCATAACCGAACATCTCCGCTAAAGGTACCATTGCTTTTATAGCTTGTGTGTTTCCTGGACGCACCTCCATGCCTAGTATTTCACCACGACGGGCATTTACCTGCCCAATAATATCTCCTAAAAATTCTTCAGGAGTGATTATTTCAACCTTCATAATTGGTTCCTGCAAAATCGGACTGGCTTTTTGAGCGCCTTCTTTAAAAGCAAGAGAAGCTGCCATTTTAAACGCCAATTCATTAGAATCGACCTCATGAAAGGAACCATCATACAAGCGAATGGATAAATCTGTTGCTGGATAACCCGCTAAGATACCACCATCAGCCGCTTCACGAACACCTCGCTCAATGGCTGAGATATATTCTTTAGGAATCACACCGCCTACAATCTCGTTCTCGAAAACCACACCGCTACCAGATTCTCCCGGTTTCAATTCAAGCACAACATGCCCATAATGCCCACGACCGCCGGTTTGCTTTACATAACGATATTCAGCTTTTTCAACAGGCTGTGTGATCGATTCACGATACGCCACTTGAGGCTTTCCAACATTCGCTTGGACACGAAATTCACGCAACATCCGATCCACCAAAACCTCCAGATGCAATTCCCCCATACCGGCGACAATCGTTTGTCCCGTCTCCTCATCGCCCTTAACGAGGAAAGTTGGATCCTCTTCAGACAATTTTTGGAGCGCTAAGATCATTTTATCTTGATCTGCGGTTGTCTTTGGTTCAATGGAAATCCAGATTACAGGTTCCGGGAAGGTAATATTCTCTAAGACGATCTGATTACCTGGGTCACAAAGTGTATCACCAGTAAATGTTTGTTTCATTCCCAGCACAGCGCCAATATCTCCCGCATAAATTTCGTCGACATCTTCTCGGCGATCCGCATACATTCGCAACAAACGTCCAACTCTCTCTCGACGCTCTTTGGTGGGGTTATAGATCATAGCGCTTTTTGACAATTTACCCGAATAAACTCTGACATAAGCCAATCTACCCACATAAGGGTCGGTTACAATTTTAAAGACAAGCGCGCTCAATGGAGCATCATCTTCTGCGGGTCTTTCAATAGATTGTCCGTTTTTTGGGTTCTCTCCCACGACCGGCGGAATATCTAATGGGGAAGGCAAAAAATCTACAACAGCATCAATCAATGGTTGAACACCTTTATTGCGCAATGAACTTCCACAATAAACGGGTGTCGCTTTCCCCGAGAGTACAACTCTACGCATGCCCGCCTTCAACTCATCAATACTCAAATCCTCCCCCTCTAGATATTTAAGCATTAACTCATCATCACACTCAACTATTTTCTCAATCATACAAGCACGCTGACTATTTACTTGATCGATTAGATCTACTGGGATTTCAATTTGGCGAGGTTCCGAGCCAGTATCGTCTTCCCAAACATAAGCTTGCTGAGTAAATAGATCAACAACACCTCTAAAAGTAATCTCTTCTCCTATAGGGACTTGAACGGAAATTGGATTAGCGCCCAATCGTTCAACGATCATCTCTATAGTCCGCTCATAAGATGCGCCAACTCGATCCATCTTATTCACAAAACACATTCTCGGAACTTTAAATCGATCAGCTTGACGCCACACTGTTTCACTTTGAGGTTCAACACCTTGGACAGCGTCAAAAACCACCACTCCGCCATCCAAAACCCTTAATGAACGCTGGACTTCGGCTGTAAAATCAATATGCCCAGGAGTGTCAATGATATTAATCTGAGATCCTTTCCACTCAGCCGAAACAGCCGCGGAAACGATCGTGATCCCCCGTTCACGTTCCTGAGCCATCCAATCAGTAACAGTAGTACCATCGTCAACAGAACCAATACGATGCGTCTTTCCTGTATAAAAAAGAATACGCTCCGTAGTGGTTGTTTTTCCAGCATCGATATGGGCAATGATGCCAATATTTCGATACCGCTCAAGGGGAAGTTGACGAGACATCACAAGATCCTTAATCCATTCAGGGAATTACCAAAAACAATTCAAACTCTATAATGGGAAAATGCGCGATTCGCCTCAGCCATCTTATGCGTTTCTTCTCGCTTTCGGATCGCTGAGCCAGTGTTATTCGCAGCATCCATCAATTCTGCTGATAAATTGTCAGGAAAACTCTTTCCCGTACGCGAACGCACCGCCGATAAAATCCACCGTGAGGCAAGAGCAAACCGACGATACGAAGGGACTTCCATGGGGATTTGATATGTTGCGCCTCCCACTCGGCGAGGTTTGACTTCCATAATGGGAGATACATTTTTAAGCGCTTCTTCGAATACCTCCAATGGATTTTTCTTCGTGCGCTGCTCAATAATATCCATAGCATCATAAACCAGACGCGTCGCAAGGCTTTTTTTGCCGTCCTTCATGACATAATTGATGAAGTTTTGAACTTCAACGCTGCCATAACGAGTATCTGGATAAATTTTTCTTCTCTCTGGTCGATTACGTCTTGTCATTTCGAACTCCTACTACTCTTTGGGTTTCTTTGCTCCATACTTGGAACGACCTTGCTTTCTATCGTTCACACCACCCGTATCCAAGGTTCCACGAACAATATGATAACGAACACCTGGAAGATCCTTCACACGACCGCCGCGCACTAATACCACGGAGTGCTCCTGCAAAGTATGCCCCTCGCCAGGAATATAAGCCGTTACTTCAATCCCATTCGTGAGGCGCACACGGGCAATCTTCCGTAAAGCAGAGTTAGGCTTCTTGGGTGTCATTGTACGAACAACCGTACAAACACCACGTTTCTGCGGAGCGCCTTTTTCTTGTCGAATTCTACGTTGCTTCATTGAGTTCAATGTATACAAAAGGGCAGGAGCTTTACTCTTTGCTTTCTTCGATTTTCGACCTTTTCTTACTAATTGATTAATAGTTGGCACATTTGCCTCCAGAACTTTTACCTGAACTAATACTCATCTTTTTCTTCTCTCTATCATTAAGTGAGGCCATCGATTGTGCAAGATGGCCTCGCTACTTGAATCACTATGATGCCCGGGTGGGGGTATACTGCCACCACAATAAGTATCTAGGCAACGAAAAATAATTTTACCATGCGCTGATATTAACGTCAAGAAGAAAATTCACCTCTGCGGTTATGTTTATAAGTCTTCACCTAATGCCAGCAATCCTGTTCCTAGTTTCGGCGGACGTGAACGTTCTTCATCCTTTCCAAAACGGATCAACTCACCGTTCTCGTTAACCGCCTCAACTGATAAACCAAGACTTTGTAGCTCTTTTACTAAGACTCGAAAAGCTGCTGGAATCCCAGGTTCTTCAATTGCTTCACCTTTAACAATTGACTCATAGGTCTTTACACGACCCGTAACATCATCAGATTTTACGGTAAGCATCTCTTGCAAGGTATAAGCAGCGCCATACGCCTCCAAAGCCCATACCTCCATCTCTCCAAAGCGCTGTCCACCAAATTGCGCTTTACCACCTAAGGGTTGCTGAGAAACAAGGCTGTAAGGACCGGTTGAACGTGCATGAACCTTATCCTCAACCAAGTGATGAAGCTTCAACATTGTCATGACACCAACCGTAACTGGCTGATCATATTCTAAGCCAGTTTTTCCATCCCGAATGATTTGTTTACCTAATAATGGCATTGGTTTCCCAGTTTCCAGCGAAATTACTTTTGCTTTTTCTTCAATTAAATCATCAGGTAAACCTGATAAATCTTCCTCAATATAGTTCCGCAACCAGAGACGAAGGCAAGCTAGCCGAGCATTAACATCGCGGTCGTACTTGGATAACTCATACACTTCATTTTCAAAAGCAAGTAATTGGGCTGGTTCGAAACCATTATCTTTCAGCCATTCGCGTAAAACATTACGTCTTGCATATATCTCTTCTGATATCATTCTATAGACATCATAACCCCGACTTCCCAACCATTCCTCTAGATAAAGTCTACGAACCTCTGCATCATCTTGAATATCCTCAGGTTGATACTCATATTGAGAGATCCAATCCCACGCTTTTTCAGTAGTTCTATTCCAGGCTTGATCAATTAACCACGCTCTCGCCAACTCTGCTTCTATTTCGATTTCATCTGCGCCATCAAATACGGGTGAAATTGCTCGAAAGCCCAATCGGCTCGAAGCCCATCCAAGATGTGTTTCCAAAATCTGTCCAATATTCATACGACCTGGCACACCAAGGGGGTTGAGAATAATGTCGATGGGAGTACCGTCTTCCATATAGGGCATGTCTTCGATCGGAACGACTCGCGAAACGACACCTTTGTTCCCATGTCGCCCTGCCATTTTATCTCCAGCAGTAATTTTTCGGCTTTGAGCGACAGCCACTCGCACCATCGTATCAACGCCAGCAGAAAGGTCAGCATTCTCTTCGCGAGTAAAAACTTTTACATCCACAACCTTGCCGCGTTCACCATGTGGCATTCGTAAAGATGTATCTTTTACATCACGTGATTTCTCTCCAAATATGGCACGTAACAAACGCTCTTCTGGCGTAAGCTCCTTTTCTCCCTTGGGAGATATTTTTCCTACCAAGATATCATTAGGACCTACTTCAGCGCCGATCCGGATAATCCCATGCTCGTCAAGGTCCTTTATTGCATCATCACCAACATTCGGGATATCACGGGTAATTTCTTCTGGACCTAAACGTGTGTCGCGAGATTCAATCTCATATTTTTCAATATGAACTGAAGTAAAACGATCATCTTGAACCAGCCTTTCGGATATCAAGATCGCATCTTCAAAGTTACCGCCTTCCCAAGACAAAAAGGCGACAATGACATTCTGACCTAAAGCTAACATCCCATGATCAGTAGATGATGAATCAGCAATCACATCGCCAATATTTACAATCTGTCCTTTAAAAACAGCCGGGCGTTGATCGATACAAGTACTTTGATTGGAACGAGAATACTTACGTAAGTGATATTCCTGCTCTTCACCATCAGCGCAACGTACAACCACTTTTTCACTTGTAACAGATGTTACCTCCCCTTCTTTCTCAGCAACCAATACCTGACCTGAGTCAACCGCTGCATGAAACTCCATACCTGTGGAAACTTGCGGTACATCAGGAGTCAATAACGGAACCGCTTGCGCTTGCATATTGGAACCCATTAAGGCTCGGTTCGCATCATCATGTTCAAGGAAGGGTATCAATGCAGCGCTGATACCAACAATCTGATGTGGTGCGACATCCATATAATCCAAATTAATGGTATTCGAAAAGATGAATGAGGAATGCGAACGCGAAGAGGCTCTATCACGAATAAATTCATTGTTATTATCTAAAGGTGCGTTCGCTTGAGCGATTACGAACTTATCTTCTACATCGGCTGAAAGATATTGCATTTCGTCAGAAACAAAAGGCACAATGAGAACTTCATCTATATCTAATTTAACAATCTCTTCAGCCATTTGAGGAGTGACACGTTCACCTTCTTCGCCAATTACCTCGCCACTCTTTTGGTCAACAAGCGTTTCTCGAAGCGCTCTTCCCAACAACAAGGGGTCATCTTTGGATAATGTATTGATCACCTTACGATAGGGAGTCTCGATAAAACCATATTCGTTAACACGCGCAAAGGATGCTAAACGACCAATCAATCCAATATTCGGACCTTCGGGAGTTTCGATTGGACAAATTCTGCCATAATGTGAGTGGTGCACGTCGCGCACATCGAATCCAGCACGCTCTCTTCGAAGTCCGCCGGGACCTAAAGCAGATAAAGTACGTTTATGGCGCAGCTCTGCCAATGGATTTGTTTGATCCATGAACTGAGATAATTGACTTGAACCAAAAAATTCGCGTAATGAAGCGACCACAGGACGAATATTGATCAAGGTAACCGGCGATATTTGATCTTGATCACGGATCGACATACGCTCCTTAATCACTCGCTCCATACGACGCAATCCAACTCGCAATTTATTCTGGATCAATTCGCCAACTGTTTTTGCGCGTCGATTTCCCAAGTGATCGATATCGTCTGGTTGTTCATCTTCATTATTGATTGCGATCATACGCTGAAGGAGTTTTACTACATCCCATTTAGTGACCGTTCTATGAGAAATCGGAATGGCTCCCGAAAGCTCAAGTTTTTGGTTCAATTTATATCGCCCCACTCTCTCTAGATCATAATGACGCTGATCAAATAACTGCTCCACAAGGAAATCACGCGCATTATCGAGTGTAGCGGGATCACCGGGACGCATACGTCGGAAGAATTCCAATAATGCCGCTTGGGCTATGGTCAGATTTTTCGAGAGATCCCATTCAGGTTCTTGAAAAAGCGTCGATGGGATGAACATTCTATCTGGATTATTATCCACACCACTAAATATTTCTATCAATTCCTCATCAGAACCTGTCAATAATAATGATTGGTTAGCAGGCGATCCATCATCGACAGCAGCTAAGGCACGCAAGAAAATGGTTACCGGTACAGTTCGCTTACGGTTAAAGCGCAAGGTTAGATAGTCGCTCTTACGCGTCTCGAACTCCATCCAAGCGCCTCGATCTGGGATCAGCTTCGCCACAGAAAGTTGACGACCAGTTGCACGGTCTTTGGTAGCTTCAAAATAGACACCCGGGGAGCGGATAAGCTGAGAAACGACAACCCGTTCAGTCCCATTAATAATAAAAGTACCTTTTTCAGTCATCTCAGGGAAGTCGCCCAAGAAAATATCTTGTTTTATTGGTTCACTGATATCTTCTCCAGCCAACAAGACAGAGACGTATAGGGGGCTTGAATAGGTTAGATCACGCTCAACACACTCATCGACACCATACTTGGGTTCTTCAAACCAATAAGTGAGATCGAAATCTCTGACATCCGGATTTCGACTGGGGAAATATAGCTTCATTCCACCGTTATACGATTCGATTGGTGATATCTCATGGAAAAGATCAGCCAAACCATCACTCTTTAATCGTTGGAATGATTCAAGTTGTACTTCTATCAAATCTGGTAATCGAAGGTCAATATTTATATTTGCATATGATTTGCTGGATAAAACATCTGCCATTCGGTTTCTCCTGAACGCAGTAATAATAGGGGCATGAATATAATTAAATCTTTGGACATACGCGACAAAAGCAATTTCCAGGAAAATCCCAGGAAATTTTTAGAATATTCAATTTACTCCAGATCATCTAATTAACTGCCCCAATTTAATACTCAACTTGCGAACTATTATCGGGGTTCTTATTTTTAACGAAACCTCATTATAACGAGTATAATAATAAAAGTCAAGAAACTTGATATAGAGAAATTTCACAGATTATATACTTTTCAATGATATCAGGAAAAGAAAATGAATATCAACAATGATATAGACAAGATGAAAGCCGGTTTTGTAGCGGTGATGGGACGCCCCAATGTTGGAAAATCAACTTTAATCAACAGCTTACTGGGACAAAAGATCGCAGCTGTCTCTCCTCGCCCTCAAACCACTCGAAAAAACCAAATGGCAATTCTGAGCATAAATGAGGAAGAAAATCCATCGCAGATAATATTTGTGGATACACCCGGGATTCATAAAGCACAACATAAATTAGGCGAATTCATGAATCAGGAAGCAAATAAGACTTTAGAAGAAAGTGATGTTATTCTGTTGATCGTGGATGGGAGCAAACCACCTCAAGAGGAAGATGAGACCCTTTTTTCCTTATTATCAAAAATCAACCTGCGTATCCCAGTCATACTAGCCCTCAATAAAGTAGATTTAATTAATGAAAGAACTCAAGAAATGAGTGATGAAGTATTAGAAAGTCACCGCCAAGAATATGCAGAGGCTGTTCCTAGAGCAAAAGTGATTTCAATCTCAGCATTAAACGGGATAAATCTAGATAAACTGTTAAATTTAATTCTAGAAAAACTTCCGGAAGGTTCCCCTTTCTTTCCCACTGAACAAGTCACTGATCTTTATGAACGCGAATTAGCCGCTGATTTAATTCGTGAGTCAGCATTGATATTGCTAAGAGACGAAATACCCCATGGAATTGCAGTCCGTATAGATCAATACACTGAACGTAATCAGCATGGCGCTTATATTGAAGCAACTCTATTTGTTGAAAAAGAATCCCATAAACCAATTGTAATTGGTAAAGATGGCAAAATGTTGAAGTCGCTTGGTATTGCAGCAAGAAAAGAAATTGAATCAATGAGTGGAAGGAAAGTTTATTTACGAATACGCGTGAAAGTGCGCAAGAATTGGCGCAATGATGAGAATATTTTGAACCGCTTTGGATATTAAAAGTGGACAATTATAAAATGGAGTAGATCATGAACATAATAATTCTCGTAATAACTATAGTAATTGCCGTTATCGATTGGATAGCAGTTGCAAAAAATTGGAAACGCTTGGAATATTTTGCCAAGCCGGGCGTAATGCTTGCATTACTGGCATATCTTGCGACTGCGAATGCTCTCCAGGGTCAATTGGTTTGGTTTACGCTAGGAGTGTTTTTTTCTATGTTTGGCGATATCTTTCTTATGTTGCCCAAAGAGCAATTTATCCCGGGATTGATCTCGTTTCTCCTCGCCCACTTAGCCTATACAGTCGGTTTCACAACATCATTACCAAACTTAAACCTTCCCACGATTATTTTGATATTCATCCTACTGCTTACCGCCTATCAAGTTTTCAAACGGATTTCAGAGGGTCTAGATTCAAAACAACTGACCCGTTTAAAAATACCAGTCTTAGCTTATACAACCATTATCACTTTGATGGTTTTTTCAGCCATAACGACCTTCTTGCGTCTGGAGTGGTCTTTCCTTTCTGCTATGTCCGTAAGTATTGGAGCCATCCTTTTCTTTTTATCAGATACAATTCTAGCTTGGAATAAATTTGTGCAACCGCTGCGATTCGGAAAACTGATTACGATTATTAACTATCATGCAGGTCAAATCCTAATCGTAATTGGAGCAGTTTATCATTTTACCAATTATTAGATGTCTTTGAGATCCATTAAGTATGAAAGAGCTGTGATTAACATGATTGATCTCGCAGCTCTTTCAAAGGAATAGCTTGGTTAAACAAAATACCGATTCCTTTAAGGGTTTTTTCTATCCGGTATTACACTGAATCATCTTCATCTTCTGGTTGATCTAAATCACTTCTTTCAAGATCATTGAAATCTTGTTTGTGGTTTATTTCGGTCAATCTATCATCAAGAGAAGGAATGACCGCTGCGGAATTAGATGAAATTAATTGCGAGGAGGGATAATCTCGAGTTCCAAAAAGGGTCAAAAATACAGCGCCAATACCAACCGCCCCTATTAAAGTGGGTATAATCCATCCTACACAGGGAACAATTTCACCAATCGAGTTCACTACAAAAGATAAAATGAAGGTTCCTAAGGCTGCATTTACCGGTAGCGCCCAATCTTGATTGATCAAACGCGCCAACCTCTCTCCAACTTCTAAACCAAGCGCTACCATTCCCAATACCCATGCAGCAAATAAGATGATCGAAACCAAAATACTAACTGGAATACCGCAAATAGTGATAATCAGGATGACAATCAGAACAGGAGCAATCAGCGCAGTTATAATACCCAGCCCTCCTGAAGCGAGTGGCTGAGATATGGCAGCATCCGCGATACGATCTATTGGCTTGGGAATAAATAAGACCATTAATACTGCTAATAATGCCCAAATGAACGCCCAAAAAACTACTCGAACAAAATCCCAAATTGGATTCATCCAGATTTCATCCCAGCGGGAATGAAAATCACCGGGGATGATGATCGGAGAATGTTCATCGAAAGAACCTTGGAATTCTTCAAAGATTGAAAAAGGGATAAATGTTTGAATATTCTCAAGGATTTCTCCTTCTATGACAGCCCCGCTTTCTGTCGTAATGGAACCGGAGACATTGGTTAAATTACCCTCTATTATTGCTGAATCACGTAGGTCAACGCTTCCACCAACCACAACAACTTCCCCTTCAATCGTCCCTTTTATGTACACTTTCCCCCCAATTATTACAACATCACCTTCCACAACAGATTCACTTTTTAGATCTGCTGTCCCACTAAAAACAACCAGATTGCCTTCGAGGGTTTCTCCTTTCTCTAGAACGAATTTTTCACCAAAAACCAGTTTGTCACCATTCGGGACTTGTAGCAAGATCGTTGGTTGTAAAAGTAATCGATCATCTTGCATTATCTCAAGGTTACTATCATATGGTGCAGCTAATACAGTTACAGGCAAAGTGAACACAAAAAGTAAAAGAATTAACAGAAAAACAATTTTCTTCCTATTCATCTTATTATCCTCCTCTGCTTTATAAGGTATTGATACGATACAATCCAAAGAACTCCTAATTCACAGCTCAAACCAATTGTAAACAACCACCAAGGAAGGATTGGGTTAGCCATATTCACTGATTGAGTAAATTTTAGGAATAGATTGATGATTGCTTCAATATTAATCGCGAGGCTAGTTATTCGGTAAATACTCGCCCAAATAAGCGCTTCTGGATCAAGAAACCAGGGCAATAAAAGAAATACAAATAGCGTTAGGAAGGCGACCATCAATACAACCCCTAGAACCAGCACTCTGATAGTTTGTCTTTCATAACGCTTTTGACGGTCTATTTGTAAACGATTCTGCCAGCGAGTAGAAAAACCAAAAGATGGAGAAAGCACAGGCGATTGCTGTAGTTGGTTTTCGACTTGATTCCAGGCATTCACTAATTTACGACAAGAAGAGCAAGTACGCTTATGATTCTCGACTTGAGCGATTTGATCAGATGTCAGCATGTTAGCAGCTTCATCTTTAGAAAACAATAACCATTCTTTAAATGTCTGATGGTTCATGGCGCCATCCTTTCAACCAATAATTCTTCCTTTTGCTTTGGGCGTATAACTGAAATAGTTTCAGAATAACCATCTTTGTGATTTTGCATCCATTCTTCAGCCATTGCACGCCTGGCGCGGTGTAATCGGCTCTTTAATGCACTCTCAGAAAATGAAAGCGCTTGACAAATTTCTTTATATGAAAAATCGTACCAATAATACATGATTACTGCTGCTCGATCGACTGGATCAAGAATTTGTAAAACCGCTTGCACTTCTTGTTGACTTTCTTTTAAGCTCAGTTTTTGTTCCAATCCATCCGATTTATCCGGCAGATCTGGAACAGGTAAATCCTCAACAGAAACTATCTGAACTCGTCGTTTACGTATTTGGTCAATGCAATAATGAGCTGAAATCGATAACAACCAAGTAGCAAAAGGACGTTGATGATCATAATTTTTCATCGCCTTATAAGCTCTTAGAAATGTCTCTTGAGCAGCGTCTTCAGCATCTTCAGCGTTCATTAACATGCGATAACAGAGATTATAAACAGGTCTTTGGTATGATTCAACAAGATGAACAAATGCCTGCTGATCTCCTTTTTGAGCTTGTATGAGCCAAATTGACTCGTCTTCTTGCACTAGTTTACTCCTGCTGTTGTTCTGTAACAAAAAATGACTCAGATCGGTTCATTAATCAATATACGCACCAAGTAAATTAAGGTTTCAAAAACTCCTTTCTTTTGGATATGATTGAATCATTCGTCTAACAATGATGAGCCCGCTAAGTTTTCAATCACACCAACAATCGCGGAATTATCAAGGTTTTCCATTCCCATTTGCAGCATAGCATTGAACAATTGAGCATGCAAACCGGCTGATGGGATCGGTACACCATATTGCTTAGCTGTATCAACCACTATACCCAAATCCTTTGCTTGCATAAAAGCTTTGAAACCTGGCTCACGATTGCCTTCAAAAAGTCGTGGGGGTTTAACATCGAGTGTCCAACATTGTGCAGCGCCACCACGAATTGCCTCAACCACTTTTTTTGGATCAGCACCAGCTTTTTTTGCGAAAATTAACAGTTCACCCATAGCTACCATTTGCGCAGCGACCATTATCTGGTTAGCAGCTTTTGTGATTTGTCCCGCGCCTGATTCTCCGACATGTGTGATGGTACGCCCGATCACCTTCAAAACTGGCATTACTTTTTGTAGAGCCTGCTTAGTACCGCCTACCATAATGGTTAAGGTTCCATCTCGTGCACCAATATCGCCACCACTAACAGGGGCATCGAGGCATGCAACCCCATTCTTCTCCAATATTTCTGCAATTTTCCGAGCTGAAGCAGGTTTTATCGTCGAATTATCCACAAAAACTAATCCAGGATGAGCGCCTTCTATGACGCCACTCTCGCCCAAAGCAACTAATTCCACATCCGGTGAATCGGGCAGATTAGTAAAGATTATATCAACCTGTGACGCTACCTCCGACGGAGAAAAGGCTGGTTGCGCTCCTTCCGCAACCAACTCGTCGACTGCAGCGCGACTGCGATTATGAACAATCAAAGGATAGCCCGCCTTAAGAATATTCCTTGCCATAGACTTCCCCATCAAACCTAACCCTATATATCCAACTTTATTTTTCTGCACGATATATGCCTCCTAATTTTTTCGAAAAATCTCGTATTCTAAAATGATTGAGCAAATATTGTCAGCGTTTTTCTTCGTGGCTCAGTTATTGCTTTCTACAATTGAGCCATCTGGAGCATCTCTTACTTGCCAACCTGGCTCAAGGATTTGGTCACGTATTGAGTCAGCAAGATCTCAATCCTTCAATTCACATGCTTCTCGACGTTTTTTCAAAAGAGAAATCACTTCATCAGGAATGGATCCTTTTTCTGGTATCACACTCTCGTTAGTTTGGATTTTCCGCTTGTGCTTAATCGCTTGTTCCCAATTGGTTATTGGTATACCCAACCCACCGAGTTGGATTTCAAGTCGACCTATACCAATTTTCCTGCACAAGAAATGAAAACCACTTTCAAACTTCAGTATTTCTATTGATAACGGTTTTTTATATTTGGAACTAAATAATCCTTAAACGAACGCGTTAAATCATAATCAGGCGTCCAATTCCAATCACGCCTTGCATTACCATCATTCAAATCAGCTGGCCAGCTATCCACAATCCCCTGACGTTTTAGATCTGGTTTAAAGCGGATCTCTGCACCTAGAAAAGCTTTTACCACCTCATCTCTAAATTGTTCCGCGCTCAGGCTAAAACTCTTTACATTATAAATCCTACCTGAAAGATCTTTAAGATCAGCACGCGCTAATAAAACCAAAGCTTTTACGGCATCAGGCATAACCATAAAAGGGATCGTGGTGTCCGCACGTACAAAACAATCATAGGGAATATTCTGCGCTGCAGCGTGCAACATTTCGGGTCCGTAATCACTTGTACCACCACTCGGAACTGTAAAGGCACTCACCAAACCTGGAAAGCGCAAGGCTCGAAAATCAAGCATGACTGGACGATCTGCAGCCAATTGCCGATAATAATCGCTAAAATAAATCCCTAATAATTCACAATATAGTTTATTACATCCATACATCGTACGCGGATAATTCCATTCCCATTCCTTTACCTCAATATACTGTGCCTTAGTATTCAGATCAGGCATTCCATAAGCCGCAATAGAACTAGGAAAGAGGAAACGAACCGGTTCACCTCGCCATTGTGATTGTTCCGAGGCAAGTCTTAATAACTTCAAAGTTCCCTCCACATTGATCTCATGCGCCATCTCGGGTGTAAATTCCGAACGCGTTGATAGCAAAGCTGCTAGGTGAAAAATCGTCGCGATCTCATATTCACTGACAAGCCGCGCCAGAAGAGATTGATCCATGAGATCCCCTTGAAAATGTTTGACAAGATTAGCGTTTTCCTTGGATAACGGTTTCAGATCTAATGTAATTATTTGGTCTTCGCCCATCTCAATTAAATAACTAATTAAAGCCTCACCAATTTCCCCTGCCGCGCCGGTGATCAAGATCCCTTTTTTTCGCATTTTGGCTCCTTTTATTAATCCAATTTTCTAAGAACTTACAATTATGAAAAAATATTTTTGAAGGAAAAACCATGCCTTGCATAATTCTTATTTTACAATATCTTCGATAAAAAACGGGTTCATACCTTCAAGGAAACATAGTAAACTAATGCTATGAAGTGGATTCTTCCCATCCTTTTTTCCGTTCTTGTAATAATAATCGCAGCTTGCTTACCAATTGCAACGCAATCTACCCTGCCGATTCAAAATGATACTTCTCTCCCCCCAACCATAACTCCTACTGGTACAACTGTATGGTTTCCGCCCACACCAACCTTTACACCATTACCTTCTGCAACGCTTCCCATCACTCCAACAATTGATTCCAGACCACTATATGGAGAGATCATTTTCACTGATAACTTTTCCGTAGAAGAAAATTGGATCACAGGAAATTTTAACGATGGAAGTATAGCTCTTGGTGAAAATGAAATAACGTTGGCAGTTAAACAAGAAAAGGGATATTTGTTCAGCTTACGCCAAAACATCATTTTAGATGATTATTACGCAGAGATCACAGCCAATCCGAGTATATGTAGAGGGGAGGACGAATATGGTCTCTTGATCCGTGTATCACCTTCTTTGGATTTCCTGAGATTCTCATTCACTTGCAATGGTCAATCCAGAGTAGATCGAATAATCCAAGGACAAGCATCATCCCCTCAACCTCCTAACTTCTGCGGTGCGGTTCCACCCGGCGCTCCGAGTTCCGTTCGTATGGGAATCTTGGCAAAAGAAAAAGAGATATTTTTTTATGCAGATGGTAAGTTTATCTTTAACGTTAGCGATCCTAATTTGATACAAGGGAATTTTGGAGTGTTCGCGAGATCATCTACTGCAGAACCAGTTACTATTAATTTCTCTGATCTCAAAGTGTATGAAGTTATTCCATAAGAATTCAATAAATCACTTCTTCTACGATTACTTTGTTCCACAAGGAAGTTCAATGTCAAAACGTCCATTTAGAAACAAGATCAACGACCTTGACCCTAAATCCTGGCTGAAATTTCAGAAATCCTGGTTCATCCATAACCCACCTGCACGACGCAAGGATGTCTTGAGACATCCCGCAAAATATCCGGAAACGCTTGTGCAGGAGTTTATCGAATTTTTCACGAAACCTGGTGGGGTAGTGTTTGATCCGATGGCAGGAACTGGCAGTACGAATGTCGCTGCATTACGTTCGGGTCGGAATTGCTTTAGCATTGAACTGAATCCGAGTTATGCAGAAATCGCCCGACAGATCATTTCCGAAGAAAGATTGAATATCTTTATCCATAGTAAACATCTCGTTTCCGAAGTAATTACCGGCGACGCGTCCAAAGTAGCGGAGTATGTTGAACAATATCAAATCCCACCAATAGATTATATGATCACCTCGCCCCCCTACTGGGATATGTTGCACGCAAAAGGAGCTGAAACTCAGAGCGAAAGAAAAGAAAACCAGGACCTGGATCTAATCTATTCAGATGACCCGAATGATTTGGGGAATATCGATGATTATGATCAATTCTTAGAAAGATTGATCTTGATATACAAGAATATCCTACCATATTTAAAGGAAAAAGCTTATTTAACGATCATTGTTAAAAATATCAAAAAAGGTGGAAAGATCTATCCACTCGCATGGGATATCGGAAAACAACTCGGGGAGATCTACTCTCTAAAAGATGAAAAAATTTGGTGTCAAGATAATATTCGCCTATTTCCATATGGAATGGGAAATGCATGGGTTAGCAATACGCTCCATCACTATTGCCTGCAATTTAGAAACGATAGAAGATGAAAAAGGGAATAAATTGTTTCTTCTCTTGTGAGATTAATTAGTCAATTCTTCTAGTAAGTTTCGTGTTATAATTAAATTGTTTGGTCCACAATTAAAGATCCGTTTTCTTATTAGAAAAAAGGAGGAGAATCAATGTATCAAAAAATTTTCATTGTTGGTTATTTAGGTCGTGACCCAGAGATGCGCTATACACCGACAGGACAAGCAGTAACAAATTTCAGTGTGGCTACAAGCAATAAATATACAGGCAACGATGGACAATTAATTGATGAAACTACGTGGTTTAGGGTTTCGGTTTGGGGAAAGAGAGCTGAAACTGTAAGCCAGTATCTACGAAAAGGAAGTAGAGTCTTAGTAGAGGGAAGACTTCGACCAGACCCAAAAACCGGTAATCCACGAATATATGAACGACAAGATGGTACTTATGGTTCATCATTTGAGGTGTCAGCATTTACGGTTCAATTTCTATCTTCCCGCGCAGAAGACGAAGCTTACCAAGAAACAGCCGAACCAGAAACTGAAGGAGAAGACGAAGACAAAATTCCTTTCTAAATTAGATCAAAAACAAATAAAGGTGACCACGAAGGTTTCGTTGTCACCTTTTTAGTATTTCAGGAATAATTCCTATGACAAACGATGATTCTCAACCCAAAAGCCGAAAATTACCCCCCTTAACAATCCCTGAAGGATTGCAAACTCAATATGTCAATCTTGTGAGGATTGCCCATTCCCCAGCAGAACTCGTATTTGATTTTGCTCATATGTTACCAGGAAGTGCACCTGCCAATGTGAGTACACGTATCGTGATGTCTCCTCTTAGCGCAAAATTATTTCACCGAGCACTAACGGAGAACTTAATGAAATTCGAGTCGGCATATGGAGAGATAAAAGTTCCTGGTGGCGAGACACTTGCTGATAGTCTCTTCCGCCCACAATTTCCTCCAGAGGAAACAAAATAATTAGATCAATATGCAACATATAGAAGAGATAGCTAGTCGAATACGATCATCCTTTGAAGTCCGCACAGCCGCTCGAGATCAAGCCTTAGCCCATGCTCGCATCCTCACCCGCCATTGTGCTCATGCTATCCGGGCTATCCATCGTAACGAGCAGGAATTAGCTCAAGAAAATTTGCGTGACGCGGAAAAGATCGTCAAAGCCATTCAGGAAAATCTGGCAGATTACCCAGATCTATATTTCGCAGGATATACTCAAGATGCTTTAAAAGAATACGCTGAAGCCAATATTGTCATTTCGTTATTAAAAAGTGGAAATCTACCTGATCCAGAAGCGCTGGGTTTGGAATATGCGACCTATCTAAAGGGCTTAGCAGAAGTATCAGGGGAGCTAAGACGGCGCTGCTTGGATGTACTAAGACAAGGAGAATCCGATATCGCAGAGATTTTACTTGGATATATGGATGAAATCTACGCCATCTTGATCACTATGGATTATCCAGATGCGGTAACAGGCGGATTGAGAAGATTAACGGATATCGTGCGGGGAATTAATGAGCGCACACGCGGAGATATCACCATAAGTATCCGACAGGAGCAGTTAGAAAAAAGTCTTAAACGCATCGAAGAAAAACTCTAATTTCGAAAGACACCACAAAAACGATTCTCTCTTTTAGGTCTCATCTTGATATGCAAATAATGATAAGATCGTTAATAACCAAAAGAAATTTATATCTCGCCCTCTCTAAGTTGAATACTTATGTAATATAATTACATAGCTATGTCTGAATCTAAAATTGAGCTCAATAATATTGCTGTAGCTGTGCATCCGCGCGTAACCCAAGCAAATCAGGAAGCTAATCGAATAAAAAAGTACTTTCAAGATAATGGGATTAAAGCGGAAACATTTCCATTATTCGATCCAATTTTAAATGAAAAGCTTGACGCGAAAGAATACGATCTCCTGGTTGCGCTAGGTGGGGATGGAACGATGTTACGGGCGGGACATATTTGCGGTCCTGTTGGAGTACCGATCCTAGGAATCAACATGGGTCGATTCGGTTTCTTGATAGAGCTAAATGAGAAAAGTTGGGAGCGAATATTCCCAAGTCTTTTAACTGGCGATTATTGGATAGAGCACAGAATGATGCTTCGAGCTGAGCAATGGCGCGAAAATGAATGTCTCGGAAAGTGGGATGTACTCAACGAAATTGTGGTTAGTCGAGGCCACACTGTAAGACCAATTCATTTAGAAGCATCCGTCGATGGTCGTTTTCTCTCAACCTATGTAGCAGATGGTTTAATTGCCTCGACCGCAACTGGTTCAACTGCGTATGCATTAGCCGCAGGTGGTCCAATTTTACCCCCAGAGCTGAGAAATATTTTATTAGTAGCTGTTGCGCCTCATCTTTCCATAGATCGCGCGATTGTCTTAGCTGAAGGATCAACAGTACATATTGTTGTGAATACCAATCATGAAGCTGTTCTCTCTCCCGATGGACAACCATCTATCTATCTAGAAGACGGAGACCTAATTGTCGCCTATGCCAGCGATCATTCTTGTAAATTTCTTCGATTTCAAGATCCAGGATACTTCTATCGAAATTTAACTCCACATATGAACCAAAATCCATCCACAGGAAACACAAGATGAGTGAAGAAACACCGATATTATATTGTGCAAATCACCCTGATGTAGAAACAAGTTTACGTTGTAATAGATGTAATAAGCCTATCTGCCCAAAATGTGCTGTTTTAACCCCGACTGGTTACCGATGCAAGGAGTGTGTAAGGAGTCAACAGAAAGTTTTTAACACCGCTGAATGGTATGACTACCCATTAGCATTTTCGATCGTTGGGATACTCTCTTTCTTGGGAAGTCTGTTAGCCAGCATCTTGGGTTTTTGGATCATCTTTATTGCTGCGATCATTGGGATGGGTATCGCCGAAGCTACTCGTTTTCTCACTCGCAGAAGGCGCTCAAAAACGTTATTCCAAATCGCTGCTGCAAGCGCCATCCTAGGAAGCCTACCTCTCCTACTTATGACATTAATTAATGGTAACTTATTGGGATTACTCTGGCAGGGATTTTATACTTTCACCATCACTTCAACGGTATATTATCGTTTAAGAGGCATCAACATCTAAAATGATCAAAGAACTGCGTATTCGAGATTTTGCTATCATTGATGAGCTAGATATTACTTTTAAAGAAGGATTGATCATCTTTACTGGTGAAACAGGAGCTGGAAAATCGATCATTATTGATGCTGTCGATACTTTGCTCGGTGGTCGTGCAGATTCCAATTTTATCCGCGTGGGTAGTGATTTTGCTAGTGTAGAGGGGGTTTTTAATATTCCGGATAACTGTAAAGAAGCCATCTACCAGATCTTGGAAAAAGAAGAATTCCTCGATTCTAGCGACAAGCTGACGCTTACGCGTGAGATACGATTGAATGGAAGGAATATTGCCCGTGTAAATGGCTTTAGCGCGAATGCGAGTATATTACGCCAATTAGGAGAATACCTAGTCGACGTTCACGGGCAATCCGAACATCTCTCTCTTCTACGTGTTAATCAACATATCGAACTACTAGACCGATTTGCCAGTTCGGATCCCAAGAGTAAATTACCTGATCAACTCAAACAATACCAAAGAATCTATCAAAGGCTAGAGACTGTTGAAAAGGAATTGAAAAAATTGCGTGAGAGCGAAAGTGAAGCCGCACGCCAAACAGATATGCTTAATTTTCAAATCAATGAGATTGAAACTGCACACCTTCAATTAGATGAAGAAGAGAGATTAATTGAAGAGCGGAATCGATTAGCGAACTCTGAAGACCTGGCTCGATATATACAATCAGCATTACAAGCGTTGGATGAAAGCGCTCTAGAGTCCCCGGCAGCGATAGATCTAGTCGGACAGGCAACTGAATTCATCACCGACCTGGCACGTTTAGACAATTCCCAATTATATTTGGTCGAACAAATCCAAATAATTTTTGAGAGCTTAAGCGAATTATCAAGAAATTTACGCGCCTATTCCGAGGGGGTTGAATTCAACCCTAAAAGGCTCGACCAAGTCGAGGAGCGGCTTGCTTTAATCCAATCTTTGAACAGAAAATATGGAAACTCTATTGGTGAAGTACTTAATTATTTTGAAGAAGCAAAGAACAGATTAGAAAATATCACCCATACCACAGAAAACATCCAAAATCTGGAAACCGAAAAAGAAGATCTTCGGCAACAATTAGGAACAATCGGACTGATGATTTCCGATTCACGGAAAGAGGCAGCCAAAGAATTAGAAGCTCAAATTGAATCCGAATTAGACACCTTACATATGTCAGGAGCTTGTTTTCGGGTTAATTTCACCCTGAAAGAAACACCTGATGGAATCCTACTTCCTGATGGAAAAATTGTTGCCTATTATTTCAATGGTCTTGAACAAATTGAGTTCCTCATTGCCCCAAACCCTGGCGAAGGTTTTAAGCCTCTGATAAAAATCGCCTCCGGAGGAGAAACCTCACGCTTGATGTTGGCATTAAAAAATGTCCTAGCACATGCGGATCATATTCCTGCGCTTATCTTTGATGAAATCGACCAAGGGATTGGTGGTCGCGTTGGCGCCATCGTCGGGCAGAAGCTCAAGCAGCTTAGCAATGAACACCAAGTGGTATGCATCACCCATTTACCACAACTTGCCGCATATGGAAATCAGCATTTCCATGTCGAAAAGCAAGTCGACCAAGGACGGACCACAACTCAAATCAAGGAGCTGATAGAGCAAGATCGGATTATGGAATTAGCCAATATGTTAGGTGAGATCAGCGAAGGTACGCTACGATCAGCTCATGAGCTGCTTCAATCTGTAGAGAAACACTCAAAATCGAACTGATCTATCCAAAACCTTTTAATAAAACTTATGCACAGTGTGATTAATATCGTTAGAATGCGAGCAAGAAAAAAAAAGAATAGTCCAGATAATTTCCTGCAGATATTTGGAGTTATCCTCAGTGGCGCTATCAGCCTAATTTTTGCGATTGTCGTCATTTCCGCGGCATTTATTTATTCAGATTTCACTCAAGATCTACCTTCCATTGAAAATCTACCCTCATTGATCGAAGGACCAAATAGCCTTTCAAACCAGCCAACTCAATTCTATGACCGTTCTGGAAATCATCTTCTGCTTACCTTAAAGAACCCAATGATCGAAGGCACAGAATATCTAGAAATATCCACAAAAGAAGCGAAGACATCTACCAATACTAATTATTCAACTTCTTTCCCAGAATACATCATCGATGGGGTCATCGCCACAAGCGACCCTTACTTTTGGGAACATCCCGGTTTTAATATTCGTCCTGGTTATCTACAAAATCAAGAAAGCATGGCGTTGTATATCGTGCGCACTTTTCTAATCACAGATGAACCCGCGGGGTTGAAAAAATCTTTTCGTGAACGTTTACTGGCAGCACAAATTACTGCGCAATTTGGAAGAGAAAAGGTATTAGAGTGGTATCTGAACTCCAATTATTATGGTAATCTTGCTTACGGTATTGATGCAGCAGCACGTCTCTATCTTGACAAACCAGCTAATAAACTTACACTTGCTGAAGCTGCATTGATCATTGGAATTGGGAATTCACCTGCTTTAAATCCATTCGATACTCCTCAAGTCGCAAAAGAGAACCAGATTCTTGTAATTCAAGAGATGTTGAACCAACGCGTTATTACTCCTCAAGAAGGTCTTAATGCAACTGAAGAACAACTTCAGATCCGGTCTTACCCTACACAAGGGTGGATCTTTGATGGAGGCGAAGAAGCGCCTGCATTTTTGCTAAAAACAATCGAACAACTTCAGTCACAGATTCCGCAAGAACGCTTCCAACGCGGTGGCTATAAGGTCTATACGACATTGGATTTTGATGCTCAAAGGTTGGCTACATGCGTATTGACCAATCAGTTCCAAAATGTCCTTCCAAACTTTCAGGTTCAAGAAGGAGTGAATCCGAATTGCGAAGCAGCTTTTCTCATTCCCAGCCTGACTGATCCCGATTTATTTCCTTATGATCAAATCAGCGCAGAGATCGTTCTCATCGACTCAGAAACCGGACATATTCTAGCACTAAGCGGATTATCGTCCGAAGATAAGATATTGAGATATTTGTCTACACATCCTTCAGGCTCCATAGCGACCACATTTACCTACCTGACTGCATTCACACGCGGCATGAGCCCAGCTAGCTTGGTATGGGATATTCCAACAGAAGACAATTTACAAAAAGTGGAAAATTTTAAGGGTGAATATTCCGGACCACAACGTTTGCGTAATGCCTTTGCTAATGACTATCTTGTACCCGCTCTAGAAGTTTTAAATCAAATTGGCTATGAAAATGTCTTGAGGACAGCAAACCAATTTGGAATTAACTTCCAAAACCAAGATTTATCAAAAGATAAGAATGGACTAGAGATTTTTAGTGATTTAGACCTACTTGAAACCACTTATGCATACAGTGTCTTCTCAAATCAAGGTGTATTGAGTGGTCAGATCATTCATAACGATGATCATACTCCATCCAATAATATTCCCGCGAACACAATCGAACCAACCACTATTCTCAGGGTAACCGATATAGACCATCATGTCCTGATTGACTGGAGTAAACCGAAAACGAGACCGATCATCAGCCCACCATTGAGCTATTTGGTCACGAATGTCTTAAGCGATGAAGTGGCACGATGGCAAAGCTTGGGACATCCCAACGCTCTTGAAATAGGAAGACCAGCCGCAGCAAAAATGGGTCGCACGCATGAGGGAGAAAGCAACTGGACAATTGGATACATCCCAGGATATACGCTTGGAGTATGGTTGGGTAGCCTTGAGACAGATGATGAACCTCCAACAAATAAGCAAATCGATCTCTTGCAGAACACAACCGCTGGTATCTGGCACGCAATTTTTAATGATTTTAGTCAAGATTTAACCTATCAAGATTTTACTATTCCATCTGGGATCTCAACATTAAAAGTATGCGATCCATCCGGATTACTACCAACTGAAATATGCCCAAATATTGTCGATGAAGTCTTTTTGGCTGGAAGTGAACCTATCCAAACCGATACGCTATATGAAGAAATCTTGATCAATCGATTCACAAATCGACGAGCGACTGTCTTTTCACCACCTGACACAATCGAAAAACGAACCTTTATGCGAATTCCAGAAGTAGCTAAAAACTGGGCAACTCAAACTGGAATTGAGATTCCCCCTACTACGTATGATTCGATCCCATCCGAAACAATCACCAACACACACTCTCATATCATATCTCCTGAGCCCTTCCAGATTATTAAAGGTGAAATACCAATTTTAGGAAAGGCGAGTGGAAATGACTTTGAGGGTTATCGTCTTCAAGTTGGGGCAGGGTTGAACCCTCAGTATTGGTATCAAATTGGACAAGATAGCAGTCAACCGATATCAAACAAGGAACTTGTCAAATGGAATACCGAAGATCTAAACGGTCTTTATACCATTCAGTTATTGGTTGTAGATAAGGATCGCAACGTTGAAAGAAGTACAACTTATGTAACCGTCGATAATCGACCACCATCTATTCGAATTACCAACCCTATACCTGAAGAGACAATCTTTTTAGCAGAATATCCCATGATCGTATTTCAAACTGAGGTGGAAGATGAATTGGGAATCGAAGAGGTAATTTTTTATCTAAATAACCGCCCAATAAAGAGCTTATATGAACCTCCCTTTTCTGTCTCTTGGAATACGAGAGTGGGTAATTTCACCCTAGTGGTTGAGGTTAGAGATTTAGCTGGAAATATCAGTCAGGATAAGATCAATTTTTCAGTGAAATAGTATGATTTAAGGATTATGCTAGTTCTATCTAAAGAATAGTTAAGGGGAAAAGGAAAGCTGATCATGCAGGCTAGAAAAGATCCGCGTTGTCGCATGAAAAGCGAGTGGTGGCAAATCTTCATACGAGAAAAAAGCAACCCTATCGACATCATCCGCCGCTTTTAGATCACCGGATAGTAGCTCCACAAAATACACAATCAAAATATGGGCGCCATATTTATGTTCTTGTCCAAAAAGGACGTCAAACAATTTGATAACCTTGGTCTCCATTCCGATTTCTTCCAAACATTCACGCTGCAATGCTTCTTTTGGATCTTCTCCAGCATCTACAAAACCAGCTGGCAAGGTCCATAAACCACGTTGAGGGTTGTTTGCTCTACGTACGAGCAAGATTTTTTGGTTCTTTTCAATCAGAGCAGCAACAGCTACTTTTGGATCCGCAAAATAAACCCATCCACAAGATGGACAAGCAGGGCGGTTTCCCCCAAAATGGTGACCTATCTCCAACTTCGCGCCACACCTAATACAATAATTTATTTGTTCATCTAGTTTAGCGCACATTAACTCTTATCCATCTTTATTTAGGGGGTTTTCTACGTTTGAGCAGGAAATAAACCATTCCAGTACTCAAAGCTATCAAGCCTAAGATCAATTTTACCCAATCCAGAAAACCCCATGTCGCTTCACGTATTGGATAAGAAGAATCTGAAGGATGTGATATTTCCTTTGGTGGAAACTCGAGGTCATCTCGGTCCTCTGTAAGAGGATATTCAGATACAAGATCAGCTACTTCAGTTGGAAAAATTGTAGCATTAGCGCGCGGTTTCTTTTCCTCACCCTTTTGATCTTGCTCTTCGGCTTCCGATTCTGCCATGCTGCTGATATCGGTTTCAGTAGCTAACTCAGCTTCTGCTTCCATTTCCGGTTCAACGGGCATCAAAGCTTCAGGAGCTTCAAACACCTGTTCACTTTCATCCCCATTACCGGCGCCTATCCCTTCGCGAGTTTCAATCGCTAACATATCAATTTCTTCAGCAGGCGCCTGAGCTACCATCATTGTCATGGGTTGGTAGAATCGAAATAGAAGATCACCCAAGAAAACAACCATAAACAATATCGTTGTTAAGATGGAAGCCATACGCAAGCTGCCAAATATATTGATTTTGGGTTTGGAAGCTGTTTTCTGACCAACCATCTCAGGAGTAAGCATAAAATTGCGAGGCGCTTTAATCATCGGTTGACTTCGAAGGAGAGTCTTGACCTTCTGTAAGTCAAGCAAAGCTGTATTTAAAACCTTATCGCTTCGCAATCTTTTTTCTAATCGGTTTTGTTCACGCGTTGAAAGCTGTCCATCTAAATAGGCTGAGAGAGCTTCCCAATCATTAGGGTTACTCTGATCATTCATAATTCACTCTCTCTCATCAGACGAAGCGAAGCGGGTAAAAGTTCCCAAACCCCCAAGAGGCAATCTTTCAAATGCGTGCGAGCCCTCGCTAACCGGCTCTTTATTGTCCCCAGAGGGCTACCAACGACTTGAGCAGCTTCCGAATAATCCATCTCCTGAAAATCAACCAATACAACAACCGCCTTATAATCTGGACTTAATTGATTAAGACAATCCTGAATAGCATTTGCCAATTCTTGTCGTTCAACGGCTTCTTCAGGAGACTCCCCGGGATCTGTTAACCAATTGGGGGATTCAACCTCTTCTTGGTTCTGATCAAGAGGTTCTAGGGCAATGATTGGTCTGCGCTTATAACGACGTAATTCATCATAACAAAGGTTCGTGGCAATACGTATTAACCAAGCTTTGAAAGACCCACCTCGAAAAGTATGTAGTTTTCGATAAGCGATGATGAAAGCCTCTTGAGTAAGATCCTCTGCTGAGTCTGATTCCCCCATCATGCGATAAGCCTGAGTATAAAGTAAGTTTTGATATTGCAACACCAAGTGGTTGAAAGAATCCAAATCACCTTTAGATGCTGCTTCGATTAGCTCTGTTTCTTGCATATCGTTTTTCTTTCTTGAATAATAAAGTGATTAATCAGACACTCATTTCTGTTAATCCTATCGCAAACCGATAAAAGGGACAAGGGAAAATTATCACGCCATTGCTTGACAGAAAGGATACGAGATTATAGACTAGTAGAATAGTTCGTACTTGGATTGCTACAAATACAATCATTGAGTATGGATAATCTAACAACCTTTTCAAAGACGCCTTATCGCAGACTATAATAAAGAATTAGATCAAATGCATGCCATAATTACAAGCAACCGTCAGATTGTCTTTATCGCCAGACATTTTATTTGGATGCAGATTTATACACTACAACTCTTAATGGAAAAGTAATCTTTTGAATTCAATGGATTTTTGTCATAGGTAAACAATAATCATTCAAACAACCAGGCTTTTACAATTTATCGGAGATAATCATGGACAAGAAAAATCGTTCACAAAGGATCACAACAATCCGAGACGAATACAACCACCACATGTACCATGACCCTCATAAACGCGCCTCCAAACTTTCCGATATCATCCTTGGAGGGCAAGATGGGTTAGTCAATGTTTTAGGGATCATTCTCGGGATGGCGGCTGCATCTGGAGATTCATGGCTGGTCATTGTAGCTGGTCTTGCTGCTACCTTTGCAGAATCGGTATCGATGGGTGCAGTTGCATACACTTCCACTTTGGCAGATGCCGATTTCTACGAAAGTGAACGCGAGCGTGAATACCGCCATATTAAAGAAGTACCTAAACTTGAAAAAGAAGAAATTCGACAGATCTATGCAGAAAAAGGATTTGAGGGGGAATTATTAGAACGTATTGTTGACACGATCACTGCCAATAGTGATATTTGGGTTGCGGTCATGATGGCAGAAGAACATCAATTGACTCCCATCAATCGAAAGACTGCTTTTCAGTCAGCAATTATCGTTGGCGTATCCGCGATCATTGGTTCTTTGATCCCAATCATACCTTTCTTTATCTTCCCCATAAAAACCAGCATGATTTTTGCTGTCTTGATCTCTGCTTTAGTCCTTTTTATTGTCGGTAACTATAAAGCACGCATCACAGTTGGAGACCCTAAGAAGAGCGGACTAGAAATGACGATCATCGGAATTTTGAGCGCTTTGGTGGGTTATCTGGTTGGTTTATTGTTAAAAACGCCGGTTTAGAAAAAAAAGAGCAGCAAACCAACTCACTCGGTTATTACTAGGATGGTTGACACATTTCAAACTATGCTAATTGAGATCATCTTATTATTTGGGGTTATTTTTTACGAAGTTCGTCCAGGATCTTTTCAAGCGTTTCTGCCAACTAAAAAGTTCTGCCAATTCGGGTGCGACCTTTTGTGTGGCTTGTTCTCCTAGCTTTACCAATGCCTCAATTTCGACTTCATCCAAAATTCCAATTTGCGAGACTTCTGGTCTGACAATAATATCAGGTCGATCTACCTTTAATCGTAAATCACTTAAAAAGCAATTACTAATATTAATCGCACTGATAAAAATCTCAAATGCTTGAGCCACTCGTAATCTTGAGATATAATGACCCTATCACCCCCCCGATGCTAGTCCCAGCAATGGCGCGAATATTAAAACCCATCTCGTTCAATACGCGCAAAACGCCGAGATGGGCAATCCCTTTCGCGCCTCCACCACCCAAAGCTAAACTAATATCCACAGCTTAGATTCTTTACTGGTCTTGTTCTTCCTGGAGTTGAGCAGCAATTTCTTCTTTCAAAACCTGCTGGAAAAGCGAGGCTTGCTCTTTCTCCAATTCCTCGATCACACGGTCTACCCATTCATGCTGGATAATGGCGACGATCGCAGAACTATCAGGGTTTAATGTCTCTTGCAATTCCTTCAAGGTTTCATCTGGAAAACCCATATCGATGCGGTTAGCTGCCACACCACCTGTCGCAGCGCCTGCTGCAGCGCCAACCACTACACCGGCTGGTCCACCGATTAATCCCAACAGACCTCCTGCAATGGCGCCAAAAATCGCGCCTTTGCCAGTCCCTACATCCTGGGTTTCCTTCAGGGATACTTTTCCCTTCTCGTCCTTTGTCATCACAGCAGCATTGACAAGAAAGATAATTTCTTCCTTCTGTAGTTGCTTCAAATTTTTTAGAACTTCGCCAGCTTTCTCTTCTTCATTGAAAGCAGCAATAATTAATTCAAATGGTCCAACCATGTTTACCTCCATTTATTTGATAATCTTCCTAGAGTCTTATTATTATCTGTTCAAAACTGATCCTATTATTCTACATGTATTTTATCACTC
>CAZJMV010000218.1:0-9734 GCA_964547225.1 uncultured Anaerolineaceae bacterium | reverse complement strand
GGAATTGGATTCGACCCAACCTATCCCCCACGCCGATACCAACAGGGCATCGCAGAATCAGCTGCTTGTGGCGCCAGCACGACCATTAAAGGTACGGAGTACTTTTACGAAGGCAGCCATACAATACTGACACCGGAAAAATTCGCTCCGATACAAAAAGCTATCGGAAAATATAATCGCTGGTTAAAAGCAAATCGTGAGCTCTACCTCAACAGACAAAATATTGCGCCAGTCGCTCTATTGTTTCCAGGGAAACAACTATGGTTAGACTGGCATCAATTAGCGCCTCTTTATCATGGCGTGGGGCAAACATTGATCCATGCCGGAATTCCCTGGCGAGTAGTCAACCCTGATGATGATTTTAAGGAATTAAAGGTATTACTTGTTTTTCAAAAGGAACAACTTAATGAAATTTTATTACCAAAGCAACTACAGGTCATACAAGTCACTGAACTTCCAGGATGGAAGCCATCCGGGAAATCCTTGCTTGAACGTATTCCGCTCCTTTATTCGCTCAGCGAGAGCGCCGCTCATAGCCTGGTCAATAATTATATGGGTAATAAAACCGCTCGGCGCATGATGGATGCGCTTGGTATGGCAAAGATGATCACACAAACTTCATTGTTCAATCTTCCACCCATCAAAAACCGTCAATCTCTGCTGCAAACACTTCCAACCGATTTGTTTCCCCGAGTTGTCTCACCTCAACCGACGCTTATCGAAGTATGGCAAAGAGATGATGAACTTCAAATCCACCTGATGAATTATGCTAAGCAACCACAAAAAGTGCAGCTTTTATTAGACCATGAAGTCTCAGCTAACACGGTCTCGCCGGATGAAAACGATGGACAGTATTTCGAGGCTAAAAAGTTTGACCTTACTTTTGATATCTATAAAATATTGCGCATTAATCATCACTAGGTATAAAAGACATTAGTAAAATCATAAAATCAAACCAAAAAAAGAGAGTATAATAAGTCGATTTTTGCACTAGTCATCCGGAGTGTTGAATGCATGCTTTACTTTATACAACTAATTCCGATGAAAACGCTATTCTAACTGCTCTCTTACAACAAGCTGGTTTAGTAGTTCGAACAACACGAGATCTACGCGGCTTGATTGATTCTCTAGGAGAACGCCCAGTAGATATCGTTATGCTTTGTTTGGATGATCTCATCGAGAAACAAATCGCATTAACAAATCAATTACGCGCCCAAACAGAGTCTCCAATCGTTATCTTATTGGATTCAAATCTTGATACCGAACATATCACCTTATATGAAGCAGGCGCCGACTTGGTATCATCACGCTCTTCAGGCAGTCTCTTGTTATTGACGCAAGTAAAAGCTTTGCTCCGACGAAGTGGCGCCGGACCTTACAAGGATCTACCAACACTTAGCCAAGGCGACGTCATTTTAGATATTGGCACTCGAAGTGTTCAAGTCGGAGGTAGAGAACCTCAACGTTTAACCCAACTTGAATTTCGCTTATTATATGTACTATTAACGAATACCGGACAAATCCACTCCGCTGAATCTCTTGTCGAACAAGTATGGGGATATTCTGGAGAAGGAAACCGGGAATTGGTGCGTGGATTAGTACAAAGATTACGAGGTAAAGTCGAAATTGACCCCAAAAACCCACGCTATATTCTCACCGATCCAGGAGTCGGTTATTACTTCAACCGTTTTCATAAAAAAAACCTTCCTGATCCAATCTAGATTGAAGCGATAATTGTCCTTAATTTCCTTCTTTGTGGAAAAATTTATACAAAAACAGTCCAAATTACACAAGCTTAAAACACTCTTTACACACATTTTCAACGAAATGAATGTAAACTATTTGCCAGTCTAATGGCAAGTTTATGGAGACTATTTTCACACAGGAATGAGGATATGAATGAATTCTTAAATGAAGCCAGTATCTCCACTTATTTAACGTTGAAAGGACTTCAAGAATTGGAAGCAGAACTTGAGTATTTGCGAACTGTTGAACGTCCTTTGTTGGCAGGTAAATTGCACGAAGTAATGGAGAATCTTGACCCCAGTGAAGATAGTGAATATTTGTTATTAAAAGATGAACAAGCTATGCTTGAAGGTCGGATCGCAAAGTTAGAAAGGATCCTTTCATGCGCAAGAATAATTCAACCAGGAAATGGAAGTGAGATAATATCCATAGGTTCGAGTGTAATGATACAAGAAGATAATGAGCCAATAGAAACGTATACGATCGTTGGTTCTGCAGAAGCCGATTCAAAGGAAGGATTGATTTCCAACGAATCCCCATTAGGGAAAGCATTATTAGGTCATAAAGTGGGAGACAAGGTTTCCGTCAGCGCGCCAGATGGGGAAATAATATTCAAGATTATTAGAATATTATAATTGGTCAAAAGAACCAAAAATCTAGTAAATAAAAACTTAGATTGTCCACAATGTTAAAAGTTAAAAAACAAAAATCGTTCTAGCGTGTTTGAAAAAACAGACACACCAAGAGTTTTTGGAGCAAAAATGAATCAAAAAAATCTACGCACGCGCCAGCCTAATAAAAATACCAAAAAATCAATGAATCCATCTTATCGAATTGCGCTTATCGCCAATCTTAAAGATGACTATGAACCTGAAGAAGATGATCCTCCCGACGCAGGCGCTGAATTCGACCAAGTAGAAACCATTCAGGCAATCACTCAAGCCTTGGAATTGGAAGGGCATCATGTGTTCTTTTGCCAAGCAGATAAAACACTACCACTAAGATTGATAGAACTACAACCCGATATTTGTTTTAACATTGCAGAGGGATTAAGTGGAAATGGACGTGAAGCGCAAGTACCAGCTTTATGTGAAATGTTGGGTATTCCTTATACTGCATCACGCGTTGTAGCCAATGCTATCAGCTTAGATAAAACCCAAACGAAGCGCATCTGGCAGCAACAGGGATTACCAACAGCGCCTTTCCATCAATTCGCGAGCATCGCAGAAATTCCACATCGTCAAATGAACTTTCCCCTGTTTGTAAAACCAGCTAGGGAGGGCACAGGTATGGGGGTCGACAATAGTTCAATAGCTAGTAATCATACAGAATTGATTGAGCGAGTAAGATGGGTTCTGGAAAAGTATCACCAACCAGCGCTCGTAGAAGAGTTCCTGCCAGGAAGAGAATACACCGTTGGATTTTTAGGCAACCCGGGGAAGACCAACCATCATACGCACCCCGAATTCTATAACTTAGATGGCTATCATTGGTTCCCTATCTTAGAAATTGATGCCCTATCCAGCATCAGTCCTTTGGTTTATGGACATGATGCCAAATCCATTGACCTCGGAGAACAAGGAGCGCCTAACTACCTTTGCCCTGCCGATATTCCTGAATCCTTACGAGCGCGACTGATTGATCTAGCGCGCCGAGCCGCTGAAGCTCTCGATGTTAATGATGTATCCAGAGTTGACTTCCGAATGGGTGCAGACAGTGAACCCTATTTGTTGGAGATCAATACCTTGCCAGGACTCAATCCAAAAATCAGCGATCTTTGTATCATGGCAGCTAGTGAACAGATGCAATATCAAACACTAATTAGCGAAATACTTTATCTCGCTGCAGAACGAAATGGGCTTGAGATAGGTAAAAGAGAAATGTTTTCTGGAAGACTCATCAAAATCGATTCTCCATCCAAATCCCAAGCATGAAATCCAATTGACCAGTCGCACAATTGCTATCCAAAGTCACAGACTCATAGACTTTTTGACGCACTACAGAATAAGGATTAAGGTATTCTAATATTGAGGTTACTTGAAAAATATTGCAATATCCATAGTTAACTATAGAGAACAGCGTGTTTTAATCCTATGGTCATGGAATCGCAAATGGGACATTCGAAGGACGCCATTTGTTTAAACCCCAATAGCTACGGATGACTGAGAACAAATCACTTTCAACAAATTCCATATGGTTATCCGGGTCTGGACCCAACCGAAAATCATAGGCATCGTGCTTTGTAGGATCCAACCGACCATCTGACCAAGCCCAAATGGCATGGTTTATTCCTAAATCTTCAAATAGCGCTATTTGATCATCCATAAATTCCGCTGCACCAGGTATCCAACGCTGAATACCGAATTCAGTTATTGCAACTGGAACATTATTCAGATCAGTAAAAGAACCTAAAAGTGTATTAATTTCATCAAACCAATTCAGATCAAAAACTTCATCACGACCATCATCATCTATATCTAAGTAACCTGGATAAGTGATAAATTGTTCATTTTCAATGGATTGTGAAGTGTATTCATAAGGTGCATATTGATCTACTGTATAAATGGTTTTTAGATCGCCAGTTGGCACAATATAAGGTAACCAAGAAATATTGCTATAAGAATTACCCCCTATCAGGATAGGTGTATTTGTATCATACAACCTAATTTCGTTGGTTATCCGAGCTGCAAGAAGATTCCAATCATACAGTGTGCCAGCATAACGATCATAAAATGTCTCCTGATCCCATTCATCAAAGAAAATATGATTGCTATTTGGCTCAACCATAAGTTCATATCCCACTACAATTGGGTTTGAGCTATACCAGAGCGCTGTATACCGCCACATCGCAGCCCATGCTTCTTGCGCTTCAACATCTGTCCAGACTTTATTATTATAATAACTAGTGTCAAACCAATCACCATGTTCTCCCCAAAAGAAACTGAACTCACTTCGTCCTGGTCCTGTACGGAATCCAATCACCGCAAATAAATCAGCAGCTTTTATCATTCTCAATAGCTCATCAAGGTTGTTTTGCATACCAATATCAGGTGTATAAGGTGGTTCCTCTGTGAAAATACCAGGATGAGAGATAATCACAAGATTAGCTCCCAATTTAGCAAGATCATCAAAATCCGTTTGGGTGAAGGAGGGTATCACCAGCAAGTTTTCATCTTCTGGTCCATCAATTTCTGGGTATCTGCGACGTTGATAGATATTCGCGCCTCTTAAATGGGCGCCAGTCAGCCATAGGTCCATCTTCTCCTCCATCTCCTTTTTCGGGGTTGGAGAACTTGTTAATGATAACTGATTCACAGCAACGCTTGTAGTCTTTATTTGCATATTGAGAGTTGAAGTAATTTCTGGAAACTGAGCGGATGTGCTCATTGTTGGAATCAAATTTTGATTATCAGACGGAATTCCTTGGATTCCACTGCACCCAAAAATCAACAATATTATCGTACCAATCAGTAGGGATTTTGCGTTCTTGTTCAAGAAAACGAAGTGTATCATTTTTTAGTACTTTTTAGTATAGCATATCTTGCTAGAGTATAATGGGAAAAAACCTTTAGGAGATAGGAGCATGTCACTATCGATCGGTATTGTCGGCTTACCAAATGTCGGTAAAAGTACAACCTTTAACGCTCTGACTGGCGCGCAGCGCGCTGCGGTCGCCAATTATCCTTTCTGCACAATCCAACCGAACCACGCGATTGTGCCTCTTCCAGATACAAGACTAGATGAACTCGGAAAACTAACCCATGTACCAAATGTCATCCATTCAACGGTCGAATTTATGGATATCGCCGGTCTAGTGGCTGGCGCCAGTAAAGGAGAAGGACTGGGCAATCAATTTCTCGCACAAATTCGGGATGTCAGCGCCATTATCCATATCGTACGCTGCTTCGAAGATCCCAATATTGTGCATGTAAGCGAAAAACCGATGCCTGCTGATGACATGGCAACAATTGAAGTTGAACTAGCTCTCGCCGATCTAGAACAAGTACAACGCAAATTACAACGCTTAGAAAGTGATATCAAAGCAGACAAGAAACTTCTCGCTGTGCAAACCCTAACCAAATCTTTATACGATCATTTAGCGAGTGGTTCTCCAGCCAGCAGCTTTCCCGATCAAAAGAACGATATTTTTCAAGTCTTAAATCAAGAATTACGCTTCCTAACAGCTAAACCAGTCATTTACCTTATCAATGTCGATGAAGAAGGACTGACAACAAAAAGTACTTGCGTTCAGGAAATAGAGCAAATAGCTAATCAACGCAATATCAAAACGATCCAGTTATGCGCTCAGCTTGAACAAGACCTCACCGATATGAACAACGATGAACGCAAAGAATATCTAGCATTGGCAGGAATCAAGGAAAGTGGTTTGGAACAGGTCATTCGAGCCAGCTTTGAGATGTTGGATCTGATCAGTTTCTTTACCTATAATCAGAACGAGGCGCGCGCCTGGAATATCCCTAGAGGCACAACCGCGCCTAAAGCAGCCGGTGAAATCCATACCGATTTCGAGCGCGGTTTTATCCGTGCGGAGGTAATTCCCTTCGATATCTTCCAAGCATACGGGGATGCAGTGGAAGTAAAAGCCGCGGGAAAGATGCAGTTAGAGGGAAAAGATTATCTTGTCCAGGATGGTGATGTGATCTATTTCCGCTTCAATGTATGAAAGCGACAACCAATCGCTTTCAGGTCCGCACATGAGCGATATGCTGAATTGGCTCAATAGGAACTTTGAATTAAATCGGCTCAATTTCTGCTTGCAGTAAATCTTCAAAAGCAACCATCAAAGCACGCGTCTTATTACCAGGGATTGAGTGGAGGGGTGTAATCTCATCGATCTGTTTTACTGGCAGAATGGCTCGGCTTGAGCTAGTAATAAAAGCTTCCTCTACTTGAGGCAGTACTTGCTCAGAAAGTGATTCTAAACGCACCGGTAAATTGATCATTTGCGCAGCTCTCAATACTAAAGCTCGCGTAATGCCATGTAAGATATCTTCACTTGCTGAAAATAATTCACCATTCATAATTGCAAAGAAATTACTGGTCGAGCCTTCTAATAGTAGACCTTCAGGAGAGATCATCAATGCCTCATAGACATCTTCTGGCAACAGCGCAAGTACCTGTTGCCGTTGGAAGATGAAATTGGTTCGTTTCGCCAAAGCCATCTGACGTTTCATTCTCCAGGTAACCAGTTTCACCCCGTCTTGATAATCTTTCAATGATGGAGTTTGCAGATGACCTACAGTAATGTAAAACATCCCTCTTTGGTCTTCTAGATCAACGGTCAAACGTATCCGTAAATCTCCCTCACACGGGAAATCACGAATAATTAATCTTAGCGCTTGACGTAAGGGCTCGCGTGGAATCAGGATATCATTTTCCATTAAAGCTGCGCTGTGCTCCAAGCGTTGAATATGTTCCTCTAGATGCAAGGCTTTATAACGATCATAGGTTCGAAAGTTCGTATAGACTCCTTGGGGAAGATCACCCGAAATCTGATCAAACTCCCTTTCACCACTCAAATGCTTTAAGAGTATGGGTTTCCCGACCGCACTTTTCTCATCAAATTTCCAAACAAGATTATCCATTTTATGCTCACAATCAAGTTGAATAAAACCAAAGACCTTTTATCGGTAAAATTCGCTCAATTCAATATCCATCAAATAAGAAACCACAGCAGAAAGAGTTTAGGAATTATTTTCGACTTGGACTAGCTAACATCCTGGCTGGTAGAACATAATAACTTCGATTGATTAACACCAAACCGAAAATAATCAAGAAGAAAGCTGCCACAACAACCCATGTAATCGTTTCTCCAAGGATAAAAAAACCACCTATAGTCGCCACAATTGGGATTATATAAGCAGCCATCGATCCTGCGGTAACACCAAACCGCTTGATAATGTAAAACTCCAAAAGGGCTCCAATGAATGTGCCAATAATTGAGGCATATAAGAGTACAAAAACGCCATCGACATTTACCTGACTGAAATTTGCGTCACCCATCAAAAACATTAAAGGAAAGACCAAACAAGTCGCTGTTGTTAATCTAATCGTCGTCACATCGAATGCGCTAAAGCCTTGCATATACTTTCTAGAATAAACAATCATGCCACTTGAAAAAAGCAAACCCAAAAAGACAAGCACATATCCGATTGGATCTGCTTTTTCTACATTCTTTAACCCTGTCTCACCTGAAAGGGTAATCAATAATACACCACACAAAGCTATTCCAATTCCGAGAGTTTTTCGCAGGTTGAGGTGTTCATCATATAAAAAGAAATGCGCCATCAGAACTGACATAATAGGACTGGTTGTAACCAAGACAGCGACAACACCACTGGATAAATACACCAAAGAGCTCATGGTTAAGGAAAAAGGGATTGCACTACCTAAAACACCCAGTATGATAGCATGTTTCCAAAGCCGGTGATCGCGCGACATTTTTCGGCGACCTGTCAAATAGAACATAATATAAAAAACACTTGCTAATAAAAGCCTGAGACTTACATAAGCCATGGGTCGAAACTGACCGACGCTAAAGCGTGAACCGATCAATGTAGTTCCGAAGATTAATCCAAGTAGTAGAATATAAGGGATTGATTGAATAGGCAAAGGAAACTCCAATTGGTTAACAAACAGCCCTATTCTATCACTCTCAAAGAGATTTCATCAATAGCAAAGTAAAGTCGAAAAGTGATCGATCTCGGTTATACTTGAGCTTTCTATAATCTTGCTTTCGGATAAACCATATGTTGCAACGAGCTCGCAATATTTATCGTGAATTTCCTAGTCATTTTTGGGTGTTAACCAGCGCCAGCTTTATTGATCGCTTAGGCGGCGCTTTAATCTTCCCCTTTTTCTCCCTTTATCTAACTCAGAAGTTTGGCGTGGGAATGATCGAAGTCGGTTATTTATTCATGATCTTCTCGATTGGCAGTTTCTTCGGGAATATGGTCGGCGGCGCTCTAACCGATAGATTCGGTCGTAAGGCAATTCTAATATTCGGTCTAGTGATTAGCGGGCTCAGCAGCCTAGCGATGGGCGTGATCGATGATCTCACCTTATTCTATATGTTAGCAGCCTTGGTAGGACTGCTGTCCGACGTTGCGGTACCAGCACAACAAGCTATGGTGGCAGATCTTTTACCTATCGACAAACGTAATGAGGGATTTGGGATCATCCGCGTAGCTTTCAACCTAGCCTTCACAATTGGTCCTTCGATCGGCGGATTTATCGCTTCTCGCTCATATTTATTATTATTCATAGCCGATGCCGTCACCAGCATCATTACTGCGACGATTGTCTACTTCACCTTGCCAGAAACAAAACCCGAGCATGATCCTGATACGCCAGAGGAGAATCTTCTCACCAGCTTGCGAGGTTATGGTATTGTCCTGAAAGATGGCGTCTTTATTCTATTCATGGTTATGGCAATCCTTTCCACGATGGTATATTTCCAACTCAATTCGACATTAGCGGTGTATCTTAGGGATATGCACAATATTCCTCCACAAGGATTCGGAACCTTGCTCAGCATAAATGCGCTGATTGTCGTGCTATTCCAATTTTGGATTTCACGAAAGATCGCCAATGAACCTCCCTTCCTGATGATGGCAATCGGAACAATCTTGTATGCTATCGGTTTCGCACTCTTTGGTTTTGCTTCTCTGTACGTGTTCTTTGTTCTCGCGATCATCATCCTTACGATTGGTGAGATGATCCAGATGCCAACCGCTCAAGCGCTGACTGCTAAGTTGGCGCCCGAAGCCATGCGCGGTCGTTATATGGCAGCCTTCGGATTGGCATGGATGGTTCCCGTCGCGACTGCTCCTTTAGCCGCCGGCTTAATCATGGACCATTACAATCCTGACTGGGTGTGGTATGCCTGTGGCATCCTGGGTACGATCGCAGCTTTTGGATATTTGAGCCTGCGGCGGATAGCTGGCGAACGTCTCAGCCATACGGAC
>CAZJMV010000217.1:0-6109 GCA_964547225.1 uncultured Anaerolineaceae bacterium | reverse complement strand
AAACGGTGAAATTATTACCCTATCCGAATTACGTGGACAGATCGTGGTATTAAATATTTGGGCAAGTTGGTGTACTCCTTGCCGAGCAGAGATGCCTGCAATGCAACGGATTTTCAATGAAAAGAAGTCACAAGGTTTAATCGTGTTGGCGGTTAACGCAACCAACCAGGATGATCAAGCATCCGCTATCGACTTTGCCAATGAAATCGGCTTAACCTTCCCCATCGTTTTTGATGAAACCGGAGAAATATCCAGAAAGTATCAGGTACGTGCGTTACCAACTTCTTTCTTCATCGACCAAGAAGGGGTGATTCAAAAAGTCGTCATTGGTGGACCAATGTCTGAAGCATTGCTTAAAATCGAGATTGAGAAACTCTTAGTAAAACAAAAGGAATCAAAATCACCATGATGCCGATTCTCAATATTGGACCTCTTGCGATTCAGTTACCGGGTTTATTGCTAATTGTTGGTACATATCTTGGATTATGGTTAGCTGAACGATATTCTCCACGTTATAGAATACAACCAAATACTTTATACAATATCGTATTTATCGCACTGATTTTCGGTATCCTAGGAGCCCGCCTTTTTTACATTTTACGTTCTCCAGAAGTGTTCACAGGAAATCTGACAAGTATTGTATCTTTGAATTATACGATGTTAGATCCACTTGGCGGAATCATCACAGCTGCATTAAGCAGTCTAATCTATGGACAGAGGAAGAACTTACCATTATGGTCAACCTTGGATGCGCTCACACCAATCCTGGCTGTATTTGCCATCGCGCTAGCTACAGCACATTTTTCCTCCGGGAGTGCATTTGGCAAACTAACCGACTTGCCGTGGGGGATTGAATTATGGGGCGCAAAACGTCATCCAAGCCAAATATATGAGGTAATTACAGCTAGTCTCGTTCTAATCTTAATTTTCCCATCTTGGAAATATATATCGAGATTAAATTCTGGTAATTATTTCCTCCTATTCAGTGTGTTGACTTCAACAAATTATTTATTCTTAGAGGCATTTCGTGGCGACAGCTTTTTATTACCCGGCGGATTTCGGCTCACACAGGTAATCGCATTGGCTACACTAATAGCTAGTATATTCTTAATAAAGATGAAAATTGCTCAAGAAGAAAATCACATATCATCAGCTTTGGAAGATACCACCATCAAATGAACAGAATTCATTCAGTTTTTCCTATCACCTTATAAGTAGGGATTTATGGATAAAATCTTGATTAAGGATTTAATCGCTCATGGGATCATTGGCGTGTATGATTGGGAACGTCGAGAACCACAAAAGATTCTGATTAATGTGATCCTTTATACAGACCTTCATAAAGCTTCAAGAGAAGACGATATCAATTACAGCATAGACTACGAACAAGTTGCAAAGCAAATAAAACGCCATGCTGAAGAAGTCAAGCGACTAACGGTTGAAGCTTTAGCGGGGGACCTAGTAAATATATGTCTTCAATATCCTGGAATCGATAAAGTTACTATACGCGTAGAGAAACCTGGCGCGATCGAATTCACATCTGCTGTAGGCGTTGAAATCACTCGCAGTCAAATTGAATAACAATACTACAATAAAGGACCTGAACCAAGCGAAATATTATTCAAAAATTCCTGACGAGTTGCAAGACTTTTTCGGAAATATCCTAGCATCGCAGAAGTTGTCATGCGCGCGTCATGTTTCCTGACGCCCCGCATGGTAGCACACAGATGCAAGCCTTCAATCACGACCGCAACGCCATAAGGGTTTAAAGTATCCTGAAGAAATTCTGCTATTTGCATCGTCATTCGCTCTTGAACTTGTAGGCGTCTGGCGAACATATCCACAACACGAGGGATTTTCGATAAACCGATCACGCGACCACGAGGTAAATATGCCACATGTGCACGACCAATAAAAGGCAGCATATGATGCTCACAGAGGCTGTAAAATTCGATATCGCGCACAAGCACCATTTCATCATAACGTTCTTCGAATAAGGCGCTATTGATTAGAGTATCTGGATCTATCCAATAGCCTTCTAATAACTCTTCATACATTCTAGCCACGCGTGATGGCGTATCTAAAAGTCCTTCTCTCTTTGGATCTTCCCCAATTGCCCCTAACAACTTTTCAATTGCAATTTTGATCTCTTCTGCGTTCAAATCGTTATAACCTGACGACTTTTTCTTATCATCTTTATTATGATCTTCGTTTTGCATGTATTCCTCAATATGATTTTAATAAAGGAGAGTTTATCCTGAAGTACTATTAAAGTCAAATAAATTGCAACAATTGATAGTTTAAAGAAATAATTTAATCAAGCAGGAACAATATGACTAAACTCCGTTAACTAAAAATTAAATTATATCAGTTCCCTCTAAACAATCAGAGGCTTAACATCTTCCATTATGCTGAATTTTGTACTAACAGGTTATCATTGATTGTGGCAGAATAAAGCAATCGGAAGACACATGATAGAATTTATTAATTATCTGCACCAAGGAGAAGATATCCGTTAAGTACGCCTGGTTTCACTGGATATCATCAGGCACGATACTGATTATTTTGAAGAGCCACTACTTCAAGTGATTGTCATTCAATTAAACGATTACAATATCGCCATTGAATTAAGTGTCTTGCTAGATAGAAAATGAACGCAGTCAGATCGATAGACGATCGGGGCTACGCGAGTTTTTTTCAGCCCAAAATGCCGAACATATCGAAATGCAATTTTAGCAAGAAGTACCTTTAAAAACCGACAATGCATATATACTTAAACAAATCTAAATCTAAACTCTTTACTTAAGGCATGGAAACCAATTCACCCACTCAAATCATCCTCCTCGGCACCGGCACCCCCAATGCTGAACCTGACCGCGCTGGCTCGAGTGTGGCATTGATCGTGAATGATCAACCCTATATTTTCGATTGTGGTGCGGGTGTGATGCAGCGCGCTAATGCAGCCTATCAGAAGGGGAACCTTGCACTCAAGCCAAGCAACCTAAAGACTCTTTTCTTGACACATCTGCACACTGACCATACGCTTGGCTTAGCTGATCTAATCTTAACACCCTGGATATTGGAACGCGAAAAACCCCTACAAATTTTCGGTCCGCAAGGTACACAACAGATGACTGACAGTCTGCTTCAAGCTTACCAAGAAGATATCCGCGAGAGAATTGAAGGTCTGCAACCAAGCAATGCTACAGGATACCAAGTCCAAATCTCGCAGATCCAATCTGGAATTATCTATCAGGACGAAAATATCATTGTGGAAGCATTCCCAGCACGACATGGCAAATTTCATGCCTTCAGTTATCGTGTGGGGAGCGAAGACCTGACTGTAGTGATCTCTGGTGATACAGCACCGCATGACATGATGATCGAAAAATATACTAATTGTGATATCCTTGTCCATGAGGTTTATTCTTCAACTGGATTCCAAAATCTACCTGCAGATTGGCAGCGTTATCATGCCGCGATGCATACCTCCACTTTTGAATTAGCAAAGGTTGCAAATCAAGCCAAACCCTCTCAACTAGTCCTTTACCATCAATTGACCTGGGGACAACCCTTGGAAAGTCTAATATCAGAAATAAAACAACTTTACTCTGGCGAGGTTTATTCCGCAAAGGATCTGGATGTTTTTCCAAAAAACCTCGAGTGTATATCAACTACATAAACGCTATTGAAAGGAAAACGAAATGATTAACTGGGAACAAAACCTGGAACAAACTGTCAAGAACCTCTCTCGATTGATCAAGGTGGAAAGCATTAACCCACCCGGTAATGAGATGCCTGCCATCCAAGTGGTTAAAGAGATATTGGACGCGGAAGGCTTTAAAAGCGACACTTATCAGATATTGGAGCCAGCTCCTGGACGCGGGAATCTCGTGGCTCGCCTTAAAGGGGATGGTTCAGAACGCCCCATATTATTAACTGGTCATGTGGATGTCGTACCCGTAGAACGTGAATACTGGACACGCGATCCATTCAGTGGCGAAGTAATCGATGGTTATATATGGGGACGTGGGACAGTCGATATGAAAGGCTTTCTGGCTATGTTCTTACAGGTTTTCATCATGGCTAAAAAGCAGAACTTGCCTCTCAAACGCGATATCATCTTGGCAGCGATAGCTGATGAAGAAGCGGGTTTTGACTATGGTTCGCGCTATCTAGTTGATCGGCATCGTGAACTAATCGAGGCGGAATATGCATTCAACGAGATTGGCGGAAATACTTTTTATATGAATGGTTTACCCGTTTATCCTATTCAAGTCGCTGAGAAAGGAGTCGCCTGGATGCGCATGACCGCCAAAGGCGAACCCGGGCACGCTTCCATGCCGCATGGGGATAATGCTGTCTTACATCTTGCGAAAGCTCTTGATCGCTTACGACTAAAAGGCAGATTACCAATTCACATTACAACCACAGTTCATGAAATGCTGACCATTCTTTCAGAACATCTACCCTTCCCAAATGGCAAGATCATTGGGCAATTACGTAATCCTCGTCTGGCAAGTCAAGTACTCAACTTTTTACCCGATGAAGCGAGACGTTTATTCAATGCTATGCTCACAAATACCGTCAGCCCAACAATTTTATCTGCTGGGACCAAGACCAACGTGATCCCCTCTGAAGCACAAGCAGATATCGATTGTCGCACTCTTCCAGGGCAATCACCAGTGGACGCAATGGCAGAGATTCTAAAGGTCACTGGTAAAGGGATCACGCTAGAAACCCTTTATACATCCTCGGGTGCAGAATTCCCTTCCGACACCCCGCTTTATCGCTTGATGACCAAAGCATTAAAGAATATGGATCCGAATGCCATCGTTTCACCTATGCTCATGCCAGGCGCATCAGATGCTGCTGAATACCAACGTGCCGGGATTATTGTCTATGGTTTCACCCCGGGTATCGTACCTGAAGACTTTCCATTAATCAAAATGGCGCATGGACACGACGAACGCTTGCCAATCTCCTACTTACGTAGTGGTTTACCCGCATTATGGGAAGTGGTTAGCGAATTCTGCACATAAACTACGATCGTTTTATAAAAACAGTTCAACTCTTATAATCGGATTTGATAATCACCCTTCACGACCCATTTGTAGGTCGTTAGTTCGCGCAGCGCCATCGGTCCGCGCGCATGCAGGCGCTGTGTGGAGATTGCAACCTCGGCGCCCAACCCTAGCTGACTGCCATCCGTAAAACGCGTGCTGGCATTGACATAGACCACCGCTGAATCAACCAGTGCAGTGAAACGGGCGGCATTTTCAGCATTACCGGTCAGGATGCCGTCCGAATGAGCGGTGCCGTGTTCTTGAATATGCTGGATGGCTTCATCTAAATCGGATACTACTTTGATCCCCAGTACTAGCGACAGCCATTCGGTGTCAAAATCGTCTTTCCCTGCCGGTTCGACATTCTCTGGAAAATCTCCGGATGCAGTCAGGACTTGCAGAGCGCGCGCTTCAATACGCAGGCTGACATGCTGCCTGCCGAGATGTTCCACCAGCATGGGCAGGAAATATGCCGCCACCTTCTCATGAATGAGAACGGTATCAAGCGCATTACAGACAGTCGGACGCTGCACCTTGGCGTTTTCGATCAAAGGTAGGCTGGACGCAAGATCAGCGCTCTCATCAACATATAGGTGACAGATACCGATTCCGCCGGTGATGACCGGAATGCTGCTGTTCTCACGGCAGAAGGCATGCAGCGCCTTACCACCACGCGGGATGAGCATATCGATAAAGTCATGCATTTTTAGCATTTCCATTACCAAGGCGTGGTCAGTATCATCGATGAACTGCACCGCATCTGTGGGTAGCCCCAGTTCATCCAGGCTGCTGCGGATCAGTGAGACCAGCGCTTGGTTGGTACGCAGCGTCTCTTTACCGCCGCGCAAGATGACCGCATTACCCGACTTAAGCGCCAATCCGGCGATATCCACGGTTACGTTCGGACGCGATTCATAGATCACACCTAAGACGCCTAAGGGAACGCGCACTTTTTGAATGCGCAAGCCATTCGGCATCTCACGCTGTTCAAAGACCTCGCCTATAGGGTCCTCCAGCAGCATCACCTGACGCTGCTCGTCAGC
>CAZJMV010000216.1:0-25545 GCA_964547225.1 uncultured Anaerolineaceae bacterium | reverse complement strand
CCCGCGATAATGCGGGTGATTAAACAAGTATTAAATTATTAATTAATTTTCTTTCGCTGCACCTCCTGAATTCTTGTTTAGGAATAATCATTAATCTTTATGTTAGATATTTGTTACCTTTTTTGATCTGTTCCTAAAAAATGCTTTTCATATCTTTAACTTAATGTGTTGATTTTACCGATAAGGTGAAGGTTGGTCAAGTGGTATTTTTAATGAATCATCTATTCTATGATTGAGTTTTTGCGGAATAAATATTTCATATTACAAAATTTCTACGTCGAATATATTGGTTTTTGCTTAAAATGATTAGAATTGTGTGAAAAAACTGATCTTGATAGAATCCCAAGTTTTTATTGATTTTTTGTTACTTTTTCTGCTTTATTGGGTTCTTTGTTGAATATTATCCCGAAAATTATTTCTAGGTTCGATTGCTGAAGACTTTATCAGATAAAAATATAAGCTCCCTATGGTAAAATTACTCAGTTATGAATTCGATTAAACCGAATGCTCTACCGAAACCTCCCAGCCTTATGCAATCTCTATTGGCTGGGTTTGATGCGATTAGCAATCATATTGGATTGATCTTGTTTTCAATTCTTTTAGATTTGATACTTTGGTTTGGTCCTCGTGTTAGCTTAGGAAAGCTGTTGGAGCCATTTTTAGTACCAGACCCATCCATCCCAGAGCTGCAAAATGAAGAGATATTCGAAATGGTTCGAATGACGATCACTGAATTTAATTTAATGAGTGTTCTAAGGACATTCCCTGTAGGTACACCAAGTTTATTAGCAAGTCAAGTGATTATGGGTAATCCCTTAGGTACGCAATTGATTTTCGAACCCATGTCCTTTAGGAACTCATTATTATTATGGGTGGTGTTAATTGTTTTGGGAATTGCAATAGGAACGTTTTATTTTGAAGTCGTTGCACAAGTTGCTATCTACGAAAAGATCAATTGGAGAAATATCATAAAGTTCTGGTTATGGTCATTTCCTCAAATTTCATTATTGACCATTATTTGGTTTGTTCTATTATTAGGTCTTTTGGTTCCGTTTAGTTGCATTTTTTCTCTAGTAATTTTTATGGGAGCACAACTGCAATTCTTTACATTGATCATTGCTGTAATTGTTGGAGGAGTGCTTGTCTGGTTGTTAATCCCTTTAGCATTTACGCCTCATGGTATTTTTGTTAACCATCAGAAGGTATGGGAATCAATGAAAGACAGCATTCGGATTATTCGATTAACGTTGCCGACAACTAGTTTATTCTTGTTATCTGCCGTCGTCCTCAGTGAAGGCTTGAATATTTTATGGAATGTCCCTCCAGAAGAATCCTGGTGGTTCCTTGTCGGTATTATCGGTCACGCCTTTGTTACGACTGGATTGTTTGCAGCCAGTTTTATTTACTATAGAGAAGCTGATCATTGGTCAGAAAGTTTTATCCAAGAAGTGAAAAAATCTATCCTGTAAAGTATTGGAGGTTTCTTTGGTAAAAGAAAACCCAAATTCATATGAAGCACAAGATATTCAAGTATTAGAAGGGTTAGAAGCCGTTCGCCGACGCCCTGGAATGTATGTGGGTGGGACAGATATTAAGGCGCTTCATCATTTGATTTATGAGGTTGTGGACAATTCGATTGATGAAGCATTAGCGGGTGTTTGTGATCGAATTGAGGTCATTATCCATTCTGACAATAGTGTAGAAGTGAATGATAATGGTCGTGGTATCCCTGTAGATATGCATCCTCAAATCAAGAAACCAGCTTTAGAAATCGTAATGACAACATTGCATGCTGGAGGCAAGTTTGGGGGAGGCAGTTATAAGGTTTCTGGTGGATTGCATGGCGTTGGTGTATCAGCGGTAAACGCTCTCTCAGAATGGTGTGAAGTTGAAATCTTTCGGGATGGGAAGATCCATAAACAAAGATATGAGCGCGGCTATCCTCAAGGACCAATTGAAATAATTGGTAAGGTAAATCCGGACATAACTGGCACCAAGATCACCTTCAAATACGATCCAGAGATATTTTCAGGTGAATTAGAATATCGTTTTGACACACTGGTTCAACGTTTTCGTGAGATGGCATTTGTTACAAAAGGGGTCACGATTTTCTTATTAGATGAACGAACTGATAAAGAAATGACTTTTTATTTTGAGGGAGGCATCACATCATTTGTTCGTTACCTCAATCGGAATCGGAAAGTCATTCATCCAGTTGTGCATGTCGAAAAAGAATCGGAGGGTATTACGATTGATGCAGCCATACAATATACGGATGCCTATTCGGAATCTGTATATGCCTTTGCAAACACAATCAATACTATAGATGGAGGTACTCATCTTACAGGGTTGCGTTCAGCTGTAACACGTACAATCAATGATTATGCCAGAAAGAGTGGATTGTTGAAGGACTCAGATCCCAATTTCACTGGTGACGATACCCGTGAAGGATTGACAGCGATTGTAAGTATCAAACACCCTGATCCTCAATTTGAAAGTCAGACCAAAGTAAAATTAATGAATCCAGAGGTTCAAACATTGGCACAGCAGATCATCCATGGAACTTTCAGTACTTTCCTTGAAGAAAATCCTTCTGCAGGGAAATCGATTGTCCAAAAGTGTCTAACATCTGCTCGAGCGCGGGATGCCGCTAAAAAAGCAAGAGATCTAGTGATCCGAAAATCTGCTTTAGAGAGTTTAACCCTTCCTGGAAAATTAGCTGATTGTTCAGAACGTGATCCTCAGCGAACAGAATTATATATTGTTGAGGGTGATTCTGCTGGTGGTAGCGCGAAACAAGGGAGAGACCGGCATTTCCAAGCCATTCTTCCCTTACGAGGAAAAATTCTTAATACGGAACGAGCTCGTCTTGATAAGATTCTAGCAAATAATGAGGTCAAGGCGTTGATCTCTGCGCTTGGGACGGGGATCGGTGAATCATTTGACATTGCAAATCTGCGATATGGAAGAATTATTATTATGACGGATGCTGATGTGGACGGTTCCCATATCCGGACGTTACTCTTAACCTTCTTCTTCCGATATATGCAAAATCTAATTGAAGAAGGACATCTCTATATTGCTCAACCCCCGTTATATCGTCTGGCATTTAAGAAACAGGTTGAATATGCCTATACAGAGGTGGAACGAGAAAAAATTGTCGCCGGGTTTGGTGTCGATCAGGAGAAGGTGGGTCTCCAACGATATAAGGGTTTGGGTGAAATGAATCCGGATCAATTATGGGAAACTACGATGAATCCAGAGAGCCGGACTTTGTTATTGGTGGCAGTAGAAGATGCTGCTGAAGCTGACCAAACGTTTGATATGTTAATGGGGGCGGCAGTCCCACCTCGAAAACGTTTTATCACCACACACGCCCGAGAAGTGCGTAATTTAGATATCTAATTCTATTGGTCATAGAGTGATCGATTGAAGTATTTCTTTGGAATGATAGTGTTAAATAAAAATGTTGTTAGAAAACGGCGCCCTTCTAAATAATCGCTATCGGATCATAGAAATTCTAGGAAAGGGTGGAATGGGTTCGGTTTATCGCGCCATTGATGAAAACCTAGGCGTGAATGTTGCGGTTAAAGATAATCTATTTACAACGGATGAGTATGCACGCCAGTTCCATCAAGAGGCAATGATCTTAGCCAGTCTGCGTCATCCAAATTTACCGCGCGTTACGGATCATTTTGTCATTAAAGGTAGAGGGCAATACTTGGTAATGGATTATATTGCTGGGGAGGACCTTCGTCAGCGATTGGAACGCATAGGGACTTTATCGGAAGATGAATTGGTAATCATTGGCGCTGCGGTTTGTGACGCTCTGTCCTATCTTGGTTCTCGAGAGCCTCCTGTTATTCACCGCGATATCAAACCCGGTAATGTCAAGATTACCCCTCAGGGGGAAATTTTTTTGGTGGATTTTGGTTTGGCAAAAACGCTTGTAGGGTCTCAAGCCACGATGACTGGAGCTCGTGCTATGACGCCAGGCTATTCTCCTCCAGAACAGTATGGCACTGCGCGTACGGATCAACGCTCTGATATCTATTCATTAGCTGCAACTTTATATGCCGCCATCTCAGGAGTGACCCCTGAAGATGCCTTGGCAAGAGCGATGGATCAAACTGATCTCACGCCTCTCTCTCAGCATAATCCTGTTCTTTCTATACAATTGTGCGAGAGCCTTGAGAAAGGTTTGGCAATACGTCCAGATGATCGCTATCAAGACGCCAATTCATTCAAAGAAGCTTTACTTTCATCTGGCGTTCAAGGAGCTAGCCTAAATGATGAGTATCATGTTTCACCTGCTCCTCATGGTGATTATCTAGTTGTACCAGGTGATAAAAAAGAAAAAGAGATCCAAGCGGGAGTAGGAGCTTCGCTAGGGGGTGATGGCGGTAATAATTTGTCTGATGGGGTGGATGATCATCAACTTGGAAAAGGACGAAAAAGATACATATTTCGAAGTTGTTTAGCGATAGTCCTTGTGGTCATTTTGATCATCACAAGTTTAAGCGTTTGGAGTTATTATTACCAGCCATCCACTTATAATGCTGCCTATTATACGGTTCAATCCTACTCCTCATTCGTTTATGGTAAATTCGTAACTCCCACTGAACTCCCTGTAATTCCCCCATCAAGTACGAAAACTCCTCATCATACGGAGACTGTTGTTTTGGTTTCTTCGAAAACCTTGACTCCCACAATACCTTTTACTGCATCATCGACGCCAACAAAATCGGCAACGCCAACTCAAACATTAACACCAACGTATACTCCAACGCGATTAGGTGGGGGTGGCGGTCAAATAGCTTTTGTGTCGGATAAGACTGGGACTTTCCAAATATATAAAGTGAATACAGATGGAAAGAATCTAAAACAAATTACAAATATGGTTGAAGGAGCTTGTCAACCGAATTGGTCTCCGGATGGGACGCGTCTGGTCTTTATTTCACCTTGTAAGGCAAACACGGATTATTATCCTGGCTCAGCGATGTTTATCATCAACGAAGATGGTACCGGATTAACTCCTTTAGCAACCATGGTAGGTGGGGATTACTTTCCCCAATGGTCACCGAATGGAGAGAAGATCGTTTTTACTTCACTTAGAAACAGTAAAAGACCTCAAATTTATATATTGGATCTAAAAACCAATAACGTAACTGCATTGTCAGAGAAGTATTCCTTTGATGTGGAACCGTCCTGGTCACCAGATGAGAGTCAGATTGTTTTTATCTCTCGACGCAATAATATTAACCAAATCTGGGTAATGAATGCTGATGGAACAAATAGAAAGCAATTTTCTTATGGTAATCCTGTTTTTCAATACTCTCGTCCGTCTTGGTCATCGGATATGAGTATGGTTCTATTTACCCAAGTTTTTTCTGAAAACGCAGTCCCACGTGTGGGTATTGCTCCATTTGGGAGTGATGAAAAATATGTGGAATACTTTTTCGGACAAGAATCTCTTCCAATGCGGGAAGCAGTCTATTCGCCAGATGGGTTATGGCTAGCTTTTGAAAGTTGGGAGAGGGGAGGCAGTCATAATATCTATATCATCGCTGTGACAGGTGCTGGTCGTTCAGCGGTCACAGATTTAGAAGGCACAGAATTCGATCCGGCTTGGAATCCTTCCCCATAATCACGTAATTATTCTCAAGGAATAATTATTGGTTGGTAAGATAATAGTTTAAATATTTTTCTCGATTAGCTGATCTGGCAATTTTCCCACTACTAGTTTTTAACAACCAAGATTTATCCACAAGCAAAACATATCGAAGAGCAATGTCAGTGCTCTGGTTGACTTGTTTTTTAATCGTATCTGACAAGTATTGTTCCTGCTTTTTAAATTCTTCTTTAGATAAATTGTTTTTCTCTTCTTCAAGATCTGTTTCAGCAATGATAACAACATCTTCGGTGCCTGTTTTTTCATTATAGATCCCAAAGGCGACAACTCTTCCCGGGTGAACACTAGGTATATTGCTAACGATATTCTCTAAATCTTGCGGATAAATATTCTTCCCTCCGACAATAATTAGATCCTTTTTACGTCCAGTGATATATAATTCTCCCCCTGCTATATATCCTAGATCTCCAGTAAGAAACCATTTGTTGTGGAAGGCTTTCTCAGTGAGGTCAGGTCGATGATAATATTCATTTAATAGACAATTACTATGAATAGCAATTTCTCCGATATGTCTTTCAGGGAGTTCCTCTCCCTTTGCATCGAGAATTTGTATCTGAGTTCCTTCAATTGGATAACCAGCAGATACCATTTTCCGAATGTTGTTTTGTGCTGTTGGATTATCTCCATCACCATTTTTTACTGGTTTGGCAAACTTCTTTGATTGAAGTTGATTTTGGTCGATGATATCGATGTTTACAGGTTTATCAATTCCACCTTGTGTTACTGCAAAAACATTTTCCGCCATTGCATACGAAGTTGTCAGTGCATCCGGTTTTAATCCATAAGGTCGGAAACGCTCTAGAAATAATTGATGGCTTTGCCAATACATGGGCTCAGAGCAATTGGTGATTGCGCGTAAGCTGTCCAATTCAACATTCTCGATGTCACGGTCGCGGATCTTTTGGGCGCTAAAGTTATAGGCGAAGTTTGGTAACCAACAAAGTGTACCTTTATAATTCGAAATTGCCTGTAATAATCGGTGTGGCGCCCTAACCCAATCGAATGGCGACATGAGAACCAAGGGTATGCGTTGTGCGATTGGCATAATGAAACCAGCAATCAATCCCATATCATGATAAAGGGGCAGCCAGCTTACAACAACATCATTATTATTTAACTTTATCGCTTTCGAATAACTAACCAATTGATTGAATATTGCTTGGTAGGAAAGAGCAACCCCCTTTTGAAGACCAGTGGTGCCAGATGAATGTTGCAAAAGGACGATTTCTTGAGGGGGAAGATGAAACCCTTCAAGATCTTCTATCGAAATTGAGCCAGAATGGTGTGGATCACTATTATTTTCACTCAAATTTGAATAATCCAGAACCGCACATACAGAACTGTTCTTGGAAGCTTTTTTAACTTCTTCTTTGAAACCAGGGTAAGTGATGATTGCAGCTGGTTTCGTGATTTCCAGTAGGGAGACAAGAGATTGGCGGTATTTTTCGGGTGATAGTTTTTCCGTTAGGAAAGGCATGATGGAGGGAATTGCCCCCCCTAGAATGGCGCCAAGAAAAGCAGTCACTAGATCGACCCCATGTTCGAGAATCAGAATAACTACCTCACGAGATTGTATGTTAGCTTCCTTGAGTGCAAAGGTGTATTTTAGTGAAGTCAGGAATAGATCGCTATACGTATATTTGAGATCAGGTTGTCCACTCTTTAGAATATATACAGCTGGTTTTTCGGGGATTTCTTGATAAGTTGTGTATAGCGTACGGGAAAAATTGATTGGGTTCATATCCTTTGGCAAAAATTTTCAGTTTTTATGTGTAATTAGATCGATTAATTCTTCGATCGTATCGAAAGTGTTTGCGTTTAATTCAGTATCATCAATACGCACATCAAATGTCTGTTCAATAAATAAGGACAAATCAATAAGACTAAAAGAATCTATAAGCCCGCTGCTTATCAGAGCTTCGTCTTTCCCTATTGCTCTGTCGGGTTGTTTTAGGATTTCGTTAGAAATAAATTCCGCGATTTTTTTAAGTTGGGATTGATTCATGATGGTAGTTTCCTCAATAAGTTTCTAATCCACTACAAAGGTCTATTATGTGTCGATATCGAAATTAATCATTCAAATCATTAATCTCTTGCCAGATGGCATCCAAGGTCATTAAGGCTGTCAGATTTCGTACAGGCCAGGCTTTTTTCATATATTCGGGTTCATCAAAAAAGTTCTTTCCAAAAGTCAAATGTACATTATCTTCCTGTAAACCTCGATTAGGAAGATCTGCTAAAGCAAGCCAATAATTCCAAAAGGGTACATGGTATTCTTTGGCAAGTCTGGCGATGGTGTCGTTAATGCTGTAGTCTTCTTCAATATTATCTGGTTTAGAGGATAAGATTGGGATGACTCCGTTCTCTAAAGAATACTCGATAATTTTCCGCATTTGAGGCTCGAAATCTTCAGGATGCCAGACATCATTGGAACCAAGCATGATGAAACAGATGCTCGGCTTGTGGTGTCGATATTCACATGCTAAAGGAGCTTCATCAGATTCACATTGGTTGCGATCTGCCCATATAGGCACGAAGAGCGATGAAGCATTAAACCCGGAGCGTGCAGCCAGGCTAGTTCGTCCAAAGGACCCCTGGTAATATTCGATAACATCCTCAAGGTATTCATATTCTCCAAGGTTGTAGAATCTTTCCCCGCGATCAAAATCACCTAAGAACCAAGTAGGAGTACTACCGCAATCACCGACTTTTGAAAACGCCTGCGGATTATTGCCTAATTCCAAACCCAACAAGAAAGTCTCCTGCATGTCTGGATGAATGGTTGGTATAACGGGTAATGTCTTCCATTCGTCAGCGCGCAGGGTTGCTTCTTTAGTAGGAGATGGTGTTATTTTGGAGCTTTGCGAAGTCGCCGACTTTGAAGGTTTAGTACTTGTCTTTTGATCCGTTTCAGTTGTTGAAGTAGGTTCCTTTTGTGTTACTGTAATTTTCACCGTTCCTGTACTGGTTGACTTTTCTTGGGTTTTAGTCGGAACAAGTGTCGTTTTGATTACTTGCTCAATATCAGTACTCGTTGAGATTTGGGTGGGTGAATTACAGCTCGAGCATACAGAAATGAAAAAGAATAAAGCAGCGATGATGACCAGGTGCATGTTTCGGTAATGAAAAAAGTTTTTTCTGATTGATGAATTTATATATTTAGAACTCAATATTCTGTTTTCCTTTCCATAGTTCTTGGATTGCTTTCTTGATCAGTTGGGCAAATTCTTGAGAACCATTTGGAGACAAGTGTACTGCACTATTAGTAAATTCTGTCCCTGAAATGCTATCCCAGGCATCTAGGTAATTCCAGTTCTTTAGTAATGTCTCTTGCTCCAATATCTCTCGGTAATCATCATATGCCCAACGTGGGTAATAAAAATTATACCGGATATCACTATTTTCGCCCTGACTAATGAACATTGGCTCATTAATGAAAAAAATGGGAGTATTTTTTGCCATAACCACACCTGCTTCAAGTATATCTAAAGCGAGATCAGATGGAGATAGTGTTGGTGGCGTGATGTCATGAAAGCTTTCGTCGTCAGGAAGGTCTTCCATCCGCTTTGTATATTCTTCTGGGATATATTGATCAATCCCGGTTGCTGCCCACATGACACCATAGCTTTGTAAACGGATCATATCAGCTAAATTCCGACGTGAACTAATGATTGTCCTTTCCCATAAAGAAGGAGAATGAAGTTGGTTGCTGTTCAGCTTGAGATCATATTGTTCGATTAAGGACTTTACTTTATCTGGATTATTTTGAATAATGGGTGGAAATAGTTGTTTATCGTATGGGAAGGATTCTAACGTGAAGAGCCATATGATTAGATCCGGTTCATACTTGACAGCATAGGAAAGCAAAAGCAGGTCTTTGGTTAATGACATCACTGGATAACCCAGATTATAAAATCTAACTTTTTTTCCATCTGGAGCCGTGAGGTTCTCTTGATTTAGATAGGTGTCTAAGGTTTGATCCGGTTCCAGAAGGAAACCCCATGTGGCTGAATCGCCAATCATTATCACTCGATATTCATCGGGATGTTTTTCTCCCCCTGTAATGATATGTGATGCGAACATCGCCTCAATATTGTATATTCCTAAGTTGTAAGATTTTTCAGGAATCTCACCATAGGGAAGACGAGTGCGACCAGGGAATATCCAGTTATATAACGAGATTTTTCCTAATGCTTCGATTGGATAAAGGGCAGTAAAAAGTAGATTAAAGATAATAAAAAGAAGCAACGTTTTCACGATAATATTGCGTATGAATAATAAAGGCTCTTTAATATCTTTATTTGTATTTTCCATAAAATACTTCCGATTAATTCAGTCTTTATCCTATTTTATTTTATCTGGAACAAGATATGAATAACACGATTGGATAGCTCGAAATCTGGAAGCGCGAACCATACCCAGCCCAGAGTAACAAAGCCAAAGGTCAGCAACCAAGATGTGAAGGTGAGGAGCTGTTTTTGGAAATTTGTTTGATTAATTAAGAAAGTTTTCGTTTTTGTCAAATCTTGCCAGCGATTATGGATAAAAAGCCCTATTCCATGCCAGATCCCCCAGATGAGAAAATTCCAGGTTATTCCGTGCCACAAACCGATGAATGCCATTGTACTGAGCTGTCCAATGAAAATAATGCTCCATACAGGCATAGATTTCGCACTCATACGAAAGAAGCGTGTGATGGGAAAAAAATAATAAGCTCTTAACCATTGTGCCAGGGTGATGTGCCAACTATTCCAAAATTCAGTCAGGTTCTTTTTAAAATATGGTCGATTAAAATTCTCTGGTAATCTAAAATCCATCAACCTTCCAATTCCAATCGCAATGTCTGTATAACCTGAAAAATCCAGGTAGATACGGAAGGTATACCCCAATAACAAGATCCACATCCAAAACGATGAAGAAACTTGCGATGCATTTTGTTCGTTCAAAGCAAATAAGGCTAAAGTGTCTGCTAGAACGAATTTCTTAAAGATGCCTATGATTGTTCTTTGTGTGCCAGCGATTAGATTATTTTTCTTCTCAGTCGTTTGTTGATCATCATCGAGATTCTTTTTTGATAGATCCCCCATAAATCGCTGAGAACGGTCAATCGGTCCAGCAGTAAAAGTTGGGAAGAATAAAGCATATGTAACGAATTCGGCGAGTGTATAGGTTGGAAGTTTCCCTATTTGGAAATCTCTTAAGACGTGAATCAATCGAAAAGAAAGGTAAGAGAAACCAAGCCAGGTTAGGTCAATTGGAAGAGCTAGTTCGGGATTTTGACCGGTTAAAGTTCTTAAAAAAGCGCTGCTGTTTAGAGCGAGGACAGGTGATTTTTGAAAGATGAATAGAATGAAGAAAAAAAAGATCCCAAACGTCGCCCAAAAGCGTTTTTGAGGAAGGATGACAGGTAGGGAAGCAAATATTAATCCAAGGCTAAATAAAACAATAATCTGTTGAATTGCTGGTGGACGTGAGGCAGTGATGCAACAAAGGCTATTGATATAGCGTGTAATACCGATGAGGATGATGATGCCGGTTATCCCCGCAGTTGTAATGAATATCGTCTTCTTGTTTTGCGCCCTTTGTTTTTGAGTGATATTCCAGACGAAGATGGTTAATATGATCGAGGTGGTCGGGAGCCAAAAATCAAGATGGCGAATAGGGCTGGATAGCTGCAGCCAATAAATGGAGAGTATGCTTGTAGATAGTAGAAATCCAATCCTCCAAGTTTTTGGTATGAACCACCCAGCGATCAATCCGATGATACTTAAAATGAGAATATGTGTAAGTGTCACCTAAAAGCCCTGGTAGATCCATTGTGGGGATTGATCGGAAGACATGATGATTATTGCAAGTAGAATCAAGCAAAGTATGAGTGCGTATAGGTTCTCCATTGAGATAATCTTAGATAATAACTTCTTATAAAGAGGTTTTTTCATTCTCCATGGTATCCGCATACACGCCATTCTCCGCCTTCTTTAACAACAACCAGAGCACGCTCATCAATGTCGATTTCAAGTTTTTCAGCGCCATAACTGGCGATTAAATTTCCACTACAGGATACGATATAATCCTCATCTTTTGGTGTCTGTTGACAAGCTAAATTTTCTAATGTCAGCTCAACGGCTGCGAACGAATCATACATCAATTTTGTGTCTGCTTCCCAATCAGAACAGGATAGATTAATCATAGTATTTTCATCTTTGTTTACGAGCGCTTGATAATACTGTTCTGCTGCTTGGGCAGCTTCTGAGGTTTGATCTAAGCGACATCCTGAAATGATTATCAAGAATAATAATATTATGGAGACATATAATAATAGATTTTTATTGATCATTTAACTATCTTTCCTTTCATAATCCTGGATAAAAAGCGGATAATTAATTCAAGATCTTTTTGACAATATTCTGCGGCGCTTATTGTACCAAGAATGTCGACTATCGGAAATCTAAACCTTATTTCTGCTGTACATAGGTTCGTTTTCCAACTAGAAATCAGTTACAATAATTGAAATTTCCACTTATCAGGAAAGGAGGTTCGGATGATTTCAATCTTTCAGGCAGTTTTGGGTTTCCTTTTATTGGTATTGGGTCGGAAGTTATATTGGCTATTTGTTGGCGTGGTTGGATTTGTATTGGGTGTAAGTCTTGGGATGGCGATATTTCCCACTGAATCTGAACTTGTCCTGATTGCTGTTGCCGTCATTGCCGGTGTGATTGGATCTATATTGGCGAATGTCGCACAACGGCTCGCGATAGCGATAGCAGGTTTTTTTGTGGGTGGTTATTTGATACAGTATGTTGTTTTGGATTGGATGTCTATATCCATGCCGGTTTCTGATATTCTTGTTTTCTTTATTGGAGGGATATTGGGAATCATCCTGATTCTATTGTTATTTGATTGGGCTTTAGTGATCCTCTCATCCTTTTTTGGCGCTTATCTTTTAGTAAAGTTCATCAGCCTGGATAGTATTCTACAGCTTTTTGTTTTCGCAGTTTTATGCTTAATTGGAATTATGATTCAATCTAGAGAGATCAGTAATCATTAAGATTTGAAATATTGGATTGTCGACTTTAAAGGAAAAAGGCTTTTGATTAAAAGCCTTTTCTAAAGGAGTATAAATGATTTATCGATGAAGTTTACTCGATTGATTAAATCCCTATGCGTAATTATGGCTCGTTTTCTAGCTCGTGATTGCCTTTATTACCATTAGCCTTTTGATACCGGTATTGATTTCCTGTACCATTTCCATTACCATAACCCTTGCCATTTCCTTGACTGCCTTGATAGCCACTTGAAATTTCTTCAGAGTCTAATTCATCTTCTGATGGTACCGTCTCCGTCGTAAGGGGTTCTTTTATTACAGTAGATAATTTTTCCACATCTAATTCATTGGTTTGGTTGGATTGGGCTTGTTCCTCTTGAGAATTTGTGCTATAAGGTAAGCTGTTGGAACTTTGTTCTTCTAATGAATTGATAGGTGGTTCAATTTCAGCAGTCAAATCTTCATTGTTTTCTGTTGAAGGGGTTTCAATTTGCCCTGCGAATGCATTATAAGCGCTTGTAAGAGCAGCACTAAGGAGAATGCCAACTAACATGATAATAAGAATTTTCTTTTTCACTTGCTACCTCCAAAAATCTATCTGTTGTTAAATATAAACATTATTTTTGAAGAAATGATGAAGTTTTAATGCATTTGTTGTGAATTATGGATTAATCAATTCATCATTCCTTCATAGGATGACCATAAGAAATTCAAATAATATGATTATAATTTTCCCGAAATAATTAAAGAACAGCCTAGTAATTGTAATAATTATTGGTTATTAGGAGAACAGTGTTTATTAAATTGAATATGATAAAGTGAGATGAATGGATAACAAAGGAATGACCAATAAAAAAGATACAATAATTCGAAGGTTATATGAGTCGTTTGCGCCCAAGGGTTTTCCTAGTGACGACCGGGGAAGAATGCGAATGGTTGTGGATACGCTGGTTTTGCATTTGCACCCAACCAAAGTGCCTGCACAAACGCTTCGATTAACCTATACCTGGGGTTTAGGTGGATTAGCAGGGATGTTGTTCATGCTTTTGGGGATTACGGGAATTATGCTTGAGATGAACTATACACCTAGTCCTTCACGAGCATATTTAGATATCCTGACTCTCCGATCGAATATATGGTTTGGTGATTTAATTCGTAATATGCATCATTGGTCGGCGAATTTAATGATTGTGGTTGCTTTTTTGCATTTATTACGGGTTTTCTTTACAGGAGGGCACCGTTTGCCACGAGCAGCAAATTGGATCATCGGTTTAACGATGTTTATTTTAGTCCTGGGGGCTAATTTTACAGGATACCTTCTACCTTGGGATCAATTAGCATATTGGGCAATTACAGTTGGTACAAGTATTGTGACCTATGTTCCGATCATTGGAGATTATCTTAGTCGTCTTATTTTGGGGGGCGTTGAAGTAGGACCATCAACGCTGCTTAATTTTTACGCCCTTCATATTAGTCTCATTCCCGTGCTTATTGTGATTTTAATGTCCTATCATTTCTGGCGCATTCGGAAAGATGGTGGTTTAACAATTCCCAAGAAGCCTGATCAAAAAGAAGAGCAAAAAATTGAGCGCGTTACCACCATTCCACATTTGGTTAGAAAGGAACTGGTTTATGCCTTGGTTTGGTTTGCGGTTTTATTGTTTTGGTCAATGTTTGTGCCGGCTCCTCTAGAGGAAATTGCGAACCCTGAAATAAGCCCAAATCCTGCCAAAGCCCCTTGGTACTTCTTGGGTATCCAAGAATTACTTTTACACTTCCATCCGTTTTTTGGGGCAATCCTTATTCCTGTCATAGCATTGGCGTTTTTATTTTTATTACCTTTCTATGATCTTGAAACAGAAAGCGTAGGCGTTTATTTTCGATCCAAGAAAGGAAAGATATTGAGTCTAATAGCAACCGGAATGAGCATTTTACTGGTTCCGATGTGGATCATCTTGGATGAATTTATTCTTAATTGGACAGCTTGGTTGCCTGGATGGCATTCCATCATTTCTAATGGATTAATTCCATCAGCTCTTGTATTGTTAGGTTTGATTCTCATTGACGATCTGATCCATCGGATTTTTAAAACCACATTTGAGGAACGAATATTGTTTATTTTTGTTTTTTTGTTGATAGCATTTATTATTTTAACAATCGTTGGAATATTTTTGCGTGGAGAAGGTATGGGGCTTTATCTTCCTTGGGAAATACTTGTAACGCATTAAGTTAGAGTTTTTTGGAGCTGGTATGCGATGAAAATGAAAAAAGAAATCACTGAAATTAAATTGAATAATACGAAGAAAGTCAACCGACGAGATATGTTAAAGGTTGTATGGACTGGTTTAGGTGCTGTAGCGCTAATGGAAATGGGGATGGTATCGGTAGCTTATACTCAACCGCGTTTAGTAGAAGGAGAATTTGGAAGCATTATAGAAGTAGGGGCAGTGGATGATTATCCCCCTGGTTCAGTTACGCACATTCCCAATGGACGTTTTTATTTGTCTCGATTAGAAGATGGAGGTTTCTTAGCCATTTATCAACGTTGTACGCATTTAGGCTGTAATGTGCCATGGGGTCAAACTCAGGAAAATTTCGTTTGTCCATGTCATAATTCACAATTTACACCAAATGGTGATGTTATGAATCCTCCTGCTCCACGTCCTTTGGATTTATTCCCGATTGAAATTAAGGAAGGAATAATCAAAGTGGATACCGGTAATCCGATAACGAGGCAAAAATTTGATCCATCACAGGTGGTTTACGCATGAAAAAGTTGAACTTATCCCCGAGAACAATTGAGTACTCCTTGGGAATTCTAGCAACAACTTGCATCGTCATTGGAATACTTTTCTATATTTTCCTAGAGCCCAATCGGATTGTCTCAGCTCAAAAAGATCAATTGAGAAGAGATTTGGAAGAAGCCATGGGTGCGTATGCAGAGAACTGCTCATTATGTCATGGTCTTGCGGGTGAAGGAATTGGCTCTACTCCAGCATTAGATACTGAGGCTTTGAGCCAAGCCGATAGAGATTCACTTTTCAAGATTATATCCAGGGGATTATATGGCACAGCTATGGCTGCGTGGGATAAAGCCGATGGTGGACCTTTTAGTGAATATCAAATCAATGAATTGGTGACACTGATCCAATTTGGTGATTGGGAAGAAGCTAGAGATGTTGGCGTTAATATGGGGATGGCGCCATTGATACCCTTTTCTGCAGAACCAGATCCTAGCATTATGGAAGGATTGGTAAATTTCGAGGGTGGTGAGGAGTTGACCAAAGGGATTACTGTATATGCGCGTGAGTGTGTTTCTTGTCATGGCGCTGATGGTTCTGGAACATCACTCGCACCGGCACTTAATGATCCTTCTGTTCGCGAAAAACTTCCTGAAGAACTTAAACGCGCGATTTTGAAAGGCATCCCGGGTACATTAATGGCTCCATGGGAAAATAGCTTAGAAGAGGATGAGGTATCCGCTCTCGTGACTTTGATCCAAAAATGGGATCAAGTACCTAGTGGAGCGGTTCCTGAGCCAGATCTTCCAGTGCTTGTAACGGAGGAGAGTCTGCAGTTGGGTTCCGAATTATATGCTGCAAATTGTGCTAGTTGTCATGGCTTTGATGGGCAAGGCAAACCACGAGCGCCAGCATTGAATGTTAAAGGTTTCCTTGAAGAGACCATAGATACGGCTATTAAACAGATTATTACGATGGGGATACCTGAAACCTCCATGCCAGCATGGGGTGATCGGATGACCGAGGCAGAAATCCAAGCGATTGTAGGCTTTATCCGTGCATGGGAACCAACCGCACCCGAAGTTGCAGAACCGGCACGTGGTGGAGGCTCACCATGGTGGCAATCGGGTGGCACACAGGGTAATTCCGGTAAAGGGCGTGGTGGACCTCCTTGGATGGATAATTCAGATTCCGAATAGGTGGTTCTTAGGCTGATCTTTTTATGTAACCCGACTATTAAGATAGGCAGCGAGTATTTTTCTTGACGAAACTCGCTGCTTTCGATTATGCTAAAATCGAACAATGATTACTGTAATGATCGCTTGATATTAATGTTCAAAAATAAAAAAGGCGCTTGAATATTTTTCTTATGCAGTCAAATTTTAAAATTAGTGTAATAATTAGAAATAGGTATTTGAAAAGGACTGAAACGGAATGACCGATTCATTGGTTGGTTTTATGCTGCAATTATTATACCTGTTTACGCATATGACCTTGAGCAACCTATTGGATATCATGCTCGTGGCGATAGTTTTTTTTGTGATATTTCAAGGGTTGTATCAGACACGCGCTTTGCAATTATTGCGGGGGGTCATCATTATAGCGATCCTTGGAGCGACCCTTTTAGTATTATTACCATTTGATACATTAAATTGGTTGGTTACGATTTCATTGCTGGCTGGTGTGATTGCGCTGCCCTTATTATTCCAAGATGAACTCCGTCGAGCATTAACTGGATTAGGTAAATTGCAGCGTCGAAGGGGATATGGAACTAACTTCGAGAGCTTTAAGAAAACAATTATTGAGGCGGTTGAAAGTCTTTCAAAAGGTCAAGTTGGTGCACTCATCGTATTAGAAGGTGAGACCCCCCTGGATGATATTATTAAAACTGGAATTCTTTTGCAAGCTGAGATTGTCTCGAAGGAACTACTGGAGACGATTTTTCAAAATAAAACTCCTTTGCATGATGGAGCTGTGATTTTAAGGGGAGATCGATTGATGGCAGCAAGCTGTATTCTTCCTGTCCAAACAGAAAGCACGGGAGCTCAGCATATGGGAACGCGTCATCGCGCAGCTTTAGGGCTATCATCGAAGGTTACAGACGCTCTTATTTTGATCGTCTCAGAAGAGACAGGAAGAATCTCTGTCGCATGGAAGGGGCGTATTTATAAAGACTTAGATATTAAAAAACTAAATTACTGGTTAGAGCATTTTCGATCACAGTTTACTGGGGATCGAAAACTTCGCTGGGAGTGGTTGCGAGGTGGTGATTGGCGAACTACAGTTTCGCATTTAATAGTAGCTATTGGATTAGCAGTTATCGCTTGGCTAAGTGTCATTTTTCAAACTAATCCACCTGGGCAATTAACCATCCAAGGTGTGCCCTTGGTGGTAACTGGACCAGCCAATGGTCTTATCTTATTGGATGATCTGCCGGATACTGTCAGTGTCCAAGTGCAAGCTTCACAGAATCGCATTGATACCCTAGATGTATCTAGCGTTCGCGCAGAGCTGCCACTTTCTGATTTACCAGCAGGAGTACATAATGTTCCCGTTAGCTTAGATTTGGCGGATCGATACACTGAAATCCTCTCAATTTCGCCATCGAATATTAATGTCACCCTTGAATCCGAATTGAATAAAGTCATTTCACCCACGGTTTCTTTTCTCGATAAAGGTAATCTTCCTGCTGGTTATATGGTTAAGCAAGTAAGCCTTTCCCCCGAGACGATTACTGTGATAGGACTACAATCCCGAGTTGAAGATATTGAAGAGGCGGTGATTGAAATAAATTTAGATGGACAACGAGTCGATTTTCAGGATACATTTCCCGTATCGATAAAAGATTCATATGGCGTAAAGATAAAAGATATTAGGATTGTTCCGGAGTCAATCTTAGTAACTGTTGACATCGAACGTACTTACTTCACCCGAGAGATCCCTGTACAAGCCACGATTGAAAAAAGTGGCTTGGATAGGGATTATGAAGTGTCCAGTGTGAGGGTTGATCCCTCGAAGGTGATGCTGACGGGTACTCAAACAGCGCTTGATGCAGCAGGCGATTTTTTGGTTACAACTCCTATCAGCCTTAGCAATGTCTATAGTGGACTGACGATTGATGTACCCATTGTAATTCCCGAAAATGTCACAGTCTTAGATGATGAAGGCAACAATATTTCAGGTGTTAATGTCGAGGTTATCGTCAAACCAATCACCGATTATTTGGTGTTAGAGGCAAGAATAAACCTTACTGGTATTCCCGAAGGTTTCTCTGCTCGAATTTCACCTAATCGTGCATCAATTCTATTTATCGGTCCGCGACCATTATTAAATGAAATATTTATTGATCCTAGCTTAGTGAATTTATCGGTAAATTTGGAGGGATTGAAGACAGGTATCTTTACTTTACCAGTTCAAGTACAGGCTCCAGATGAGGTTCAAACTCAACTTTTCCCTTCAGAAATTGAGGTGATCATCGAGGAGATACAAGAAGGTTCGTGATAATGAGGAGAGAAGGATGAACGATTCGGGAATGATGGTCGAAAATCCAATTGATCAAACCTATTTGGAAGCGTTGCATCAGGCATTGGGGGAAGGTCCTGTATTAATATTGACGCATGACAATCCAGATCCGGATGGGCTGGCTTCAGGGAAAAGCTTGGCTTGCGTTTTTGAGACAATATGGGGAATTAAGTCACGACTGGTTTACAGTGGCATCATTGCGAGAGCAGAAAATAAAGCAATGTTAAATTTATTAACACCTGAATGGGAATATCAAGAGAGCTTGGATGACCTCGAGGAGTATACAGCTTTAGTTTTGGTCGATTCTCAGCCAGGAGCGGGTAATAATATGATCCCAAATGATTATCATCCCCATGTTGTGATTGATCATCATCATCCTTTGAGAGCTGCGTTAAAACCAGTCGATTACGTGGATGTAAGACCTGAAGTTGGCGCAACAGCAAGTCTTGTTTATCAATATTTACAAGCAGCTAATATTATTCCCGATGGAGATACAGCTACAGCTTTGTTTTATGGTATTCAGACCGATACACGAGGATTATCACGGGGTGATTCTCCAATCGACCAATTCGCCTATTTTGAGCTCCTTAAATATATTGACCGACGAACTCTAATCCAAGTTGAACAAGCTGGCTTACCACGGGATTATTTTCGTGCCTTTTGTATGGGGTTAAATGCAGCCATCGTCTGGGAAAATGTTGTAATCAGCTATTTGGAAAGTATGCATCGTCCGGATTTTGCTGCGGAGATGGCAGATTTGCTTGTTCGTTTGGAAGAAGTAAGGGCTGTTTTGTGTTTAGGGCATCATGATGACACCATGTATCTATCATTAAGAACAACTTCGATAGAACAGGATGCTGGGATTTTAATTCAGCAAGTGATCTTTCCGCCTGGAAAAGCAGGAGGGCATGGCGTCATGGCTGGTGGACAAATACCAATTTTGAACGCAGAACCAAGTTTTGTTTATAATCGTGTAAAGGATCGATTTCTACAGGTTATGGGCGTGAAGGGAGATGGTGAAAAGTTATTGAATTAAGTTATTAATTATTTTGTTATTCAGATTGGAGATATATATTATTCACTAATCCATCAGGTATAAAAAATCATTATTGATTTTGCCTTGTGTTTTAACTTGATATGACATATGTCAATTGTCAAAAGGGGATTTTTTCGAGATAATAATCTGGGTCTCGTATAAATTGTGAATTATTATTAACGAAGGAGTAAGCTATGGTTGCAAAGATAATCGATGGAAAAGCAATTGCTAAGGAATTGCAAGAGGAAATCGCGGCGGAAGTCGCTCAAATGGTCAAAGATGGGAAGCCAGCCCCCGGGTTAGCGACTGTTTTGGTCGGTGAGAATCCAGCCTCACAAGTATATGTTCGTATGAAACAAAAAGCCTGTGAGAGGTTAGGCATCAAGTCGTTTGGGTACACTCTACCAAAAGATTCGACACAAGAAGAGGTTGAAAGTCTGGTAAAGGAATTGAATGCAAATCCGGAAATCAATGGAATATTAGTTCAGTTACCATTGCCTGATGGATTAGATGAAGAGAGAGTATTGAATGCTATCAGCATTGAAAAAGATGTAGATGGTTTCCATCCCATCAATATAGGACGTCTTGCTCAAAAAGGGCGTGAACCGTTATTTGTTCCTTGTACACCAGATGGTAGTATTTATTTGATCCAGAAAATGGGTATTCCAATAGAAGGCGCCAACGCAGTTGTTCTAGGAAGATCGAATATTGTAGGGATGCCAGTAGCATTACTCCTGGTTGGATTAAATGCTACTGTAACAATTTGCCATTCACGTTCTCAAGATTTGCCTGGAATTTGCCGCCAAGCCGATATCTTGATTGCTGCGGTAGGTCGTCCAGAAATGGTGAAGAAAGATTGGGTAAAACCAGGCGCGACTGTGATTGATGTCGGTACAAACCGTATTGATGATCCATCGGTGGAGAAGGGTTATCGTCTAGTCGGTGATGTTGATTTCGATGAAGTAAAGGAAGTTGCAGGCGCCATTTCCCCATCTCCGGGTGGTGTTGGACCGATGACGATTACGATGCTGCTTAGAAATACCGTTAGATCTGCCCAAATGGCAAATAAGTAATTTTTTTGTTCTATCTAACGAACAATTTCCCCCGGGAGAGATCATGAAGTGATCAATCTCCCGGGTTTTATTATTAATCAAGATCTAATCCTGTTTTAAATATATAAGAAATTCGTGAAATAATTCCCTGATTGGGTTTCAAAAAATCAATCCTTAAGGTATAATAACGTTTTGTCTGTGGGTAGTGCCCATAAATCTAATGAATACTCAATAGTTTGGGTAGTGAAATAAACTATTAATAATAGGTGTAATGATGCCAAAACGAACTTATCAACCAAAAGTCCGCCGACGTTTACGTGTGCATGGTTTTAGAGCACGCATGAAAACGGCTGGAGGACGACAAGTAATTAAGAATAGAAGAGCAAAAGGTCGTCATCAATTGACGCCGAGCATGAATCGGCATGTAAAAAAGATCAATTGGAATAGCTAGTAAGTGAATGTCCTGCTGGCTAGACTTTTTCGACTAGATCAAGTTTTATTAAATTGGTATAGTGGCTCCGGGATTAAATGAATCGTAGATTTCGCTTAAAGAGTTCTGCAGATTTTAAGCGAGTGCGACAATTCGGAAAATCTTATGTGAATTCATTATTGGTGCTAATTACCCTTAATAACAAATTGGATCAGACACGAATTGGAATAGCCGCCGGACGCACTGTGGGTAGTGCGGTTCAACGAAATCGTGTCAAGCGAATTATGCGTGCAGCTTTTCAACCTTATCTCGAAAATTTACCAATCGGGTGGGATTTGATTCTGATTGCACGTAGAAAAATGATGACAGCGAATTTTGAAGCAACCCAGAAAAGTCTAGTAAGATTATTGAGACGTGCTGAGTTGCTTTAGGTTGCCAAGTATGGTTCAAGCTTCTTTGACAAACACGCAAGATTCCGATCTCTATGAGAAAGAGGAGAAGTTGGCGGTAGAAGGTATAGATTCTAAGGAATTATATTTATCTATGGGTGATCATAGTCATGTTCATGATCATTTAGAAGAACCACGCTTGCGCGATTTACCGATCACTCTCTGGAACTTACCACGTCTTTTTGTTTTAAGCCTGATTCGGGGGTACCAGGTTACTTTTTCACGAGTATTACCACCTGATACTTGTCGTTTTTATCCTACCTGCTCACATTATGGATATCAAGCGATTTATAAATATGGCGTTATAAAAGGTGGAATTATGGCTACATGGCGTATAATGCGATGTAACCCATTTAATCCTGGAGGGTTTGACCCTGTGCCATGATAGATGACATCGGGAATTTATTTTGAAAGATATTAAAGAATGAAAAGAAACCGTATTTTATTAATTCTAATGATTGCAAGTGTTTTCAGTTTATTAGCTGGTTGTACAGGGGCTGATTCTATGGCAACAAGCTGGCCTGGATTTTTAGTAGATCAGGCAACTGACACAATTTATTTAAGTTTCAATGCACATGTGTATGCATTAAATCTCTCAAACGGTACAGAAAAATGGCGTTTCCCAAGCGAAGCTGATAACAAGATAACATTTTTTGCTGATCCAGTACTTACCAGTGAAAGAAATTTAATCGTTGGGTCCTACAACAATATTCTATATTCCCTGGAAGCTGAGAGTGGGAATAAAGTATGGGAATTCACAGAATCGAAAAATCGATATGTAGCAGGCGCGTTAATCGTTGAAGATCAGGTTTTTGCGCCTAGCTCGGATAATCATCTCTATTGTGTTACAGAAGCTGGAACTCTGAGATGGAAAGGATCCACAGACCATTCTCTATGGGCTACACCTGTATCTGATGGTACCTATGTTTTTCAGCCTTCCATGGATCATCATCTATATCAATATCAAATCGAAAGCGGTGAGTTGATTTGGAAGAGTGATGATCTGGGCGGTACGATGATTGGTCAGCCATTGTTATCTCCCGACGGAATTCTATATCTAGGTACTTTTGGAAACGAAATCATTGCGATCGATATCAATACACATGAGATCCTTTGGCGATTTTCTACCAATGGATGGGTATGGTCGGGTCCTTATCTTGAAGAAGATGTGCTTTATTTTGGAGATTTGGAAGGATTTATCTATGCCGTTGATTCACAGTCTGGTAACTCTATATGGCAAATCCAACCGGACACTTCTGAAAACCGTGGCATATTTGGGCGTGTGTTGGCAGTTGATGATACCCTATATTTTGCTTCGCGTGGTGGCATTTTATATGCTGTTGATAAAGTCAATGGAAATCCGCGCTGGAATAAAGCATTTGAAGCTCAATTCTTTTCAAATTTAGTTCAATCTGAAGACACCATTCTTTTGAGCGCGAATAAATCTGACGCAATCTTATATGCAGTAGAAACAAATGGCAATCAACGTTGGTCGTTCATTCCAGCAAAGTAGTCATGAATTGAAATATTTAACTAGGAAAAAGTCTAATAGCGTTTTACGAAAGAAAAAAATATGTGGAATACTTTAATAATTAATCCGATGATCAATATCCTGCTTTGGATCTATAGCGCGCTGGGAAGTTTTGGGATCGCGATTATCCTTTTTACGATTATTGTGCGCTTGATTACCCATCCCTTGACTGTTCAACAACTAAAAGGGGCGCAAGGGATGCAAGAGCTGCAAAAATCGAAGAAATGGCAGGAGATTCAGAAGAAATATAAGGATAATAAACAAAAACTTCAAGAAGAACAGATGAAACTATATCAAGAGATGGGTATAAATCCGCTTGGTTCTTGTCTTCCGACACTGATTCAATTTCCTATTATTATTGGGTTGTACCAAGCAATTATTAAAGCGTTAGCTGTAACCCCTTTGCAGATGGCTGATCTATATACCCATATTTATCCATTTATTGATGTATCAAAACTCTTACCAATTAACAATATTTTTCTTTGGATGGATCTGAGCCAACCCGAACGACTAGTTATTTTCGGTTTTGGTGTACCAGTTTTAGCCATTTTCGTCACAGTGACTACCTATTTCCAATCAAAGGTTATGACGCCTCCCAGTCAGCCTGGTGACCAGAGCGCTCAAATGACTCAAATGATGAACCTCTATATGCCTCTCCTAATGGGTTATTTGGCATTTTCATTTGCTTCAGGACTTGCACTTTATTTTGTGACCAGTAATCTTGTTACCATCGGTCAATATGCTGCAATGGGTAAGGTGAATTGGTCTAATTTACTTCCCGGTCGAAAACCAAGCGCTAGTTAAGAGAATAACGTTCCAATAAGAATTCTATTTTTGGAACGAAAAAACATCAAACTATGTAAAGTATAGCGGTTATGAGGACAGGATGGATGAAAAAAGAACTAGTTTAGAGATGATTGCTCCGAGTGTTGAAGAAGCTGTGGAGAGGGGTTTAGCGGATCTGGGGGTAACAGAAATAGAAGTCGAAATTGAAGTGTTGGATGAGGGAAACCGCGGTTTGTTTGGGATAGGAGCGCGTCAAGCGCGCGTACGATTAACGCTAAAATCTTTTGAAAAAGATGAAAATCAGACTGTAGGTCAAGGATTGGATACACCAGCGATTGCGGAATTCGTTACTGAATCTGAAGATGATCTTCAATCGGCTACTTTGGAAGAAAAGCCTTTTGAGGATGATAAAATTGAAGAAGCCGAAAATGAGATTAGAAAACCTAATGAACAAGATGATTTAGTTCTTAATGTTGCTCGTGAAACGGTTAAAGAATTACTCGAAGCGATGCATGTGATAGCTGATGTCACTGCCCGTTATCTTGAACCAGATGATTCTCATAGTCGACCAGCGTTATTGGTGGATGTGCAAGGGGAAGATCTTAGTTTTTTAATAAGTCCTCGTGGTGAGACGATCAATGCACTCCAATACATTGCCCACTTGATTGTGGGCAAAGAACTAGGTCGTTCGGTTCCAATGATCGTTGATATTATGGGTTATCGTGAGCGTCGCGCTGGGCAAGTCAAGCGTTTAGCGCGCCAAATGGCGGAACAAGCAATCCGTTCTGGGAGACGGCAATCCCTTGAACCGATGCCAGCTAATGAGAGGCGATTGGTTCATATTGAATTACGAAATAATCCAAAAGTCACCACAGAAAGTATTGGCGATGAACCACGTAGAAAGGTGACAATCATCCCGAGATAGCGAAATCGTTTTTCCAAAAAGGGTATTTGTAAGCTTGACCCAAATAGCATGCAATGATAGAATACCCATCGCTCTACGTGAAGTTTAATTTACGCACTGTTTAGCTAAAAATACTTTGCCCCCATCGTCTAGGGGACCAGGACGTGACCCTTTCAAGGTCAAGACCGGAGTTCGAATCTCCGTGGGGGCACCTTTAAGAATAGAACTGTTTGACCTGCTGGTTGAGCAGTTCTTTGTATTAACCCACCTTGAAGGATGAAATAGAATCGCAGATTTGTAAATTGATTGGTCAATTTGAAATCGGGTATATCCCCCGATCAATTGCAAACCTCAGAC
>CAZJMV010000215.1:0-16556 GCA_964547225.1 uncultured Anaerolineaceae bacterium | reverse complement strand
GAAAGATGTAGAGATGGTAAATCACATTCTTTATGATATCCAATTGTGTTATGTATTGCGATCATCCGAAATATGTTCTCCTGGCTCTCTTTAAATCGTAGTAATTGTTTTGTCGGTTTTTAAAGCGCTTGTTTTTGCACTGGAGTCATTAATTTTGTTCGTAAGAAAAAGGAATTAAAGTTTAATCTCAATTGTCACATCTGTAAGAAACTGTAAAACACTCTTCCAAATTGTCTCAAAATCAGAGCCTTTGTTTGTTACCAAATAATAAAGTCGACGTTCCCAATCTACTTCAAATTCAAAACGTCGTTTTTCCAATATTTTTACATCAATTTCTTGCAAGCTTAATCCTCTGCTTTTGAATTTTTCAGGCAAGATTAGTTTCAACGCTTCTATATTAATACCAAACGAAACCAAGTTGAATATGTCATATAAATCTCTTGATACTGCAAACCTACGCTGCCCCCCGATTGCGCGGATTTTTTCAGCAATAATTTCTTCCAGGCAATAACACGGTACTAAATTTTGGGGAAAACTTGCTTGATCTGAATATGGGTGAATGATTTGTTTCTCACTGCTTGGAAGTATAATGGTTTCAGCTCTTGTAATATCCAATTTTACGGTTCTAGGTGAACCTCCCCAGCGAAGGGGACCACGGTAATAAATTCTAGCTTGATAAGATTCATTTCCATATTCATCATCTACTACTTCAAAATGAATCGGCTGAATATGAAAATCGGGACCATCTTGATCACTTATCCAATTAACGCTCTTCGCGATCCACTCTTTCAAATCGGTAGGAGATAGATATTTCGTAGCAGTAAAATCTAGATCCTCTGAAAAACGATAATCAAGAAAGTAGCATTTTCTCAAACAGGTACCACCCTTAAATAACAAGCCTCCTAATGAATGACTGGTTTTTAGCATTCCCAGTAAAAACCAACCAAGGCTGTAATCCAAGTCAATTACCATTGGATCAACATTGTTTGCCGCTGCGATACGACGAATTTCAGCTTCACTTATCAATATATACTCCGGTTATTGTACCTAGGATTCTAAAGGGACATTGATTTGAATCTGCCAACGCGTATTAATTGGTCCTGTTTGAACAGAACCAGGTTCTAATTGACTTACCCCTTTTGAAATCATTGCCTGCCAATGGGATAATTTCGTATCTCGATACGGGATCGGCAAAGATAGTGTTTCTACTAAATATCCAAGTCGTTTAGCCACGACACCACCACCCCATTGAGCCAAATAATGGTCTAGTTTTTCCCAATCAATCGAATTCAACGAAGATTTCATTGCTTGTGCCAATTGAATGATCCCACCACATAAATCTAACCGGCTTGCTGAGTCGATAAGGGTTTTTTCTCGATCTGTAACTGTGATTGACATGTCATCCATACTTCGCGTGCTGATCCCGAAATAGTAACGTTCCGCAACGTGGATGAATTTATATTCTAACCCTAGAATCGTGATCGCTTTCTTCCTCTTCGTTGTTTGAATAAACTGAACTCGAGGAATTTGCTCAGTCATATTCCAGAACCGGAGAGCAGACCAATAAGCCACAGCTCCTGGCGAGATTAGATATGATGCCAGAACAAATGAATTCTCTGACCAGAGCCGTTCAGGACCAGCTTCAAGTGGGATGATCATGTATAATCCACGTTCCAAACGTTGGAGCCATCCTTTTCGGACGAGACGACCAAGGGTATTTGTTGCAGCTACCTTCGACTGCCAATAATCCACAGCCTGTTGGTATGTGAACACCCGCTTTCCAGACGAAGAAAACGTTGTTAGAAATTCAGCTTCTTGTTTACTAAGTGACATGATATTTTATGTAATACAACCTTTATGATTTGATGGTTCGGTTACACGAATTATTATACTTCAAACTCCAACAATGCAATAGATGAAAAGCTCGATTTTCCAGATATACTGGTTTAATTCTTCGGGTAGCATATAATTGGCGTAGGCATGATTTTTTCTTCATTTGCTTTTGTTAACTATACTGAAACAAGAATCGTGCCATACTTTTTTTATAATGTGAGATTACAGCAAAATCGACAGGACAAATGAGGAGATCGTGGATCGATTTCGTTATGATAATCAATTACAATATGCATTGGGATATGAGCAATTGTGAGAATGTAATTTCGGAATGAGTAAGGTGAAAAGCATCAGAAAGCCTTTGTCAGGTGGGAAACTAGGCGTAAGAGGTCTATTTCGAGTATCCTGTATGATGATAAGAGCGGCGGTTATGACTAATGTTAGGCGGATTATGCGTTATTCAGAGAACCCAGAAAGCAAAAAAGAGACGGATAAGACAGATAAAGCCTGCCAAGATAATCCTTTTGTATATTTTTTTTGTATTGGGATAATTCAAAATGTGTTCTCTTGGCTCTCTTTAAATCGTAGTAATTGTTTTGTCGGTTTTTAAAGCGCTTGTTTTTGCACTGGAGTCATAATACAAACCTAATTTCATTTAAAAAATGATTTTTTAACTATCCATTTAGGGAAGATTATTATACAAGATTTGCAGTATACGGTAAAAAGCGGGTGTTGGCTGGAGATTCTTGTCAAGAATCATAGAGTTAGCATTAGGAATTCCCGCACGAGTATACCATTCAGTTGCATTAGATATTCCACCTAGTCCGTATTGATCTGAATCAACAAGTAAATATACTAATAAATTATCACCATATATCTGTGCTTGACTTAACAATATGTCATCAGGTGTTTGTATACGATCGTATACCCAAATACCAGCATCATTTCCAGTAACAACTGTTGTTTCTGAGGTTGACTGAAATCCTAAATCAAAAATTCTTTGTAATTCTTTTTGTTGCTTTAATAAAGGTGGTGGATTAAATACAGAGAAATTATTTTCAATACCTACTCTTTTAACTGGAAGGTTGTTCTTTTTAACATAATTGAGTAACGTCCAAAAATTACTACTCCAATTACTTCTATTTGTTGGTAAATAAAGCATTGCATCTTCAATAATTACCTGTTCTATATTTGGATCTACTTCTATAACCCAATCACTAACCTTTGAAATAGCTTCTGGAAATCCAAGATTGTCTAACCAAAATGGCCACTTGTCGTGTGGATAAGTAACTGTAGCTGCCCATTCATCAGCTATGTCCCATTGATTAATATCGTTCAAATATTTAACAACTCTAGCCTTTACAATAAATTCTGCAACTTTCTCTATTTCGTCAGGTTTAAAACCACTATTATAAATAGAGTCAGGTACATCTCCACCCCATAATAAATGCTGTGCGCGAAGACTCATGTTTTTAGATTTCGCAAGATTTACTACTCTGTCAGCATGTGACCAATCATATTTATAATCGTTAGGTAATTTATGACTCGTTAATTGAGCTTGAATTGAATCCCAATTAGCGATTAATTTTTTCCAATCGGCCGAACTAAAATTTTTAAAAACTACTGAAGAGTCTAATTCACCCGACATAAATATTTGATTAGCAATGTTTTCAACGTTCTTATCGGAAGAAACAACAGGAACTTCTAAAATCAAATTGTTTAAATCTGCTAGATTTCTTGGATAGGCACTATATATTGACCATTCTCCATTTTCACCTAAACCAGCAATCGGACTAATCTTATAAACGTCAATATACTTCTGTTGAAGAGGCGTTAATTTATCCTGATTTGGTTCGACTTCGAGAAAATCTATTTGTTGTCCATTGATCTCCTTCTGAACCAGCTGTATGGTAACTGCCTCTGCCTCTAGCCCCATCGCATTCAAATAATCCTCTAGTCCTTTTTTGTATTCTTCTGATTCTTTGAATTCTACTAAGACTTGTTCTGGTGACTTTGTGGGTACAAGCGTTGGAGAGGGCTCAATCGTTGCGGTTGACTCAACCGTGGGTGTTTGAGAAGCAGTTGCCGTATATGTGGGTGTGTTGGGTACAAGGCTGGGTTGTGTTTCAGTCGTTACTGTATTTTCAGCAGGCGATAAACTGCACGCAGCGAGAATAAGCGCTAATATACCTGAGGTGATCTTAGCAATTGAGTTGCGATTGGAGTTTTGGTTTGTGGTCATGCTTCACCCCTTTTGAGGTTGGGAGAAATAATTGTTGAATGGTTTTTAGAATCGATTATTGTCTAAGTTATAAACCTATTGAATTGGCTTGTCAAGCCATTTTGGCAAGTTTTTTATGGTTAAATCTGGTTCTATGCTAATCACCAAGACATGGGAAGATGTCATATTGTAGCATAGAAATTTGACAGTCATTGTGGAACCTTCGCAAGGCTAAATTTCCATAATCACAAATCAGAACACATATTCAAGAATGAATAAGTTGTATTTACAAATAAGTCCCAAGCAAGTCAGAAAGTCCCCGGATTCGGTACCATATTATGGTATTATATATTTAGATGAAACGAAAACACCATAATACGCTAGAATGAATATTTGCCAGACCAATGAGTGGAAATATCAAGTGGGATGATATCGAAGCGCTTTTTATTGAACTAGGAGCTGAAATCAGTCAGCGAGAAGGTTCGCGTGTTGGAGTGCGTTTATTCAATCAAAGGAAGGTATTTCACAGACCACATCCTTTAACCGATACTGATAAAGGCGCTGTGGCTAGTATTCGTAAATGGTTAGAAGAAAATGGAGTGAAGCCATGAACTTAATGGATATTAATGGTTATAAGGCGATCATCCAATATGATCCAGAAATCGATATGTTCAGGGGTGAGTTTATTGGGTTGAACGGTGGCGCTGATTTTTATGCGAAGGATATAGATGGGCTTCATAGAGAAGGAGAATTGTCTTTAAAAGTCTATCTGGATATGTGTAGAGAAGATGGCGTTGAACCAAAAAAAGAATATTCAGGCAAATTTAATTTGCGTATACCCCCATCTATACACGAAAAAATCACTTTAAAAGCGGCGTCCGAAGGGAAGAGTTTAAACAAATGGTTATCTGACACGTTAAGTGAGGCTATTCAGTCAGAAGATTTATTGAAATGACAGTTCATATACAATCATAAACACTAAATAATTCGATATCAACAGCGGATAATTCCAGTGGGAATTGGATGCATCCAATCGACCTTATTCATAAGGTGTCGCTTCGTAGTTCCTAATAATTTATCAGAAATTATATGTGTAGATCAAGAACAACGAATTAGCAGGATTTACGGATTTTTTCAGATCGCATATCAAACAATAGCAATCAAGATCATCCTCTAAATCCGATAAATCATGGTTCAGACGAGGGGTTGATCAACGAATAGCAGAGCAATGGGGCTTGGAACGCGAATGGGTTTCGTGACTTTCGTGTTCCAGTGCTTTGCTCTATGCTTTTTGTGTTGCTTACATGACAGATTGGTCAGGATGGCATCCTAACCTATGTGTAAGTTGGGTTGGTAACCCGGCTAGGTGGTCGAGATGGCATCTCAACCTACGTGCGCAGACATCCCCCCACCAATTATCCGCTATTGGCTGATATCAAATCTCGGCTTGCCTTTTTCTTTATGCGGAAATTTCTTTTCAAACTCGATTAACTCAGCTTCGTCAACCAGATAAGCTTCATCTTCAAAAAACCTTCCCCTTACATCTGATAATCCATTCTCTTGAAGTTCCAAAGCCATGAAGGCTTCGAAATTTTTATCCTCTTTGGTCGTGATCTTATATTGCTGCGCATTTCTAAAACCAAAACGTTGGTAGTATTGCGGATTGCCAAACAAGATCATGCCCCTGCAGCCTAATCTTTTTGCTTCGGAAATTGCATACTGGATCAACTGCGTCCCGACGCCGGTGTTTTGATGAAGGGGTAAAACTGAAACGGGACCAAGACAGATTACCTCATATTCCTTTGCCTGGTCATCGATCACGCGGGCTTTCGTACAAATGATATGGGCGATGATTTCATCATCATGAATGGCGATTAAGTCTAAGTCGGCGATATAGCTGCTGCTATTTCTGAGTTGATGAAGGACTAAATGTTCATCACAGCCGGGATTGTATTGATTCCAAAACGCTTCACGTGTAAGCGTTTCGGTTTGAAAATAGTTGCTTTGGTGTGTCTTTTTAATTGTCAATTTCATTTATATCTCCATTAGCTTTTTATTGTAAGGATGAAAAGCAAGGTATTTTTCTGTAATCGTGCTGACCGGCGTAATTTTATCCTATAATCTCCATAAGGTAATATCCATTATTCACTTCAAAACGATTTAATTCCTATTCCCAATCGCTCTACAGATTGTGAATTTGTTATGCGTAGATATTGTGTCCACAAGATGTCTCTATTAACAGATCCGTCTCAATCTTTAAGAACTTTGAACAAAATTTTAAAAGGCTGTTGATAGTCCATTAACATCGCTATGTTAAAGTGAGTTTATTAGGATTATTTATTAGATTACAGGAGAGATTATGGGATTAGCAGATTTACATATCCATACGACATATAGTTGGGACGCGACTAGTTCTGTCGCTTCGGTGCTCAGATACACGGCACAGCGCACCAATCTAGATGTGATCGCCATCACGGATCATGACCGCATCGATGGGGCGCTTGAAGCGTTAGATTTAGCGTCAAAATACAACCTCGAAGTGATCCCAGGGATTGAAGTGTCCTCCAAACAAGGGCATGTCTTATCCCTTTTTGTAGGCGAATTAATTCCAGCGGGTTTATCGATGGAGGAAACCATTATACGTACGGTTGACCAGGGCGGCATTTGTATCATTCCCCATCCGATGATGAAAAGTTCGATGGGCATCAGCCCGCACTATATTCGACGCGCGTTGAACAACCCTAAAGTGGCAAAGGGTTTAATAGGAATTGAGATGTTTAATGCCGGTTTGGCGGGCGCGCAGCGCGATCAGTTAGCGATCTACTTCGCCGATAAGCTGCCGCTGGCGAAGGTGGGCAATAGCGATGCGCACGTCAATTTTATTATCGGGAAAGGCGCAACCAAGTTCCCAGGTCATACTGCAGCAGATCTTCGACAAGCGTTGATCAACCGTCAGACTGAATCGGTCGGAGAACATCAAATGAATTGGTTGGATTTCTTTGTACGCTTTATACCTAGGCTTTTCCTTCGATACACTACCAGTTATATTGCTTGGAGCAATGTATTGTCTAAACCATTACAGCATGCAAAACAAGATGCCTTCTAGTATGAGAAATCTTTACGCTGAGATGATTGGCATGATGATGGGATTCACTATGGGATTACCAAGGTGATGGAGTGACGTAAATTTTCATGAGGAAGAACATCCTTTTTATTGGCGGCTCTTTAAATCAGACCACCATGATGCATCAGATCTCAGAACATCTATGCGAGCATAATTGTTATTTCACCCCTTTTTATGCTGAATCCTTCATCGGATTATTGACCAAAATTGGGTTATTAGACTTCACCATCCTTGGCGGACAGCACCGCAAGAACACCGAAGCATACCTAGCCGAACATGATCTTGCGGTTGACTTTGGCGGGAAAGAAAGAGATTATGATCTTGTTTTCACCTGTACCGATACGCTCATTCAAAAGAATATCAAAGGCAAACGCTTGATCTTGGTGCAGGAAGGAATGACTGAACCGGAAGGCTTTCTCTATCAACTAGTTAGAAGATTCAAACTACCACGATATGTAGCCAATACAGCAGCCACGGGTCTATCAGATATCTACGATTTATTTTGTGTCGCCTCGAAGGGATATCGAGATCTTTTCATTAAAAAGGGGGTGCGTCCCGAAAAGATCGCCGTCACGGGGATCCCCAATTTTGATCATGTCGACAGCTACCGTATAAACGATTTTCCATATCATGATTATGTACTGGCAGCCACGTCCAGCAATCGCGAAACCTTGAAACTAGAGAATCGAGAGGAATTTATTCGCTGGGTTATAGAAATTGCGGCTGGAAGAAAAATAATCTTTAAACTTCATCCAAATGAGAATCTCAAACGAGCATCTCAGGAAATCAAACGCTTGGCGCCTGAAGCTTTGATCCTTCAAAAGGGGAATGTCAATCAAATGATCGCCAATTGTGCAGCGCTGATTACACAAACTTCATCGGTGACCTTCATTGGACTAGCGATGGGGAAGGAAGTCCACACTTATCTAGATCAAGAAAAGCTGAAGAAAATCCTTCCGGTGCAAAATGGGGGTACCTCAAGCCAACGTATCGCAACCCTGGGTCGCTTACTATTGAATCTAAATTCGGATGATTTAAAAGCGCTACGATCTGGAAAAAAAGACAAACTCAGATGGCAAAGCCAAAAAGCGCTTTACCTCCAACGAATTGCAAAAGTGGAGCGCTCGAGAAGCACTTAATCTTATAGTAAAGGATTGAAAATAATTTCGTGTCACTCACCGAATGGATATCCCCAAAAGGGAAATCCATTTTCTTAAGATTGAAGTATAATTGAAATTAGAGGTGAGTAATGAATACAACTTCCCTAAATAAACAAGAATTAATAGAGGGATTAAAACAAGCCATGCTTGAGCTATTTCAAGAGCAACCTGATTTGATAACTGAAATAATTACTGAATCTTTGGAAGAAATTGGTCTCGCCAAAGCAATTAATCAAGAACGAAAAAACGATTTCGTTAGCGAAGAAGTGATTCGAGAAATTCTTAAAAACAAAAATGAAGATCCTTTTTGAAAATAGTTTTGCAAGAGATATTAAAAGGATTAAGCAAAAAGAAATACTCACTCAGATAGAAAAGATCATTGACCAAATCCAAACCACTTCTAGAATAAGTGAAATCCAAAATCTCAAAAAACTAAAAGGCTATGAGAGATATTATCGAATTCGCATGGGGGAATATAGAATAGGTATTGAAATTATCGAAAATGAATTAATTTTTGTACGCTTCTTACATAGGAAAGAAATCTACCGTTTTTTCCCATAGTTTTCACATAAATAGATCCATTCAATAGAATAGTTTTACCCAAGTAAGAGATAAGCGTTAAGCTCATCTTCCACACTCGATAATGCTGGTTGCATTAATCGAAATATACTTGACATTCGAATCAGCACATGGTATATTCATTTGCTATAGCAAGCTATTGTATCATATAGCAAATGATAGCAAATATATTTAGTACTTCTCCAGACTACAAAATATTTGGTACACCATGGATGATTTACTGACAACCAAACAAGTTGAAGACCTCCTGCAAGTGGATCGAACCACAATCTATCGTATGCTTAACGACGGACGCTTGACGGGCATTAAGGTGGGGCAGCAATGGCGCTTCATGCGTTCTGAGATCGATATATTGCTGGGAAGAGAACCGCATAAAGAAAGCCAATCACAAGCTCCCTTTACTCCTATTTCCACACAAATCTTACCTGCTAGTTGCGCACAGAAAATCCAAGATGTATTCGCGGAGATTGCTGGGATCGGGGCAATCAATACATCCTTAAATGGGGAACCAATCACCGCACCAAGCAATAATTGTGAATTCTGTCAACTAATACACCAAACTGAAAGCGGATGGGCAGCCTGTATAGAATCCTGGCGGAAACTCGGAAGTAAACCCGAAATTAAACCAGAAGAATTCTTTACCTGTCACGCGGGATTAAAGTACTCCCGAGCTGGAATTGATTTCAATGATCATCTCACATCGATCTTGATCGCTGGTCAATTCTATATTGAAGAACCAGAGCAAGACGAAGTTAGAGAGAGGGTCACGGCGCTCGCAGAAAAGCACGGCATTGACCCTGATTTATTATTGGAAGCTAGCCAGGCTATCCCAACGCTCGATCAACGATTGATCAACAAAATTGGGAACTGGCTTAAAAGCGTTGCCAGCGCATTCAGCGAAATGGGACGCGAAAAAGCAGAATTAATGGGACGCTTGCAAAAGATTTCTGAAATGAGCAAGATCGGTCTCGATGAATAATTCAAGAAAAAAACTTTACGGAGGTATGTATGTCGTACGAATTCGATCAAGAACTAGACTGTAAGGGATTATCTTGTCCCTTGCCTATCTTGAAGACCAAGAAAGCGATCGATAAAATGGAAGTTGGTCAGGTCTTGAAGATGGTTTCTACTGATGCAGGTTCTGTCCCAGATGTAACCGCCTGGACAGCCAAGACCAGTCATCAATTACTTGGGCATGAAGAAGACGGGGGTGTGTTTACTTTCTATATCAAAAAAGCGAAATAAATTAGAACAGAAGAACGGTTCAACCGAAGATAACCTAATACATAGCGTGCGATAAAAGGAGAAATTATATGTCAGATTATCAAGCCAAACGACTTGCCATTATTGCTGGGCATGGCACCCTGGATGCTGCTTACCCTCCCTTGATCTTAGCTACCTCAGCGGTAGCCATGGACATGGAAGCAGCAATTTTCTTCACTTTCTATGGGTTGGATATTCTAAAGAAAGGCAAAATCGACAAACTGCAAGTTGCGCCCATCGCCAATCCTGCTATGCCCATGCCGGTACCCAATATCGTCGGCATGCTGCCGGGGATGACCGGTATGGCAACCTGGATGATGAACGATATGATGCAAAAGGCGAATGTCGCAAAATTGAGCACCCTACTCGAAACCGCGATCGAGTTTGACGTCAAGTTGATCGCTTGCCAAATGACGATGGACGTTATGGGCATCAAGAAAGAAGATCTGATCGATGAAGCCGAAGTTGGCGGTGCGGCAACCTTTCTTGAATTTGCCAGTCAAAATGCGATCGTATTAACTTTTTAGAAAACCAAAAATACTGAATTGGAGGAATTTTTATGGATGACCCAAAAGTAATGATCATAATGACCAGTGGTCCGGATACACCACGTCGATGTGCAACCCCCTTTTTCTTTGCTACACTTGGCGCTGCGATGGAATATGAAGTCACGATGTTCTTCACGATTGACGGCACCTTGCTGCTTAAAAAAGGCGTCGCTGAGACGGTCTACCCCAAAGAAGGCGGAAAACCAGTCAGCGATTTCATTCAGGACGCACTCGACGCGGGTGTGAAATTTACCGCCTGCACAGCTTCCACTGAACTGCACGATATTAACCCAGAGGAAGACCTGATCGATGGTATTCAGATGGTGGGCGGCGCTTGGATGTGGCAAGAAGCGGAAGAATGTGAGACAGTGCTTACTTTTTAATCAACGCAAGCCTCGCTCACAATACGATGCCTCACACAAAGATCTATGTCTGGAGAGAGAAATATTATTTAGCAGAAAGGAATTATTATGGCAATTGTAAATGGATGTAATCTTCCTGATGATCTATATTATCTGATTGATAAACATATTTGGGCAAAGCCAATGCAGGATGGCACAGTGCGCGTCGGCATGACATCCGTGGCTGGAAAATTAGCCGGTGGGAAGCTGGCTGGCGCAACAGTCAAACGCAAGGCTATCGGAAATGAGGTCGCTCAAGGGAAAAGCATCGCCACGATCGAGAGCAGCAAATATGTTGGACCGGTGCACACACCCGTAAGCGGCATATTATTGCGCGGCAATGATAAATTGGCAACAGATCCAAATCTAGCCATCGAAGATCCTTATGGCGAAGGCTGGATTGCTGAAATGCAGCCCAATGATTGGGAAGGAGAGAAAGGCAGCCTAGCGACAGGCGCCGATGGGATCGCTGCCTATCAAACCAAGCTGGATACCGATGGCGTGAGCTGCGAATAGACGAAATAATGGAGAATGTGTAATGAGAGAGAAGACAATCTACCAACACTTGCAAGAGCAAGGCGTCTCTCGGCGTGATTTCTTGAAGCTCTGTGGGATGCTGGTTGGCGCGATGGGGATCAGTGTGCCACCCCTAGAATCGGCTGACTTGCTTTTTCAATCCAATAATGTTGATCAGCGAACGGTACACAGAGTAGCGAAAGCATTAGAGAGTAAAACGCGTGTGCCTGTGATCTGGTTAGAATTCCAGGATTGCGCTGGCTGCACTGAAGCCTTGACACGCTCACAATCCCCGACGCTGATTGACCTGGTGCTCAACTCAATATCGGTGGAGTACCATGAAACACTAACCGCCGCAGCAGGTTTCCAAACAGAAGCCAATAAGGAAGCCATTATGCAAGCCTACCATGGACAATACGTGTTGGTCGTGGAAGGCAGCATCCCTACTGCGGCGGGAGGTGTATATTGTACCATTGGAGGGCGTACTGCAGTAGACATATTAAAGGAAGCGGCTGAAGGCGCTGCGGCAATCATTGCAACCGGGAATTGTTCCGCCTTCGGTGGATTACCCAAAGCGGCGCCAGATCCAACCGGCGCCAAAGGTGTCTGGGAAGTTTTGAAAGATAAGACAGTTGTGAATATCCCCGGATGCCCAGCCATTCCTGAAGTCTTTACTGGAACTCTGGCGCACTTCTTGGTCTTCGGCAGTTTACCGGAACTCGACGATCTCAACCGACCGATGACCTTCTACGGAAAGACTGTCCATGATCGCTGCCTGCGTCGTCCTTTCTACGATGCGGGTAAATTTGCGATGTCCTTCGATGATAAAGGCGCAAAAGAAGGCTGGTGCCTGTATAAACTAGGCTGTAAAGGTCCAACGACCTATAACGCCTGTGCTTCGATCAAGTGGGATGCGGGGCTTTCCTTCCCAGTGCAATCCGGACATCCATGTTTGGGCTGCTCGGAACCCAATTTCTGGGATGGAGGTGGTTTCTATCAAGGACAATCAGCGCCCTTGAACCCACCCGGTATGGTATCGGTGGGCGCAGCAGTTGGCGCTGGAGCGGTGATTGGCGCGGCGGTGGCTGCCAAGAATGCCAATCAGAAAAAGCGCGCTGCAGAAGCAGATGAAAAGGAAGCATAGAGGAGCAAATCATGAACTGGAATGAAATTTTAGAATTTTCGCGCGGTCCGCTCTTCAACGCAGCACTTATTTTTTTCGTTGCTGGCATGGTTTACCGTATCGTGCGAGTACTCCTGCTTGGATGGAGTCGTGATCGAACGCCGGCTGCTGGAAGCAAAGCTGCTGGCGTGGTGAAGTCCTTCTTGAAAGGTATCTTGATCTTTCCTTTCATCCCTTGGGTAAAAGGAACGTTTAACAAGAACCCGATCATTTATCTAGCGGGTGGTCTGTTCCATCTAGGGTTATTAGCAGCGGTTTTTCTAGGCACGCCGCATATGCTGGTATGGAAGAGCCTGTTGGGCTTTGGTTGGTGGACACTACCGCTTCCAATCGTCGATTGGCTTTCGGCTGGCGCAATCGTGGCGATGATCGTCTTATTAATCAACCGCCATATCAACCCAGTCCTCAAGCTGATCAGTGGTCCGGCTGAATATCTCAATTGGTTAGTTGTTTTCCTGCCTATGGTGAGCGGTTATATGATGACCCATCATATGTTCTTCCGCTATGAAGTCTTGTTCAGCTTACATATGATCGCCGTGGACGTGTTATTAATCTGGATACCATTAAGTAGAATATCACACTTTATGTTTTATTTCTTCTCACGGACTATCCATGGCACAGAATTTGGAAAAAGAGCCGTATCCCCTTAGGAGGCAAATATGGAAACCCAAACAGCCTTAAACACATTTGTAAAAGAAACCGGCGGCTGGGCAGCCTCGCAATTAGAAGCCTGTACTCGCTGTGGGATGTGCGCTGAAGCGTGTCACTTTTACCAAGCAACCGGTACACCCGAATATGCACCCGTTTGGAAAATTGAATTACTGCGTCGAGCATATGAACAACGCTTCACGCTCAGTGGAAAAGTAAAACTAGTCCTTGGCGTCGAAAAATCCATCAACGACCAAGATTTATTGGATTGGAGCAAGTATATTTACCAAGCCTGCACGGTATGTAATAAGTGTTCCATGGTCTGCCCAATGGGCATCGATCTAGGCACCTTAATTCACGATGTACGCTCGGGGTTGGCTGAAGCTGGCGTTGTGCCAGCTGATCTCAAAGCAGCCGTTGACCTGCAGTTAGAAGAAGGCAGCCCGCTGGGTGTGACCGACGATGTCTTTGAAGATCGACTCGATTGGGTCACCGATGACTGGGAAGTTGATATCCCGATTGACAAGGAAGGCGCTGATACGTTGGTCGTCTTCTCGTCGATCGAGATCATGAAATTCCCACAAAATCTAGCCGCGATTGCTGAGATCCTCAACGCAGCAAAAGAGAATTGGACCTTAAGCAGCAAAGCGCGTGAAGTGGTCAATTTTGGATTTTACGAAGGCAGCCACGATCGTACCGTGCTCTTCCTGCGCAGAATTTTAGACCACGCTGCCGAGATGGGTGTCAAGCGAATTGTGGTTACCGAGTGTGGACATGCTTATGACGCTCTACGCTGGACAGCCTATAATATCACCGATGTCCCCAAAGACATCGAGATCACGCATATCTCGCACCTATTAGGTGAATATGTCAACGCTGGACGGATCCATCTCAAAGAAGGCGCCCTGAATGGCGAAACGATCACCTTCCATGATGCCTGCAAGATCCAACGCAAAGGTGGGCATATTCAGGAACCGCGCCAGGTATTAGAAGTCTTAGCGCCCGAATCCTTCGTTGAAATGAGCCCAAATAAAGAACAAGCGATCTGCTGCGGCGGCGGTGGTGGTGTGATCGCCATTAAAGATGCTGACCCCCTACGCTATGAAGCTTTTAAGCTAAAAAAGGATCAGATCGAGAAGGTGCAGGCAAAGACGGTCGTGATGGCGTGTTCGAATTGTCGTTTACAGTTTACCGATTGCGTCCAGCATTTTGAGATGGATGTCAAGGTAGCTGGATTATCTCAGCTAGTCGCAGATGCGCTAGTGGAGTAGGAGGATTAAGATCATGATGGCAGCATTTACAATTACACCTGTTGAAAAGGGCATACTTCGCTGCAGACATACTGCGGAATTCACCCCAGAAGATGTGCAATCTCTGGCTGATTTCTTTTATGACTATGGTGGAAAACTATTGGTCGATCTCACTGGTACCAGCGGCGAAGAATGTGCAAAGTATATGAAACTTTTTCGCCCGATGATGCCCACAGCAGCGATTTTTGGCGCAGAATTCGATCCAGCAATCCTGGAAATTAGGGAAAGCTATTACACGCGTGAAGTGCGCTATTTCAAGACTGAGGAAGAAGCTTTAACTTGGCTTCGAGAACAATAGGAGAAGAATATGGCTCAAAGATTAGTAGTAGATCCAATCACTCGCATCGAAGGTCATCTGCGCATCGAGGCTGAAGTTGATAGCAGCAATACCATCACTGCGGCGTACTCCTCTGGAACGATGGTGCGCGGCATAGAGATCATCCTCAATGGACGTGATCCACGTGAAGCTTGGGCATTCACACAACGCGCCTGTGGTGTATGCACAACCGTACACTCCTTTGCATCAATCCGCGCCGTAGAAGATGCCCTAGATATCAAAATTCCCAAAGCGGCAAATCTGATCCGCAATTTGATGATTGCGCAGCAATACGTGCATGATCACGTGATGCACTTTTATCACCTACACGCACTGGACTGGGTGGATGTCGTTTCCGCTCTGAGCGCAGACCCGGCTGAGACATCTAAAATCCAACAGTCTATCTCCCCTTGGCGCAACGCATCGGTTGGGTACTTTACGGATATCCAGAAGAAAGTGCAAGCGATCGTTGACAGCGGTCAACTTTCCCTCTTCGCGAACGCTTATTGGGGACATCCTGCCTATAAGCTACCTCCAGAGATTAACTTGCTTGCAACCGCGCACTATCTGGAAGCGCTCGACTGGCAATCACACGTCACCAAGATACACACGATCTTTGGCGGCAAGAACCCGCATCCCAATTTTGTGGTTGGCGGTGTGCCGATGCCGATCGATCCCAACAGCGATACGGCTTTAAATGCGGAGCGCTTATCGATCATTAAGGATTCAATCAACAAGATGATCGAATTCGTTGACCAGGTCTATTTACCGGACCTCTTAGCGATCGCGCCTTATTACCTTGATTACGCTTCCTTAGGGGAAGGGGTTGGGAATTTCCTGACTTGGGGTGAATTCCCGGGCACAGATAACAGCGACGTCTCACAATTCTTGGTGCCGCGCACAGTGATCGTTAATCGAGATTTGACCAATATCATCGAACCAGATCCAAGAGATTTCGAGCTGATGAAGGAATATATCACCCACTCCTGGTATGAATACGGCAAAGGCGATCAGGCAGGCTTACATCCTTGGGAAGGCGAGACGGCATTCAAGTTCACCGGTCCGCAGCCGCCTTATGATCAATTGAACGTTGAAGATAAATACACCTGGCTGAAGGCGCCGCGCTGGAACGACACCCCCATGGAAGTCGGTCCGCTGGCGCGTGTCCTGGCGATGTACGCCACAGGACATAAACAAACGCAAGAGTTAACCAACTATGTATTGGAAACACTCGGCGCTCCGATTGAAGCGGTCTTCTCAACGCTTGGTCGCACCGCAGCACGCGCCATCGAAACGAAAGTCTTTGTTGACCGGATGGTGGGTTATTACGACGAATTGATCGCTGCGATCAAAGCTGGCGATACCGATACCTTCAATGGAGAGAAATGGGAACCGACCAGTTGGGCGAAACATGCGCGTGGTTTTGGCTATATGGAAGCGCCGCGCGGCGCGCT
>CAZJMV010000214.1:0-7144 GCA_964547225.1 uncultured Anaerolineaceae bacterium | reverse complement strand
GATTACGGTAACCGAGCCGAGCGCTTCGACAGCAGGGAGTTTGCGGATCAAAGCTTGACGGTTGAGCATACGACGTGCGCCCAATGCCAGCGCAATTGTCACCACCGCTGGAAGTCCCTCTGGGATAGCCGCTACAGCAATGCTGATGGCGGTCAAAAACATCAATTTGATCTCTTCCCCACGCAGGATACCCAAGAAGAAGACGATCGCTACCAATACGCCAGCCGCTAACGCGAGACCTTTACCTAGTTGATCCAATCGACGCTGCAGAGGCGTCATATCATAACCTGAAGCTTGCATCAGTTCTGCAATGCCGCCCAGTTCGGTTTCCATACCCGTCTCGGTAACCAGCGCAGTACCCCTACCATAAGTGACCATGGTACCCATATAGACCATATTGATCCGATCCGCTAAGGGTATGGATTTATGCTCTTGCTCCTCTAAATTCGGCAAAAATTTTGCTTTTTTTGAAACTGGCTGCGACTCGCCCGTAAGTGCGGCTTCCTGCGTATGCAAATTGACACTTTCCACCAAACGGCAGTCGGCAGGGACAAGATTTCCTGCTTCTAGGATTAGGATATCCCCCGGTACTAAGTCCTTTGATGCGATCTCAATGATGCGATTATCACGGCGCACCGTCACCGTGGGAACTGCCATTTGCTTCAAAGCCTGCATAGCTTTCTCAGCTTTGTTCTCCTGACTGAAGCCTAACAAACCATTCAAAAGAACGATCACCAAGATTGCCACAGCGTCCGTCATTTCGCCTAAGAGAAACGAAATCAACGCCGCAATGATCAAGACGATCACCATGGTATCGGTGAACTGCTCAAAGAGAATTCGCCAAGGACTCTTTCTGCCCGTTTCAATTAACTCGTTGGGACCATATTTTTCCAACCGTTGTACGGCTTCCGCCGCGCTCAGTCCTTGCTCGGCATTACTGTCGAATTCGTCTAATACTTTATGAAAATCTTTTTGATACCAATCACTCATCAGCATTCTCTCCTTCTTCTATCCATAACAAAAATTTAAAAAAAACTGAACACCCAATTTAATTCTGGGTTGTTATTAAACAATATAAATGAGATTTAATCAATCCTTTTTCCGTAAAAGCCGATCAAAAAACTCCTTAAATAGCACAGCAGAAAGGGAAAACAAGATCATAGCGCCTAAATGATCGATAAACCATAAAGCTATACGCATTATCCAGCGCCAACGATCTACCCGTAAACGACTTTCATCAGGCGTTAAGATGGGATCACCCCAGGAAAAACTCTTTAAACGTTCAAAAAAGCCCTGTTGAAGACAACCTTCGAGTGAAAATATATGGATATCCTCGCAATAAAACCAACCCAAACGTAAATCTCGCGCGAATTCATTCCAACCTAATGGTTTTTGCTCGATGACATCGAGCTCTACACCCCCACCCGTGGAACCTATCCCAATCGATTGCGCTTCGGGTGCATAACTAGCAATCACACCAGCGCCATGCGGTCGCAAGAAGCTTGAATACAACATCCAAACTTCGCGATCTACCGGCAAATCAATCAAGCCAGCGACACGCTGCAGGATTGTGGCATGTGCCTGACGCTCATCCTCGATAATTGGGAATTGATAGCTATCTACTCGGAAACCTTCGGCATGAATCTGTGCGATAAGCTCTAGATATTTTCGTTTGGCAGTTCGAAAGCGGCGGAAATTGAATATTCGACGGACTGCTTCTGATAAGAGCTGTCGGCGGTCTTGTGTAAAACGCATGAAATCACGGATATCGGGTTCGATATCCAAGCCGATTCCATCCCAGATCAAACGATGCACTTCCGTCCATTCCAAAAATTCCATCAAACGAGCTTGTGCATCATCTACATTATCAAGATTAAACCAATAGCCCTGACTCTTCGGAAGCAAGAGCCAGGCGATCACCGGAACGCCCTTTTGATTAAGCTTTTTAATAACTTCAACTCTCTGTAAGCTTAAATCGAGCAACCCCAAACTAATGCTAGCATCCATTGCAAGTAGATCGTTTATGATCTGATCGGTAAACACATCGCTAAGTTGATCAGCTTCCAGTTCACAAAAGAAAGTTATTTTAGGGATCGTCATCCTCGCACTCCATTTCTTGGTAAAGAGTTTTAAAAATAATTATCGTATGCCAAAAAAATTTTTGATCCGATTAAAGAACCTCTGCAGCGGTCGCTTCGAAAAATCGTGTGAAAAATCTTCAACCGCTTCTGAAATAGGGATATCACTCCCATAGGTTTCGCGTAAATGCCACTGATGTTGAATGATCCAAAGGTATAAGTCCGTCTCGGTACGTTTGGGAAAATCCTTGAGAATATCCTGTTCATGGATGACTTGGATCAAAGGCATATAGACATGATCATACCACGAGCTGACAGCTTCGCTAAAAGAGACTTCAGAGCCACGCTCGATCCCCAAATACCAACGATGAACGGAAATATGTTCTAATAAGCGATAGTACATCCCCGGCAAGGTACACTTAATCAGCGCCTCAGGACGGATATTTATTATTTGGGTTTCATTCAAAAAATGAGCTCGTTCGCGCTGTAAGGTGATTTCATTTAACCAATCAGCTTCCTTGATGAGAGCGCTCAACTTTTTCACTGCTGGTAAAGGATAATCCCCAATCAGTTGGTGCAATGCCTGCGCTTCAGCGTTGACATTATCGCTGGCGGATGCTTGACTGAGGTATTTGCGATATTTAAGTGTCCATAAACATAAATCCGCTTCACTGGAACCTTTAAATTCATCAACCAGATTATGTTCGCGGATCTGTTCTACGAGTGGTTGATAAACCTGGTCATACCATGAGATAGTCGCTTCTTCAAAAGAGACTTCATTCTTTTTACACTCTCCTAAATACCAACAATGGTTCTCGATCTCATTAAGCGCAACTTCTGCCAATCCGGGAACAGTGAATTCAATCTCAGCATCCGGGCGCGATTTATTCAGTTTGGTCTTTTCCATAAAGAGGGCATTCTCACGCTTCATATCCAGATCGCGGAGGGTCAGATCCGGCGATAACCGCACGGGGGTGTTAATCTCTGTCACAAAAGCATCGATAAAGATTTGCCCTCTCTGACGAGCGACAGAAATGCGATGATTGCCATCTTTGACAAAGTAGATTTCTCCGATCTTATACAATTCAACCGGAGGCAAGGGGATCTGCTGATAATGAGCTTTGTTGATGCTGACCCAACGGTCCTTTGTCGTGCGCTGAATAGGGAGAAAAACACGATCGAAATCCAAGTATCTTCCAAAGCTACCTACAATCTTGTCGATCTCAACCTGTTTCAAACCGCGATAAGACTGCCCTGACATAGGCAGTCGCGCGCGTACTTCATCAAACGGTAAAAGCTTGTTTTCGGTACCCGTAAGTTTATTCAGCACCTTACGGAAAAAGCCACGCGAAACAGCGCGCTCATAATCACTACTTGCTAATTGTTCAAAGACCATTTATTCGTTCCTATCAACAATCTATCTTGCTTAGTATACGCTCAGAACTGATCTAAGTTTTATGATCATTCAGAGACATGATATCAATCTCGAATTCTTTAAAGCCAAATGTATTCAAGACAAGCGTCTTCCCAAAATTAGTACGGATAACCTCATCCGGACGGTAGACATGGATATGACCGTGAACATGAATACTCGGTTGAAAGACTTTTACAAACCAACGAAAAGCCTTGATGCCACGATGCGGTAGGTCATCTTTATCATGGATCCCAGCGGAAGGCGCATGGGTAACAAAGATATCCAGGTAACGTCCATAACGAATACGATTACTGATTATTCCAGGCATCAATCGAAAAACATGTGTCCACATCTCCTCCTGCGAATACTGGAATTTGCCAACTCGATAGCGAAGGCTGCCTTCCACACCAGCCAAGAGCAATCCATCATGGTTGATCACACGGCGGTGCAAGTCAACAGCGCCATGCGGGCGCGTACGTTGACCATAGGTCGTGTATTCAATGACTTTGTCATGGTTTCCACGCACATAATATAAGGGAATACCCAAGACAGTCAATACATATTCTAAGTAGGTATACGGTAAATCTCCACATCCGATCGCTAGGTCAATTTCTTTGAAACGTTCCTTCACAGGATGACCGTATATAAAGGAAATGACCTTATCGCTCAGAGATAATATGCGCATCACTACACCACAATCAGCTTATACCACGAAAACAGATCCATTATCCCAAGAATATCGATTTCCGCTTCGAGAGACGCTTGTAAAGCATCTCTTGAATAATATTGCGAACTTGATCGGATAACTCGGATACCAACGCCAGGTTGTTTTCACTATCATTCTCATAATGATCGGTCGGGATGGGTTCTCCAAAATCAATATACCATTTGGTCGGAAAAGGAATAAACGCTAGCGGACCAAGCAACGGCCAACGCAACGAGATCGGGAAGAAGGGAAATTTGATCAGATCAGCGATGAATTGCGATTTAGCGATCGAGATATAGATCTCCTCCGCGCCAACCACGGAGACAGGGATCATCATGGCGCCAGTTTTTATCGCCATACGCACAAAGCCGCCGCGTCCAAAACGCGCCAGCCGGTAGCGGTCTTTGAACAGTTTGCCAACTCCTTTCGTGCCTTCCGGATAAACAGCGATCAATTGTTCCTGCTCCAACAAGCGGATGCCATTATCTTCATTTGCTAAAGTCTGCCCAAGTTTGACAAATAAGGCGGATAAGAAAGGAAGGGAAACAAACCAAGTCGCAAAGAGATTACGCACCAAGCGTTGCGAGGGATGCTCTTTATAGACCGTAGCCGCAATCATGACGCTATCCCAAGGTAACACACCAGAATGGTTGGATACCAACATAGCGCGTCCTTCTTCGGGGATATTCTCGATGCCGGTCGTCTCCACTCGCCAATAGGTATCATACATAAATTCGATAAACGGCGTCACAGCCTGCACAAATCCAGGATCAAAACCCCATTCATCGGTCTCATACTCGCCACGCATACGCCGTTTAATAAAACCCAATTGGCTGTCAACAATATAATTGATCACATACCAGACACCTTTCCAGGTCTCGATATTGAGGATGTCTTCATGGATCATACGGGAGATCTTCTGGATCAGAGATGCGCCTCCGGAAGGCGAGTATTGATCAAAGCTTTTCCTAACCAAATAGACCAATCGCTCACGCGAGAATGGGGGGGCATAATAGCCAGTCACATCTTGGACGCGTACAACCAAAGCATCCAATTCAGTGATCAATTCCTGGCGTTTGACCTCTTGCTCATCGATGACTTGCTCAGATACAATTTCGTTCAACTGGCTCATTTCGCGCTTCTCTTCAGATATTTCATCGGCTTGGGACGATTCGATAGGTGTGTCTTTGTCACCGTGTTGAGGATCGATCGCCTTTTCATGATTAGGTGATTTTTGCTCTGCAACCATTCTACTCATCCTTAACTTCGCTCTGATCGGCTAATTCGCGTTCCCTTTGTCTACGATCAAGGGTATCCTTTAATCTTTCCTGATCATATTCAAGCAGTGGTTCACCGGTAATATAACGTCTCAACCGTTGTTCGCCAGCAAATTCCCGCAAAGCCTCAATAGCGGTATAACTCGGCTTAAAGTCAAACTCGGTGTGCATTTTCTCCAGGTCACCCACACATTCATAGCGTAAGAAATCCAGCTCAATCGGAAAACTGGTCAATCCTTCAACCACAAGATTATTGATTATATCCTGACTCCCATAAGCCAATGGATGAAAGATGGGAAATGTGATCTTAGCGGCTAAGCCAGTAATTCGCCTGAGGGTCATCACTTCTTCGGCAGCGATATTATAGACGCCCGGTTTATCGTTTAGCACCGCATGCGCCAAACTGTTGACGACATCCTTCTCATGGATGATCTGCATACGCGGGTCAAAACCCATTAAGACCGGCGCAGTGGGTTGTTTCAGAAAACGCGTCATCGGTGTATCGCATCGCAGACCAATGATATTTGGGTAACGCAGAATGGTGAGAATTAAATCTGGCTGCTGACGCCGAAAACCATTGCAAAAGGATTCGATTTCAAGGAGATGACGATTGGTACCAGATTTACGAACTCCCTGGACCTCCTGCTCTTCGGTGATGAAGGCGGGATTGGATGGATAAGCGCCGTAGACGGTCGTACTGCTTTTGAGCACCACTTTGCGTACACCAGCCTCGGAGCAAGCGCCTAAGAGTTTCATCGTGCCCATCACGTTCAAGTCAAAATTGGCTTCGGTATGCTTGACACATTCCTTAAAGGCTAGATGACAGACCGTATCAACTTGCTCTCTACGCAGCAATTCGCTCAAATAAGGATTACGCACATCCGCTTGAATGAAATCCAAACCCTCGATTGGCGGCGAGGGTGGTTCAATATCTAAGCCAATCACATGAATTGGATGTTCTTTATCAAAGCTGAGATCGGAGAGTAATTTCGAAGCGACCTGCGATCCCCAAAATCCAGATACACCGGTAACAAGGATCACTTTCTCATCTGGCATTATAGGACTCCTTGATTCGTTGCTGGTTAATACTTCCACGAAATTTGGACAAAAAGCTAAACCTTAGAAACCTTTACGAGCATAAAGGTATCTGATTTTCAATTTCTATCGCACGCGGATATTTTTCATATTCGATAAAAATAGTATAGTTTAGAGCAACCATATCGTCAAGAATTTTAGTTGATTGATATAGAACGCAATCACCCCCATCCCCCAATTACAGGAAATCATGGTTGCTTGCTTATGACACACAATCATCCCCATCCCCCAATTACAGGAGATCATGGTAGCTTGCTCATGACACACAATCACCCCCAGCCCCCGATTTCAGGAGATCATGGTAGCTTGCTTATGACACACAATCATCCCGAGCCCCCAATTTCAGGAAATCATGGTAGCTTGCTTATGACACACAACCACCCCCATCCCCCAATTACAGGAGATCATGGTAGTTTGCTTATGACACACAACCACCCCCATCCCCCAATTACAGGAGATCATGGTTGCTTGCTCATGACACAAAATCACCCCCATCCCCCAATTTCAGGAGATCATGGTTGCTTGCTTATGACACACAATCACCCCCGGCCCCCAATTTCAGGAGATCATGGTA
>CAZJMV010000213.1:0-6571 GCA_964547225.1 uncultured Anaerolineaceae bacterium | reverse complement strand
AAATTACTTATCAAATTAAATCACGAAAACCATTAGCGCCACGTTTCGAAACCAAGTTCGATCAGATCGAAAGTTGGCAAGTTAAGCTTTACAATATCCTTGCAGCAGCAAAACCGAAAATAAGAAGAGCTTTTCAACCTGTTCAGATTGAAGTGAATAAACTTACAACTAAGGTTCACGACCTTTGTTGGCGGAATAGTGCCTTAGAAAACTATCGTCAAGTTCAAAACCAGAAGGAAGACCTAGAAGCGGAATGGGTGACTCTAAACCAGGAAATTGAAAAGACTAGTGATCTATTAATCCGCAAATCCTTAGTTCAATCCTTAGGAAATATCGAAACCCGCATGAAACGCCATCAGCAAATTACAATGCTCCTTGAGCAAGTAGATGCGCAGATGGTAAATGTGAAGAAAATATTAGAAAATATTGTGACTGAGATCTTACAATTACAAGCGTTAGGATTAGATGCAATTGAAAAAGATCGTGGGCGATTAATTGAGAAATTGCGTCGTATTTCAAAACAAATGGATCAATTTGAAGAAAGCCAATTGACATATGATATAGATATATCTAATCCGCCAGTGGAATAATAAAATAGAATTGACTACCTTTCCCTTCGATACTTTTCGCCCAGATCTTTCCCCCATGCATTTCAACAGTATGACGTGCAATTGCCAACCCAAGTCCAGTCCCGCCAGATGAACGTGCTCGGTCGGTTTTATAGAAGCGTTCGAAAATTCGTGGTAGATCTTCTCTAGATATCCCAACTCCATTGTCCTCAACGCAGAACTGAACATTAGATTCCATTAACCGTGCACTTACTCGAATTACACCTCCCTGAGGAGTAAATTTGATGGCGTTATGTATCAAGTTAACAAGCACTTGCTCTAATCTTACCGGGTCAGCCGTGATTTCTGGTAGGTTTTCAGTACAATCTATCTCGAGTTCTAATCCAGCTCTTTCAGCCTGTAAAATCAATCGCTCAATTGCATTGGTGATTAAGATGAAGGGGTTAGTTCTTTTCATCCGCAGGGGTACTCTACCTGATTCAATTCTAGATAACTCCAACAGCTCAGAAACCATCAAGCTTAAGGAATCCACTTCAGTTTCCATACGTTGTAAGAATCTTTTTGCAGCTGGTGGGTCATCCAAAGCGCCTTCTTGTAGGGTTTCTGTTAAAGCTTTAAGACTTGCTAGAGGCGTGCGTAATTCATGGGAGATATTACTGATAAAATCCTTACGCACGGTTTCAAGTCTTCTCATATGGGTTAAATTTTGGAACAACAAAAGTGTGCTCCCGGGTAAAGCTTGACCAAGTGGCGTAGCTACCCCTCGTAAATAGAGACGACGTGGGAGGATCTCAAGTGTCGAATATTGCGCTTCACCACTACGATGACAGCGCTCCCAAAGTTCTTGAATCTGATGATTTCTCAATGTCTCGATGAGCGAATTTCCAATGGTATCGCTTTGTGTGATTGAAAACATCGATTCTGCAGCTGGATTGATGAGTTGAATACGACCACGTTCATCGATGATCAAAACACCATCGGTCATCACCGTAAAAATCGCAACCAGGGTGCTTCGTTCCGTTTCTAAAGCCCGGATTTGGTGGTTTAACTGGACCGCCATATGATGAAAAGCATTCTTCAACTGTCCAAATTCGTCATCACTTGATTTGTCGGCGAGGCTCGTGATTCTCTCTGGTTCGATCTTTCCACTTGAGATCATTCCAGTTAGTCGGGTAATGTTTTGAAGTGGCGCCATCGACTTATTCGTGATCCAGAGAATGATCAAAATAGAAATTATAGTGATGAATACCGTCAGAAGAACTAAAGATTGTTGAAAAACCTTAATCTGATGATCAATAGATGTAACAGGACTACTAAGGCGCACAAAGCTGATGATCTCTTTTTTATGAATAATCGGAACAGCCACATAAATACTTTTGTATCCAAGTAAATCGCTATAACGTATATCTTCTCCTATACCTGAATTTTTCGCGGCAATAATTTCCGGCTGTTCGATAATATTATTGATCGATTCTTTATCAACTTGTGAATCACCTAATACTTTTCCACTGGCATCAATGATAGTTAATCTAGTTTCTAATCGCTGGGCATATAGCGATGTGTAATAATCTGGTTGATCATGAAATGCTTCTTCAATTAGATAGGGACTGATGATTTCCGAGATCAGATTAACTTTTGAAACTAGGTCTTCCTTTTCCGCAGCATATAAAGCCTGGTGCAAGAAATTGGAAATATATATCCCCAAACTAAACATAATAATAATAATAAGAAAAGGTATTGGCAGCGCGATTTGGATACGAATATCATGTAATTTTCCAAAACGCACCATATTATAAAACTTATCCTTCAAACCGATAACCACTCCCCCGTACAGTTACGATACGACTAGGTTCAGCAGGATTTTCTTCGATTTTTTCACGCAACCAACGAACATGCACATCCACAGTTCGACTACCTCCACTGAAATCCCATCCCCATACGCGTTCTAATATTAATTCACGCGAGAGCGCTTGTCCTCGGTGACGAGCAAGGAAGATTAATAAATCAAATTCCTTTGGTTTCATCGCCAATGGTTTCTCATCAAAGATTACCTCTCGACGGGATAAATCCAGAACTAGATTCTTAAATCTTAGAATCTCCTTTACAGGAGATGTCTCTTTATCCATCTCTTCGCGTACCAAACGAACTCTTCTTAATTGCGCTTTCACGCGAGCTAAGAATTCCCGCATACTAAATGGCTTGGTTAAATAATCATCCGCTCCCATTTCCAGACCAATCACGCGATCAATTTCTTCATCACGCGCCGTAAGGATAAGAATAGGAACACTCATCTCTTGGCGTAATATACGGCACACTTCAAATCCATCTAGGACTGGAAGCATAATATCTAATACTATCAAGTCAGGTATAATTTCTCGCGCCTTTTCCAATGCTTTCTTTCCATCCCCAGCAGTTTCTACCTGATACCCTAGTCGTTTCAAATTGTAGGCAAGCGTCTCCTGTAATGTTGGTTCATCTTCAACAACTAATATTTTTTCAGTCATATATGGTTTGGATTTTCTCCTTTAGGACAAGATTAGATGGTTCCACCAAAATACTCCCATCAGTAAATAATATCGTAGGGACGCTGCGATGACCATCGTTCACTTTTAGAACATATGCTTCCGCATCTTTGTCTTTATCAATGTTAACCCATTCATACATTATTTCGTTTTCATCCAAAATTCGTCGCGCTCGTTTACAATCCCCACACCATAGAGTTCCGTAAACAATAATGTTAGAATTAGACATATTTCCTCCAACAATTCGGTTCATTGTAAAGATATTTTACAACATGATACAGTTTCGTCAAAGTAATAAAACTTATAGTAAATGTTTTTATCCCATAGAGGTAAGAAAAGACAATGGATCATAATATAGAAACTCAGAAACTTCAACAGCGTTTGAAAGAACTACGGCAGCAGGTTCATTTTCATAATTATCGTTATCATGTTCTAGATGATCCTTTAATTAGTGATTATGAATACGATCAATTGTATAACGAATTGAAGCAAATTGAAGAACAACATCCCGAATGGATCAGCGCTGACTCGCCCACACAGCGTGTCGGTGACGCTCCTGCTGAGAGATTTAAGAAAATCAGACACCCCGCTCCTATTTTGAGTCTATCGAATGCATTCAGTGCAAAAGAGGTGTATGCTTGGTATGAACGCATTTTACGCATAGATGATCGCGTCTCCAAATCTAGTTTTGTTGTTGAACCAAAATTCGATGGATTGACGGTCGTACTCCATTATCGAAACGGTCTCTTCGTCCAGGGAGCCACGCGCGGTGATGGCGAAATCGGCGAGGATATTACTGCAAATCTTCGTACGATTCCCACCCTACCACTGCAAATACCTATTGATCCAGAAGAACCTCAGCCTCCTCCTTATCTAGTCGTACGAGGAGAGGCATTCATTGAGATCAGAGATTTCGAGCAGCTCAATCGACGATTGGAAAAATCGGGTCAAAAAACTTATCTCAATCCACGTAATACCGCAGCAGGTTCACTGCGGCAGCTTAACCCCGCTATAACCGCTTCGCGTCCACTGGATTTGTTTGTATATGCTATCGTTTTCGCCGAAGGCGATATCCCAAACACACAATCTCAAAGACTGAGCTTTCTGCGTTCTTTAGGCTTTCCCGTTTTCAAAGACGTCTCTCATCACTCATCGATCGAGAACGCAGTCAAAACATGCCAAGATTGGGTAGACCGTCGGAAGTCACTGCCATTTGAAGTCGATGGTATGGTGATCAAAATTGACGATCTAAGCCTAACAGATGATCTTGGATACGTTGGAAAAGACCCTCGCGCTGCCATTGCCTATAAATATCCGTCACAAGAAGTAACCACAAGATTAAATGATATTGGAGTGAACGTAGGACGGACGGGTAAACTGACCCCCTACGCGATCTTAGAACCGGTAGATATTGGAGGTGTGATTGTCAAACAAGCCACCCTGCACAATTTTGACTATATCAAAGACAAGGATATCCGCATCGGCGATCAGGTGCGCATCAAACGCGCTGGAGAAGTGATCCCCTATGTGATTGGTCCTGTTCAAGCTGCCCGTACTGATTATGAGGTCGTTTATACACCCCCACAAGTTTGCCCAGCTTGTGGAGAGCCGGTAGAGAATTTACCGGGTGAAGCCGATTGGTATTGTGTAAATTCAGCTTGTCCCGAACAGCTCATTAGGAATGTGGAACATTTCGTATCGCGGTCTGCGATGGATATTGTCGGTCTCGGAATCAAAATCGTACAACTTTTGATTAAAGCGGGATTAATTCATGATGTAGCTGATCTTTACACATTAGAAACTTCGGATTTGCTGACCTTAGAAGGCTTTAAAGATAAAAAAGTTGAAAACCTTTTGGAAGCAATCCAAGCCTCAAAAAACCAATCCCTGGCTCGCTTGATCACAGCTTTGGGCATACGCGGTGTTGGAACAGTCATGGCAGCCGACCTAGCTCGTACCTATAAAGACCTAGAGGCATTAGCACAGGCATCCCAAACTGAGCTAGAAATGATCGAAGGAGTCGGTCCAAATATCGCCCAAGCGATTGTCGATTGGTTCGATAGACCATCAAACCAACAACTAATCGAAAAATTGCGCGCAGCTGGTGTATCACCGATGTCAACGATTGAACCAGATGCAGCGCCATCTTCTCAGCCATTAAATGGTCTCAACTTTGTGATCACGGGCACGCTTCCAACATTATCACGCAACGAAGTTAAGGACTTGATCGAGAAAAATGGCGGTAAAGTGACTAGCTCGATCAGTTCAAAGACTAGTTATTTAATTTTAGGTGAGGGTCCAGGCTCGAAGTTAGACAAAGCCCAATCACTGAATATACCCATCTTGGATGAGCAGGGTTTACGTCGTATGGCGGCTTCCTCATGACCGCCTATGTGCTCCTCAAACCCAATAGAGAGAAATCCTTATTACGCCACCATCCCTGGGTCTTTTCAGGCGCTATTCAAAAGATCAGCGATCTTATCGCTTCAGGTGAAACCGTCCGAATCTTAGATAAAGATGGTCAGTTCCTTGCTTGGGGCGCTTACAGTCCTCATTCTCAGATCAGCGTGCGGGTATGGTCTTGGAAGCAAGACGAGATAATCGATGAGGCTTTTTTCTTAACTCGCATTACTAACGCGATCCAATCACGTCAGGATCTAATCAATTCCCAGACAACTGATTCTGTGCGCTTGATCCATGGGGAATCGGATCGATTACCAGGTTTGATCGTTGACCAGTACGCGCATAACCTGGTCGTGCAGTTCCTCAGCGCGGGTGTGGAATATTGGCGCTCAACGATCATAAAGCTGATCATCCAAGCGAGCGGCATCCAAAACATCTACGAACGCTCAGATGTTGATGTCCGCCAATTGGAAAACCTACCCATTCGTCAAGGAGCGCTGCATGGTGATCCCCCCTTCGAGACGATCATCCATGAGAATGGCATCCAATATTTCGTCGACATAACCAGCGGACATAAAACCGGTTTCTATCTCGACCAGCGCGCCAATCGTAAACTTCTAAGGACGCTCTCTAAGAATCGGGATGTGTTGGATTGCTTTTGCTACACAGGTGGCTTTACGCTGAATGCCCTCGCTGGCGGTGCCGCTTCGGTCTTGGCTATTGACTCTTCTCCTGAGGCTTTAACGATGTTGGAACGGAATCGCACCTTGAATGATCAATCTAATGAACGCTTGCAGGTGATGCAGGGTGATGTCTTTCAGTTATTGCGCAAGCTGCGCGATCAAGCGCGTTCCTTTGATCTGATCATTCTTGACCCGCCAAAGTTTGCGCCTACAGCTGCCCAAGCGCAGCGCGCCGCACGCGGTTACAAGGACATCAACCTGCTGGCTTTCAAGCTGCTGCAACCAGGAGGTTTATTGCTGACCTTCTCCTGTTCTGGCGGTGTGGATGCACAGCTCTTTCAAAAGATCGTCGCAGGCGCAGCGCTCGACGCGGGCATAGAGGCGCAAATCCTCG
>CAZJMV010000212.1:0-214409 GCA_964547225.1 uncultured Anaerolineaceae bacterium | reverse complement strand
TGATTTCTTTTACCTGCCTCCAATTGATGAGGAATATGGGAAGCCATTCCTAGTTGCTGGCGACATCATGGCGATGTTCAATGATCGACCTGAAGTGCGGGCGCTCATGGAATACTTCACGGTTCCGGAATCAGCAGGCGGTTGGTTGGAGACTGGTGGCGCTTTAGCGGCACATCAGACTGCTACGCCTGATATGTACGGTGTTGAACTAGAAGCTGGTATTGCGGAATTGGTAAATAGCGCCACGAGCTTCCGCTTTGACGGTTCAGACCTGATGCCTCTTGAGGTTGGCGCTGGTTCCTTCTGGAAAGGCATGACCGACTGGGTCTCTGGCGCGGCTGACTTGGATACGGTGCTTGCAGAGATCGATGCTTCTTGGCCGAAATAGTCTTGATTAATTAAGGTTATGACTGCCAGTCCATATCGGACTGGCAGTCTCGATATCCTAATTTTTAAATGAACGACAATTGCTCTTGATTTTCATTCCGTTTGATTTAATGATCTGATTAAGGAATAAGCTTTTGATTAGATAAAACAGATATTCTGTGTCTAGCTTTTAGTAAGTTAAATTTTTGATTGTCGATAAGATTGAGTGAGTAGAAGGAGCCTGTTATGCAATTCTTTGAGAATTTTTCTGAGGCAGATCTAAGTCCTGGCAAAAAATTGCTAATGTTTTTCATACGACTGGCGTTAGCGGTGCTTATTCCATTGATCGCTTTTTTCGTACTTTACCAGGGTTTCATTTTCTTACGAGCTGGAAACGCACCTAAATGGGTTATTGCAATTATCGCAATAATATGGGGGGTAGGTGGTATCGCTGTCTTATATTGGATTTTTAACTGGTTGGTAGAAATGTTGCCTGTTGATTGGACATCCCGTCTTCAACCATTTGTTTTCATAGGTCCAGCCATGGCGATTTTAGCCTGGTACTTAGCCTTCCCTTCATTACGAACTTTTTGGATCAGTCTGTTTGGGCGAGATGGACCGCCTACCTTATCGCTAACTTTATTGTTATCATCTCCCAAAGAATATTTTGCCTTATTTTCTAGTAATTTTCAGGGGATCAGCAATTATGTTGCTGTATTTACCGATCGTTTAATGCGTGAATCTTTACGAAATAATATCTTTTTCTGGATAGGAATTGCTACACCCATTACAGTGATCATGGGTTTGTTGGTAGCCATCCTAGCGGATCGAAGCAAATTCGAGCGTGTTTCAAAATCATTGATCTTTATGCCTATGGCGATTTCTTTTGTTGGCGCTAGCGTCATTTGGAATTTCATTTATGAGGTAAAGCCAGTTGGTTCACCTCAAATTGGTTTATTAAATGCTATTGTGGTAGGGTTAGGAGGACAGCCTCAAGCTTGGCCAGCCTATACTGCAATCTCTCCATGGAACAATCTATTCCTGGTTGTTATTGTTGTTTGGTTGCAAGCAGGCTATGCGATGGTTCTGTTCTCTGCAGCTATTAAGGGCATCCCGGAAGAAATCATCGAAGCGGCTCGAGTTGATGGCGCGACTGAACCACAGATCTTTATGCGGATTATGATCCCATATATCCAAGGCACAATTATCACGGTATCAACGACGGTTGTAATATTTACGCTTAAAATCTTCGATGTTGTTTGGGTAATGACAGGTGGGCAGTTTGGGACTGATGTGATCGCGACTCAGTTTTATCGTCAATCATTTATTGCCCGTAATGCCGGGTATGGTTCCGCCATCGCAATCATCTTGTTAGTAGCGGTTATCCCTGTCATGGTCTATAATCTACGCCAATTCGGTGAACAGGAGGCGTTTTAAAATGAGTGGATCACGTTCGCAAAAAATTCGTGGATTAATCTTGGTCAATGGTGGTTTGTTGCTTCTTGTGCTTGTTTGGTTAATCCCTACAATAGGTTTATTCGTTTCTTCTTTCCGTAATCGTTTTGATCTACAGACATCCGGTTGGTGGTCGATCTTTCCGCATAAAGAATGGCAATTGGTTGAGGAAATCGATCCACGGGAAGAAGGCTTAGATGCCACGCAACCCATGGATATTTTTGGAGTCACAGCTACTTTTGAGGAATTGCGTGAAGGAGTTTCAACACCTGGTGGAAAACAAGTAAAGTGGATTGGGAACAGAAGGATCGGTCGAATTGAAGTCCAAGAAAAAATCTGGACGGTAAATTGGGGGTTTTCGCTGGAAAATTATCGACAAGTATTAGGAGGAAAAGACTTTGAGTATAAACATTCTGATGGAACCATCACAGTTATCAAAGGCGATAATTTTTGGAGCGCTTTGTTCAATAGTATCACCGTTGCCGTCCCAGCAACGATCATTCCAATACTTATCGCTGCTTTTGCAGCCTATGGATTCGCTTGGATGAAATTCCCGGGGAGGCGATTTCTATTTATTGTTGTTGTTGCTCTTTTGGTTGTCCCGCTTCAAATTGCTTTAGTGCCAATATTGAAAGACTATTCTAGACTAAACCTAAATGGTACTTTCCTAGCGATTTGGTTGGCGCATACTGGCTTTGGTTTACCTCTAGCGACTTACCTATTGTTTAACTATATCAGCACCCTACCCCGCGAAACATTGGAATCGGCTTTTATCGATGGCGCCTCACATTTTACAGTCTTCACTCGCTTGATCCTTCCATTATCTGTACCTGCGCTTGCTTCTTTCGCCATTTTCCAATTTTTATGGGTTTGGAATGATTACCTAGTAGCGTTGATATTCTTAGGAAGCGATCCCAAAAACCAGGTTGTCACCATGAGGTTAGCAAATATTGTTGGTGATCGAGGACAGGATTGGCATTTGCTCACAGCTGGTGCATTTGTGAGTATGGTTTTGCCCTTAGTAGTTTTCTTCTCATTACAAAGATACTTTGTCCGTGGATTGTTGGCTGGTTCTGTAAAAGGATAAGCAACTTAGACGCTAGATAGACTCCTATTAATGATGTCTTTTGAATGCAAATTGTCCTGTTCTTTCCTTTTGAACAGGACAAGCATATCCTGCGACAAGTTGTAACCAAATTGAGTTTGAGTGTAAATATTCGCATTCAAACACTATGATTAATAAAGGTATTATCAATTTGAATTTGACAGGAAATCACGACACGATTTCTTTCGATTGGGTTCTTTGGTTTCAATGGTTGATGGCTACTTCAACAGGTTGGTTTTTTGGTGGTATCCTAATTCCAGGGATAGGGTTATTGAGCTCTGGTATTGGAATCGGAATATTCCAGTCTCTCATTCTAAGTACTTATATTGAGCGTAGCTGGCGTTGGATGATCTTAACTGTGATTGGTTGGAGTTTTGGATGGTTGATTAATTTGGTGACTGTACCCGAACAAAATTATGCCATGAATGGTATTGCAATTGGAGTTAGCACTGGATTAGCGCAATGGTTGATTATAAAAAAAGAAGTCCAATTGTCTTTTTGGTGGATTATTGTAACAACGGCGAGTTGGATGAGCGGTATAGCCTTATTCCCTGGTATTATGCTGCCAGGTGTGGTGGCTGGTGGAGTTACTGGAATAGCTCTAGTTCTGCTCCTACAATTTCCTTCTCACCAAAACCATCATAGTCCTTGATCTTATCAATGGAGGAACAAATTATTGATGAATGATCGTCTTTGGTATAAAAATGCGGTTTTTTATGAAGTGTATCCGCGTGCATTTTTTGATAGCAACGCAGATGGTCATGGAGATCTACGGGGATTAATTACGAAACTAGATTACATTCAAGAGTTAGGCGTTGATTGTATTTGGCTTTTACCCATTTATCCTTCGCCGCTTGAAGATGATGGATATGATATATCAGATTATTATGGCATTCTCGCGGAATTTGGAAGTATTTCAGACTTTCAAGATTTGTTAGATGCTGCTCATCAACGAGGAATACGCGTTATCGCTGATCTTGTATTAAATCATACATCTGATCAGCATTTTTGGTTTCAAGAAGCACGGAAAAGCAGGGATTCAATTTATCGAGATTATTATGTCTGGAGTGACACAGACCAGAAGTATACTGACGCCCGGATTATTTTCATCGATACTGAGAAATCCAATTGGACATGGGATGAAACGGCAGGACAGTATTACTGGCATCGATTCTATGCCTCTCAACCAGATCTTAATTTTGATAATCCAAAGGTTCAGGAAGAGATGTTGAACGTAGTCCGATTCTGGTTGGATATGGGTGTGGACGGTTTCCGGGTAGATGCGGTACCTTATCTTATAGAACGTGAAGGAACGATTTGTGAGAATCTACCAGAAACGCATGATTATTTAAAAAAATTGCGGCGCTTTGTCGATGAAAATTATCCCGGGAGAGTGTTACTTTGTGAAGCGAATCAATGGCCAGAAGATGTACGCTCCTATTTTGGTGATGGTGATGAATTCCATATGGGGTTTCATTTTCCCTTGATGCCTAGAATTTTTAAAGCGATTCGTGAAGGAGATAATGCTTCGTTACATTGGATTTTGGGGAAGACGCCACCTATTCCAGATAATTGTCAATGGTGCATTTTTTTACGCAACCATGATGAATTAACACTTGAAATGGTGACTGAAGAAGAAAGGCAATGGCTTTGGCAGGAATATGCCCCCGAAATGCGTATGCGCTTGAATTTGGGCATTCGTCGTAGGTTGGCGCCTTTATTAGATAATGATCGTCGAAAAATTGAAGTTGTTAATTCCCTCTTATTCAGTTTGCCGGGATCACCGATTATCTATTATGGAGATGAGATCGGCATGGGCGAGAATATTTGGTTGCCTGATCGTAATGGTGTTCGAACACCCATGCAGTGGGATGATAATAACAATGCAGGTTTTTCGCAAGCTGCCTCTGATGATCTTTATTCTCCTGTGATTGAAGATCCATTGTTTGACCCAAAAACAGTTAATGTGGCATTACAGAAATTGGATCCAAATTCGCTATGGCATACGATTCGGCGTATGATCACTGTACATAAAGAAAACAAAGCTTTTGGATGGGGAGATTTTTCTTGGTATGAAGCTGCCCCCAAAGAAATCGCTGCATATTGGCGCAATTTCCAACAACAGAAGTTATTGATCTTGAATAATCTCTCCAATAAAGCACAAAAATTTGAGGTTCGATTATCAAAACTAGAAAGGACAGAGAAGATCATCATTAAAGATATGCTTTCTGCTCATGTCGTTTATGTAATTAAGGCTGATGAAGAAGATAAAATTTCTGTAAATCTCAATGCTTATCAATATAAATGGTTAGAAATTACCTATCAATAAAAACCAGGGATACAATTTCCTGGTTTTCTGATTACTTATATCTATGAGAACGGTTACTATTCGTGATGTCGCAAAACGTGCTGGTGTTGGTTTAGGTACCGTATCACGCGTCATTAATGATAGCCCTCAAGTCAGCAAAGAAACTCGCCAGCGTGTTCTTGAAACCATCAAAACACTGAATTATTTCCCCAATCCTACCGCAAGAAGACTCTCTCTTGGAAAAACACTTATGATTGCGGTGATTGTTCCCTTTTTTACCCGTCCTTCGGTGATCGAACGTTTGCGAGGTGTTGAACACAATCTAGCTGAGAGCGAGTATGATCTTACCATCTATAATGTCGAGACGGTCAAGCGTCGAGACGAATGCATTCGTGAAATACCACGAAGAGAGTATGCTGATGGAGTTTTGATATTTTCCCTTTCCCCGCGTGATGAAGATATTCCATATCTTCAAAAAGCAGATGTTCCAGTTGTTTTGGTTGATGCCAATCATCCTCGGTTAACTTCTCTGAATCGGCTCATCGTCGATGATGTTGAGGGAGGACGAAAAGCTACCGAATATTTAATCAATTTAGGACATCGTAAGATCGGTTATATCAGTGATCTTCTGGAAAACCCTTTTAACTTTACTTCTAGTAGAGATCGCTTTATCGGTTATCGACAAGCTTTAAATGGAGCGGGTATTCCATTCAATCCAAAATACCATTTACAATCTGAACATGGAAGATATGAAGCTCATCGATTGGCTCGGGAATTGTTGTCTTCGGATGAACCTCCTAGTGCGATTTTTACCAGTAGTGATACGCAAGCCTTGGGAGTCTTAGAAGCTGCAAAGGAATTGGGATTACAAGTCCCTTATGATTTATCTATCATGGGTTACGATGATATTGAAATTGCAGAATTCCTTGGATTAACCACGATACGCCAGTTACTTTATGAATCTGGTCAACGTGGAGTTGAGATACTACTAGATACGATTGAGAATCCACTTTCTGAACCGGTTACCGAAATCCTTGATATTGAATTGATCGTAAGAAATACCACCACATCCATCAATTAGCACAAATAGGAGATATTTATGAATAATATTTTTGCGGGAATAGAAGCTGGAGGTACAAAATTTGTATGTGCAGTTGGAACTAGTCCCGAAGATATTCGGGCAAAAAGTTCATTTGCTACAAGTACACCTCAAGAAACGATAGGAAAAACAAAAGAATTCTTTCAAGCACAGGAAAACATCCATGGAAAAATTACCGCTATTGGAGTGGCATCTTTTGGACCGCTTGATCCCAATCCAGCCTCGCCTACTTATGGCTATATTACTTCAACTCCGAAACCAGGCTGGGCGAATTTTGATTTTATAAGCGCTTTAGCGGATGATTATGATTTGCCGATCAAATTCGATACAGATGTCAATGGGGCTGCTTTAGGGGAATATCGTTGGGGAGCCGCTCAAGGATTGGATACTTTTATTTACTTGACGATTGGAACTGGGATTGGTGGCGGTGGATTAGTGAATGGAAAATTGATGCATGGACTTATACATCCTGAAATGGGACATATTCCTCTCCCACATGATTTTGATGCTGATCCATATAAAGGGGGATGTCCTTTTCATAGAGATTGTCTGGAAGGGTTAGCAAATGGACCTGCGATACAAGCTCGGTGGGGGCAGCCGGCAGAATCGTTGCCTTCTAATCATCCTGCCTGGGCATTAGAGGCAAATTATCTCGCTTTGGGGTTGGTGAACTTTATTTATATTCTTTCACCTCAAAGGATCATTATGGGAGGTGGGGTTATGAAACAATCTCACTTATTTCCATTGATCCGTAAAAAAGTCCTCGATATCTTGAATGATTATGTTAAGTCGAAGCAAATCTTGGAGCATATTGATGATTTTATTGTTCCACCAGCGTTAGGATCAAATGCTGGTGTATTAGGGGCTTTAGCGCTTGCTGAGTTAGCAATGAATAGCTGAATTATTAACCACTAACATCATATAGCTACTAAAATTGTGAGAGAGATTTTATGGATGAACAACCCTCTAATATTGATCGGATGATCAGGACTTCGTTGGATCGATTACTTCCGAGACTTGAAGCTGAATTTGCTTCCAGGTTTCGTGAGGATACGCACGATTGGGAGATTTTTCTTCAGCGTTTACAAGACAATTTCCCGAGCTTGTTCTCGATCTATTATCGCCTTTATTCCAACCATTATGATTTTTTCTATCACTTACAAGACTTGCTTTATACACTAGCGAATATGTGGACTAATCGACCCTCGGAGCTTAAATTGCTGGATATCGATCGCGAACGTAAACCTGATTGGTTTCAGTCACAAGAAATGCTTGGCGGGGTCTGTTATGTAGATCTTTTTGCAGAGACGCTCAATGGTGTTCGCGAAAAGATACATTATTTTAAAGAGCTTGGACTTACCTATTTACATCTGATGCCTTTGTTCCGAGTCCCAGAAGGCGAAAATGACGGGGGTTATGCTGTAAGCAGTTATCGGGAGGTCGACCCTCGATTAGGTACCATGGAGCAACTCTCAGATTTAGCAGCAGATTTACGAAATGCGGGCATTAGTCTGGTATTGGATTTGGTTTTTAATCACACCTCTGATGAACATGAGTGGGCAAAAAAAGCGATTGATGGAGATCTGGATTATCAAGATTATTATTGGGTTTTCCCAGATCGTAAAATGCCAGATGCTTACGAAGCGCATTTACGTGAGATATTTCCAGATGAACATCCTGGCGCGTTTACATATCGAGAAGATATGGGAAAATGGGTTTGGACGACTTTTCATGCTTATCAATGGGATCTGAATTATAGCAATCCAGTCGTTTTTAACCGCATGGCAGAGGAAATGCTCTTTCTGGCAAATATTGGAGTAGAGGTCCTACGATTAGATGCAGTAGCATTCATCTGGAAGCAGCTGGGAACATCATGCGAAAACCTACCTCAAGCTCATTTATTGATCCAAGCATTCAATTCTGTTGCGCGGATTTCATCTCCCGCCCTTTTATTTAAGTCAGAAGCGATTGTTCATCCTGATGAGGTTGTGCGCTATATTTCACCTCAGGAATGTCAACTTTCTTATAATCCTCTTCTAATGGCTTTATTGTGGAATTCATTAGCAACACGTGAAGTGCGTTTACTCAACTTAGCTTGCAGTGAACGTTTTGGTATTGGAGAAAATTGTTCATGGGTAAACTATGTACGCTGTCACGATGATATTGGGTGGACATTTTCAGATGAGGATGCAAGCCGATTAGGAATTAACGGGTATCATCATCGACGTTTTCTAAACGATTTTTATACCGGTCGATTTGAAGGTAGTTTTTCGCGGGGATTACCCTTTCAGGAGAATCCAAAAACGGGTGATGCTCGCATCTCTGGCACTTGCGCATCGCTAGGTGGATTAGAGAAAGGGATCAAGGAAAACGATGCTGAAGAGATCTCCTTGGCGATTAAAAGAGTTTTGTTAATCCATGCGATCATTTTGACTATAGGGGGTATTCCGCTAATATATTTAGGTGATGAAATTGGAACGTTGAATGATTATCAATTTTCAAAAGACCCAGCTAAGGCAGATGACAGCCGTTGGGTTCATCGTCCATTCATGGACTGGGAATTGGCTGCTCACCGAATTAACCCAGATAGTATCCCAGGACAGATTTTCCTGGGCTTACAAAAAATTATTAACTTACGAAAAAAAACACCTGCCTTAGCTGGAAATGATTTACAGGTGATGAATACTGGCTCCGATCATGTGCTTGGTTATGTTCGCATTTATAAAAATCAAAAAGTTCTCATATTCGCAAATTTTTCAGAACACCAGCAAACGATTATGGCGAATCAATTGCGTTTATATGGTTTGGGTTATCAATATAATAATTTGATTACCAATGAGGTGCTGGAATTCAAGGATTTAATTTTACAACCTTATGAATTTTTATGTTTATCGGCGTAAATGTGACACTTAGCATAAGGGTTGTAGGATATGAGTCAATTGATTAATATGAAATCTTCTGGCAAAATAGCCCTACGTGCAATGTTCAAACTAAATTCTATTTATAGGAAAGGGCTAATATGAGCGAAAAAAACAAATTTCCAGGATTACGTAAGTTTCAACCCATTAAAATTAATCTTCGCACACCTGTACCATCAGATATCGAAATAGCGCAAGAAGCGGATATCAAACCAATTATGCAAGTGGCAGAAGAGGTCGGATTATTACCGGAAGAACTGGAGCTTTATGGTAATTTCAAAGCAAAAGTGAAACTTGAGGTATTAGATCGACTAAAGGATGTCCCAGATGGAAAATATATTGATGTAACTGCAATTACACCAACCCCACTGGGCGAAGGAAAAAGTACCACAATGGTTGGTTTGAGTCAGGCATTAGGAGCACATTTAGGGAAGCGCGTCTTTACCTGCATTCGTCAGCCAAGTCAGGGTCCCACATTCGGTATTAAGGGTGGTGCTGCTGGTGGTGGATATAGTCAAGTTATTCCCATGGAAGACTTCAACCTGCATCTAACCGGTGATATTCATGCTATTACGGCAGCCAATAACCTCCTCGCTGCAGCCATCGATACCAGAATGTTCCATGAATCTCAACAATCGGACGAAGCGCTTTTCAAACGCTTATGCCCACCTGCTAAAGATGGCAGTCGCAGGTTCTCGGGTCCGATGCTTAGACGTCTCAAGAAGCTTGGCATTGATAAAACCAACCCTGATGACTTAACATCAGAAGAGATCTCTCGATTTGCACGGTTGGATATTGATCCAGAAAGCCTGACATGGCGACGTGTAGTGGATACGAACGACCGCATGTTACGTGAAATAACAATTGGTCAAGGACCAAAAGAAAAAGGTTTCACGCGATTAACTGGATATGACATTACCGTTGCCAGTGAAATTATGGCGATACTAGCACTGACGACTGATCTTGCGGATATGCGCGAACGTCTTGGCAGAATAGTGATTGGTACAAATCATAAAGGCGAGGCGATTACAGCTGAAGATATTGGCGCAGCAGGTGCAATGACTGTATTGATGAAGGATGCGATCAAACCGACATTAATGCAGACCCTTGAAGGAACACCTGCTTTTGTCCATGCTGGACCATTTGCAAATATTGCTCATGGGAACAGTTCCATTATCGCCGACAAGATTGCGCTTAAATTAGCGGATTATGTCGTTACAGAATCGGGCTTTGGCGCTGATATTGGTATGGAGAAATTCTTCGACATCAAATGTCGCTATTCAGGATTGATTCCAAACGTGGTTGTTTTGGTCGCCACTGTCCGTGCGCTAAAGATGCATGGTGGTGGTCCTAAAGTAACTGCTGGTAAGCCACTCGACAAAGCGTATACTGAAGAGAACCTAGAACTTCTAGAAGCTGGTCTCGGTAATATGCAGCATCATATTAAGAATGCTTTAAGCTTTGGAATTCCAGTCGTAGTTGCGGTTAACTCCTTTGCAGATGATACTCTTGCAGAGGTTGAACTTGTCCGAAAAGCTGCTATTGAAGCTGGCGCGGAAGATGCTGTTGTCGCACGCCACTGGATGGAAGGGGGCGCTGGCGCCATCAAATTGGCTGAAGCGGTTGTCGCAGCTTGCGAAAAACCAAGCAACTTCGATTTCCTATACCCCTTGAAGGGTACTTCGATCAAAGACAAAATTGAGACGATTTGTAAAAAGGTCTATGGCGCTGATGGCGTAGAGTATTATCCCGAAGCAGAAAAGAAGATAGAACTCTACACCAAGCTTGGCTTTGATGAATTACCCATGTGTATGGCGAAGACTCACTTGAGCTTGAGCCATGATCCAACATTAAAGGGTGTGCCAAAAGGATTTATCGTTCCTATTCGAGACATCCGAGCTTCTGTCGGAGCAGGATTCTTATACCCCTTGCTTGGAGAAATGAGCACTATGCCAGGTTTACCAACTCGCCCGGTATATTATGATGTAGACGTTGATCTTGAGACAGGTCGAGTAGTTGGTCTGTTCTAGTCACTTGCTATCTCATTCACCAAAGACAAAATACGCCTTGCCAAAAGCAAGGCGTATTTTGATTAATAACATCTTTTTATTCTTCGTAAAGCAATTGTAATTGAATGACCATTTCAGAATTTGTTCGCACTTGGAATTTATGCCCTAATTGGAAACCGGGAATCCATACGATTTCTTTTCCTGAAATGATTAGAGGGTAATTATTTCTCGCTTGTCGGGGAATCTTTTTGTTGATCATATAATCAGATAATTTTATTGAACGCCCTTCCATTCCATGAGGGCAAAAACGTTCTCCTTTTTGCCGAGTACGGACCACTAATGGAAAATCTAGTCTATCCTTATCGATCCAAGCCAAAAATGGATCTTCATTATCTCTTATGCTTGTGAAGATACACTTGTCCATTTTTATCTGTTCGGATTGAATTTTCCATCCTTTTGATAGCTCTAATTGAGATGGAATAGGAACCTTAATCTCATTTCCAGCATCTATCTGTGGGAAGTTCCTCACGGGGATGGTTGTGTTCCAATCCAATAAAAAAAGTGTGCCATGGAATAAAACTAAACGTAGGTTTGCGATCAGGTCAATTTCAGCTCTTTTGGGTATTACCTCGAGAAATTGTTGTGCACGGATGATTGCGGCATAGTCTAAATTTCGCATCGCAGGTCGTAATTTTAAAATTGATCTTCTGATTATTCTACGCTGAATACCAGAGTCTTGCGCCTTTAACACATCCAAATTAAGAGCCAGATAGTCTTTGCTTTCATGCATAACTATCTTTTTCCATTGTGCCGATACGATCTTTTGAATGATTTCATCATCATCGTGTAGGATATCTGCCATTTGCCAAAGGCGCTGGCAAACCCCAGAGTTAAATTTTTCCAGATAAGGAATTAACTCATGCCTTAACCGGTTGCGATAGTATTTGCTATCTAAATTACTCATATCGATATTAGGTTGGAGTTTTTGTTTGGCTATGTAAGCATCAATCTCGGTACGCCATATCCCTAAAAGTGGGCGGATTAGAGCTGTTTTATCGCTCCAGGGATTTGGCAAACTTCTATAAGACATACCTCGTAATCCAGAAAGACCTGACCCGCGTAATATATGCATCAAAACAGTCTCTACTTGATCATCAGCGTTATGACCAACAGCGACAGCTTGAGCATTATACCGCTCAGCTAATCTGAATAGAAAACGGTAGCGCATTTCACGAGCAGCCTCTTCTGCTGAAAGATGTTTCTCTTTTGCGTATTGGGACACATTTTCATTTTCAAGCACAAAGTCTAGTCCAAGCTGTCTAGCATAATGTCTTACATGTTCAGCCTCTTCGTTGGACTCTGGTCGAAGCATATGATCGAGATGCCCGATAATTAGTGGATAGTTATATTGATATAGATGATCCAATAAGAATAAGCTGTCGGGACCACCAGATACACCCACGATGATAGTTTGATCTTTATTTAGCTGACATAATTTTTCCAGTATCGTAGAAAACTCATAAATCATCTTAATACCTATTATAATTGAGGAAGAAGAAGGAATTAACTTGTCACGATTAATGCTTTGTGCTAGACTTTTTATCAGGTGATAACAACTGGCATGAAGTTCGGCAGAATAATAACGAATGGTTAACCCGGAGTGATTTATTGGTGGATAGTATGGTTTTACCTCAAGCCTCGGCGTGTAGATAATAGAGGAGAATAATCATGGTTGAAAAAATCCTGATAGTTGATGATGATCTGGATACCCTTCGTTTAATTGGTATTGTTCTGGAACGAGAGGGCTATCAAGTTTCCGAAGCGAGCAATGGTGATCAAGCAATTTTATTAGCCAAGAGTCTTCAACCGGATTTAGTTCTTCTGGATCTCATGATGCCAGGGATGGATGGAATCGAGGTCGCTCGTAATTTACGGGCTGATCCACATACAAATAATATTCTGATCATCATACTAACCGCAAAGAGTGACCTGGAAGATAAATTAGAAGGCTTTGATATAGGAGCGGATGATTATCTTACAAAACCCATTCAACATCCAGAATTAGTAGCTCATGTAAAGGCAGTTCTTAAGCGCGCTGGACGAATAAAAAAGGATCCAATAAGAGGACTGGAGAAACCAGGAAAAGTAATTAGTGTTTTATCTGCAAAAGGTGGGTTAGGCGTGACGACGGTAGCCTTGAATCTGGGTTTTACGATCCACGACCTTTTTAATGATTCTGTGTTGGTTTCAGACCTAAAGCCTGGGTATGGTCGATTAGGACTTGATCTAGGATTTTTTAACTTTCAAACCTATACACAGTTATTATCGGAAGATCTTTCCGATATTGAACTATCTATGATCGTTGACTCAGTTCTTCACCATGAAAGTGGATTAAAGCTGCTTCTCTCTTCTCCTTATCCTAGAGATTCAAAATATGCAGATCGTTCAGAAATGTTTGAATTAATTGTGAAGGGTCTCTCGCGGCTATCACAATATACAGTCCTTGATCTACCCGTCTCTTTATCTCTAACCAATCAACGTGTGATTTCATTGAGTGATATAGTTTTGATTGTTTTAGAACCAGTTCCCCAGACCATTTTCCAATCAAAAATGTTATTAGATGATCTGTATACGATGGGTGTAGGTAAAGATAATCTGTCATATGTTTTACTCAATCGAGTAGTTACGGGATCGCAACTCTCATTGAGCGAAGTTCAAGATCAGCTTGGTGAAGAAATTCAAATTATTATACCTACGGACGAGGAATTAGCCTATCAATCTCTGGTCAATAATTCCCCCCTTATTTACTTACAATCAGATGGGATAATTACCCAACAATTCATAAAATTAGCCGAACACATCATCGAAAAATGCAAAACAATTTAATAGTTACCGACAGATCAAAAAATGAATCCCATGATATTCAAAGGGCAGTAGATATTATTCGCGCGAGCAAGAAAGGTGTTGTATTAACAGGCGCTGGTATCTCTACTCCTTCAGGGATTCCGGATTTTCGATCACCCCATGATGGGTTATGGGAAAATTATAATCCGATGGAAGTTGCTTCTTTAACCGCGTTTCGTTATGATCCAGTGAAATTTTATTCTTGGATGAAAGAACTAGCTAAAAAAATTGTTGGAGCAAAACCTAATGCTGCTCATCTTGGTTTGGTTGAACTAGAAAGAGCCGGGAAAATCAATACAATCATTACACAAAATATTGATATGTTGCATATAAAAGCAGGCTCTCAAAATGTTCTGGAAATTCATGGCACTTTAGATTCATTAACTTGTGTCAGTTGTTATCGAAAGTATAAGGGAGATGACTTTATAAAATCGTATTTAGAGGATGATATCATTCCACACTGCAAACATTGTGGTAGTATTTTAAAGCCTGATTTGATGTTGTTTGGTGAACAGCTCCCTGCAAAAGTTTGGCTTAAAGCAGTTGAAGCGAGCCGAAATTGTGATTTGATGATTGTGGCTGGGTCTTCTTTAGAAGTCTTACCAGTGGCGGGATTACCTATGCATGCCTTGGAAAAAGGAGCTCACGTCATACTGATTAACCATTCTCAAACCTATCTTGATGTTCGTGCGGATGTTGTTCTGCACGATGATGTAGCTAAAGTGATCCCCAAGATCGTAAAGATGCTTCGTCAAAAAAATAGTTAGTGATTTACTTTTTCATATTTTTCATACAACCCCTCGAATAAAAACTTAAATCAATTAAATTGAGAATATTACCTTGCGCCCTTCCGTCCAAATTGACGCTCAAGGAGATCGACGGATATATGGATCATCGTTGGTCTTCCATGAGGACAAGTGCGTGGAGATTTACATGCCTCTAAATCCTGCAACATTATGCGTTGTTCTTCTGGGGAAAGTGCTTGTCCAGCTTTTACCGAAGCTCGTTTGCAAATTCTGGCAATCAGACGTGCTTCTTTTTGTGCCTTCAAGGGAGTTTCATCTTCCTCGAATTCTTCGACTAATACATGTAATGCCTTTATTGGATCAGTATTTGATAACAATTCTGGAATGGACCGAATGATAAAAGTATTTCGACCGAACTCCTCTATATCGAAGCCGAGTTTGGATAGAATTGGTAGTTGTTCGCTGATAATACTTGCGCTGTTGGAAGCTAATTCCAGGGTTGCTGGTTGTAAAAGCGCTTGCGATGGAATTTCTTGCTCAGTTTGAGATAGGAAACGTTCAAAAAGGATTCTCTCATGAGCAGCGTGTTGGTCTATTAAATAGAGTCCATCCGGTCCTTCAGCCACCAAGTAAGCGTTTGCAATTTGACCAATTGGCCTCAGTAATGGTACACCTTCGACAGGTAAATTACCCGGGAATGGTCGTGTTTGTAGATTTTCGTCACTTTCCGTTTGGTTTAATTGTTGTGAGTAAGGTTGATCACTGAATGGGTTTTGTCGAATTTTTTCCCAAGGTGAATCGCTTTGCCAAAGTGCACCTATTTGAGAAGACTGCCTTGACCAATGACTTTGGTCAGCTAATTCAGGAACAGGGTTATATGCCAATAGAGCTCTCCGAATAGCGCTTTGAACACTAGTGAAGATTTGGCTAGGTTGTTCAAAGCGCACCTCTGCTTTTGTAGGGTGTACATTGACATCTACTTTGTCAGGGCTCAATTGGATAAATAATACTGCGATTGGATATCTACCAACCATAAGTAGTGTGTAATAGCCTTTTAGCAGCGCGGCGATCAACGCGGCATCTTGAACCGGGCGACCGTTCACAAAAAAGGTGATTTCTTTGCGGTTGGAGCGGGTTAATGAGGTTGGACTAATGAACCCATGAATGCTGATTTGTGGGTCGTCGTAGATCACTTCAAGCATTTGTCGAGCAATGTCTGCGCCATACATCTCAACCAAGATCTCGCGCTGGTCTCCATTACCACTGGTCTTTAGGTTTTGTCGGTTATCTTGAAAAAGCTGAAAACGAACGTTTGGGTATGCTAAAGCATATCGCGTAACTAGATGATTGATATGTCTTCGCTCAGTTACGTCACTTTTTAGGAATTTCAATCGCGCTGGTGTGTTGTAAAAAAGTTCTTCGACACGCGCTACTGTTCCAATTGGAACACCAACGGTATCAAGCGATTTTACCGTTCCTGCCTCAACACGCAAGCAGCCTCCTATTTCGCTTCCTTGATAGCGCGAAGTGAGCGTTAATCTTGAAATGGAGCTAATCGATGAAAGCGCTTCACCTCGAAAGCCAAGTGTTTTTATTTGGAAAAGGTCACTGGCTAGATTTAACTTACTGGTAGCGTGGCGCTCAATAGCTAGGTTTAATTCATTGATTGGAATTCCGGTGCCATCATCGGCTACTTCTATTAAACTTCTGCCTGCTTCTTCAATTTTTATTTCAATAAAGCTTGCGCCTGAGTCGAGTGCGTTTTCAATCAATTCTTTAACGACTGAGGCAGGACGTTCTACAACTTCGCCAGCTGCAATTTGTGAGGCAACTTCAGGTGCTAATATTTGAATAGGCATGTTCTTATTATAAGGGATAGTTACTTAGCTGGAAATGGTATTTTGTAGGTGATAATTCTTCGACGAAATCTCTATTCAACTGTATAATACACCTATGGCAATTTCTACTCTTTTTATTGATCTAGATGGAACACTTTATCCAAGTGACAACGGGCTCTGGGAAGCGATACGTGATCGCATGAATCTGTATATCAAACAACGCTTTGGCATGCAAGATAATGAAGTAGTTAGCTTAAGACATTCTTATTACCAGAAATATGGCACAACTTTAAAGGGATTACAAATCCATTACCAAGTAGATGCTGATGAATATTTAGCTTTTGTGCATGATTTGCCATTGCGTGAATTCATCCAACCCGCGCCCCGATTACGTCATATGCTTCTAAGTCTGCCATATCAGCGATGGATATTTACCAATGCAGATTCAAATCATGCTATACGCGTGCTAGAGATACTTGGCGTTTCCGATTGTTTTGAAGGTATCATCGATGTTCGTGCGATTGACTTCGCTTGTAAACCTGAAGAGATCGCTTATCAGCGAGCGCTTGCCTTGGCTGGAAATCCTACTACAGGACAGTCGGTCTTTGTGGACGATTCTGCTGAAAATGTGAAGACAGCACACCAATTAGGTTTTAAAACGATTTTGGTAGGACGTGATGGTGATCATTTTACGCATGTAGATTTTGCAATTCCAGATCTTTTACGATTACCACAAGTCCTTCAACAGTTTAAATAAGGATAACTATTAGGATCGATAAGCGAATTATCTTCCAAGAGGCATTTAAAAAAAATGGAATTGGAAAAAGCAGCGTTAGTTCTCTGCATTACGCTATTTTTTGTGATCGGAATAAATGCTTTGATTTATTTATCTGTTACGCGAGGGAATGTAACCGGTTCTATTGAGTTGTTTCGACGTGCTTCAGAACGGGTTCGTGATCCATGGAAATCCGAGGATGATGACCTAAAAGAATTGTCTTCCCTAGTGGGAGAATTGCAGAAGGAAAGAGCAAAACACCGAGCTATAAGTGATCAAAACGGAGAAAAAATCAAGGAGACAGATGTTAGATAAACGAATATCATTAGATGATGCAGTAGAGCGAGTTGAATCTGGTTCCTTGTTAGCGCTTGGCGGTATGACGAACTATCGTCGACCAATCGGATTTGTGCGAGCTTTGATCAAGCATTTTCTGCAGACTGGTCAACCTAACGATCTCACGCTTTTATCCTTTACGGCAGGATTGGAAAGCGATCTCTTGGTTGGTGCAGGGATGGTTTCACGAGTGCGCACCTGTTATTTTGGTCTAGAGATTTTTGGGTTGGCACCTATGTTTACTTACTATGCTAATCGTGGTGAAGTTGATATTATTGAGGAAACTGAAGCTAGCTTAGCATTTGGTTTACGAGCTCAGATGGCGGGAGTTGGTTTTATGCCCGGACGCGGTTGGTTAAGTACTGATTTACCAAAATTACGCCCAGATGTAAAAACGATAATAGATCCTTATAATGGAGAGGAGCTAATTGCTTTCCCGGCGATAAAACCTGATTTGGCTGTACTGCATGTTTTAGAAGCAGATCAAGACGGTAATGCCCGCCTGGGGAGAAATAAAGGTGTTGATGAAGAATTGATGGCGACCGCGGTTGATGTAATTTTGACTGCTGAACAAATTACAACAGAATTATCCAGAGCTGAATTGGTTTCCCCTTTTGTTAATGGGGTTGTGAATGTCCCGAATGGCGCTGCACCAACTTCTTGTCATCCTAATTATGCGCTTGATGGCGAAATGTTCCTGTCCTATACCGAGCGGGTTAGTGATCCTGCTTCCTATCAACGTTTTTTAGAGACATGGTTATAAAAGATGATCTTTTTTTCCTAGAAATAGGTCTCAAAAAATTTCACTCGGTTTAGAATATCGAACGACATTTGTAAAAGCAGGATCAAATAGGGGAAAGAAAAAACTGCCACAATGATCCAATTGAATAGTATCCCTGGTTTAAGGATTGCTTCCTTAGAGTCTTCTCTTTGAAAAATGTAGGATACTAAAGCAATTAGAGCTCCTCCTAGGTTAAATAGAAACGCTATCATTAGAGGGATTATTGTACCCGCGCGGATATGATCATAGAAGATAGACCAGATTGCGTCGGATGGTAATGCAAATATGGCAATGATAGAAAAAAATAAAGTGTAGGCTAATTCACCAATTAATAGCCAGAGTAGGAAAGTCTCTAGTTTATGTAATCCGTTTTCTTTCTTCATGTGACCTCCATATTGATTATTGAAGCTGATACTCATAAGAGGCATTACTTAGACATCACATATTATAGAATTGATCAATAATTCAGTCAATGATCCAATTTCTATATAGAAATCTTGAAATTTGATTTTTTGCTTTTTATGGTTTGGTTTTGTTATCGGGATTCTTGCAAAGTATTTATTTATTTCTAATCATCTTGTGATAACCTTAAAGCGCCCGAAATACAAAATGATTTTTCTTATTCGCTATGAACTTTCTTTATTAGCACGTTATTAATGGATATTCGGGAGAATTGTATATAGATGAAATAAATGGCTTGTGATCTGATTATTTTTTTGTATTTATTGAATTGTATGAAATAATGGTTATGTTCGCAAGCTTAATCTGAAGGAGTAATTAATGCAATCAAAAAAAATCATCATTGGAAGTATGTTATTAGCGGTGATACTCTTGAGCTCAGCTTGCACAGTAGGTTTTCTGGCTGGAAGCGCCTTTGGTGCAACTGCTAAAAGCGCCTCTTTCCAATCGATACCTTACCTTGGGGAATTGATCACTACTGAAGCGGAAACGGAGACTAAGACAGTTACTCCAACTGATCTAGAAATTCTGTTTGAGCCTTTTTGGCAAGCTTGGACTTTGGTAGAAGAAGAATTCGTCGATCAACCAGTTGACCATGAATTGATGATGAGAGGTGCCATTCAGGGTATGTTGGAATCATTAGGTGATCAACATACTTCATATTTGGATCCAGATATGTATATGGAAGCGAATGCCCATCTGGAAGGCGAGGAATATGAAGGGATTGGCGCTTGGGTAGACACAACTCAAGATTATTTGACAATTATCAGTCCTATGCCTGGTTCTCCAGCGGAAAAGGCAGGATTGAAACCTAATGACAAAATCATTGCTATTGATGGTGAAGATATGTCTGGTATCGATGGGGAATTGGTGCGTCAACAAGTCTTAGGACCTGAGGGTTCAACGATCACACTTACGATTCTCCGAGAAGGATTGGAAAAACCTTTCGATGTGGATGTTACCCGTGGTTCAATCATTGTCCCTACGGTTGATAGTCGCATGTTAGAAGAAAATATTGCTTACGTTCAACTCTTTACTTTTGGGGATGCTACAATAAAAGATCTGAAATCGGCTTTAAAGGATTTGCTTGAACAAGATCCGGATGGATTGATCTTAGATTTGCGTAATAATGGTGGTGGCTATTTGGACACAGCCATAGAAGTGGTTTCCCAGTTTATTGGGGAGGGGACTGTGATGATTGAAGAGTTTGGAGATGGATCCAATGAGATTTATAAAGCGAAGAGTGGAGGGCTTTCAACGGAGATACCTTTGGTTATCTTGATCAACGAGGGTAGCGCTTCAGCTTCGGAGATTGTTGCGGGCGCTATACAAGATCGAGGGCGCGGTGTCTTAGTAGGAGAGACATCTTTTGGGAAAGGTTCAGTACAAACCTATACACCACTCGTCAATGATCAAGGTGCAGTACGCGTTACAGTTGCGCGATGGTTAACACCGGACAAAAGACAGATTAATGAAGTCGGATTACAACCCGATTATGAGGTTGAATTTACTGAAGAAGATTTTGAAGCTGGTGAAGATCCTCAATTAGAAAAAGCTGTTGAATTATTAATAAAGTAATTGAGATAGTCCGCGAGATTCGAAAATTATTTTTAGAAAGGAGCTAATCTATGTTCTTTTATGATTATCGTTATTTGATGTTTATGCTTCCAGCATTCTTGATCATGATGTTGGTGCAATGGTATGTATCTTCAGCATATAATCATTGGAGTCGTGTGCAAGCTCGCAGCCGAGTATCTGGTGCTGAGGCAGCAAAGCGATTGATTCAATATGCTGGACTGTATGATGTGAAGGTTGAGGGTGTGCAAGGACGCCTTTCTGATCATTATGATCCACGTAGCAAAGTACTGCGACTTTCGCGAGGGGTTTATGAAGGCACATCCATTGCATCGTTAGCGATAGCCGCGCATGAATTGGGGCACGCTGTGCAGGACCAAGAGGATTATCTCCCTCTTAGGTTTCGGGCTGCTATTGTTCCTATGGTGAATATCGGATCTTACTTAGGTTGGATCTTGATTTTTATCGGATTATTACTGCAGATGACGGGTATTGCTTGGTTGGGTATACTGGTCTTTTCAGGAGGTGCGTTATTTGCGTTAGCTACTCTACCGGTTGAATTGAATGCATCTTCTCGAGCGCGTCGATTATTGCAAGAAACAGGTCTGATTGTGGGTGAAGAAGAGATGCGTGGTGTTAATAATGTGCTTAATGCAGCTGCCTTAACTTATGTGGCTGCTTTAATTACTGCCATTATGCAATTGCTCTATTGGGTAACGCTTGTCCTTGGGATGGGTGGAAGACGACGATAGGCTTATAGAATTATAAATGAATGATAAATATCAGAACGGCATTTTCTCGCCGTTCTGATTCCTTTATACATCCTCATAACGGATATTAACATTTAAAGTATTGGGGTCGAGTTGTACACCTTGAACGACGATATCCACTCCCCCTGAAGCAGGGCTAAAGACAATGCTGAAATTGTCTGGGTTGATTTGAGTTAAGATATCGACCTCGCTGAATCCTTGTGCGATTAATTCTTGACGATAAAAAGCCAGAATTTTCTCTATACTCAAGCTGGTTTGATAACTGATGTTTTGTTCATTGATCTTTTGAAAGTTCTGCACATCCTCAGGCAAGGGGAAATCCGTGTCATAATTTTCCGGATTAATTTCAGTTGGCGCTTGAGTTTCTCCTAAAGGTAGATTCGTAACTGTCTCCTTGCGTACTCCTTCCGTTCTCTCCACTTCAGGCATTTCTTCAATATTTCCTCCAGAAAACGACTGACATGTGATTGAAGATAAGAAAACCATAATCAAACTTACCGTAATCCAAAACAGTTTTTTCTTTTCCATGATATATCTCCAGAGTGCTAACGAATTAAAATCCAGAATTTTCAGTTCAAGTTATCTTTAGATACAAGTATATCTAGAATTTCAGGTTAATCAATAATGATTTCTTCAAAACGGGAGAAATGTGTGGGTATCAGCAAGGTATAGATGTATTAATAACTTTTTTGTATTAAACCCATTGCACAATGGAGGTATAATTTTAGGCATTGATTCACATATAGAATTTATTTGGAGTAGAAAATGCCGACTATTGGAAAATCAGCTGCTCGATTAGATGCAAGAGCTAAAGTTACTGGAGAAGCGCTTTATCCGGGTGATATCGATATGCCTGAACAGGCATATTTGAAAATCCTCTTCGCAAATCGACCTCATGCCATTATTGAACGTATGGATATTACGCGCGCTGAAACTTTACCAGGAGTTCTGGCTATTCTCACTGCCAAAGATGTCCCAGTTAATGAATATGGCTTGATCACACCAGACCAACCCGTCCTCTGCGGTTTGGGGTCCAACAAACCATTTGCAAACCATGTGCGATTTGTGGGTGATCAATTAGCTGTGATTGTTGCAGAAACGGAGCAAATTGCGGAACAGGCGCGATCTCTGATTGATGTCACATACAATGATTTACCAGTGATCACTGATCCACTTGAGGCAATAAAAGAAGACGCTGTCCTGCTCCATCCCGATCAGGATTCAAATATTTTCTGTCATTATAAGATTCGACATGGAAATGTTGAAAATGCTTTTAAAGAAGCGGATGTGATTGTTGAGGGTGAATATCGTACGCCGGTACAAGAACACGCTTATTTGCAACCTGAAGCAGGAGTTGGGTATATCGATGAAGAAGGGCGAGTCACAATTCAGGTGGCTGGACAATGGACACACGAAGATCAAGAGCAGATCGCGCACGCTTTAGATTTACCGCTGGAACAGGTACGTGTGATTTATCCAGCGATTGGGGGCGCTTTTGGAGGTCGCGAAGATATGTCCATTCAGATTGTGCTAGCATTAGCAGCTTTGCGATTACATCAACGTGGTATCGATCGACCGGTAAAATTGATCTGGAATCGCGAGGAATCGATTATCGGTCACCATAAAAGGCATGCTTATATTCTGCGCACTCGCTGGGGCGCCACAAAAGATGGAAAGGTGATCGCTGCTGATGTGAAGATTTTTGCGGACGGTGGCGCCTATATTTATACATCCACTAAGGTAATGGGAAATGCGACTTTGATGTGTACCGGTCCTTATGAAATACTCAATGTTAAAGTCGATTCTTATGCAATTTATACAAATAATATTCCAGGTGGAGCTTTCCGTGGATTTGGAGGACCTCAGGGAATCTTCGCAGCAGAGATGCAGATGAACCGCTTGGCAGAAGCGCTAGGGATGGATCCAGTTGAACTACGCATGAAGAATGCACTGAAAGATGGTTCTATCACATCCGTTGGTTCACCGATACCTGATGGAGTCAGTTTGTTGCCGGTAATTCAGCAGTGTGCTCAGAAAGCAGGTTGGGAAATCACGCAAGATCTTCAGGGGCAGATCAAAGCAAAACTTGATCGGTCTAATTCCATGCTAAAACCTAGTGATTTGCCTAATTTGAAACGTGGATTAGGATTTGCAGCAGCTTATAAAAATGTCGGGTTCTCTTTTGGGGCTCCTGAAAACTGTACGGCTAAGGTGGAACTACATGGTAAATCGGAGATTGAGCATGTGGTCGTTTATCATGCTGCTGCGGAAGTCGGGCAGGGTACGCATACAGCGATTGCCCAAATGGCTGCTGAGGCAGCTGGTGTCTCACTAGATAAAGTTGAAATGGTCACATCAGATACAGCTACTACTGGGAACTCGGGTAGTGTTTCTGCTTCACGAATGACTTTTATGTCAGGGAATTCAATCAACGGCGCTGTTCATGCCGCGCTTGAAAAATGGCAGAAAGAGGAACGACCGGCAATAGCTGAATATACTTATTATCCACCACGCACGACTCCTTATGATCCTGAAACAGGTGAATGTATCCCCAACTTCAGTTATGGGTATGTGGCACAAGCGGTTACTATTGAAGTGGATATCGAGACCGGTCATGTTCAGATCCTCGATGTAATTTCTGTGGATGATGTTGGTCAGGCGATTAATCCTCAGCAAGTAGAAGGTCAAATTGAAGGAGCGGTAGTTCAAGCGGCTGGTTATGCAATCCTTGAGAACTTCATTCAAAAGGATGGTTATGTACAGACAAACCAACTTTCCACATATCTGATCCCGACAGTTTTAGATATCCCTGAGAATGTTGCATCGGTTATCAAGGAATACCCGGATCCCATTGGGCCTTTTGGCGCACGCGGGGTGGGAGAAATGCCTTTCATCTCTCTTCCACCAGCGGTGATGGCTGCGATGTATGATGCGACCGGTGTTTGGTTCCATGAATTTCCGCTTACCCCACAAAGAGTTCTTAAATCTTTGGGAAAAATCTGATCGTAAGTTTGTTGACTTCGGGCGGTCTGTGAAGCTTCTGGATGTCTTGAGATTAGACTCCCCACCTTGTTTAGCGATCGTTGGTTCAGGTGGAAAAACTGCTACCCTCTTTCGCTTAGCTCGGGAGATTATCCAGAGTTCATTTTCCGAATCAGAACAAAATACAGTCTTATTGACATCCACCACTCATTTAGGTGTGGAACAAGCGCTTTGGGCAGATCATCATTTTGTGATTAAATCTATGCATGACCTAATCAAAGTGGAAAAGGATTTACCCTTAGGTGTCTTATTATTTACTGGTAGAGAGGATAAAGAAAACCGAGTAGCGGGGCTTTCAGGTTTAGCGTTGGATTATCTATATAATCTGTCACAGAATTTACATCTTCCCTTATTGATTGAAGCTGATGAATCATGCAAGCCTCCCTTAAAAGCTCCGGCTGATTACGAACCGCAAATTCCAGATTGGGTTGAACAGGTCATCGTAGTCTTAGGGTTATCGGGATTGGGGAAACCACTAGATGAACAATGGGTTCACCGTGTTGATTTGTTTGCCAGATTGAGTGGGCTTTCTGGGGGTGAAAAAATTAATGTTTTATCTCTTGCCAAAGTAGTTAATTCCCCCCAAGGTGGATTAAAGGCTATTCGAAAAGATATGCAGCGGATTATAATTCTCAATCAGGCAGATACAAAAAAGGTTCAATCAGATGCGTATCGCCTTGCAAGATATTTATTGCCTCATTATTCTGCGGTGCTGGTTTCCTCGTTAAATTCAAGTAGAAAAGATCACCATCCTGTGATTTCCTCAGAAGAAATCGTTGCAGTGCATGAAAATATTGCTGGAATTATCTTAGCCGCAGGTGGTTCGCAACGCTACGGCTCGCCAAAACAAACCTTGACTTGGCATGGGCAACCGTTTATTCGTCATATAGCGCGTGTCGCTTTATCCTCAGATTTGAACCCATTGTTGATTATCACTGGAAACTCAGATGAACGGGTACGGGCAGCCGTTTCTGACTTATCCGTGAGCTGTGTATATAATCCGGAATGGCAAAAAGGACAAAGTACCTCTGTCATTCAAGCAATTAGAGCTCTTCCTAACACGATAGGTGCCTCTATTATTATGTTAGTAGATCAACCACAAGTTTCAGTGACTCTTTTACAGAGCCTGATAGAAATGCATAAACGTACACAAGCTTCGATTATTACCCCGCAGGTTGATCATAAACGTGTCAATCCGGTCCTATTTGACAGGCGCTTATTTAACAAATTATTGAAGATCTCTGGCGACCAGGGTGGACGCGCTTTGTTTTCATCTCAAAGAATATCTTGGATTGATTGGATTGATCCCCGTGCAGAATTTGATATCGATACCCCAGAGGATTATGATCAGCTAATTAGGCTTTACAGCGGTATGTGAAATGGTTCGAATTTCTTGCGATATAATATAAAATTATATGCATCTTCTAAATAGAGTGATTTTTTATCTATATTTTTTTCTATCAAAAAAGAAATGCGCGGGGTAAGATCGCGATGAGTGTAATTAGAGCTTTTATTGCAATTAACCTTTCCCCAGAGATTTATACTAATCTTGAAAAGCTTGTTTCTCAGGTGAAACAACGATTACAAGGTAATCCCATTAGATGGGTGGCGGTTGATCATATTCACTTAACCCTGAAATTTCTTGGGGATGTTTCTGTTTCCAATCTGAATATTCTGACAGAATTAATTCAAACTGAAGCAAGTCAACTTCAAGAATTTGAGATCAGTGTCGGAAAAATTGGCGCTTTTCCATCAGTCCATCGACCGCGAGTCATTTGGGTTGGTGTTGAAGCGCCACCAAATTTATTTGATCTTCAGAGAAAATTGGAAATTGGGACTTCACGATTGGGGTATATGCGAGAAGAACGTAAATTTTCTCCTCACCTGACAATTGGTAGAATACCGCGCAATGCAAATTCAGACTCGGTATCTAAAGTGAGTAAATTGCTTTCTGAGATAAAGATTGGTTATTTAGGCGCCGCTTGTATTCGGGATGTTCATCTATTTCGGAGTGACCTGCATCCAGGAGGTGCAGTATATACAAAGTTATTTTCTGGAGAGCTTAATAAAACCACAGAGTAAAAACGACGATTATTATTAAAAACAATGAAGTGAGGTGAAATCTGGAAGCTTTAGAATTAGCGCGAAATATTGTTGATGTACTGGAAGAAAAAAAGGGAGAGAATATCGTTTTATTGGATATCCTCGGGTTATCTGATTTTACAGATTATTTTGTGATTTGTTCGGGAACAAGTGAACGCATGATCAAAGCTTTAGTAGATGATGTGATTGATGATTTGCGAGACAAACACCGAATAAAAGCCCGACCAGAAGGATCTCCTGAAGATGGTTGGGTATTAGTCGATTATGGAAATGTAGTATTGCATATTTTCTCAATCGAAAAAAGAGATTATTATCGGCTAGAGGAATTATGGGGGCATGGAAAGATTTTGTTACGTTTGCAGTGAAACATTCTGATGTCGGATGTGTTGATTCATAACCTAGACATGGGTTTGTCCCGTGCATATATGATCGAAACAAAAGAAGGACTCTATCTTGTTGATGTTGGTATGCCAGGTATGCAAGGAAAAGTACTCAACTATATGCAATTGATTGGCAGGGATGATCTTAAGATGATTTTCTTGACCCATGCCCATTTAGATCACTGTGGCTCAGCAAAAGATATCCGAGAAAAAACAGGTGCTTCGATTGTTATTCATTCTGATGATGTCGAAGCGTTAAAGAACGGGGAGACAAGACTTGGAGATGTACGTGGAAGAGGTAAGTTTGTCAAATACCTATTACCGATTTTGCAAAGGTTTTACAGATTCGAACCTGTTGAACCAGATATGATCTTTGAACATGGAGATAGATTTGATGATTTTGGTTTGGATGCCTCGCTAATTCATTTGCCAGGACATACACCGGGTTCAAGTGCTCTGTTAACTTCAGAAGGATATGCTTTTGTTGGGGATTTAATTTCTACATCTGGAAAACCACACTTTCAGCGTTATTATGCTTCTGATTGGACGCAAATCAAAAGGAGTCTACTCGCCCTCTATAATTGTCAACCTTTACAGATATTTCCGGGTCATGGCTCGCGTCCATTATCGGCACATGAATTTCGAGCATTATTTGAGTCTTATACAGATGTAGAGTAATTCCAATCCATTTTTTGGAATGGCAATAGAGAAAAAAATTTCAAAATAATCCATTTGGAGGCAAAATGAATCAAAAAGCTTTTCAAGATTATTATCCGGATCAAATGAGTTATTGTTATGGATGTGGTCGACTTAATGAACATGGCTTACATATCAAAAGTTATTGGGATGGAGAGGAGACCGTCAGTCGCTTCACACCACGCTCGTATCATATTGCCGTTCCAGGGTTTGTATATGGTGGTTTGATTGCATCTTTGATCGATTGTCATGCCACCGGTACTGCCGCTGCAGCCGCCTATAAGGCTGAGGGGCGTGAAATGGATACAGAACCTGTTTTGAGATTTTTAACGGCATCATTGAAAGTAGATTATTTGTATCCAACTCCCTTGGGACCAGAATTAGAATTGCGTGGAAGCATCAAAGAAATCAAAGATAGAAAGGTTATTGTTAAGGTGGATTTATTCGCGGAAGGCAACTTATGCGCACAAGGTGAAGTCGTTACGGTTAGAGTGCCAGAAGAACTCTTTAATCAGATAATGTCTAGAAGGGATTGATTTATTTTTATTAAGTTTAATAAGGAGGAAGGATATGAAAAAAATATTTTCTGAATTTCGTGAATTCGCTTTTCGGGGAAATATGATTGATTTAGCCATCGGTATTATTATTGGCGCTGCCTTTACAAACGTAGTCAATTCTTTGGTTAATGATATTCTTATGCCACCGTTTGGGATGTTGCTAGGGAAAGTGGATTTTTCGGAATTGTTTATTAGTTTGGATGGACAAACTTATGCTTCATTGGCAGTTGCTAAGGAGACTGGCGCGGCAACATTTAATTATGGCATGTTTATGAGTAATATTATTAATTTTTTGATAGTCGCTTTTGTTTTATTCCTTGTTGTTAAACAAATTAACATATATCTTAAAGGTGATTCCAAGGAGATAAGCAAACCTCAAACAAAGCAATGCCCTTACTGTAAATTTGAGATTCCGATTGAAGCAATCCGTTGTCCCTTTTGTATAATGGATTTGAAATAACAGTTGAATTGTATAAAAAATTTGTTAAGTGTTGATGAAAAAACTCGCTTAAAACGTAGGGTTTAAATGAAATAATGATAAAATATATGTAAATTTTTTATCCATAAAATTTTTTAGATTAATATAAAAGGAGGTATAGATGACTAAGATTGTTGATGTTGAGGGGATTGGTCAGGTATATGCGCAAAAATTGGTTGATATAGGTGTTAGAACTACCAATGCTTTATTGAAACAAGGCGCTACACCTTCAGGGCGTAAGTCTCTCTCTGAAAAGTCTGGTATCAGTGGTGATTTGATTTTAGAGTGGGTTAATCATGTTGATCTATATCGGATCAAGGGCGTCGGATCAGAATACTCTGATCTCTTAGAAGAAGCGGGTGTGGATACAGTTCCTGAATTGGCGCAGCGCAATGCTCAAAATTTATATGAAAAACTTGTAGAGGTAAATCAGGTCAAAGCCTTAGTTCGCCGTTTGCCGGTTCTATCGCAGGTTGAAGATTGGGTGAATCAAGCAAAAAATCTACCTCGAGTTATTGAGTATTAGGAATCAATTTTTTTCCCAAGAGTTCTTATAAAACCCGAGTATTAGTTACGAATAAAATACTCGGGTTTTATTGAAATGGGATTTATTCTATCCACTCTGCTTCTGGCGTGATTTCCTCTTTCGGGGTAGGTCCATTTTTCCCTTTCCAATCTGGTTGATTATCAAGGGTCATAAGAGTCTTCAGAACCATATCGTGTTCACAATTTATCTGACATGATAAGCGCACTTCTCCCGTTAGACCATTCGCTTCTAATCGTTCCTTTTCCGCTTTGGTCATTTTACTGGGTTCACCTTCTTCGAAAACAACTCGACAGGTAGTACAGCGCGCATTCCCTCCACATCTGTGACCAATAGGAATACCAGCTTCTTCGATCGCTAATACCAACCGTTTTCCTTTTTCTACTTCAACAGTCTTTCCATCAACGGTAAGTTTGGGCATATCTTCCTCCTGATTGAATTAATTGAATACAAACAATTATACTAAAAAATCTCCAATACACCATTTATCATTATTTTTATACAAATTGTAATCCCGTAATAATTAAATAGATACCAATAATAAATAAGATGAGAATGCTGAGCAAAATCAGTAATTTTATAAACTGTTCGCCTAGTCGACGTGTTTGGTGAAAGAGAATAACAATACAAAACATGCTTCCGATTAAAGAAACGTAAAAAGCGATTAGGAAGACAACACCATATAATGGAAATGTCTGCCATCCACCTAAAAGGATTGGTCCCAGAACTAAACCCCAAAACAAATAAGGTCCAGGACTCAACAAATTCATTAGAACCCCTTTCCACAGCATATGCCAAGGTATATTGGCTTTCCCTACATCGGATGATGTGATATGACTCGATAAATCATATTCACCTTTTTTCTGATATCTCATTCGCCAATCGTGCCAGAGTCCCCAAACAACATATAAAACAAAAGCACCTCCGGCGAGGTTAAGGATTTGGCTGAAATTGGCTGGTATTTGATTGATAACTAATATCGCAAATAATATGATTGGAGGATCACTAATCAATGGTACAAAGGGGAGAAGGCTGCTGCTGCGCCATCCGGAAGTCAGTGTTTGATTAATTAGATAAGTCTGAAAAGGCCCGGGCATTGCGGCTGCTGTGAGACCAAGCGCTGCTCCTTGGATTAGAAAGGAATTGAAGTGGGCGAAATTTGGATCCATATAATTTCCTGCGAATTTATTGAGTGGCTACTTGTTGATCTCTTTCTTTCAGTGAGGATAATATCGGTTTTCCACGGATACCCAACCATGTTGTTTGCGATAGAATACCAATGGTCAAAGCGGTAACGCTGATATATAATCCTGTCACCCCACCCCATAATATTCCAAATACCTGAATGCTGGTGTTAACTACCAGGTATATCATCATTGACTCAGTGATTCCGCGCGTACGTTTTCCAAATAAGATCACACCTTGATACCAACTCTGGAAAGCGTTGATTGCAGGGAGTGGTATGGCAAACCATAGGGCTTGTTTAGCGAGAGTTGCTAATTCTGGCGAAAGAGCAGAGATGAATTCAAGCCAGATGGACGAAATCGGTGTAACGGTGATGATTAATAATCCCAAAGAAGTCATTCCTGCTAACAAATAAGTAAATTTACGTAAGCTTGGGTAGGAACCGGGCTCATCTGTTAGAGCGACGACGACTTCGTTAAAGGACATTCCCATACTTCTGAATATAAAGATCAATCCCGAAACGACAGGCCAAGCTGCAAGGGAGGCGAGTGCATTGGGCATCCGGCTTAGAGCGGCGCTCCCAATCGGATTAGCTAGTAATAATAATAAAGATGTCATTGCTAATGGAATATAGAATTCGAGAAAAGACTTAATGGTTAAAGTTGTTTCTAGCCTTGGAGCCAGTTTTAATTCTCCTCTAATGATGGGGCGAACGACCAAACCGACATAGAAAGCTTCACTCATAACTCCAAAAGCAACCGCAGTGGAACCAACGATGATACCGGGGATATTTCCATTTGAATATCCGATTAGCAGGATTACCCATAGTGTAACTAAGCGAACAATTGTCCCGACTCCAATCGCTCGAGAATGTCCAAAACGAATTAACACACCTTGATTGAAGCGTCGAAAGGCGATTGAAAATGTCCAGGGGAGCATAATTCGTAAGCCAATTTTAGCTGGCTCGACGACTTCTTCAGGAATGCCGATAATATCCTCAACAACAAAATAATAAATCGGTGTGAATGCAACTAGGAAATGGAGGACAGTCAGACTAATGCTAGCAACCAGCATGAAGCTGCGAATTTTTTGGTAAGAGTCCCAATCTTTGCTCAATGCCGTTGAAGCAGCTAAAAGCATAATAATCGGCGCTTCGATGATCAAAGCCAAGGGGAATACTACGCCACCATAAGCCGCGAGATGAATCTCTGGATCAGCTAAACGAGCTATAATCGCACTTACTCCTGGTAATTCAATAGACATTAGCAACCAGCTAAAAGCTAGTGGTAACCAGGTTTCTAAGATCCGCCGAAAATCGACTCTGGAGTTTGAAGAGGTTGATATTATCGTCATGACCCTCTATTTTACTTGATCAATCCAATTTTTCCGAATGCACTTTTTTTAATTATCAATCTGCCATTGTTCGATTTGACCAAGCGTAATTTCAGCTGCGACTTGCTGTAAGATATAGGCAATCTCTGGTGAGACCCCCATCGGCTTATTTAACCCCTCGGGACTCTCTTGAAAGATGAGACAATAAAAAACGCATGCTGCCAGATAAGAACCTGTTCGACTTGGATGACTACCATCTTCACGCCATAATCTAATTTCAGGATGTTTCTCAAAAACTTGTTGCCATGCTATCCCTACTGGCGCTACCGATATCTTGAACTCATTTGACACGTTCATATAGGCAGTATAAAGTTTTTCTTGCATATCTTGAAAATTATTGTGATTATATTTCTCGATGCCTTTTTCACGTCCCCAGGTCATAAATAATACTGGTTCTGCATTGCTTGCGCGAATTGTTTTTTCAAATAGAGAAACTGCTGGCAGCATATAGTCCTCAAATTGGTAATCCACGCTGGGTACCACACTTTGTTCTTGGAGGATCACATAATCCCAGTTCCCATTCTTGATTTCATCTAAAACTGATGAATCTTTGCTATGTCTTTTTAATGTATAGCCACCTTTAGCAATCATACTGGTTTTGACCAGGTGTCCACCAGATTTTGCTAAAGACTGAAAGGTGTGCGGGAGATTGTTGTAGTAGGTGTAGCTATTGCCTATGAACAAAATCCGAAATTCAGGCTCTGTACCACATTGTGTAATTAGTGGGAGAAACAGGATTATTAAGAGTAAAACGATCCGAGAATTTTCTTTATGCACAATAATTTTTGAACCTTTAATTACCATAACGATTTATTAACCATTCTAATGCAATCATTTTATCGCTTCAATAAAAGCTTAGGAATGCTTAATTCAAAGCGATTTTTATTAGTGAATCAAATTGTGCATTTGTAAATATAGCTTGACATTCATCCAAATATTTGCTATGCTATAGCTACCGAACGTTCGGTAGGGTTTTGTATAAAACAATGACGCGAAGTGAGATACTAGAAGCAGCTGCACTAATTATTAGTCAGAAGGGTTTTCATGCCACTTCAATGCAGGATATTGCTCAAGCCGTAAATCTTCAAAAAGCCAGTCTTTACCACCATATTTCTAGCAAACAAGAGATATTGGTTGAGCTTCTAGATCAAGCTCTGGATAACTTGATTGATCTTGTGCAAACGGTCTATGAATTATCATTACCATCAGAGCAAAAACTTCGCATGGCTATAAACGCTTACTTAGATTTCATGCTTGATCGACGCGATTTGGCTGTTGTGTTATTACTGGAACATCGCTCGCTCGAACCAGAATATCAAGCACGCCATATACCTCGCAGGGATCGCTTTGAACGTCTATGGCGAGACCTGATTGAGGAGGGCGTGGCGGATCATACATTTTCCAGTTTGGATAGCGCTTTTACTTCTCGCGCCTTGTTGGGTGTTTTGAATTGGACGATTACATGGTATAGACCGGAAGGAGTGCTCTCTCCAGAAATGATTTCAGAACGATTAGCCGATCTCTTTTTGGATGGTCTGTTGGTTAGGTTGATTTAGATTTATTGTAGGATTGAGAAAAGAGGTTTTTATTTGTTTTAGATACAAGGAGGTGATTGAGAATTAGATTTATCTAGACCTTTAACTTGTTTATAAATGGTAGATGCATTGATGAATTATGTGCTGGATGAATATCTGGTAAGAATAATTACGCATCAGGATTTTTTAGGGTGACATTACTTCGGAAAAATATAAATTCCGGAAGTCGTATTTGTCACTCGTAGATCAGAATATGTGAACAGGTTTTTCGATAATGTCGAAAAACATGGAAGGAGAATAGAATATGTATTCTTTCGAGCCATCCGAAGAACAAAAGATGCTCGTTGATTCAATCCATCGTTATGCGATCAATGATTTGCGAGCGAAAGCCCATGACGCAGATGAAGAGGCTGGATTTTCTGTCGATCTAATTGAGAAAGGTTGGGAATTAGGTTATTTACAAGCTTCAATCCCCGAAGATTTTGGAGGTTTTGGTGAACGATCATTAGTTACTGGGGTTCTTGCAGCAGAAGAGATGGCATATGGTGATTTAGCAGGCGCTTTTGCAGTCATGTCCCCTGGACTCTTTTTTACTCCGATCGCAATTATGGGAAGTGATGAACAGAGACAAGCCTACCTACCCAATATCGTTGAGTCAGAGTGGAGACCATTCACAGCTGCCCTTATTGAACCATCTTTTAACTTTGATCCTAATGATCTTCAGACAGTAGCCAAAGAAGAAGGCGATAGCTATATCATCAAGGGCGAGAAATCATATGTACCCTTCGCTGATCAGGCAGAAGCAATGATCGTTTACGCCAAGCTAGGGGACCAAACACAAGGTTTCATAATTTCTAAAGATGCACCTGGCTTAGAGGTTGGTAAACGTGAGAAGTTAATGGGGATTGATGCTTTCCCGCTATATAAAGTGACCCTAAACGATGTTCATGTTCCTAAGGAGAACCGATTGGGTGGCGTGGATGGACATGATTTTGCTCCTATACTTGATTCATCCCGTGTGGCGCTAGCAGCTATGGCAATTGGATTATCGAGAGCTTCATTGGATTATGCTATCGAATATGCTAAAGATCGTGATGTCTTTGGGGTTAAGGTTGCTCAAAAGCAAGCGATTGCATTTATGATGGCGGAAATGGCAACGGAGGTTGAAGCAATTCGGTTGCTTACATGGGAGGCTGCTTGGATGATGGACAATGGTAAGGAAGATGCGAGCCGACAAGCTTATTTCGCGCTGACTGGTGCAACTGACATGGCGATGATGGTAACAGATCGCGCTGTTCAGATCTTAGGTGGACATGGCTATATTCGTGAACATCCAGTTGAATTGTGGATGAGGAATGGTCGCGGAATTGCGATGTTCAATGGTTTAACAATTATCTAACCACTTTGTTTAATGACCGTTTCTAGTTAGGAGAAATAATAATGATTGAATTTGAAACCCCGAAACCAATTGCTGAACAAAGTGTGGCATTGCATACGGTAGCAGAGAATATGATGCGCACTGTCTCGCGGCATTTTGATGAATTTGAACATGAAATCCCCTGGGATTATATAAACTTTATGCACATGGCTATGCGCGCTACCGGTGCTGGTTCTTTGTCACCCAAGAAAAGTAAGAAGAAAGAAGGTGAAGATGAAAAAAAGAAACATCCGCCGATAGGTTACCAATCCTTAGCCTTTATGCTCGAGACCCTTTCATGGGGGGATGTTGGTCTTTATTTAGTGACACCAGGAGGTGGATTGGGGGCTGCGGCTGTTGATGCATCAGGCACTCCCGAACAAAAGGAAAAATTCTTATCTCGTTTTGCGACAGAAAAACCCACATTTGGCGCGATGGCGATGACTGAACCTCAAGCTGGTTCAGATACTTCAGCTATTCGAGCTACGGCAGTACTAGATAAAGATACCAATGAATGGGTTCTAAATGGTGAAAAGATATTCGTAACCGCTGGACATAAATCATTGGAAGAAAGTGATGGATTTGTAGTTGTTTGGGCGACGATCGACCCTAAAGCAGGGCGGGCAGGGATGCGCTCATTTGTGGTTGAAGCGAATACTCCTGGTGTTTCTGTTACCAAATTGGAGCACAAGATGGGCATTCGCGCCAGCGATACTGCCTCGATTGTTCTGCAAAATGCTCGAGTTCCCTATGATCATATCTTGGGCAGTCCTGAAGTAATCACAGAAAAAACTACCAAGGGATTCAAAGGCGCTATGGCAACTTTCGATGCTACACGACCTTTGGTTGCCGCGACAGGTATTGGTGTTGCACGCGCAGCGCTTGAACTGCTCAAAGAGTTACTTGAGGAACAGGGTGTCACCATCCGATATGGTCTTCCACGCCAGAAGCTTAGTCATATTGAAAAAGAAGTTATTGATATGGAAATCATGCTTCGTTCTGCGTGGTTATTAATTGTCAAAGCGGTATGGATGGCGGACAATCGAAAATCAAATCCATTGGAAGCTTCCATGTCAAAAGTACGCGCTGGAGATGTGGTTAGTAAAATCACTCAGAGAGCAGTCGAATTGATGGGACCGATCGGTTATAGTCGCGAGCATTTGCTTGAAAAATGGTTCCGAGATGCAAAAATTACGGATATCTATGAAGGTACTGGGCAGATCAATCGCCTGATTGTAGCACGTAATATTCTGGGATATCGTGGTAGTGAATTACGATAATGAACATCACATGGATTATTAAGCCTTTGTGATATATTACGAATGATTTCTGGCTCAAAAATTGCACCTTAACAACTTAGGATATTACGGGCAAGACGTGTACTGCGATACGAAGAAATGATCGATCGTTCTATATGATTTGCTCATTGATCCTTCAGCGTAATACGTGTACTGCGTAATTAAGGATATGGTTGCTAGATTCCAATTGATTAAGGAAAAGAACCATTGTTAATGTTATACTTATTTTCATCTACAGAATACTATTCTGTTTGAACATCGTTGATTAATAAATTAGTTAAGATCTCTGTGAGAGGTTTTTTGAATTGATAAACATGAAGTTGAATTGGAAGAATGATTGGAACCTCGCATGAGGGAATATTATTGAAACATGCATTTACGGAGCAACGAAATAAAGGAGAGGATCTGATGAGTGATAACTATCGAAAAATATCCAGAATTTTGACGATAATTCTGGTGGTCATGCTAACTGCTTGTCAAAGTATTATAGGAGATGAACCCACAGAAGCTCCAAATGATATTTCTTATACGCAAGCTGCGGAAACGATTGTAGCCGCTTTAACGGAGAATGCCCCAAAAGCTTCGCCAACATCTGATGAGGTTGAAAAATCTCCAGCAACTGCGACCCAGGAAGTCATACCGCCTAGTAGTACACCATTACCAACAGAGACAATGCCGCCAACCTCAACTCCATCTCCCACAGAAACCGAGGTTTTGGAAATGGAACTACCAACAGAGACATCTCTACCCATAGATGAATTCACCCCTACAGCTCTGATTCAACCGAATTATATTTTGGCATTTGAGGATGATTTCCGGCAACGCGTTGGATGGCCTGTTGAAAATAAGGAATCATTTGATCTTATGTTCTCCCCTGGAGGATATACGATCAAATCGAGACTTAAGAACGATTTGGTTTTCTCTGTTCGTAGCGATGCTTATGCCAACGTACGACTAGACGTTGATGGTTTAGTGACTGCAGGTTCTAACGATAGTTACTATGGTGTGATTTGCCGTTTTATGAACGGAGGCAATTACTACATTCTTGCGGTTGGTAGCGATGGCTGGTATGGAATTGGCAAGAAGGTATTAAGTCAACTTCAATTTATTGGAGAAGGTGTTGATACAGAGAATATTATTTATAATGCTTTTATTCCTAATCAAATCAGAGCAGAGTGCATTAAGGACAAACTAACATTGTATATCAATGATGAAAAGATGTTAGAGGTCTTTGATAATGAGTTTACTGCTGGTAGGGTTGGTCTGGTTGTAGGAAATCGCACAGATAAAGAAGTAAGCATTCTTTTTGATAATTTCGCTGTGTATCAGCCCGAATAATTCGTTTCTTAATCAACTTGATATCAAGAACCCGTAGTACAGAAGAAGTATGCTACGGGTATCTGATCTCTGATTCAGTCCCCGTTATATCTAAACTTAGAAAAAATTTCCATCACGATTTAGCAGTGAGCATTTCGTGAAATTTCTCGATCCAGTTGGGAACAAAACCGTTCCGTGGATCGAAATGTATATGTTATTCGAATGGAGGCGACATGAAATACAAAATCTATAAAGTTGTTGTCATTGGCGCTGGCACAATGGGAGGTGGCATAGCAGCCCACTTTGCAAATGCTGGAGTACCTGTGACGCTACTGGATATCGTTCCACGAGAGCTGACACCCAAAGAAGAAGCTAAAGGGCTCACGCTTTCAGATAAGGTTGTTCGGAACAGAATTGTCCAAGAAGGTTTCGACCGAGCTCTCAAATCTAGACCAGCAAGTTTTTTTACCCAGGAACACGCTGCCTTGGTATCTGTGGGAAACTTGGAAGATGACTTTGATGCTTTAGCAGAAGCGGATTGGATTATCGAGGTCATTGTAGAAAATCTGGGAATTAAACAGAAGTTAATGAAGCGCATTGATGAGGTTCGACAACCCTATGCAATCGTTAGCACCAATACTTCTGGCATACCGGTTGCTTCAATATCCGAAGGGTTATCGGAGGGCTTTAAGCAACATTTCCTGGGAACCCATTTCTTTAATCCACCACGTTATCTTAAGCTGTTAGAAGTGATTCCCACAGATGATACTCTTCCAGATGTATATGATTTTATAACTCAATTTTCTGAGGTGCGTCTTGGAAAAGGGATCGTCCCAGCAAAGGATACGCCTAATTTTATCGCCAACCGTCTGGCATTTGGAAGTGGCGCTTTCGCTATGGATTATATCCTTGAGAAGGGTTATACAGTAGAAGAGGTGGATGCAATTACTGGACCACCCATCGGAAATCCCAAGACGGCTACATTCCGTTTGATTGATTTGGTGGGTATTGATGTATGGGATCATGTGGGTAGCAATCTGGCGCCTGCTATCCCGCATGACAAACACGCCTTAAAATACTTGAAGTCCGAACCCGTCAATCGTTTAATAAAAACGCTTGTGGAGCGCGGTTCTTTGGGCACGAAAGTGAAAGAAGGTTTCTATAAAGTCACCCGTAACGCTGAAGGGAAGAAGGAGTTCTTGGTGCTTAACCTAGAGACTCTGGAATATGCGCCAGCAGAGAAACCGCGTTTTGATTCGGTTGGTAAGACCAAAGAAAAAACAAATCTCGGGGATAAATTGAAGGTTTTCCTTTCTGCAGAAGATCGTGCTGCTGAATTGGTCAAGATGATCACCTTTCAGAGTTTAGTATATGCATCTGAACGAATCCCAGAGATTGCGGATACACCCAAACCGATTGATGATGCTATGCGATGGGGATTTGGTCGCCAGGCTGGACCATTTGAAACCTGGGATATGATCGGAGTGGCAGAGACACTCCCGATGATTAAAGAAGCGGGTTTTGAACCTGCGGAGTGGGTTGATAAAATGGTCTCTAGTGGTCATGCAAGCTTTTATCAATATCAAGCTGGGAGCAAGGTTGCTGTTTATAATCCTGCGAAAGGAGATTATGAGCCTATTCCACGACCTCCTTCGCTAGTCGTTCTCTCAGAGCAAAAAGCTGCTGGTAAAGTGGTTGAGAAAAATGCTGGTGCAACGCTAATCGATCTTGATGATGGTGTAGCCTGTGTTGAATTCCATACCAAGATGAACGCGCTTGACCTGGATATCTTTGATATGATTGAAAAAGCGCTCGCGCGCTTGGAAACTGATTTTGATGGACTTGTCATCGGTAATGATGCTGATAATTTCAGCGCTGGCGCGAATCTATTCTTGGTAGTTATGGCAGCTCAGAGCGGTGAATGGGAACAACTTGAAGGAATTGTCCGCAAAATGCAGCGATTGTTGACTCAAGTGCGCTATTCGCCTAAGCCAGTCGTGGTTGCTCCAGTGGGATTGGCTTTAGGTGGTGGCTCTGAAGTCGTTATGAATGCAAGTAGAGTAGTTGCTGGGGCTGAATTATATGCAGGACTGGTCGAAGTTGGAGCAGGTGTCATTCCCGCTGGCAGTGGTACCAAAGAACTGATGCGCCGTGTGATCAATCCACCGATGCGTACGAAGGATGCTGAATACTTACCATTTTTACAGCGCCTTTTTGAACAGATTGGTCTCGGTAAAGTAGCTACCAGCGCGGAAGAAGCGCGCCAGTTTGGTATCTTGAGCCCGGCGGATCGCGTTGTGATGAATCGTTCGCTTTTGCTTACTGAAGCTAAAAAAGAAGTTCTCCACCTTGCTAACACTGGATATCATTCACCTATTCCTGAAAAGATATTTGCCGCAGGACGAGATGGTCTCGCTGCTATGCGAATTGGTATTCATATGATGCGTGAAGGAGGCTATATCACTGAATATGAAGCACATATAGCTGGCAAGCTGGCAAATGTACTGTGTGGTGGTGAGATTTCTGCTCCAGCATGGGTTTCGGAAAATTATATCCTTGACCTTGAAGTGGAAGCCTTCTTGTCTCTTTGTGGTGAAGAGAAGACGCGCGAACGTATGTGGAACTTACTAAATACCGGTAAGGTATTACGTAATTAAATTAGTTAGAAGAGTAGGAGTAAGCTAATGAACCCTTCTGATCCAACCCGTGAACCTGTAATAGTTGCTGCTGCAAGAACAGCAGTTGGAAAAGCCAAGCGTGGAAGCTTGGCTACTTACCGCCCAGATGAAATGGCGGTGCAAGTTATCCATGAATTGTTACGCCGTGCCCCTGCAGTGAAGCCGGAGGATATCGATGATTTTATCCTTGGATGTGCTTTCCCTGAAGGTCAGCAGGGCATGAATATGGCTCGTTTTGTTTCTTTACAAGCTGGTTTACCTGTTTCGGTGCCTGCAGAGACGGTCAATCGTTTTTGTTCTTCAGGATTGCAGAGTATTGCTCACGCTGCCTTTGCTATCATGGCTGGTCAAATGGATATTGCCATTGCAGGCGGTGTCGAGTCGATGACTATGGTGCCTATGGTCGGTTTCAAATTCTCACCGCATCTTTCTCAAGCGACCTATCATCCGGAAGCTTATACCAATATGGGATTAACAGCGGAGAATGTTGCGGAGAAGTATGGCGTTTCACGAGAAGATCAAGATGCCTTTGCTTTACAGAGCAATCAACGTGCCTATGCTGCAGTCACAAATGGAATATTTGATGAACAAATTGTTCCTCTTGATGTCAAAATCGTTGAAGAAGTTGATGGCGAGATCCGCACCAAGGAATTTGTTTTCAAACGTGATGAAGGTCCACGTGGAGATACTACCATAGAGGCAATGGCGCGATTAAAACCTGCTTTTAAGGAAGGTGGCAGCGTTACGGCTGCAAATTCCTCGCAAATGTCTGATGGAGCGGCTGGCGTAGTAATCATGTCGCGCGCAAAGGCAGATGCTTTAGGGCTAAAACCGTTAGTTCGCTTTCATGCATTTGCTGTTGGTGGAGTCCCACCGGAGATCATGGGTGTTGGACCGACGGTTGCTGTGCCAAAAGTGTTGAAAATCGCTGGTCTCTCACTGGATGATATCGGTCTAATTGAACTCAATGAGGCTTTCGCTTCCCAATCCTTAGCAGTCATTCGAGAGCTTGGTCTCAACACTGATATCACCAATGTGAATGGAGGCGCTATCGCACTTGGACATCCCCTCGGCTGCACAGGCGCAAAATTAACCACTCAGATGATCTATGAAATGAAGCGCCGTGATGTGCATTGGGGTATGGTCACCATGTGTATTGGTGGCGGCATGGGCGCAGCAGGTATTTTTGAAAATATGCCGTAAATACCGCGGTAATCATGAATATCAATATTTGGAATAGATAAAAGGAGAAAAAATGGCAGATATTACTGTTAGAGAAATGGTGTTCAACCATGAAAAAGCTTTCCAACCAGATGTAGCAGGTGATATTGATGCAGTCATTCAATATAAATTGACTGGAGATGAATCTGGTGAATATATCATCACTTTAAAAGATGGCAAATGCACCGTTTCCGAAGGAATCGCAGATGATCCTACGATGACACTTACAGCGGATGCGAATGATTTTGGAGATGTCTTATTGGGGAAAGCGAATGGTATGCAATACTTCATGAAAGGTCGCCTCAAGCTCTCTGGAGACCTTAATTTAGCCATGAAACTTACCACTCTCTTCAAGATGGCATAATGCTTATATAGATCAGTAGAAAAAACAATTTTACGGAGCCATCAAAAAATTGCTTCTTGATGGCTCCAGATTCATTAATAGTTACTCTTTTCAAAAGCCGTTCCTTTTGGTAGTATTGATAGGTTTGACAATCGACCTTAGCCAAAGAGCTGAGGTCTTTATCCGTTAAAAAAAATAATCTTAAATATTTTTTATGTATTTAATAAGGAAATGTGAAAGTAATGTTGATAAAAAGGAACGACCTTCGAAATATTGCTATTATTGCCCATGTCGATCATGGTAAAACGACCTTGGTGGATGGGATGTTAAAGCAAGCGCGCGTTTTTCGCGAGAATCAGCAGGTTGCTGAGCGTATTATGGATTCAAATGATCTGGAGCGGGAGAGGGGTATTACGATCTTAGCAAAGAATACAGCCATCGAGATTTGGGATGAGCTATCTGAAGAGATGGTTAAAATTAATATTGTGGATACTCCTGGTCATGCCGATTTTGGTGGCGAAGTTGAACGGGTTATGAATATGGTGGATGGAGTATTATTATTGGTAGATGCGGCAGAGGGACCGATGCCACAGACGCGTTTTGTTCTCCGTAAGGCGCTTGAAATTGGGCTTCGTGTAATCGTTGTAATTAATAAAATGGATCGAAAAGAGGCAGATCCAGAACGAGTTCTCAATCAAACTTTCGATTTATTTATAGAATTGGGCGCCAGTGATGATCAAGCAGATTTTCCTGTGATTTACGCCAACGCGGTTACAGCTCGGGCTGGTTTGAATGGAGAATTAACTCAGGATTTAACCCCACTTTTTAATGCTATTTTACGCCATATACCCTGCCCGCAGATAGATCTCAACGCACCACTACAATTATTGGTTACCAATCTTGGATATGATGAATATCGCGGTGTGACAGCCCTAGGGCGTATCTTTGCTGGAAGCATTAAGGTGGGGCAAACATTGGCGCGTATCACTAGTGATAGGTCTATCTTTCCTGAACATGTACGTTACCTATACGTCCATCAAGGCTTAAAACAGGTTGAAGTTGAGCATGCCAAAGCTGGTGAGATTATTGTCTTAGCAGGTCTGGAAAGTATTGCCATTGGAGATACACTCGCTGATCCGGAATATCCAAACCCCTTACCCACTATTCATGTCGATGAACCCACCGTGCGTATGACTTTTGGGGTTAACACCTCTCCTTTTTCTGGTCGTGAAGGTCGTTGGAGTACCTCTCGAAAACTACGCGAGCGATTGCTGGATGAATTACGTACGAATGTAGCGCTACGTGTAGATGAAACAGAGAATACAGATACATTCATCGTCTCCGGTAGAGGAGAGTTACACTTGGCGATTCTCATCGAAAACATGCGCCGCGAAGGGTATGAATTCCAAGTTTCACGACCTGATGTAATTCTTCGTCAGGATGAATCCGGAAAAATATTAGAACCATTTGAAGAGATCTATATTGAGACTAGTCAAGAAACCGTTGGAGTTGTTGTTGAGATGCTTGGTGAACGTCATGGACAGATGCAAGACATGCGTAATACCGATAATGGAAGTGTTTATCTGACTTTTATAGTGCCTACGCGTGGTTTGTTAGGATTTCGTCATCGATTCCTAACCGCAACACGCGGCGCTGGTATCATGAATACGCTGTTCCATGGCTATATGCCAATGGCAGGTGGAATCAATAGTCGGTCGACAGGCTCATTAGTCTCCTGGGAGACTGGTGATACCACAACTTTCGGTTTAAAAAATGCTGAAGAACGCGGGATGCTTTTTTATGAACCTGGTATTAGTGTTTATGAGGGCATGGTGGTAGGAGAGCACCAACGCCCAGGTGATTTATCGGTTAATGTTTGTAAGAAGAAGCACCTGACTAATATGCGCGCAGCTCGGGGGGAAATGGAAATTCGTCTAACACCAGCACGTCGAATGAGCTTAGATGAAGCAATTGAATATCTAGCCGATGATGAATTATTGGAAATTACTCCCCTCTGCATTCGCATTCGCAAGAAAATTCTTTCAACTCATGATCGTGGACGTGAGCAAAAGAACGCTAAAAAAGTTGAACTTAAAGTTGTAGATAAAAATACTGAGCTAGATTCACCTAGTAAAGTATATTCATTACCTCCTCATTAACTCATAAAGGAACAGATGAATGAAAACAATACGAAATACACAGTTTGGGGGCTTATTGAATCCCCGCTTAGCTCTATTAGTGACGTGTTGTGATACGAATGGGAATCCTAATGTTTTAACGATCGCTTGGCATACACCGTTATCTCACGATCCCCCCTTATTAGGGATAAGCATCGGATTAACGCGATATTCTCATCAGCTTATTGAGAGTACGGGGGAATTTGCCGTCAATATCATGGGTGTTTCCAATATTGATGCAGTCAGAATATGTGGTGAGTATAGCGGTGAATTGGATGATAAATTCACCATTGCGAAATTGGATACTCGATTAGCTGAAAAAATCTCAGTCCCAGTTTTGAGGGATGCTTTAGCGATTCTGGAATGTAAACTTCATGATCAAGTCCTGGCTGGGGATCACACGCTATTTATAGGGGAAGTGGTGAATGGTTCCGTTAGAGAAGACATTTATGATCATGGTTGGGCATCGGATAATGAGGATAGTCCATTATTATTTTCCCACCGAGACTCTTATATTCGTCCAGGTGAAAGAATCTAAGGTTTCATATGTCTATTCCTGTTATTACAGTGATCGGGAAGTCTGGGTCAGGGAAGACAACTTTATTGGAAAAATTGATCACTGAATTGACACAACGTGGTTATCGCGTTGCTACGGTCAAGCATCACTCACATTCGGACTTCGAGATCGATTATCCAGGCAAAGATAGTTGGAGGCATGCACGCGCTGGCAGCCTTCAAGTCTATATTGTTGCGCCAAAAAAGATTGCTTTTTATCGCGATTTAGATCATCCAGTTTCATTAGATAATGTAACCAATGATATCAGGGATGTAGATATTATCTTGTGTGAAGGATATAAACATGCTAACAAGCCTACTTTAGTAGTTGTTCGTGCGGCAAATAAGCTGGAATTGGTTGGGAACCCACAAACTTGGTTTGCGGTTGCCGCTGATACTCCCCTTGACGTGCATGTGCCTCAATATAACCTTAATGATTATCTAGGTATTGCTGACTTGATCGAAGAACGATTTCTGAGCAGAAGCAATTCGCTGGGTGATTAGCGAATTTTTGGTCAATAAAACCCTTGCTTTTTCAAATCTATGGTATACTAAATGCCGTTTAATTATTTTAATAACTGTTTTGATCATTCCAAGGTTGCTCGACCGGTTGTGGTCGAGCTCTTTTCTTGCTGAGGGTAGGTTTATTGATATCAATAAACCGGTGAGGGCGGAACCGAATTTCTGATACGCATGTGTTTAGAGCAAACGGGAACAGTGGAGTCATCAAAACAAAAGAGGAGTTTTTGATGACGGATACTTTTAAAGAATTTGGATTGCGTACAGAGTTACTCAATGCAGTGGATGGTCTTGGTTTTTTCGTCCCTACACCTATACAATCCGAGGTTATACCTATCATGTTGGAAAATAGGGATGTGATTGGTCAGGCTCAAACTGGCACAGGGAAGACTGCTGCTTTTGGTTTACCCATTCTACATAACTTGATCCCCAACCAAAAGTCAGTTCAAGCATTGGTACTTTCTCCAACACGTGAGTTGGCGCTTCAAGTAACGAATGCTTTTCGAGATTATGGGCAATTCCAAGATGTCGCAGTCGTTTCGGTTTATGGTGGACAATCCTATCAATCCCAAATTAGATCAATCAAGCATGGGGTTGACATTGTGGTGGGGACTCCCGGTCGATTATTGGATCTGATCAGGCGTAAAGTGCTAAATTTAAGTAGTGTACATACCTTGGTTTTGGATGAAGCTGATGAGATGCTAAGTATGGGTTTTATTGAAGATATTGAAAAAATTATCAAAGAGACCCCTCAGAATAGGCAGACCGCGCTTTTTTCAGCGACTATTCCCAAGGAAATTCAAAAATTAGCACAACAATACATGAGAGATCCACAACTTATTCAAGTTGAAAAGGAACAAATCACAGTCCAGGCTATTGAGCAACGTTACTATTTAGTTAATCGCGAAGACAAAATGGCTGCTTTAACGCGTCTTTTTGAGATGGAGCAAATTAGTAGTGCACTGATATTCACACGAACAAGAGCATCCAGTGGGGATTTAGCGAATCAATTAGCGGCACGTGGTTTTCTTGCTGAAGCGCTCAATGGCGACCTGAGTCAAGATGCGCGTGAACATGTTATGCGGCGTTTTCGCTCTGGGCAAATTCAAGTCCTCGTTGCTACAGACGTAGCTGCACGTGGATTGGATATTGAAGAAATCTCGCATGTCTTCAATTACGATTTGCCAGACGAGCCTGAGATCTATATCCATCGTATTGGACGAACCGGGCGAGCTGGAAGATCAGGAACAGCTATTTCGATAGTTACCCCCGCGGGTATGCGTCAATTGCGTAGCATTGAATCCCTTACACGTCAAAAAATTAAGAAAGCTGATATTCCATCCCGTCAAGAGATTCTCCAAACACGAGAAGAGCATTTACTTGAACAGGTTGAAATGTGGCTTAGACGCAATCGTTGCCAACGAGAACGCGAGATTGTTGAAGAACTTGTCGAGAGTGGGCATGACCCTATGGAGATTGCTGCGGTTGCTATAAAAATTGCGCGTGCTGAAGAGAAGCAGCGTCCTATCCAAGAAATTGGTGAGGTTCGGCAAAATGATCGCTCGTCTTCTCGGCAACCAAATCGAAGAGGTAAATCTCGTTTTCAAAAAAGATCCTCTAGAGGTCGGAGTGATCGATTTAATTCAGAATCATCTCATGAAGAAGGGATGGTACGGCTTGTTCTCAATAAAGGAAAAGCTCATGGGGTGAACCCTGGTGAAGTTGTGAGCACCATTGCATATAATGCTGATATCCCCGGAAGTCAGATTGGGAAAATCCTTATTCGTCCACAGACAACATTTGTTGATGTTCCTGAGGAGTTATGTGAACAAGTGTTAGCGAATTCTAGTTCTTACCGCCTTCAGAAGAAAGCCTTTACAGTCACACGTAGCGGATAAAATTAAATATCATTGCTAAACTTTTATTGACCTACATCTACATTTCTATTGTGTAGGTCATTTTTTCTTTAACATGTTAAGTGCAGCGCCAATGCAGTTTTCTTTTTCAATCTGACCTCATTGTATCGCTCACATGCATCACCACTTGATAGCTCGATCGTTTCTATCCCGGAATTTTTACAGTATTCCAAGACCTCCTCGCTCACTCGCATCCTATTCACAGTTCCTTTTCCTATGATTAACAACTCTGGCTGAGCCTCAATTACCCATTCCAAGTCTATCACCTGTAGAAAATGCCCTTCTTTCCGCCACCAGTTTGCTCTTACACCATCAGGTAGGATCACGATATCTTTATTATATGGAGTACCATCAATCATGATCCGCCCGAACCGAAATGAATCGATCTTTGGTGGTGTCATCTACAACCTCCTATCAACACAATCCTGTCTCTTGAGAGCTCTATCATCTGATAATCCCATTATACAAGAAAGTAGATGATATCTGAAATTAAATTGAAAAAGAGCTGCGATATATTTTTTGCAGCCCTTTAATAAAAAAATCTTATTATATTGAGTCAGGTTGCTTCACAGGAATATTATCGAAAGATACCTCTTTATAGATATATCCTGGTTTCCAAGGTGTACCAATTGCTGGTAAGACCCAACGATCCAATCCCCACCAGCCCGCGGTTCTCCAAGCCAGGATGATAAAAATCGTGATTGTTAATAAGATTGGATTTGTACTGACTGTTCCTGCAAGCAAGTAATTCATATTCATGAAACTTCCAAAGAAAGCAGCAACCCCAGTGAACAAGCCAATGATCAGAGCTATACCGACCAATAGTTCCCCCCATGCCACTAATATACTCCATATGCTTGCATTGGGTATAACAATCTTTTCCAAAAACCAGGCGTACCATAATTGAACGTCTGGATGAGCGCCTTCCGTTTTAGCTAATGCCCCGCTAAGGAAACCGGATAAAGCTGTTCCAGCATTCTCTCCAGTCCAAGTTGGGTTACCGATTTTACCGAGACCTGCTTGTAGCCATTCCCACCCGACATAAATTCTCAGGATTACCCACAACCATGCCCAGCGCACTTCTCCAAATAATGCCCGAGAGAATGGCGATTCTTCCATCCGGATAACCTTGTGATTTTCTTCTTTTTGTGTTTTCATAACTTGAAACTCCTTTTTGCTTTATGTAGATCAATGTTGTTAGAACAATGTCGTAGCGTAACATGACCAATTATATCCAAATTACATTAATCTAATATAAGATCTCTCTCAGAGTTTGAATAGCGATTATTATTTATCCCCCAGTTATTTATCCACAATTTTCAACAATTATCCACAAAGTTATCCACAGTTTTGTAAATATTTGCTGTTTTTATGTTGATTGATAATTAAATTATTAAATTGATTCTACTTTTTCACTTATTTTTTTCCATGGTTTGGGTAATTGATAGCTATAATTAAGGAAAAGTTCCTCACGCGCGCGGGTCATTGCCATATAAGCTAATCGTTTTTCTTGTGAGAGTTGTTCTTCTTCTGTTCCATTTTGAAAAGTTTCATTGATTTGACTAATAAAGACTATTTCAAATTCTAACCCTTTTTGACTATGCATTGTTTCAATTGTAATATCTCCACAACCGGTTAATTTATTTTCGAGTTGTATCTTACCTTTTTCTATAGCATCCAACACCAGATAGGGGGTTTTAGACCAATCGAAGGTGCCATTTTGTTCATGAAATTGATGATATTCTTCCAACACTTCAAATATCTGTTCTCGTTGTTTCTTCCCTAACCGTCCTTGATTTCCTCGACCTTTTCGCATCATGGTCAAATATTGATCAAAATTTGGATGACCAATGTCCATGATCCAATTAATTTCTTCTTCGATAAATTCTGGAGTCAGTTCAGTAATGATCGGGATGTCGTTTTCATGATTTCTGATCCAACCGATAGAGTTTTGTGGTCTCCATTCAAGAAACCCTTTTATTAAGTTGCTACATAGTTTATCGAAAGTCATTGCTTTTCTCCGTAAGTCGCGTCTGGTCTTAATTCTCCAATGATTTGTGCCATAAAACGATGCCTCCCTTAAAAGAGATTATTGTGATGTTTATTTTAAAAAAGGGTCATTTGTTGGTCCCATTTCTTCTTTTCCTCATCAAACCAACTATTTAGATTCTCCCAGTCAGAAAAAGAATCTGGGAATGGTAAACAGCCTTGTTCAATCAGCTTCTTGTTTCCAATCGGTACGTCAGGTCCATTTCGTACAAACAAGGGCACCCAGCGATTTTTAATTACTTCCTGGGCTCCATTCCAGGTGCCCCCTTTCCCGGAGCTGCTTGAAACCACTAATCCATAATCCGCTAAACAATAGATGAGTTTATTTCTCCCCATAGCATTACCAGCGCTGAAACCCGCTTCAGGTGCATAGGGTGTGATCAAAGTGAGATTACCTTCACGTATGGCATTACGGTATTCAGGTGATTTAATTTGACTAACAAGGCTATTTGCTAATATTCCCACACTAAAACCGCGACCATTGAGTGCATTTTTCATCGCGATTTGATCAACACCGCGTGCGCCTCCGGAAAATACGATTAAACCACGATGTGCAGCAGCATTACCTACCTTCTCCGCAAATTTTGTGCCTGCCTCATCGATATCTCGAGAGCCGACAATCGCGATACCCGGTTGATTGGGTAAGTATTGATCGCCACATCCGAATAAGACGGCTGGTCTCTTCTCGTGCAAACGCTCTATGTAACGTGTAGGATATTCTGAGTCTGAGCGCGTTAATACCCATATTCCCATGGTTTCAAGTCTTTCCAATTCCATGGCGAGAGCGCCACCCCGCGAAATTAAAAAGGTTAACCGATTTGCTTCATCATCGTTCAACGATAACTGCTCGGTGATTTGTTTGTGATCTACTTCTAAAAGAGCAGCCGGTTCCTTTAGGGGTGAACTTACGATTGCTTCAACCAATTTATTCCATTTCGCTGTACCATATGGTTCATATTGTGGTTCTTTTGGTAAAGCCAGCCTGGTACAGATCAACAAAGTCGCTTTTGCGTTTTCCGATAATTGCATTTTTCCTCATCCATTTGTGCATGCTAAAGTAAATGGGTAAACCGCTTTGCTGCCATTTTGCATAAGCAGCCAACCCGCATAGGTCATCGTCCAACCCGAATCCCAAATATCATCAACCAATAAGACGACCTGATTTTTAGGTGTTTTTTTCTCGTCTAAAGCCAAGCTGGAAATCACGTTCTTGGCTTGTAAAGCGCTGTTTTGCATGCTCTTTTGCTCAGGTGCATTACATGTCCTAATAAAAACTGGTATAAAAGGCAGATATAATGCTTTGGCTAATCGTTCACCATAATCATACACTAGTTCGGGACGTCTTAGAGAAGGTATAGCTGTTACCCATTGTGGGGCTTCACCATAAAAAGACCAGCGTGTTTTGATCAAAATAACAGCTTCTTTTACTAATTGATCGCTAAAATAATTTTGTTGATATTTTCCTTCTTCGACCGCTTTTCCTAAACCTTCATCACCATAAAAACAAAGCGTTCTTCCTGGTTTGTTTAGCAGTTCATCTGGGATTATGTAGATATCGTCGAGCACTCCTTTTGGAAAAACTTTCCTTGAATTCAATTTGATTTCATAATTGTTCAAATAGGCTTTTGCATTATTTAGCAGTTGGCTTGATTTCACAGAATTTGGTAAACCTTTACCTTGACAATTTGCACATCTGCCACACGGCTCAGGGTGGAGGTCATCGAGTGCCCGTTCTAAGTACTCCATCAAACATCCAGGATGGTCTATATAAGCTTGCATTTGTGCAAGCTCTGTATAGCGTAGATTTGTGATTTGGTCCATCCGTTCTAGGTCTGGTTGCCAATTTTTTAATGTTCGGCTATAAATCCTTTTCTCTTTGATGACTGCACCGTCAACTTCTAGTATTTTTAACGCGTTTTCGATCATTTTCATTCTTGCGTTGACATGTTTCTGTAATTGGGTAATCGTTAAACCCTCATATTTGTCGAGTGCGTTTAGAATATCCAGCATAATATCTGCTGGCGGAAACGCACTTTTGATGAAATATTCTTGGATTTCATCATCCTCTTTCCCAGCCAATAAAATCCCATAGGATCTGGAAATCGCTCTTCCAGCGCGTCCTACTTGTTGATAATACGCCACGACCGATCCGGGTTTTTGATAATGGATCACAAATCCCAAGTCAGGTTTATCAAATCCCATCCCTAGCGCGACGGTTGCCACTAACGCTTTTACCTCGTTATTGATTAAGCATTGTTCTAGTTCTTCACGTTCGGATTGGAGTTTGCTGTGATAGGCTTTTGCTTCAATTCCATTGAGTTTCAACCAGTTTGCGACCCTCTCCGCATCTCGTATTGTTGTGCAATACACGATCCCGCTTCCCGGGAAGAGGGGGATATTCTCCACCAACCACGCCATTCGTTCTGCTTGACTATCGATGCGGATATTTTGTAAACGCAGGCTGGTGCGCACCAATGCACCTCTTAGTAGAATCAGATCCTCACCCAATTGTGCTTTGATATCATTTACAACGCGATTATTCGCCGTAGCAGTTGTTCCTAAAACTGGGATTCCTTTGGGTAGATGTTGGATAATACGTACAATTCTGCGGTAATCGGGGCGGAAATCATGTCCCCAATCCGAAATACAATGTGCTTCGTCCACAACCAGCATGCCAACTTTCCCAGAGATCTTTTGCAGCAATTCCTCTTTGAAATAGGTATTACTCAATCGCTCTGGTGAAATCAAAAGGATATCGCACTCCCCATTCATTAAAACTTTTTCAACGTTATCCCATTCTTTTTGATTAGCGCTGTGCATCGTATAGGCTCGAATACCGATTCGCCTCGCCATTTCGATTTGATTACGCATTAATGATAGCAATGGACTGATTAGCAAAGTTACCCCAGCGCCATTGTCACGTAGAATTTTGGTTGAAAGAAAATATACAATGCTTTTCCCCCATCCGGTTCGCTGTACGATCAATGCGCGTTTCTTTTTGATAGCCAATGTTTCAATTGCTTCCCATTGCCCATCCCGAAAGTTTACATCTTCTCCCAGCATGGTTCTGAGTAACTTCAAACCATACTCACGTCTTGTCGATCCCTCATAACGTACCATTTCTTCCATGGCTTTACCCCTGATTATTTAGATAATAAATCTCTGCTTAAAAAATTTCGACTCTCATAATAGCAAGTGATGCTTTTCTAGTATGGTCTTAGAGCTTTAATTAAAATTATACTACAGTTAATTCCTGAAAAATTATTAACCAACATAATAACATTATTACTTACTATAAATTAGTTTTTTTTTCTGAAGCCTTCGCTGAAATTCAAAAATTCTTCACAACTAATTCATGAATATTTCATATCATTTGATTATGCTAGGGAATATGAACAAAATGGATTTGTAGAATATTCATACAAACTAACATCCAAAAAATTTTTAACAAGGAGATTAACAATGAAAAAATCACTATTTGTTTTAGCAGTGATTCTAGGTGTTACAATGATTGCCTTCTCTGTAGCAGTCACAGCATTTGCAGCTGGTCCAGTCGAGATTGACCGAGGAGGTCCTGGTGGTGGGGGCGGTGGTGGAGCAGGTGGCGCTGGGGGTGGGTATGGTGGTGATCAAAGCGAGACCACACCGGATGCAAGCAATACAACATCTGATATGATCAACGGAAATGGGCATCATAGTTGGAATGGTACCGGAACAGGCATACCTGTGAACCAGAATATCAATTTGGATGGTGCATTAAGTGATGCTATGCATGAAAGCTTAGCCACTGCGCTTGGAATTTCCACAGAAAAATTAACTGCTCGTGTTGATGCTGGAGAGACCCTGTTCCTGATCGCTATTAGTTTGGGATTTGATGAGACTGAAATTCGAGATATGTTGACTACTGCTCGCACCGACGCGCTTGCTCAAGCTGTTGTCGATGGTTTGATCACACAAGAAGAAGCTGATTGGTTAGCCTCCCGTGGAAACCGTGGCGGAAGACGCTAATTCATCTTCAATGATGATAAAAGGACTTCTGAATTGATCGGAAGTCCTTTTTTATTTTTATCCTTACTCGTGTATTTTTGAGCCTCATCGAATGTATGGGCGAACTTTTATCGCTGGAGAAAAGAAAATTGGATAAAACTCATAGTCTTGGTTATTGATAGAAAGCCTCCAATAAATATTCTCGAGGTGGTATGATTAAATTCAATTGAAGGCTGCTTCTTCTGTTGAGAGAAAGCATCTAATAGAATATGGATGTATATAAGAATGGCTGATCGATCTGATATGGATTATTATGGTTTACTTGGTCTACCCCATAACGCGTCACAGAAGGAGATCCGTGATGCTTACCGCTGCCAAGTATCTACTTGTCATCCTGATAAATTCCAAGATCCTGAGCAAAAAAAGCTGGCTGAAGAGCGGATCAAACAGGTTAATGAAGCTTATGAGACATTAGGGGATGTCTCCTTGAGAAATGCTTATGATTACCATCGTGATTTTCAACAATCTCGGCAAACGAAACCTTACTCACCCCCAATACATCCAACCCCTCGAACGGTTACACATAAGCAAACTTGGGTTGATCCTTCTCCCTATCATCCTTTCCATAAAGACAGGCATAATCCGCCCGTGTCTCCGTTAGAGTCTGCTTATCCTGATTTTTTATTCTATCAAACACGGCATTCTTCGCCAAGCCATTATGTCTTCTTAGCTAATTGCAATGATCATCTGCAAGTTTTCCTTAATCACAGCGCTACACTCTTCTTACTTGATGAATTGAATTATGCTCAATATCAATCAACCCAAAATTTTAACTATTGGGGTGGAAAGGCGCTTTTTTCCCCAACATACTTGCGTATTCCGTTTTCTGGTCAATGGCATCTATTGATTGAGCCTTTGCAAAGATTAAATATTTTTCGTGCAAAAGTGATCCTAATTCCAGCAAATCGGTAGTCTATGGATAAAAAATCTAAAGCTCCTGACAACAAACTTATCCTTTTGTTAGGAAAACATAAACCTAATCTATTCCTCCTGATACTTGCTCTGATATTGCTAGCAATTTCATTATTCAAATTAAATCTTGCAAACCAGAACCTAAGCTTTACTCATATCCAAGAAGATAAATTGCCGATAACTATCATCATGAAATCGGGAGGTGATGCATCTTCTCGTCCGCTTGTGCTGATTGCGCATGGCTTCTCAGGTTCAGAAGTCCTCATGCGCGGCTTCTCATTAACATTAGCGCATGCCGGCTATACTATTGCAGCTTGGGACTTTCCTGGTCATGCTGCCAATTCTAATCCTTTGGATTACGATGATCTTCTACAAGCACCCATCACCACCTTAGAAGTAGTTCAGGATTTGCAATTAGCAGATACCTCGCGAATAGCTATCCTGGGTCATTCAATGGGGAGTGGGACAGCGCTTGATTATGGATTATATAATCCGCTTGTGAGGGCTACTATCGCGATTTCTCCGGTTAAACGTAAACTTTCTTCAAATTCTCCATCGAATATCTTATTTATAGCCGGTACATTAGAGCCGTTATTTCTTGAAAATGCCCACCTAAATCTAAAATCGGCTGGTGGGCAAGGAGGTGATATAAACTCGGGGACGGCTCGAAAATTAGTTTCAGTTCCAAATGTCGAACATATCTCAATCCTATTTTCTCCGTTTGCACACAGCCAAGTTTGCCTATGGTTAGACCAAGTTTTTGTAGTTCAATCAGATAAAATCTCTTACTATGATAAACGTATTCTCTGGTATTTTCTTGCACTAATTGGGGTGTTGCTCTTAGGTGTAGCATTATCACCCTTGACAGCAGGGGTGAACTCACAACAGATTTATTTTTCTGATGGTATTCATACTGGACTTATTCTTACGGTGTCTGCGTTTACATCCACATTATTTCTCTGGTATCTGATTGGGATAGGTATTCCTGTTCAGGATTTTTTTGGTATAAGTGTGGGAGGTTATCTCTTTGTATGGTTCCTAATAGCTGGAGTGGTTGGCTGGCTTTTATTACGTCCAATATGGTTGAAACCTTCTATACGTGAGCTATCGGCAGCTATTTTGGTTTTTCTTACATTATGGTTTGGTATTGGTCTTTTGGGTCATTATGTATGGTTGCATTGGATACTCTCTCCCATCAAATTATTGCTCTGGATTCTTGGTGGGTTCTTGCTTTTACCTTGGTTTTATATCTGTGGGCTTCAATTGAGCAACTTAAAAATCAAATCTCAGGTTTGCTGGTGGTTTTTCCAAAATGTCATCATACTTTTAGCAATTTTACTAGCTGTTAATATCACTTCCAATCTCAGTTTCCTGATCATCATCTTGCCACTATATCCAATCATATTAGCCATTCATGCGATATTGGTATCCTTTCAAAAAAGTATCTGGGCATATGCGATCAGCGCTGCATTCTTTCTGAGTTGGTTATTTTTATCAGTCTTTCCACGGATTTGAAAATGTATTTCCAATATTAAATTCGCTGAAAAAGGTGCATCTATAGAGAAAATCTTAATCCGCGCGTAAAATTTACGCAAAAATAGCTTCCCTTTTAACCATTAAATATTGGAATCCCATGGGGAAACATCTATAATCTAATTACAAATAGAAAAATAATTGCTGGTATTCATACTTGAATTTGGTAACAGTATTGAATTGGTGTTTCTTAAAAACCCTTTTTGTTGCTGATTACCAAAAATATCGAGGAGGATAAGATGACTCTCAAGAAACTTACTTTTGCTTTTCTCATTGCCATTATTGTAGTGGTTGGCACTGGCTTTACCGCGCAACCGGCTCAGGCTGTCGCTTGCCAGTACTACCATACTGTTTATTATGGTCAGACGCTTTCATCCATAGGCGCCTACTATGGTATTAATTGGCAGGTGCTTGCGAGTGTAAATGGTGTTGTCTCGCCGTATAAACTTTATGCAGGAACGGTCTTGTGTATCCCTTATGGTGGTTATGTCAACTATGGCTATACATATCCAACGACTTACACTTCACCAACGATCATCACCCAATGGAGTTTCTCCGTGATCGAGGTAGCCAAAGACACATCTGTAACAGTTAGAATCTCCAATGCCCCTAGTAATGTGTTTTTCAACGTCTCGATGGGGAATAAAAAATCGGATGGATCTATAGATTGGGAAGCTTTGTCCGACCTGGATACTGATCAAGGTGGTATTTTTAGGAAGACGTTTAACATTCCTGTTAGCCTTCAAGGTAAGACGGATCTCGTGATTCAATTGAAACAAGTGAAGAAAAACGGGAAAGTCTTTTCGGATCAAGCTTTCTTTTCCAATACTGATACTGCCTATCAAAGTTCGACTGCAGGTGGTTATGCCTATAACTATCCTTATTATAATAGCTACTATTTGTATAGTGTCCCGACCTTTTCAATTATCCAGGTTCGCCGCAATAGCACCGTTACAATTCGCACCAATAATTTTCCCGCAGGGCTTACTTTTGATGTTTTGATGGGTCCGATGGGTACACAGGGCATTGGCGGTTATTATGTCGGAACCTTGTACTCGGGATCTGGAGGTACTTTAGAAGCGACATTTAATATTCCACCTGCACTCTATAATAGCTATCAAATTGCGATCCGCACACAAAATTATCCTTCAGGATATTATAGTTACAATTGGTTCTACAATAATAACGCTTATTGATACTTCCAATATCCAGGTGAATATTCAGTGATAATAGACAGGTCAGTTGGTACTACCTTTAGCTGACCTGTCCCAATTTTCAGGGTATTCCTGAGCAGCCTTAATTAGTAACGCGTAACTCGTTTTCATCATATGCTTGAGAGTCTCAATACTTTGATCAAAATCAGTCTCGCTGATTCTAAACTGCACTTTTCGGTCATCATATTGATCTAACCACTTTAATATCGCACCTCTATGCCCACTTGCTCTACGTGCCCAAATCGAATCTGCGGAGATTCGCTCTAATCGTTGAACAAGTATTTTCGCTTCTCTAACTAGAAAAAGTATTTCCTCTTTGTCGTTCATTCCATTTACAACTCTATCCATATTTGGTTTTCATAATTTTGTTGAATAATAACTGTTCGAGTATAGTTTACTAGGCGTCAATTAATATCAGCTCGATCTTCTTAATTGCGGTCATCAATGAAAGAAATCATGTAAGTGATATTGGATGAATTTTCCTGGGTTAGAAAGCTTTTTGTACAAATGGATATAGAGAGGTCATTAATGGCTAAAAAGGTTAGGTCGTTTCATATTTTCGGGACAATATTACTATACATATTACCTACAGCTGGGCCTAATAATGCTAGTATGACAATGACAATCAGAGCAACTAGCATTAATATTAACGCATACTCAAGCAACCCTTGTCCTTTTACTTCCGGATAGATTATCACGAAACCCTTCCTTAAAATAATAATAAAACCGATGCCTAAAATAAATGAATTTGATTGAATAATCTATCTATAATTATAAAAAAGCATTTGATAAAATCAAGAAGTAAAATGGAAAACTTTGATAAAAATACTTACAAATTTGAAAGTTCTATTTTAAGATCGATTTTATGTTAAACAGAAAAGAACCCTTCAATGGATATCGCATGAAGAGTTCTTGTCGATGATGTACCTATACTTTGCTATTTAAGGACTTCATTCTACTTGAATCTAAACTCGTTTCAATGAATTTGAAAAAAGTCAATCATCACTTGTCATGATAAAGAGTGGTTTCATCGCAAAAGTGTGGTAATAAGGACGTAAACGTTCGATATTATAGAACTTTTCAATATCGACAACTTTCTTTGTGCTTGTAACTACATCAATAGGCATATTGTCATAGCGCCCATTGCGCAAGACGACCAATCTACCGTGAATATCCTTAAGAACTAAATCCAGCGCTAAGTTCCCAAACGCCATAGGTACAATAGAGTCAATTGCATCAGGGTCTCCACCTCGCACCATATATCCCAATCTCTGCGTTACGGTGTTAATGGTTTGACCGTTATTGTATTTTGGTGAGAGTTCTTTCAACTTAGCGGATACAAGATCGCTGATCCCACCCAGTTTTGCGTGTCCAAAAGCATCTTTAATTTGATTTTCAAAGACCATCTCGTCAGTACCCTTAAAAGTTGCGCCTTCGGACACTAAAACGACGGAATATTTACTTGGATTACGTTCTCGATCGTATGACATTAGCTCAGTTAAATACTCGATAGAGAATTTATATTCTGGAATCACACAGCGGTTGGATGCACCTGCCATTGTTGGAAGCATTGCGGTGAAACCTGCATAACGTCCAAATACTTCAATGACCAGGAAACGCTCATGGGAACCCGCAGTTGTTCGCAGGCTGTTTGCTAGCTGTATTGTTCGGGTTACGCATGTGCTGAAACCGATACAATAGTCTGTCCCTGGTACATCATTGTCCATCGTCTTTGGAATAGCAACAACCTTGAACCCTTCTTGGTAAAGTCTAACCGCTACACTTAATGTGTCATCACCACCTATGGGGATCAAATAGTCAATACCTAAATACTCCAAGTTTTTTAAAACTTCAGATGTCAGATCATTGATATCTGAATTGTATTTATCTTTCAGGTGCGCTGGTATGGCATCCTTCTTCATTTTTATTGGGTTAGTTCGTGATGAGTGAAGGAATGTACCACCCGTTCGACCGGCTTTATTGACGATTTCTTCAGTTAATACTTGATAGAACGGGCTGTTATCTGCTTTTGGATCGCGTTGTAGATTCACTAACCCGGCCCAACCGCGTCGTAAGCCGATCACTTTATATCCTTCACGTAATGCTCGGATTGTTACCGCTCGTATCGCTGGATTGAGACCGGGGACATCCCCACCGCCAGTTAATATTCCGATCACTTTGGAATTTTTATTGATATTCGCCATGGGAAACTCCTTTTTTCAGTTTTATGTATATGCAATTGACTGCGTTATACGAATTGATTTAATTTTTGCCCTATATTCTACCCTCATTTTAACCAAATTCCGAGCATAAATTTTGATCAATATCCCCATTCAATGGTGTATGGTATAAATGATAAGAAAAATAAGGAATGATAAACGTATGTTAGATCAGCAATCACATACAAAAAAATATGTTGGCTCTAAAGCAAGCGAATGGAATATTATTAACCTTGATATTCTATACGATTTTTATTGGTTGATAAAAAAGGTGATCTTATTAGGTTTATTGATCATTGTGATTCCTGAATTCAATCCATTGTCATCAACCGTATGGGGAATGAAGCCTGTGTTGGGTTACTTTGTGGAAACAGCTAGTTTATCAAAATTGATGAAAGAACAAGTTGATCTTAGTGAGACCGAGTTCTTAATCATAGAGAAAATTACTCAAGATGAGATCATTGCTCTCGCTGCTCTAGAAGTAGAAAGCTTAGACATTATCACTTCCCCTAATCTCTCTTTGGAGGAAAAGAGATCAATTCTTGAAAAGTTTCAATACAATCCCAGTGTCTTTGAGATCATGAATTATTCGCAGGCGCAATTGCACAACAGATTGGACTCACAACTATATGAACGATTGATTAAATGGATTAATCGGCGCTACCATATTGAACAAAAGATCCATGCATCTAATCTCATGCCCAACACAAGCCTTCGTAGCTTTGAGATCTTTGCAACCCGTTATGATTCAGGAGGTGCATATTATGTCGCTCTTCCTGATCAATGTCTCAAACTCACCAATGGAGGACATCAAATTTGTGAAGACAAAGGTTATAAGGTAGGAAAAGAGTATTCCGTCTTCATGAGTTATAAAAAAGGTGTCGCTGCTCGAGTAGGAGAAGCTGGCCCATGGAATATTGATGATAATTATTGGGCGGCTTACAATGATCCAACACCGCGCCGAATGTTTGTGGATCTTCCTCTAGGTATGCCAGAAGCACAAGCGGCTTATTTTAATGGTTATAATGGTGGTGTTGATCAATTTGGACGCATGGTAACAGCGCCATTTGGGGTTGATCTTTCATATGAAGTAGCTGATGATCTAGGTTTGCCTTCTAAAAAAAATGATTGGATCCAGATCAGTTATTTGTGGACTGAAGATTGGGGTGATACTGAACTGGGATCAGGGGAAGATGCAATAACTGATCCAACAAAAGCGGAAGTTACACCAATTACACTTGCCACACCACAAGCTGATGGTTCTATGGTTCATGTTGTTCGATCTGGTCAAACCTTATGGGATATTGCCGTGGAGTACCAAGTTCCGCTTCAAGAGCTATATAATCTCAACGGGATATCTGAAGGAGATGTCATTATCCCGGGCGATGAAATCTTAGTTAAGAAAGTACAGCTTATGGTTACACCGACCCTTGCGGAAACTCATCATATGACTAGCGAAGAAATCACACTTATCTATACACCAATTGAAGATAATTACAAAGAAGATCTCCCAACAGCTGTATCATTTAGTATTGAAACAAAATCTGCTGCTAAAGAAGAATTCATTGGAGAAGGACAAATAAAGTATGATACTATTTCACTACCTTTAGTTTTTAAGTCGCCATTCTTTTTATTGATTATTGGATTGATACTCTTAGGTTTAGTGTTGTTATTGTTGGGGTTGTGGATGAACAAAGAACCATAGTCGATTGATACCTTTTACGTTTAGATTATCTTGTAATGTGTGCAATAGTGTTGAAAACTAGCGATTCTTTTTCTTATTGCAAAAATTTCAATGAAGCAAGATACAATTAAATTCGAATTATTATTGACAATACAAGTTTCAATATTATTTGAAAAACTAGAAATATTGGCATGAATGATGATTGTGTAAGATGTGTTGACAATCAAGTTGATATCTGATTATAATTATTTTGGCAAGCATTCTAAAAGCCGGTAATATTTTTTATTAATCATTAGTTTTCTCGGAGAATCTTGAGTTCAAATAAAGGAAATAGGTTAGTAGATAAAGGTGGATTTTGTAGTGTTGAGCGTACTACTAAAAAAAAACCATCATTTGTTTCAGATACTCATGCTTGTATGTTTATTGTTATTGAGCACAGCATGTAGTTCTGATGAGAAGGTGGTGAATGATTCGCCTGTATTGTTCGAGGTTGATCCTATTTTCCGTGAGTTTTATTCCCATTTAGGAAATGAAGAAAGACTTGGTCCGGCAATTTCTGGGATCTATATTGATGGAAGTAAGACCATTCAATATCTTGAAACATGCAAATTGATCTATGATTCAAATGCAATGCCAACACAGCATTTTATGTTAGCTCCATTAGGTGTAGAAATGGGATTGCGAGAACCGTCTATTCCACCGCCAAAAGACCCAGGTTATCGATATTATGATGGTCATACGATTTTCCCGGATTTCGAACCGCTTTATGAGGAGCTAGGAGCAAAGGTTGTCGGACGTCCATTGACGGAAGCACGCTTTAACTTCGCAAAAAACCAGTATGAGCAATTCTATGAAAACTTCGGTTTTTATCGAAAGGAAGGAGAAGCGATTACTCGTTTAATGCCGTATGGATTGTGGGCTTGTGGCAATGAGTGTTCGCCACCCGTAAAACAATCTAACGCCATTATGGAGTCTTACCATCAGGTCGATCCTATCTTTTCTGAATTTGTGGAGAAATATGGCGCGGATTTCACTGGATTTGCAATTTCAGGTGCTTTTATGACTCAAGATGGTACCTGGCAGCAAATCTTCGAAAATATGGTTTTGGTCACTGCTAATATTAATGACCCAGATAGTATTTATTTATTATCTTTACCCGAAAAATTAAATTTAGTAATTGAACCTACTAGATCTTACAGTGGGGATCCTGGAAATTATTTCTATACTGTTCAAGAAACTGAGGGTTATGAGATCCCCAATTATTTTTGGGATTATATCTCTGATCATGGTGGAATTGGGATGTTTGGATCACCCATACAACATGTGTCCTCCATGAATCATCAAGTTACGCGTCAATGTTTTACAGAATTATGTTTGTTATTTGATAAGAATGCAGTAGAAGGATCTCAAATTAGACCAGAGCCTTTAGGTTACTCTTATGAATATCTTTATACCAATAATATTTCATACCCAACTCCTACTGTAGATATAATCCACTCTGTGATTACGCCAATTCCTCAGGAGAGTCCACAGTCTCCCAGAGCGGAGGAACGTCAGATTGTTCTTGATGTGTGGGAGAAGTATCCAATGCTGGCACAAAATCAGATTCAGGAAATTGGGATTATGATTTCAAATTGGAATGAACCGCAGCCAAATATTAAAGCGGAATTGATTGTCGAGTTCCCTGACCAAACGGTCTATTCAATCAATATGCCACCAACCCAAGGTGATGGAAAAGCGTTTGCCTTATTACCACCGATTGAAGCTCCAAATGGTAGTTTGATCGATTACAAAGTTTGTCTGCAGATAAACGATCAAGACAAATTTTGTGTTCACAAAGAGTTTATGATTTGGGACAATCCATAATTAAACAATATCCGCTGGTAGATGTTGTATCTCGATAGCACTTTCATCACAAAAAAGGACTGCTCGTTCTATCACATTTCGTAATTCGCGGATATTGCCTGGCCACTGATGTTCCATTAAAGCTTGCATTGCTTTAGGTGTAATATCAGTGATATTCACTCCCATGCGCTGATTATTTTTTCTGACGAATAAACCAACTAATTCCGGGATATCTTCCTTTCTGTCACGTAAAGGAGGAATATGGAGGTCAACCACTTTTAGCCGGTAATAGAGATCTTCCCGAAAAAAACCCTCGTTCATCATTTTTTGAAGATCTCTGTTTGAAGCAGCGATAATCTCTACGTCAACTTTAATTGTATTTGTTCCACCTACTCTCATGAAGGCACGCTCTTCGATTGCGCGTAATAGTTTTGCCTGCATATCGACGGGCATCGCAGAGATCTCATCCAAAAAGAGAATTCCCTCATCTGCCACTTCCATTAATCCTGGCTTGCGTTTTTCTGCGCCAGTAAATGCACCAGCTTCATAACCAAACAATTCTGACTCAATCACTGTGCTTTGGATTGCGGGTGAGTTAATCGGGATGAAGGGTTTGGAAGAACGAGGTCCCATTTGATGGATTGCATTTGCCAGCACCTCTTTCCCAGTTCCTGTTTCACCTGTAATAAGCACTGAGACTGACATTTCGGCTGCTCGTTGAGCTTGGTTAATCAGTGAACGCATTGTTGAAGTTGAACCGACGATAAAATCCATTTGCGCTTGGCGGTTACTTCGTAAGTGAGCGAGCTCTCTTCTCATCGCTACAATATCAGTAGCTCGTTGAATTGATTTCTCTAATTGTTCAAGCTTGATTGGCTTTTGAAGAAAATCATGGGCGCCATTTTTCATTGCATCAACAGCCATATCAATTTCACCGAAGGCTGTGATCAAAATTATCGGTGGACGATTGGGCATGTTTGCTGTTTCTTCCAATAAGCTTGGACCGTATCCATCCGGTAATAATACATCGAGAAGAATAACATCTGCTTTATCCTGGCGCAAGTAATTCCGAGCATCTACCAATTTAGTCGCGCAGAACACTTCATAGCCACGAGATTTCAAAAAAGTCTCGATATTTTTTACAGCATTTTCTTCGTCATCAACAATTAATATGGTTGCACTCATACAAACCTCATAAAAAAGACTTCGCGATTGGGAATTTGATGTAAAATATTGAACCTCCTGGAAAACTTTCTAAATCGATTGTTCCTTTATGAGCAGAGATTATTCTTTTTGAAATGGCTAGACCAAGACCGGTTCCATGTTCCTTGGTTGTAAAAAAGGGTTGAAAGATATGTTTTTGTACTTCTGTGGGAATTCCAGGTCCGGTATCCGCTATTCGGGCAATAATATAATTTTCATCTTCTGAGTCTGCGAAAGTCATAATCCTAATCATAAGATTACCACCATCTTTGTCCATGGCTTGAAGTGAATTAGTAATTAAGTTATTAAAAACTTGTTCCAAAGCGCGTGCATTTCCGAGAATTGGAGGACAGTTAGGTTCAACATCTAACTCGGTGCTCACATTAAGTTTTGTAATTCTTGGATGTAAGCGTTCAAGAAGGCGATGTATGAGTAATCCCAAGTCGAGTTCTAGCATATCATAATCTGTTGGTCTTGAATATCCCAATACTGATTTGACTAATTCTGTTAACCGGTCGCAATCTGTAATCATACGGGAAATCGAATCACGATTGGGATCTTCCTCGCTAGTGTTCATTTCTAACAATTGGAGTCCGGTGCTGATATTGTTAATCGGATTGCGAATCTCATGTGCAAAGATTGCGGTTACTTCACCTAAAAGAGCGCGTTGTTCAAGCTGTTGTGCCTGAAGCCGGATCTGTTCTTGCCGACTTAGATCTTGTAGAAAGACGATGATATTCTCAACAATTCCTTTTTTCATAACCGGATGAATTCGTACCAGTGATAGAAACGCATCTCCATCTCTGCGATAAAGGTGGATATTTCCTAGATTGTAAGTTGGATTGCCTTCTTGAGCTGAAATAAAGGCGGGCATCAATGATTCTGTTCCGATAAGAACTTTATCGATTGGTTGTCCGTAAACCTCGCTCTTGGCATATCCTAACATAAGTTCAGCGGTAGGGTTCAAGCGAATGATTGACAAGGATGAATCTAATAATAGAATGCCTTCCTTAGATTGGTCTTCAAGCAAGTCGCTTATTCGTAATTGCTGTTCTTGAATTTCTAAATCCTTTTGGTTCTTCATCATCCAGATATGTTTTTGGGTTAGTATCGTTATCATATCCCCGAGAAATTTTGTTGATTCGAATTGATCTTCTTTGGAAGGTTTCTGGAGGTCACCGACCACAAGTAATCCGATCATTGCATCAGGGTGTCCCAAAGGAACAGAATTGATATAGGTAAGTTGTTCTTGATGGGCGGATCGGTATAAAATCCCAGTTGGTCGTTTACTTTTCCCTGAAACCCAATTGATAGGTTTTTTAAGTTGGATGAAATCTTGGATAGAAAGCGTTTTAGGGAAGAATTCAAAAGGCTCTAGGCTTGCTTGAAGATTTAGCTCGGGTACTTTACTTTGTGCTTTGTAGATCGCTATGAAATTTGCTCCTACCATTATCCTTCCAACTTGAAGACATTTTTCTACTGCATTGTTATAAATGTCTTCGGAAAAAGCTTCTGTAAGAAGTTTTATGGCTTGCCAAAGTGAATTGATTTGGTTGGATGTCTCATGAATTTGTTTTGTTTTCTTAGAATCTATCAATACAAGGGCGCCTTCGAATGGAGATGAGAAAGGTCCAATGAATAATCTTACGCTAATATTGTTTTCCTTACGATTTACTAATTGCGTAAGGATTTGTTGTCTTTGGTTTTCTTTAAAGTTACCAAGTAGTCCATTTGAATTCAAGATCGGGTTGGATTGAGAGATTATATTTTCCCAATCTGTAATAAATTGTTTTGCCGGTAGACCTTTAAGTTCAGCTCGAGTAAAAAGAACTAACTCCGAAAATTTTGAGTTAGCAAGATGAATATTCTGGTATTTTGAATCAACAAAAAACGCGGGAAATGGAAGCAATTCTATAAAAGCGCTGAAGGTGGTGAATTGTTCTTGGAGTTTAGTATTCACTTTTTTCTAATTCAAGCGTTAGTCAGTTCATGCACTTACACTTTGCTTAAAAATCCTGAGTCTAGAAGGAGGAATTCCTTCTAAAGACCTATACTTAGCAACGGTTCTTCGTGCTACTTGATAACCTTTTTCGATCAAAATCTCTGTTAATTGAGTATCGTTGAGAGGTTCTTTTTCCTCGGAAACTAATTGTATTATTTCTGTTCGAATTTGTAAACTCCGATCAAACCAATTGGATAAGGGAATTATTCTCTTGTTCGGTAATTGGACAGCTTTTCCTGAAACAGCACGCGATATGGTGGATTCATGCAAGTGTAAGTCTTTTGCAATCTGTGAGCGTGTGATGGGGACAAGATGAGCATTTCCATCAAGAATATATTTTCTCTGAATCGTAACCAAATGGTTCATCAAGCGCACCATGGTGTTGTTTCTTTGCTGAATACATTTCACTAATAACGTGGCTTGATAGAAGTCAGATTCCCATTGTTCCGATTTTTCATCAGGGGCATCCGAGATCGCTTTTTGAAAAAGTGGATTGACCCGCAATGCACCCGCATACGGTGAAACGATTTCTACGACGAGAGGCGCATCGGGTGAATCATCAAGAAGACCGATAATGATATCCGGTTCTTCATAATATTGGTTTGGTTCTTGATTCCCATATGAGTCACCCCAATAGGCACGTGCCGGATAAGGGTTTAGATTTTTTCCGATAAAATCAACAATCTTACTCACTTCTTTTGTAGATTTATTGATTTTTTTGCCAAGCTCAGTAAATCCTCGTTTGCAGAGCAAATGCATACCTTCCATAATGGCATCTGCAGTTTTGGGAGGTACATAATGAGAATTTTCTTCTAAGGTTTTTATTTGTATCAATAAGGCTTCACTTGGAGATAAAGAACCTACACCAATCGGGTCCGCTCGCTGAATTAACTCTTGAACTTGTTTTACGCGTGATAATGGTACATGATTATACTTTGCTACCTCTCCTAGGGTTATGGTTAATAAGCCATCTTCATCCAAGGCACTGAGTAAATGAGCAGCTATTTTTCGGTCTTCTGGGGCTAATTCAGGGGCAATTTGGCGAAGTACAAAGGTCGCTAGATCTTCAACAGAGGCAGTCCATTCTTCAGGATCGATTTCATCCTGATAATACTCTCTTCCTTTTGGAGTAAAATCAGTTCGAGGAGATATGAAGATGATCGGTTTTTCATCTTGAACATAGTGAGCAGAGCTACAAACTGGACAACGTTGATTTCCTATGAGGCGTCTATTACAGGTTGGACAACGCCTTTCGTTGGATAACTCTAATGCAGGGTTATTTGCAAGAGCTGATTCAATTTCCTGGCGCAATTCATCGTTGGAATACTCTAATAATGTCATGGTTTGTGCCAGATGAGCAGTAGTCAGTGGTTTAAGAGCTGTTTTTTGAGTCTGAAATAACATATCGAATCCTTAATATTCAAGGTAATTATAATATGTTGCAAGATTTATGCCAACAAATTCGCTTTCGGTAACATTATCTTTTGACTTAAAAGACTGATATTCACATTTTTGGATGTAAGTTCTAACCAATTCAACTTTCCTTCTGTTGTTACCTGGGCAATAGCGTTAAAATAGAAAGTACATCCGATAGTTGCTCCATAGTTTGGAGCATTTGTTCAAGAAGGCGTGAGAACCGTAAGTGTGATCCTAACCATAGAAACATATCCAAAACAAAGCGGAAAAGTATCATACTTTTTATTCCATAAAAGTTGAGGGTTACGTAATTCGATTTTGGTCTTTTTATTGACGCCATTAGAATGTTATTCAAATAACTTTTCCGTGATTATGGATTATGTGGATACATTTACAGAATAATTTAGCAGCGTAAAATTAAATATCACTTCTTTAGGTTTACAACATGCAATGATTGTTAGGTATAGCTATAGAAATCAAATCTAATTAATATTTCTTGTGGGTTTAAGGGTAAATGGGTTATCTTTAAAGACACCAATGTGCAAGTCATTGAAGATAACTTGCACATTGGTTGGATATCTTAGTAATGGGATAGTTATATTCTACAAGCTATTATATTATCATAAGTGACCCAGGTTAATTCTATTTACATCTTCTGAGAGAGCCTATTCGTAGCTAAAAATATTATGTTTTGAGTGTGGGAAACTATCTCAATTTGCCATTTCAAAAAAATTTCCCTACAGTTTTTGATCCATTAGCATCTTGCCTCCAAGATAAGCAACCCTTACATGTTCATTTTCTTTCAGTTGAGAAGCTGAGTCATGAAGGACCATTTTCCCTGTCTCGAGTATATAACCATAATCAGCTACGTTTAATGCCTTACGAGCATTTTGTTCTACAAGTAAAATGGAGACTTTTTCTTCTTCGTGAATTTGTTTGATCACTCGGAATATCTCTTGCACCAAAATTGGTGCAAGACCTAAAGAGGGTTCATCCATTAGTAATATTTTAGGTTTTGCTACTAATCCTCTCCCAATTGCGAGCATTTGCTGCTCTCCTCCAGAAAGGGTTCCAGCTAATTGTTTTCTTCTATCTTTCAAGATAGGGAAGAGTTGATAAACCCAATCCTTAGCTTTTTGCAGTTCTTTAGTGGGGAGAGTGGTTTGAACACCCCAAGAGCCGAGGTTAATATTTTCTTCAACAGTAAGTGTAGAGAAAACTTTTCGTCCTTCTGGAATGTGGGCAACACCTATCCCAGCTAATTTGTGAGCAGGGAATGTAATTAAGTTTTCTCCTTTTAGTTTTATCGTTCCACTTTTAAGGGGTAATAGTCTGGAAATAGCCTTAAGTAAGGTTGTTTTACCAGCCCCGTTTGCTCCCAAAACGGCAATAATATTTCCCTCTTCGATCTCCAAGGAAACATTTTTGAGGGCTTCGACAGCACCGTATGCTACGGTGAGATTTTCTATTGAAAGTAGAGTAGCTATTTTAATCCTCCTTTCCAAGGTAAGCTTCGATTACCCTTGGGTTATTATAGATATCTTTAGGGTTACCCTCGGCGACCTTAGCTCCCATGTCCATGACAGTTACCCAATCGGAAATCCCCATCACGACGTTCATATCATGCTCAATAAGAAGAAGGGTTAATCCTTCATCTATGAGTTTTGTTAGGAATTCCATTAGTTCCTCAGTTTCTTTATCGTTTAAGCCGGATGCCGGTTCGTCTAGGATGAGGAGATTTGGACTGGTAGCTAGGGCGCGTGCTATCTCTAATAATCTCTGTTTTCCATATGACAAGTTTTTCGCAAGCTCATTTCTATAATCCCAAAGTCCCACTTGGTGTAATCGATATGAAGAAACCTGAAGGATATGCAGTTCTTCTTTTTGCTGGGCAGGGTAGTGCAAAGTTGAAGGAAAGACACCACTACGTGCATGACAATGCGGACCTGACATTACGTTTTCAATACATGTAAGGGAAGGGAAAAGACGGATATTTTGAAATGTTCGGGCAATACCTTTTGAAATGATATCATGCGGTTTATTACCGGTTATATCCTTACCCAGAAAGATAATACTACCTAAATTGGGCTGGTAAATTCCTGTGATTACATTAAACAGAGTGGTTTTTCCTGCACCATTCGGACCAATTAAAGAAGAAATCTGGCTTTTTTTTATTGATATATCGAACTGTGACACAGCCGTCAAACCGCCGAATTGCATGGTTACCTGTTTTGTCTCAAGCACAGTTCCATTTTTTATCTCTGTGTTTGTCTCCGCTTGTAAAAGTAATTTTTGGGTAGGTTGCACGGGTTGTAAAATTTCTTCAGTATGTTTTGTGACCTCGTCCAAGAATTTGTCATCATCAGGTGGTAATTTTAAGATACCTAAGCCTCGAAAACCGGCTGCTTCCCTCTTTCTTGGTAGGATTCCAGCCGGTCGGAAAATCATCATTACCATCAAAATAGCACCAAAGAACAACAGTCTATAGGATGCAAACTGTCTAAAGATTTCTGGAAAGACTACAACGATTGCTGTACCCAATAGAATTCCAGGGATGGAACCTAGACCGCCTAGTAAGACTATTACAAAGAGCAAACACGATTCCATAAATGTGAAATTCTGAGGGGAAATGATCATCATTTTCGAAGCGTAGATGTTCCCCGCTATTCCTGCAAGTGCTGCACCGAGAACAAAAGCCACAAGTTTATAGTGTCGGACATCAATCCCATTTGCTTCAGCGGCAATTTCGTCTTCACGGATGTAATTCCAAGCCCGACCGATCCTAGATTTCTGTAGATTCATCAAGCCAATTACTACTAAGCCTAAGAAAATCCAGATATAGAAATAAAAGGCGGTGGAGGTTCGAATAGAAAAAATCCCTAGGTCGGGAAAGCCGATTCCTGTTATACCATTTGCCCCTTTTGTTAAATCGAATGGATTATTGAGAGCGGTAATGCGCACTATTTCCCCAATACCAATGGTGACAATACATAAATAGTCCCCTCTAAGGTGGATAATCGGTGCTGTTACTAGATATGCAAAACCTCCTGCGAGGAGTGCACTTATAGGCAGTAGTATTATTATGGGAATGCCTAATTCGCTGTAGAGAATTCCTGTAGTATAAGCGCCAATGGCGTAGAAGGCAGCATGACCAAGGTCGAATAAGCCAACTTCTCCAAGGACAATGTTAAGGCTTAATCCAAGGAGAAAGTAAATTCCAACAAAAAATCCTACATCAATCCAATAGTTATTAGCAAAGGGAAGAAAAGGGTATAAAATCAGGAAGAAGAGTAAAACACCTAGTAATAAAAATTGAAGTTTACTTCTATTTGAAGGAGATTCACCTTCGTTCTGAGATCTAAAGATTCGTTGAGTTATTTTTTGAGATATCTCGCTCATGATTTATACTTTCTCTGCAACTTTCTCTCCGATTAGACCGGTTGGTCTAACGATTAGAATGATAATCAAGATAAGAAAAACAAAGACACTTTTCCATGCACCTGAGACATAACCCTCGAATAGAGATTCCATTATACCCAACAACAATCCTCCAATCATAGCGCCAGGAATGTTGCCAATTCCTCCCAGTATGCTAGCGGTGAATGCTTTTAAACCATAGTTCCATCCTAGATTGAATATGATGCGTGTATAATTCAATCCCACGAAAACGCCAGCTAAGGCTCCTAACGCTGGTCCTACGAAAAATGCAAATAAAATAATCTTATTAAAATCAATACCCATTAATGTGGCAGTATCTTTATCTAATGCAGTGGCGCGTACAGCAGCGCCGAATAAAGTCTTTTCAATTATCCAATATATGGCAGCCATAAGGCCTAATGAGACAAGAATCGTAACTAATTTCAGGATTGTTATTCGGATATCGCCAAATAACACTATTGAACCCGTTGGTATACTGGTTTGGGGGTAAGCCTGGAACCTAGGACCCCATACAGCCATGATTCCATTTGAAATAAAAATTGATGCACCCAAGGCGGAAACGACCATTGGAAGGCGACCAGCTTTGTAAACGGGGCGGTATGCGATCCGTTCCACAATCAATCCAGCGATACCGATACCCAGCATAGACCCAATTATCGCCACTACCATGCCACCCCAAATACCAAATGTATGGGTAACCCAACCAGCTCCAATAACAAGAATGGTATATCCCAGATAACTGCCTAAGGCAAAAAGATCGCCATGTGCGAAATTGATTAATTTCATCACGCCATAAACCATGGTATATCCCATGGCTACAAGAGCGTAGAAAGAACCAATTGTTAGTCCATTTAATAACTGTTCAAGGAGCATTTGCATTTGAAATCACCTCTCTTTTTTTATTTGATAATGAAACACTATTTTTTTGACCAATTAAAGGGTTTCTATTGGGAATTTTTGTGTTCTGTTATCAAAAAGTTCTTTCAATTATAGAGAGCACCCTCCTCTCATCCCTTTGATTGTTGATGGGAGAAAGGGTGCTTCCAATAGTTTACCGAAGTTTGATAGTCAAATTATTCTTACTTTGGCCAGTAGAGCTCTAATTCACCTTCATCATTGTAAATATAGGCATAGTACGGAATATCTTTTCTGTCTCCACGTTCCGTGAACATTAATGGACCGGTTATTCCTTTGGCGTCGGTCATAGTACGCATGGCGCTTGCCACCTTATCAGGGTCTGTGCTACCAGCTTCATTAATAGCTGCAGCTAAGGCATTGAGAGCATCACCTGCGTAAACAGCCCAAATCGAGCCAGGCATTTCATTGTATTTTGCTTGATAGGCATCTAGGAATTCCTTTGACTCGTCAAAAGTTAAGAATTGAGGCATTGGCTCATTCAGATGGATTGAACCTTTAATAACATCAACTCCTGCAATTTTTTCAAACTCAGGGTTAGGAACGGCGTTATTGCCTACAAATGTGCTTGTTACTCCTGCTTCACGAGCTTGTTTCAGCAGAAGTGCTGCTTCAGGATAGTAAGCTGTAAAGAACCAAACATCAGGGTTGAGTTCTTTGATCTGACTTACAACTGCTGAATAATCGCTTTCACCTGGAGTGATGGCATCAAAATAGACCACCTCAGTTTGATTTGCGTCAATATATGGTTGGAGGAATTTCATTGCATCGTCAGCTACACCCTTACCATAGTCTTGGTTGTCATGCATGATGGCAATTCGTTTAGCGTTGAGTTTTTCAACGACGAATTTAGCAAAGAATTCGGATTGGGTATCGTCACGACCAGCGGTGCGGAAGAAATACGGACGTTCTTTTTCCATTGTTAAGCTTACAGCGGTGCAACCATAACCAACAGATACGACCTTGTTCGCGTCGTAAAGGTCAGCTGCAGGGGCGGTGACAGATGAACCATACGTTCCAATTACTTCTTTTAGACCCTGTGATACCAGTTTTTGAGCGGCGAGCGCACTGTCTTTGGGGTTAGAAGCGTCATCTGCTACCACGATTTCAATATTTTTGCCTAATACCCCACCATTAGCATTGATTAGTTCTTTGGCAACTTCAACACATTGTTGTGCCCATTGTCCCTCAGCTGCATAGTCGCCTGTCAGAGGAGCTTGAAGTCCTATCTTAATAGTATCAGCCTCTGCTGGTTTTTGAGCACAGCTGGCAAGTACAAATGATAATGAAATTGCGATGGTTAAGAGCCAGATTATTGTCTTCTTCATTTTTACTCCATTACGTCTAACAAGATTTGTAAAAGTCTTCTGCAAAATTTTGCATTGTTTGATCTTTCATTGGAGAATGAACCCGTTACGCAGAGGGTTCTGAGGGTATAAAAAATTACCCATTCATTATTTGGTCATTCGTGAAATAATGTACTCCAGCTCGAGTATTCGTACCTTTACCACATTGGAGAAAGATCATATCAAAATCGGTCTCCAAGTATATTGGATTAGCACAATTAGCCGTGCACATATTAGTATATTCATACGAATCACAATTTAATGCTTTACTTAATAATTCATTGTCGTTTTTTTGATAGCACCTCCTCTCTAGTATTAAATCCCCCGGAAGGAATAGCAAACCTTCAAGTATTATTCTCAAAGTTGCTTCTCCTTTGTGAGTTCTATTTGTCTTGATCTTGATCCAGTCGTTCGGTGGAATCAAGGGTTTCTGCACGTTTTATTCCTCTCCAAAATCTGCTATCGTAAATCTAAGGTCAAGACCATACTATAACCGTATATTACCGCAACCACCTCCTGAGTTTTAAAACTACGGTTATGTCCGTTTTTCGGTTTTCATCTATACATCATCTGAAAAATACAAATATACTCGGTAATTATAATATCATTCTTTAATCGAATATGTCAAGTAGATCGCGTTAGTTCATGTAAAATGTTACTGAAGCACGTTAATTTGCATAAAATGTTACTGAAGTTCCATCCTTAGATCAAAAGAAAATGTTACCGAGGCTAACGATGAGAGAAACAGAAGCCGTGAATTTGAGGTTCTTTAGTAACATTTTCAATTGAGCTAACAATCAGTTTAGGTAACCTTATCTTCTAACTAGACAGGAAAAATTGAGTTATAATTTTCACATACACTATTATTACAAATTTTTGAATTATGAGGAGAAATTGATGTTGCGTAGAACACTAATATATTTATCTCAAGCTGAATGGGCAAGATCATTGGTCAGTAAATCAAAATTTGCATGGAAAACAGCATCTCGATTTGTAGCTGGTGATGATTTAGAAAATGCCATTAAGGCGATCCAACTATTGAATAGCGATGGAGTTCGAGCGACTGTTGATCATTTGGGTGAAAACACTGAATCTTTTGAATTGGCGAAAATGGCTGCTTCAGATATCGTTGAAATTTTCAGTAGGATTGATCAAACTGGAATAAAGGCAAATGTATCTGTCAAATTAACACAAATAGGTCTTACTTTAGATCCAGAACTATGTTTTGAGCATATCCTTCAAATTGTTGATACAGCAAAGCAGCAAGATAATTTTGTAAGAATTGATATGGAAGACTCAGATCGTCTACCTAAAACATTAGAAATATTTCACAAGTTATTAGATCTAGGTTATACGAATGTTGGAATTGTGATCCAATCCTATCTTTACCGAAGTGAGCAAGATATCATATCTGCTATGAAGGATGGTGGGCGGGTACGTTTGTGCAAAGGAGCCTATAGAGAACCCCCTGATATCGCTTTTCCTAAGAAAACTGACGTCGATGGGAACTATGATAAATTAGTCGATGTTATGTTAGCTGAAAGTAAGAAAATTACAGATAAACAAATTGACAATCGGGATTATTATCCACCTTATGTAGCTATTGCTACACATGATGTTAAACGAATCGAATATGCAAAGGAAGCAATTAAAAGATCTGGCATATCCAAGGATGATGTTGAGTTTCAGATGTTATATGGCATTCGAAGGGATTTGCAAACGCAACTCGTTAATGAGGGTTATTCTCTGCGTATTTATGTACCCTATGGGATTGAATGGTACCCTTATTTTATGAGACGTTTAGCTGAACGTCCTGCTAATTTATGGTTTTTCATCTCAAATTTCTTCAGAGGTTAATGACAGAATAATTTTGATTTGAACCCATAGCATTGCGCTCTTGCATAGCTTTGTTTTATGGCTGTGACTTGAGAAATTATTAACCACCCTATTAACAGAGCTGTATTATGGATATGGTATCATCGAAGATCAATTATTAGAACGAATTACTGAATTGGACTAAGATTATTGGATCATTACTTATTGTGATTGCACATCTGTAGAAACAAGTGCAAAACTAGCGCGATTATTATAGAATAATGGATTTTCTATGGTTATGCCCTTACAAGGCGGCATTAATGCTTGGATAAATTCTGGTTTCCCGTTAGAATAAAAGAGATATTTTAAGGATAAAATCGACTTCAAAAAAGAAGGATCAAGGTGAATGTGAAAAATATCAAATTATTCATTAAATTATCTCGTCCGCTTTTTCTTTTTGCTGTCGCCGTATTATTTGCCTTAGGGGTGGGCATTGCTCATTATTTAGGTGTAAGAATCAATTGGGAAGCTTATGTTCTCGGGCAGACTTGGGTGACTCTCTTACAATTAAGTACAACTTATTTTAACGAATACTATAATGCTTGGGCTGATCGAGAGAACACCAATAGAACCTACCTCACTGGAGGAAGCAATGCTCTAGGTGAAGGGAAATTAGACCCACTGATTGCTTTAATAGCCGCGCTTACCACATTAGCGTTCTTAGCATCTTTGACTGTTGTCCTAGCCACAAGAATCCAACCCCCATTTGAAACCTATTTGATTCTTTTTCTCGCATTTATTGGTTCATTTTTCTATTCTGCACCACCGCTTAGGTTGGAGGCTTCAGGTTATGGGGAGTTGATAGTATCTGTCATTGTGGCTTTTCTTGTGCCTTTGTTTGCTTTTATCTTGCAAGCTGGATCACTTCATCGATTGATTGCCATGACGACTTTCCCATTGGTGTTTTTGCATTTGGGAATGTTGATTGTTTTTGAATTACCTGATTATGCAACTGATCTTAAGTTTGAGAAACGAACCTTGGTGATTCGCATTGGATGGCAAAATGGGATGATATTGCACAATCTTCTTATTATTGGCGCTTTCCTTTTGTTATTGTTAGCGAGGACCTTTGGTTATCCTAGGTTTGCTCTTTTAGCGGGTTTGTTATCCATTCCGATCGGCTTATTCCAGATCTTTCAGATGAGAAATATTGCTAGTGGCGCGAAACCGAATTGGAATTTATTAACCATAGGCGCAGCTTCCTTATTTATCATCACAGCTTATCTTTTAGCCTTTACTTTTTGGACGAACTGAGATATTCAGAGTAAAATCAGAGAGATTATTAGAAAGGAATTATTGGTCATTATTAGATGCCTGAGTTTTTGGAATTACTGCCCCCCTTAGAAGCATTAGAAAAATTATTAAGGCATATTCATTTAAAAGCACGATTTGAAGTGATTAAGACAGAACAAGCGTTAGGTCGCGTAACGGCTTTACCAGTTATCGCGCCTCATTCTCTTCCACCATTCCCGAGATCGACAGTGGATGGATTTGCCGTGCGAGCTTCAGATACTTTCGGCGCCAGTGAATCTTTGCCAATTTATCTTCGCGTGGTTGGGGAAGTCCCTATGGGGACTGAGCCATCCTTTGAATTAGACGGGGCTGATTGTGCGCTTATTCATACCGGCGGAATGTTACCGATTGGTGCAGATGCCGTTGTGATGGTTGAAAATACACAGGGAGTTGGAGACGACGAGGTAGAGATTTTGCGGGCTGTCGCGATTGGGGAAAATATGATCCAAAAAGGAGAAGATGTCTCCATCAATGAAGAAGTGATTCCAATTGGAAAAACCATTCGTCCAGCGGAAATTGGGGGATTGATGGCTCTTGGTATATTAAAACTCCAAGTAGTCAAACAGCCATTTGTTGGGATCATTTCTAGTGGTGATGAGGTTGTTGCTCCTGGATGCGAAATAAAAATTGGACAAGTACGTGATGTCAACTCTTACAGTCTTAGCGCCCTAATTCAAAACTCAGGTGGTATTCCTAAGCGTTATGGGATCGTCTCTGATCAGATGGATTCCTTGAGAGAGGTTGTAGAAAGGGCGCTCAAAGAGATGGACTTGGTTGTGATAACAGCTGGTTCTTCAGCAAGTACGCGAGATCTAACTTCCCAAGTGATTAATGAATTGGGAGAGCCAGGGGTTTTGGTGCATGGGGTTAATGTAAGACCTGGAAAGCCAACCATTTTGGGGGTCTGTAAGGATATACCTGTGATCGGCTTACCAGGGAACCCTGTGAGCGCGTTGGTGATTGCTTCACTCTTTGTTAAACCTGTCGTTGAATATATAGTTGGTGTCACAAATAAGATCCAAACGCCATCCATTCCGGCGAAGATAAGCTTGAATCTTGCCTCACAATCTGGGCGTGAAGATTGGGTAGCTGTAAAATTGATCCCAGAACCTAAAGGATATATCGCGGAACCCATTTTTGGAAAAAGCAATTTAATATTCACACTTTCACGAGCGGATGGATTGATCCGCATTCCTCCCGATAAAACAGGATTAGATACTGGAGAAATGGTGGATGTAATCGTATTATGACCGAAGTAAAAGATATTCCTGTAATCATTCTTCCCCATAGCTTTGCGATTTGTAGATTAGCTCCAGATCATCCATTCCCGGATTGGGCAAATTCTTCACAGATAATATCCTACACTCGCACTGCTGATGAGTTGAGTGTGGTATGCGAAGAGCGTTTTATACCGCCAGAAGTTAAATCTGAATCTGGTTGGCGTGTGATCAAGGTTCAAGGGCCTTTAGATTTTTCTATCATAGGTGTATTAGCTGCGATCTCATCACCTCTAGCTAAGGCTGGCGTAAGTATTTTCGTGATCTCAACTTATGATACCGATTATGTATTGGTGAAAGAGATCGTATTAGAGCGTGCTACTGAAGTACTAATTTCTGAAGGATTTTTGGTGTTAAATGATGTCCGTTTATCTGCATGATATCCCCTTAGATGTTGCGAAAGAGAGATTATTCTCTGCTTTAGAAAAAATTGGGCAGGCTGGTATCTTAGAAATTGAGCAAATAGATCTTAACGAGTTCGCAGTAGGTAGAGTGCTCGCAAAACCGGTTTGGGCGAAGATATCATCTCCTCATTATCACGCCTCGGCAATGGATGGTTTCGCCGTAAGAGCAGAAGACACAACTGGCGCTTTACTAAATAATCCCATAAGCTTGAATTGTAGTGGCGAGATTATTTTCGCTGCCTATGTGGATACCGGTGATCCATTGCCTGACTGGGCAAATGCAGTCATTCCTGTTGAGAATGTAGAGCCATTTGATTCAAGTGGGTCTCCATCTACAACTCCGCGAAAACCGGATCTGATACGAATTCGTGCATCGGTCACACCATGGAGCCATGTCCGACCGATGGGAGAAGATATGGTGGCAACGCAACTCGTATTGCCAGCAGGTCATATCTTAAGACCGGTTGATCTGGGCGCTATTGCTGCGAGTGGGCATTCAGATATCCTTGTCTCAAGAAAACCGCGTGTAGCGATCATACCTACGGGTACGGAATTAATCCCTATTGGACAAGAGATAAAAAAAGGGGATATTATTGAGTTTAATTCTCAAGTGCTAGCTGGACAGATCAATGAATGGGGGGGCGCTGCAATGCGTTATGAAATTACCCCAGATGATTTTGATTTATTATGTCAAAGAGTTTCTGACGCTGCAATCAATAACGATTTAATTTTACTTAATGCTGGTTCATCAGCCGGTTCCGAAGATTATTCTGCCACAATTGTGGAAACACTTGGCGAATTATTGGTTCACGGCGTTGCGGTTCGTCCAGGACATCCAGTTATTGTTGGATTGATTGATCATCAAAAAGCGCAACAGTACCTTAAAGGAAAGAGTGATCAAATCTCCTCGGAAGGGAAAACTCTGATCATTGGAGTACCTGGTTATCCGGTTTCAGCTGCCTTAACTGGAGAAATATTTGTTGAACCGATCATTGCGCTTTGGCTGGGACGGCAACCAGGCGAATCGACAAAAATAAAGGCGACCTTAACCCGAAAAGTAACCTCACCTGCTGGAGATGATGATTATATGCGTGTTGCTGTAGGATGGGTTGGGGATAAACTGTTAGCCGCTCCTCTATCGCGTGGTTCAGGGGTAATCACTTCCTTGGTTAATGCAGATGGGATCGCTATTCTCCCTCGAGGTACACAAGGACTACCTGCGGGCGCAGAGATTGATGTACAGTTATATCGACCTGTTTCTGACCTACGTCGCACCATTTTCGCGATCGGTTCCCATGATGTGATCCTTGATTTGCTTGCTCAATATCTATCGGGATACAATCGACGGCTTGCTTCTGCGAATGTGGGGAGTATGGGTGGGCTAGTCGCTTTAAAGAGGGGTGAAGCTCATTTTGCTGGTTCACATTTATTGGATCCTGAAACAGGTGAATATAATCTGTCTTATATCCATCGGTATTTATCAGAAGTCCCTGTAAAAGTTATCGCTTTTGTGGGTAGGACACAGGGTTTGATGGTACCAAAAGGAAACCCTAAAGGTATTTTTGCTTTGGATGATCTTATTCGAGATGATGTTCGCTATGTTAATCGTCAACGCGGCGCTGGAACACGTGTCTTGTTAGATTATCATTTGGGTTTATTGGGGATATCTCAAGATCAAATTATTGGCTATAGCCAGGAAGAATATACTCATCTTTCTGTCGCAGCCGCAATCACTTCTGGACGCGCTGATTGTGGTCTAGGCATTCAAGCTGCTGCGAATGCCTTAGACCTTGAATTTATTCCCCTTTTCAAAGAAAGTTATCAACTGATTGTGCCTGATAAGTATTATCAAGATGCCTTATTAGAGCCACTTTGGAATGTGGTCAATGATCGCGAATTTCAAAGAAAAGTATCCCAAATGCCAGGTTATGATATTTCTGAAATGGGAAAATTAGTCGCGGACGTAAATGGAAAAACCTGATCTAAATTAATAAAATTCTAATCGTTTGTCAATAATATAAGGAGGTTGTTATGCCACTCTCAAAGGGAATTCCAGCACCAAACTTCAAACTGTTGGATGAAACAGCTACGGAAAGGAAATTGTCAGATTATTTCGGAAAACCAATTGTTTTGTATTTCTACCCTAAGGACGATACCCCTGGTTGTACCAAAGAAGCCTGTAGCTTCCGAGATGACTATAGTGATTATTTGGAAAGAGGAGTTGTTATTTTAGGTGTAAGTCCGGATACCCCCGAAAAACACACCAAATTCAAACAAAAGTTTCAACTTCCATTTACGCTTTTATCAGATGTTGATCATCAAGTCTGTGAACTATATGGTGTCTGGGGAAAGAAAAAGATGCGAGGAAAAGAGTATTATGGAGTACTTCGAACGACATTCATTATCGATGAAAACGGTGTGATCATATCTGTCTTCGAAAAAGTGCGACCAGCGGATCATAGCAGTGAAATTCTTGCTGAATTAAATCAATAATCATAATAGGTGTGGATGAAGAAGCTTTTTTACGAGAAGCAATTATTTATATTTTACCTGGTCAGCTTAGCATTGCTCAACTCGGCATGTCACCTTGTAGATAATAATACTATCGATCGTGATTTTTCCCCCGAATCGATCCTCCCAACGGAATATGCTGAGCTTCAGAATCCAATTGAAGATCCCCAAGAATTCGAGATTTTGCAGGGTGAAGAGCTCTTTCAATATAATTGTGCTGCATGTCATGGAAATACCGCGCTTGGGAATGGTTCAATTGGGGAGTCATTAGAACCTCCACCTTCAAATTTAAACATTGTTGTGCCAAAAGTGAAAAATAATTATATATATTGGCGGATAGCGAAAGGGGGGATTCAAGAACCGTTTAATTCAGCTATGCCTTCTTGGGATGCAGTATTGACAGATCAAGAGATTTGGAAGATTGTGTCATTTTTGCATACGCTTGGTGAATGAATCACTAGATGAAATAATCCGGAGGATGGGATATATCCTGATCCTCCGGACTGCGATAATTATATTCTAATTTCCAAATTCCCCAAGAATTCTTACCATATGTTTGGCATGTTTTAGATGTAAATCCAAGCGAATATTTTCGTTTGGCGCATGGGCAAGGCTTCCGGGGTAGCCTGATCCAGCAGTAACAACCGGCAGATTTAATAAATGGATAAAGGGATAATTTGGACCTGACCCACCAATCATGGGGACAATTTGCATTGGTTGACCAAATACTGGCTCAGCAGTTTCAACAACCATCTTTACAAAAGGATCATCGGGATCAGTCCTTGCTGGAGGTTCGCCTCCCAAATACTTAATCTGTATATCCGAGAATCCTTGATTATCGAGATGCTCGCGCAGTTGTTTGAGGACTTCTTGTGGTGTTTGGTTCGGCACTAATCGAAAGTCAACTTTAGCGGATGCATTTGCAGGAAGAACTGTTTTCGATCCGGGTCCTTGGTAACCCGAAGTTAATCCGCATATTGTACAAGTTGGTTCAAAGACGCTTGCAATTTGTAATTCAATTCCACCGGTTAATCCTTTGGTGAATTTTTTTATACCATAGCGTTCTTTGTATTCTTCCGAAACCTCAGGTAATGCTTCCATGAATTCAAGGTCGCGCTGGCTTGGTTCCTCGACGGAGTCATAGAATCCTGGGATCAGAATATGTTCATCAGGTGTCTTAAGACTATTCAATGCCCAAACCAACCGCCAAGCTGCGTTGGGAAAGATTGATCCTCCAGTTCCCGAATGAGTATCCGTTTTGGCGGTTTCTGCTGAAAGTTCAACATAACAAATCCCTCTCAAACCTAGATATTGCATCGGAACTTCTCTGTGGTCGACACCACCAAATTCCCAAATACAAGCATCTGCCTGCAGACGATCAGCATTCTGTTCAATGAAATCATGTAAATGAATGCTGCTCGTTTCCTCTTCACCTTCGATGATGAATTTCACATTACAAGGTAACTCACCATCAGCATCTAAAATGGCATCGATCGCGAAAAGGCGAGCAACTAATTGCCCTTTATCATCGCTTACCCCGCGTCCAAAAAGCTTACCATCCCTCAAGGTTGGCTCAAAAGGTGGCGAATTCCATAATTCTAACGGTTCAGGTGGTTGAACATCATAGTGATTATAGATTAGGAGTGTTTTATCACTGCGTCCTGATCGTTCTGCTAATACAACAGGAGCGCCTTCGGTAGGCATGACTTCTACTTGGAAGCCGCGCTTCTCGAGCATGCTCGCTACCATGGCGGCACATTCTTGTAATCCCAGATTCTGCGCCGATACACTTGGTTGAGCCACTAATTGAGATAATTCCTCAATATTTATATCGAGGTTCTCATCAAGATATTTATCTGTCTTTGAATAATCTTTCATGATTCTTTCCTTGTTGGTTTACTGACTAAACAATCTATTGATCGATGAAGATCCTGCATATGAAAACATCATCATTTTTAAGATCTTGCCAATTAAACAAAAAAACAAGAACCGGATAAGATGGATTTTCAGTGTCCCCGCTGCCATACCCGCCAGATCAAATAATGGGTTGGGTATAAATGCCAAAACAGTGATCGCGATATCACTTAGTTTTCGGTGAGTTTCCATCCAGTTACGCAGGCGTTCGTAATAGTCCTTATTTTCCACAACCGCTTGACCACTAAAGCCAGCTAGATAACCGGACAATTCTCCCAAGGCAGCTCCTGCTCCTGATGCGATAGCTACCCAAAAAGGATCAAAAACAGCGCCCATCGCAAACACAAAAAGGACACCCGGAGCGGGTAACAATACTGTTGCATTTGCAAGGATGGAGAGCAGAAAAATTCCCGGATATCCATATTTTGCTAATTGTTCTGCTTGATCTCGAATGGAATAGATATAAATACTAATCGCGATGACGATCACTAACGCTAAGATACGAGCAATGGCTAATTTGCGTTTTGATGATAACATTTGAATGCTAGAAGGAAAATCCTATACTTCTACGATTTCTATTGATTTGATTTTTATACCATGGTTTTCTGGTCTCATGGGATCTCGTTCAGGAATAGCGAATAGCACATCTTCACCTTCGGTGATTTCACCAAAAACACTGTGTTTATCATCCAACCAGGGGGTCGGCACATGGGTGATAAAGAATTGAGATCCATTTGTGTTTGGTCCTGCGTTTGCCATGGAAAGGATGCCAGGTTTGTTATGGCGAAGTTTGGGGTGAAATTCATCCGCGAATTTATAACCAGGACCACCTCGTCCAGTGCCAGTTGGGTCTCCTGCTTGAGCCATAAAATCGGTGATCACTCGGTGGAAGACCGTGTCATCATAAAATCCTTGCCGGCAAAGAAATACAAAGTTATTCACTGTATTAGGAACTTTATCGCTAAATAGTTTTAATTTCATTGTACCTTTATCGGTATTAATGATTGCGTAATATTCTTTTTCGGGGTCAATTTCCATGTTGGGAGGGGTTGTCCACTGCATATTATTGGTCATACTTTTTCCTTTCACTAATGTCTATTTATTGTTTCAAGATTCTGATATTTACCTTGATTTGTTTTTATTGGTCTTCATCCTTTAGCAATGATTGTAATCGGGCAACGACCATTTCCATAGCAACAGCATTCAAACCACCCTCAGGAACGATTACATCGGCATATCGTTTGGATTGTTCGACAAATTCGAGGTGCATTGGACGTACGGTAGTCAGGTATTGGTTTACCACGGTTTCCATAGTTCGTCCGCGTTCTTGAATATCTCGCTCTAGACGGCGGATGAAACGAATATCAGGATCGGTGTCTACAAAAACCTTGACATCCATGACTTCCCTCAACATTCGATCTGCGAAGATCAATATCCCCTCAACCATGATGACTTGATGAGGTACGGTGCTGATTGTTTCGCTACTGCGGGTATGGGTTTTAAAGTCGTAAACTGGCATTTCAATCGTTTGACCTTTTTTCAATGCCAGGATATGTTCGACAAGCAGCTCCGTCTCAAGAGAATCCGGGTGATCAAAGTTTACCGACATTCTCTTAGCGGCATTGAGATGGCTTAGATCTTTATAGTAAGCGTCATGGGGTAAGTAGGCGATTCGCTCTCTACCGACTCGGTCGAGAATAATTTCTGCCAGCGTTGTTTTCCCTGATCCGGAACCTCCTGCGATTCCGATGACTAAGGGGGTTGCGCGAGTATGCATATTGGAATTATACTGGATAGGCGAGAATTTGGGTGAAGAATAAAATAAAAAGCGCAAAATTGCGCTCATGTGAGAGCCACCGAAGGGATTCGAACCCTTGACCTGACGATTACGAATCGTCTGCTCTACCAACTGAGCTACGGTGGCAGGAGTAAGGTAATGAAATTTATTTCGATGCGATTATACAGGGGAAAAGCTTGAAAGGCAAGGTGTGAAATTGCGAGTTGCGATGCTTTCTTATCATACGTGTCCGATTGCGATCTTAGGGGGCAAGGATACTGGTGGCATGAATGTCTATGTGCGAGAATTAGTTCGTCATTTAGGCCCTTTAGGAGTGCATGTTGATGTGTATACTCGCTCTCAAGATGAACATGCTCCGCATGTCTTGCACGATCTTGGTTATGGCAATCGTGTTGTGCATGTGCGTTCAGGCCCAGAAGTACCTTTACCCAAACAGGAATTGGCTGAGTATCTTCCCGAATTTGTTAATGGCATACAAGAATTTACATCCACCAAAGGTCTGAATTATGATTTGATTCATAGTCATTATTGGATGTCAGGTATTGCAGCGAAGGAATTGAAAAAGGATTGGAATATTCCGATCATTCATATGTACCATACGCTAGGTGTGATGAAGCAGAGAGTCGCTAGGAATGCAGAAGAAATCGAAGGTCAATACCGTTTAGATGGAGAGCGAGAGGTATTAAATATTGCCGATCGAATCATTGCTGCTACACAGGCAGAATACGCTCAACTTCAATGGCTTTATGGTGCTGCAACCGAAAAGATAGTAGTGATTCCACCGGGAGTTGATTTAAGCCGATTTTACCCAATCCCTCCTGATGAAGCGAAAGAGTTCATCGGCGTTAACCCTTGTCAAAGAGTCTTACTTTTTGTGGGACGGATTGAACCTTTGAAAGGCATCGATACATTGATGAAAGCAATAGCCTTGCTGCGAGACCAAGGATTAGAGATTTGCTTATCCATCATCGGTGGTGACCCAGACCTAAATCCAGAAGTACAAAGTGCTGAGATGGCTCGTTTGAAAGCTATTCGAGAAGAAAATGTTTTATCGGATCAGGTTGGTTTCTTGGGAAAACGCGCTCAGGACACCTTACCTTATTATTATTCCGCTGCGGAAGCAGTTGTTGTACCTTCGCATTATGAGTCATTTGGGATGGTCGCGCTAGAGGCAATGGCATGTGGGGCACCAGTGGTTGCTTCACAAGTGGGTGGGTTAGCCTTTTTAGTGAAGGATGGCGAAACAGGATATACGGTTCCAGTCAACAATCCAGAGTTATTAGCTGATAGATTGAGCCTCCTGTTGCGAGATCCTGATTTGCAACGAAAAATGGGTCTGAACGCATTTGCAGAAGCGCAATCCTATTCTTGGGAGATCATTGCTCAAAAAATGTCTACACTTTACAAGCAGGTCATTGATCAGAATGGTCTAATCCAGAAGGATGTTCATGGAAACTTGAGGCGATAGGATTTGGGAAAAATACCTTTCATGCAATTTTGGTTTGGGTGATAGGAGTAAAACAAAATGTCTATCAAAATTACAATTATTTATGACAATATGAAACCAGCAAAATATAATCTGCGTGCTGATTGGGGTTTCTCTGCAATTCTTGAAATCGATCAGAATTACAGAATCCTTTTTGATACTGGCGCGGATGGAGAAAACCTTTTGCATAATATGAACGTCCTGGATTTTGATCCGAGATCGATCAATGCAGTTTTCATTTCGCACGCGCACCTCGATCATGTTGGAGGTTTAAATACTTTTCTAAGGCACAATCACGCTGTTAAGGTATGGCTTCCCCCTTCAATGAAAGCAGTTCCTCGTGCAGATGAAGTCATTGTGATCAGTAATGCGACCCAGTTGCGAAAGGGTGTTTATTCCACAGGAGAACTGGAAGGGATTGAACAGAGCATGGTCGTGGAAACCACGCTGGGTTTGATCATCATGCTGGGTTGCTCTCATCCCAGCATGGAGAATATCCGTGCGAAGGCATCCTTATTTGGCGAGGTTTATGGGATTGTGGGTGGACTGCACGGGACGCGTCCAGAAGCTTTGCAGGGTTTAAGCCTGATTTGCGCGACGCACTGCACCCGTTATAAAGACGAGATCAAACGATTTTATCCAGATGTGTATATGGAAGGTGGCGCCGGTCGGGTGATTGAAGTATAAACAATGTGAATGGGTAGTGTAATGCGGATAAAGGTTTTGGGTACGGAGTCTTTGGGCGTGCGGGGTCTTTGCTGTGCGGTAGAGATGGAAGATCGAAAGATCATTATAGACCCTGGGATCGCTTTGGGTTGGAGGCGATATGGATTAATGCCACATCCATTTCAAGTCGCGGTGGGTGCGAAAATCAGAAGCGCGATCATCAAAGAGTTAGAAACAGTTACGGATGTGGTATTCAGTCATTATGATGGCGATCACGTTCCTTTAGCAGATGCGAATCCCTATCAATTGAGTTTAGATATGGTTGCCAAGCAGCTCTCGAACGCAAAAATTTGGGCTAAAGGCGTTCAACCCAATGCGAATATCCAATATAGCAGGCGACAAGCGATTGAGAATACAATCATGCGGCAAATCCCAGCAATGGAAGATCAAACCTGTGGAGGGATGCGTTTTTCTGCTCCGGTTGCTCATGGATTAAGAGAGATAGACTCAGTCTCGGTTATGATGGTGCGTATTGAAGAGGCTGGAGAGGTCTTTGTACACGCATCAGATATTCAATTTCTGCATCGTGAGGCGATTGAAATCATTTTGGATTGGAAGCCTACGATTGTTTTAAGTTCTGGTCCTCCAATTTATTTATCTAGACTAACTGTTGAGCAGGATGAATTCGCCAGAAAAAATGCAATTGAACTCTCTCGCAATGTTGAGACACTCATCATCGATCATCATCTGTTACGAAGCGGAGTAGGATTAGCCTGGCAGAAGAAAATCGAAGATCAAACTGGGAATCATGTCATTAGCGCGGCTGAATTCATGGGCACACAGCTATTACTGCTGGAAGCCTGGCGGAAAAAACTCTATGAATGGCTGCCAGTTCCGGATGATTGGCATGAAAAATATAAGCATGGAGAGGTGGATTTGGATGATTTTCTAGAAAGGGGATGGGATGTGTTAATGAGTTGTGGATTGATAAAGAATATTATAACAAAATGATTTCTTAAACTTTGCAAGTTATCGTTGAATCTTCGATTTAAAAGAAGGAATTCTGCCAGATAGAGTTACAGTAGAAATTGGCTCCGGAAAGGATTATCGACAATACCTGCAAGATTTAATCATCTTCACAGAAAAAAATTTGACAGATCAGAATATTCTTCATGGACTTGGAGAGTTAGATAACGAAAAACAAAAGAATTGGATAAAGAATAACCTGAAAAGGGAAATCCTTAATCGTTTAGCATTCTTACTAGATTATCGCTGATATTAGGCTGTCAATGTACACTGGAACTACAATTCTATTCTTCCATTGATAATTGTGATATAGGTGAATAGACTTGTGCGGCATAATCGATATAGCTTAGGAAGCAGTTGAGAAATATTTGTTATTAATAATTCTCAAAATTAGTAATAATTGATATACATTTGATGTTTAGGGAGAAAAAAAGCCGCAAAAATTTCTAGCAGTTTAAAAATAAAGAGCGGGTGATGGGACTCGAACCCACGAATAGTAGCTTGGGAAGCTACTGCCTTACCACTTGGCGACACCCGCTAACGTGGAGTTATTTTAATCTATCAATGCTTTTTTGGCAACCCTGACACGCTGACGGAATCCTTTTCCAGGAACTTGCAAAAGATTTATCCTTAGGCATATAATAGGTCTATGGATTCCAAATCAAAATTTGATCTTAAAAGCGATTTCAGGAAGATCGAAGATCGCTTGAAAAAAGTAATTGAGGGTGGTTCTTTTCATCTCTTCTCGGGAGAAAAACAATACACTCTTCTTCCAGAAGATTTGTGGGATGCCTTGAGTCAAGGGATTGAGACGACTGAAGAGGGTTCGCTGATTGCTCCTAATCTTTTCGTTCTATTGGTACCCGAATTACACACCCAAAATTTTGAGGAAAACTTCGAATTCCAAAATGCTTTTATTTCAACGATCCACGAAATCGCGGAAGAAGCGGGATTGATTTTCCATTCAACTCCAATTCTAAGAATTGTGCCCGATCTTGTTTTAGAACCAGGAGCGCTAAAGGTTTTAGCGTCCTATAGCCACGAGGATATTTCTCAGACTATGAATGCGCAAATTCAACCAGAGGAGCGTGCTTTAACTCTCCCAAAGAATGCTTTTTTGATCGTCAATGGAACGAACATTTTTCCTCTAGATCAAGAGATCATCAATATTGGACGCCGTCCAGATAATCATCTTGTTCTAAATGATCAGCGTGTTTCTCGGCTACATGCGCAATTGAGAGTAGTCAATAGTCGTTTTGTTATTTTCGATTTAGATTCTACAGGTGGTACATTTGTCAACAGCCAACCGATTAAACAGCATATGCTTATGGCTGGTGATGTGATTTCGCTGTCAGGTTTCCCATTGGTTTATGGACAGGATGATGAACGAGGAGAGACGCAAGAGCTGAGTGCTCTTGGATAAAGTGAGGAACTGAAAATGAGTGGATTGGTCGTTCTAAACATTCGAATTATTCTAACGCTTGCTATCTACGGTTTTGTTGGTTGGTCGATCTGGGTGCTTTGGAACGATCTGAAAGTGAGCAGCAAATCAACTGTCATGAAGAGCGTACCAACGGTTTATTTAGATAATGGCGTTCAGCAATTTAAATTCTCTTCTCCAGAAGTTATCATTGGCAGAGATCAAGCAAATGAATTACCGATACAAGACAAAGCCGTCTCAGCCCGTCATACAAGACTTTCCTATCATCATGGTCAGTGGTGGGTGGAAGATCTGAAATCTAGAAATGGTACCTTTTTAAATGAAAAACAAGTTGTAAATCCGATCGTAATTACCGCTGGTGACATGATTAGATGTGCCACACAAGAATTTGAAGTTAGCTTTGATGAATAAGTTCAGTCTTGTTTAGATGTCTGTTATCATCCTGTATAAGGGAAAAATCTCTGTGCTGGATTAAATTATAGAATCGAGGATAATCAATTATGGAAGAAAATGCGACTTTAGCGATCATTGGTGGTTCAGGGCTGTATTCGATTTCTGGGCTGGAAAATATTCAAGAGATTGAACTGATCACTCCTTATGGTAAACCCAGCGCTCCGATAATAATTGGGGTAATTAATGGGCTGAAAGTGGCTTTCCTTTCGAGGCATGGAATTGGACATCATATCTTGCCTAGTGAGGTCAATTATAGGGCGAATATATATGCTCTAAAAATGCTGGGGGTTAAATGGGTCGTTAGTATCAGCGCATGCGGATCGTTGAGAGAAGATTACGCCCCGGGAGAAATTGTAATCCCTGATCAGCTTTTTGATTTTACGCGTGATCGCAAACGCACTTTTTTCGGTGAGGGGATTGTCGCGCATATCGATGTGGCGGATCCTTTTTGTCCTCAACTTTCTGAACTCACTTATCAGGCAGTGAAAATGACTGGAACAACAACCCATAAATGTGGATCCTTTATCACCATCGAAGGTCCACGTTTTTCAACTCGAGCTGAGTCGAATGTATTTCGTTCCTGGGGGATGTCTTTGATTGGTATGACTGCTTCGCCAGAAGCCTTTTTAGCCAGGGAGGCAGAGATGTGCTACGCCATTATGGCGCATGTGACCGATTTTGATGTATGGCATATCAGCGCTGAACCAGTCACCGTAGATATGGTTATTGAGATTTTGAATAAAAATACACGCGCTGCTCAAGAAGCCATTCATAATTTAACAAAATTATTACCGGTTCAAGAAAATTGTAACTGTCGCAGCGCATTAGCCAATGCTTTAATCACGGATAAGAATAGAATACCCAAAGAAGTTGAGAATCGGTTAGAGTTATTGATTGGAAAATATATGTGATCCTTTTACCTCAAAGATTGATTACGATAGAATGTTTTGATGAGGGTGTGATTTGCTGAATAATCATTCTCAGAACTCACAAGATCGGAGACAAGTGATCTTATTAAGACTTGCAACGTTGATCATATTGCTCGATGCACTTGTCTTGACGCTTTCCCCTGCTGTGCGCGCACGTTCATGGCAGGTGATTTACCGATGGGATCATTGGATTGGAGTTTTATTTTGGGTGTTGAGTTTTGGAATTACCCATTTATCCATGAAACGTAAGCTTATCCACTATGACCCATTTCTATTACCGATATTTGCGTTATTGAGTGGGATAGGAATGCTTACCATTTGGCGATTATTACCGGATTTCGGGCTACGGCAAAGTGTTTGGATCTTGATTACCGTTTTTATCCTCGTATTGGGGTTGAATTACCCTAAGGTTTTGAAGATATTACGCCAATATAAATATCTTTGGTTAACAGCTAGCCTTTTATTGACCGCCTTGACGTTAGTGTTTGGGACAAATCCACTCGGTTATGGCTCAAAAATGTGGTTGGGTTGTTGCGGCATCTACCTGCAACCATCAGAGCCTTTGAAACTTTTATTAATCGCCTATATGGCATCCTATATGGCGGATAAACGTCTAGACCTAACGCTCTCACAATCCCAAAACCAGACACGATTATTATCCAAATCACGATTAATGCTTGCCTTATTGTCGCCTACCTTCTTAATGACTGGGATGGCGCTTATTCTATTGTTAGTTCAAAGAGATCTTGGAACCGCGAGTATCCTTCTCTTGATTTATACAGCATTGATCTATCTCATGGTAGGGGATAAGAAAATCCTTATCGGGGGGCTAGCAGTGCTAGCAATTTCAGCCGCGCTTGGTTATTTACTTTTTGATATTGTCCAAATTCGAGTTGATTCATGGCTGTTTCCATGGAGTGATTCAAGTGGGCGAAGCTATCAGATTGTGCAATCTCTGATAGCGATTGCGAATGGAGGATTAATTGGACGTGGGCTGGGGATCGGTAATCCAGGTCTAGTCCCCATTGCACATTCAGACTTGATCTTTGCCGCTCTGGGAGAAGAATACGGTTTTTTGGGGATCATCGCAATCATTTTGGTGATCGCAATTCTTGCGATACGCGCTTTGAAAATTGCCTTGAATGCACGCAATGCTTATCAAAGATTTTTAGCGATTGGTTTAACCATTTATCTATCTGGACAAAGTATACTGATCATTGGTGGAAGTGTACGCTTATTTCCACTGACGGGGGTAACACTACCGTTTATCTCATATGGGGGGTCTTCCCTGCTTGTATCTGCATTGGCGATCCTGTTGTTGATCCATATCAGCGCCTCGACGGAAGATGAGTATCGACAAAAATTTAACCATGAGCCGTATCTGCAAACGGGAAAAGTGCTTTTGGCAGGATTTGTTTCCTTGAGCTTGGTTACTGGTTGGTGGGTGATCATACGTGGGTCAAATTTACTTAGTCGTACGGATAATGCTCGTAGGTCAATCTCAGATCGTTATGTTCATCGTGGGACGATCTTTGATCGTGATCTTGAACCGATCAATAGTTCCTTTGGAGAATCGGGGAATTATACTCGTGAATATTTGTACCCCTCACTCAGTAACGTCGTAGGCTATACAAGCCCTGTTTTTGGTCAAGCAGGTTTGGAAGCATCCATGGATGATTATCTGCGAGGGCTACGTGGTAATCCTAACTCCTTGGTATGGTGGAATCAATTATTATATGGTCAACCGCCACCTGGTATTGATATTCGTTTGACCATCGATTTGGATATTCAACAAAGGATTGATCAGAAATTAAAAAATAGGACAGCCGCGATTGTGATGATTGATAATTCCACAGGTGAAATATATTCGATGGCATCCTATCCTGGTTTTGATGCCAACCAACTTAATGAAAAATGGGAAATATACACAAGCGATGAGAGCTCGCCGTTATTGAATCGTGCTTTTTTTGGATATTACCCCATTGGGGAAGTTGAAGATCGACTTTCAAACTTTTTACTTCCGGAAAGGAATCTGATTTCAAGTAGTAGCATCCGTCTAGTAGGTGCGGAAGCGAGAGGTGATCAAGGGGATGGTAAATATCTGAACCTGTTTGAAGCTGCTTTAATCGCGTCTGCGATCAGCAACGCGGGCGAGGAACCAGCTCCACAGATTGTCTCCGCTGTGAATACACAAAAAGCGGGTTGGGTTCCCTTAGATTCTTTGAGTGAACCTTATTTAGTCTTTTCTACTGATATTGTTGAATTTAGACAAGAACAAGTTGATATTGATCACAAAGAAATTTGGCATCTAGCGTTCTCGGTTGAAACGCAGAACCAAGCTTATATAACCTGGTTTTGGGGAGGCATCCAGGCAATTGCAGGAAAGCCTCCAATTTCCATTGCGTTATTATTAGAAGAAAGGAACTTGGCTTTAGCTAAAGAAATAGGGAAGAATATTTTGTTAGAGAGCTTTGATCAAAAATAATAAATGAAAAAGGCAGTCCAATAACTATTGGACTGCTACATAATCCTTTTCATCGGATTCATCTGATAAGTTGAATAAAGTGTCTCTTACCGAGTTGCAAAACACCTGCTTCTGAAATGAATTGATTGGGATCATTCAGCGTTTGCCCATTAAACCGAACTGCATTCTGAGAAATCATACGCCTGCCCTCACTTTTGCTCTTCACCATCTCGGTTTTGACAAGAATATCTAGAAGAGTGTGCTCAGCATGGAGTTTGTATTCAGGCATATCAGAGGGAATGTCTTTTTGCTGAAAGACGCGGATGAAGTCTGCTTGAGCTTGATTTGCCTGCTCTGGAGAATAGTATATGGCTACAATCTCATGAGCTAGTTTCATTTTCGCGTCGCGTGGATGAATTTCTCCATCTGATATCGCTTTTTCGAATGCTGAGATTTCCGGAGGTGTCCAGCGAGTTAATAGACGAAAATATTGTCCCATCGCATTATCAGGGATACTCATCACTTTCCCATACATATCTTCGGGGTTTGATAATAGTGGGATATGATTTCCAAGAGATTTGCTCATTTTTACTTCGCCATCCGTGCCTGGTAGGATGCCTAAGATTATTCCGATATTTGGTTTTTCACCCATAAAGGTCATCAATTTGCGCGCAGCTGTAACGATATTGAAAAGCTGATCAGTTCCACCGACCTGTACATCGGTGTGCATGGCGTAAGCATCATAGCCTTGCATGATGGCATAAAAAGTTTCATGCAAGTATATCGCGTCGTTATTATCCCAACGTATTCTGAAATTCTCTCGTGTGAGGAATTGTTGAATGGTGAAATTGGAGGCTAGTTTGATCAAATCGGCAAAGTCTAATTTTGATAACCATTCTGCGTTGTATTTAATTAATGTTTTATCAGGATCAAGTACTTTGAAAGCTTGTTGTGCGTAGGTTTGGGCATTGATTTCTACTTCTTCAGGTGTTAGCTGAGGGCGTAGCTTGTCTTTATCGGATGGATCGCCAATTAATGAAGTGTAGTTTCCGACAAGAAAGGTTACTTCATGTCCTAGCTCTTGAAATTGGCGCAGCTTTCGCATGGGAACAGTATGACCTAAATGCAAGTCACTTGTGCGAGGATCAAAGCCGCAATATATTCTAAGTGGACGATTTTCTTCTTTTGCCTCCTTTAGCCGTTGGTGTAATTCTTCTGCCATGGCGTTCTTAAGATCATCGTCACCATATTCTGTTCCTTGCATAAGGTATTGTACTTGTTCATCAATGTTCATATTGTGATTTGTCATAAACTGACTCCTGTTTCTTTGAAAAATCTTTTTATCCTTTCGGTGACTCTAGTTTTTTGTTAAAGATATTTAGTGCTTCAGATGTATTGTAGATTATGGATGTTTATAAGTTTCATTGCTCCCAGCTTGTCCTATTCCCTCTAAGCCAGTTCTCTCAATAATGATTTTTATTATTTCTTCGCCTTTTTCAAAACCCATGCGACCTTTTTCCTTACCATGTAAATTTACTTCACCGAAAGTCCGAAAATTGAATCTTAGTTCAGTTCCGCTTACACAGACCTTTTTACCCCACCGTGATGAAAAAATGTCGATCTGTTGGATAGCGTTCCATTCTAAGCGAACTTTTCTTAATCCATTCTGAAAAGATATACCCTCATCATCTATCTGTAAAATGGTTTTTCGATCCATCCAATTTCCGAAACTGATCATCAAGCTTGAACCTAAAAGGAAGTACGAAAGGAAGCGTAGTCCGGTATGGATTGGTGCTCCATACAACGATAAAATCAACCAGGTGATACTCGCCATTAGGAAAGAAGACCACGCAATCAGTTCTCCTTTGCGAGAGATCAATTCGGGGTAATATCTTTGTTTGGTATTCATTAGGTTTGATTATACAAGATTTTTGGACAAATAGGATAAGGGTTTGATCGTTTGTCGTTGAGTGACATGAAATTATCGTGTTGGATTTTTCTGAGGTTATGCTATAATTGCACATGTTTGTGAGATGAGGATATGTATGAGCCAGTTTTGGTACTAAATGCCAATTTTGAGCCGATCAATGTATGCACCACACGGCGAGCAATTGGGTTGATACTCAAAGAAAAAGCTAGTATGGTGTTAAACGGTCGCGGCGAGATACAGGCTGTCAACAATACATTCCCGCGTCCATCTATCATCCGTCTCTCTCGACAGATTAAGAGACCTAGACCGAGGGTTCACCTAACGAAGCGTGAAATTTTACGTCGGGATAATTACACCTGTCAATACTGCGGGAAAAAGGTGGCTTATCTAACTATAGACCATATCATTCCGAGACGCTTGGGAGGGCAGCATACTTGGGAGAATCTCGTTGCTGCATGTCCATCATGCAATCACCGAAAAGGTGGACGAATATTACAGCAAGTTCAAATGAACTTGCTTCACACTCCAAAAGAACCTCCATCCTCGGCGAGATATATGTTTGATAATCATCTCAAAGATAACGAAGATTGGTTGCCATTTATTGAAGGTTGGTAAATAATTGCGTACTAGTTTACTCAATTTATTCAAGCGATAGGTCTTGAAGATCTTCCGCAAGATAAACATGCCCAGAAAAAGTTTTTTGGGCTTCTTTTGTTAATGTACTCAAGCTAACTTTATCTGTCGGATAATGGATCAAGTAGAGTGTCTTTGCATTCGATTTTGTAGCGATTTCACCTGCCTGAGATGCGGAAGAATGTCCTCTTGTGTCTCCAGCAGTTTCATGAACGAGAATGTCCGCTTTCTCAGCAAGTTTAATGACCTCATCACATGGTTCGGTGTCGCAGGAATAGGCAAGTACTTGATTGCTCTCTTCAAATTCTATACGCAGACCGATATTGGGGATGATATGGTGTACTGGAGAAGAATACACCTTGAACTCGTTATTCTCGAACACAGGAAACATATCTGTTTCTTGTACTTCGTGGAATGCAACCGGGAAGAAATTTGGCCATGTCTTCCATTCAAAAGCATCCATCATGATCTTGACCCTATCCAGGGTGTATTTTAAGCCATAGATATTCAATGGTGTTTGTCTCCCCATTAACCAACTGCTCATTAACAATAAGGGCGCTCCGAAGACGTGGTCTGGATGGAAATGGGTTAAGATTAAATCTGTAATTTCGAGTACATTGATATTAGCTTCTTGTAATCGCACAATCGGATTGCTGCCACAATCAATCAGTAGCTTGTTTCTTTTTCCTAGAACAGCCAAATGTGTATTTTCATGATGTTGATCGGGAATTGCGTTAGAGGTACCCAGAAAAATTAGCTTTGTCATTGTTTCCTTCCTGGTAAGTAAAAAAAATCATCCACCGAAAAGGATAGATGCAATTCTTGGAGTAATAAATACTTCAACTATCGCGGCACATAAAAAAAGTGGAATGATCAGACCTACCATTAATTTTGCCCATTGGGCGAGAGAGATGATCCATGCCTCTCCGATAGTTTTTCCATTGGCAGGTGTTGTTAAAGTGGCACCAAGATTTAAAATGGCTGCACCAGCAAAGATGAGCGCTGGGATTTCAAAACAAGCATGAGGGAGAATCAGTCCAGTAATAAATTTAGAAATCGACAAACCAGCCATAAAAATATTACCAACCATATATCCGATAAATACCAGGGGCAACATGGTAATTAGAAGACCTAGGATACTAAATGAAAAGATACCTAGAAAGGTTGCTAGAAGTATGACACGTATATTATGCCACCAAATCAGCGTAACACTACCTGCAGAAAAGAAACGAATTTCTTCTAAACCTTCTAGAAATCCTTTGCTCATATGATCAAAAGATAATAAATCGCTCGATATTGGAAATCGGGAAGCTTGACTGTATCCGATAAATAGCGCGGTGAATAATAAAATTGAAGAAAAATGTAGAGCGAGTTTCATGCCTCGAATACTCTTTGATAATTCGAACCGAAGCCATGCATAGATATTATTCGCTTCTCCACGAAATTCGGATTTGAATATCCTCCAGCCCCAACCAATGTCCAATCGATCTAACTCACGTCCTAGCATTTCTTCACGGTTAAAATAGGCGACCCCTGTTCGCACGAATAAGATCGCAATCAATATCTGTGCAAAGATGACCCACCATAGGACATCATAGACTGCCCAAAACATGACGATGCTCTCTCCTTGGATTAGGAGTGCAAATGGAATGATTATAAATGAGGCGAGCAGATTAGCAGCTCTAGTGGAAGTTGTTTGAGAGGATAAAACTACAGCACCACTGACCATGGTGATTGCTTGAATGGTGGTTAATAATAATATCTGGGTCAGAAGGACTAAATCTGGTTTCCATCCAATTTGCAAACGAACAGCGATCAAATAAACCGTTATCCCCAAATAACTTGCTAAGAGCGGTGGTACCATAGCAGCTAAGAGTTTTCCCAAATAAAGCTGCCCGTCACTCAAAGGGCTGCATAGTAGTGGTTCAATGCTTTTTCGTTCCTTTTCTCCAACAAAACTTTCCAATGCAATCACGAGTGAAATTGAGATGGGAAAGAAACCCACGATCATTAATAGGAATGGGATCAATCGATCACCGATGATAGGAGCATTATGTCTTTCGACAAAGTTTACTGCTTGATGGGCGGTAAAATTCATGAGACCAGGAAATAAAATGGTTAATAGAATGATTGGAAAAACTATTCTCCAGTCTCTAAATTGATCCCTTACCTCGCGCTTGGTGATAATCAGCGCGCCTTTAATTTCATTGATCATAGGGTATCTCAGTATCTCTGTGGTTATTGATCACCTGAAGATATACCTGCTCTAGATTTTGTGATACCTCGTGAAGGCTAATCACTTGCAGTCCTTGTGAGATGAGGGTTTCTAGTACCTTTGGATTTACCTTTGCAGGATCATTTGTGCAATAAATGAGCCAATCATCTCCATTTCTTACGAGTTTTGCTCCTTTAGGTAATTCAACTTTCTTTTTATCGAGGTATTGGTTTTTTGAAAAATGAATGATATATTCAGCTTGTCCGAGAAATTGCTGTTTTAAGGTTTTCGGAGATCCTTGGGCGATAATTTTCCCATCGCGTATGATCGCGATTTTATCTGCTAATCCTTCCGCTTCAGCTAAATTATGTGTGCAAATAATAATCGCACGATCATCTGAGCGTAGTTTTCGAATTTCATCGCGCACAATTTTGGCGCTTTCGGGATCCATAGCAGAAGTCGGCTCATCGAGAAGTAATACCGGGGGATTATGGATCAATGCCCTTGCTAAAGCCAATTTTTGGCGCATGCCTTTTGAGAACTCGCCAATCGGTTGGTGAATAGATCTTGCAATTCCAAAATGGTGCAGGATTTCTTCAATCCGTTTTTGTCGGATTGTCGGTTCTATTTTATATAATTGACCAAAAAAATCTAAATATTCTCCCGCAGGCATTCGATTATAAACCCCGTGATGTTCTGTGAGAACACCTACAGATGCACGTACTTCATTGGCTTGTTTTTCAACATCAAAACCAGCAATCTTTGCCCAACCGTGACTTGGTTTTAATACCGATGTAAGTAAACGAACAGTTGTTGTTTTACCAGCCCCATTAGGACCGAGAAGCCCTAGAACTTCTCCAGCTTCAACATTTAGATTAATATGGTTTACAGCGATAAAGTCATCAAAGTGTTTACTTAATTGGTGGGTTATTATCATTTGTAATATGTTGATGGCTATCCATATAATCAATCATCTTCGATTTCTATTTTTTCTTTATCTTCAGCATTCTCAGAGTTAATCTCTTGGGGCTGTACTGGAGATTCTGAAGTAGTATCTATTCGATGTCTTAGGAAAAGAGTGATGATCGCTGATGATGCGATGATCAGCATAAAGGCTTGGTTGGCATTTATGCCTCCGATCATGGATTGGTCTAATCTTAAGAATTCTAAAAGAAACCTGCCTATGGGATAAGTAATTAAGTATATAATAAAAATGTCCCCATTTTTTAAAGAGTCTCTTTTCTTACGATCTAACCATAATAAGAAAGCTAGGTTTGCCAGATTCCATAATGACTCATATAGGAAAAGCGGATGATAATAGGCAATCTCTTCATATCCGGGTAAGCGATAGTTGAGATCAATCCGAATTGCCCATGGCATGTTGGATGGAGCGCCGTATAATTCTTGATTCACAAAGTTACCCCAGCGTCCTATTGCTTGTGCTAAAGCCAGTCCAGGTGCGACGATATCCGCCCACACGAGGAAACTGACGTTTCTTTTCCGGCAGTAGAGATACATTGCCAAGGCGCCACCAAGCACTGCACCAGGGATGCCTAAGCCCCCATTCCAGATGGCGATTGCATCAAGCGGGTGAGTAAGATAATAGTTGGTGGTCAGTCCTTGTTCTATGCTTGTAGGTGAAGGAGTAAAAATATGCCATAGACGTGCGCCAATGATCCCAGCGATTAGCACCCAAACCAAGGCATCCCATACGATTTCCGGGTCTTCATCCTTGCGTTTGGCTTGATAGGTCGCTAACCAGGCGCCTGCGATTGTGGCGAGCATCAGAATTATTCCGTAAAATCGAATTTCGAACGGTCCTATTTGAAATCCAGGTGGCATAGTTAACCTCTATTTTTGGTATAGGTTTGATTTTTCATATCTTGATGAGCTTGTTTTCGCACATCGATAATTCTTTGAAGGGCAGTGATATTAGCAAATATCGCAATGATCCATAGCCCAAGACCAGGGCGAGAGATTAATAATGCGGGAACAAGAACAAGGTATCGTTCTAGACGCGTGAGGATACCAATTTTTGTGTCCCACCCGAGAGATTGCCCTCGTGCTCGAACGTAAGAAACTAGAATCGATCCGGCGGCTGCAGAGAAGACGAGCAATGTAGCTATTTCGTCCCCTTGTAATACATAATAATATAATAAACCGCCAAATATTACTAATTCGGAGTAGCGATCGGTGACTGAATCTACGAATGCGCCAAAATGCCCATCCATCCCGCGTAATCGAGCCATTGTGCCATCTAATGCATCAATGGGTCCCATTAATAAAATAATTAAACCACCCCAAACCATATTCCCTTGAGCGAGTAAGATAGCTCCGATCGTATTTCCTGTTAATCCTAATAAGGTCATGGTATTAGGCATTAAACCTAATCGATTGAGACTATTCCCGATGGTCTCTAAGAGACCTCGAAATATTTTCCTCATATAGTCAGTTAAAGTAATGCTGTGTTTTTCTTTTCTCACATTTTCCAAATTGTAGTAAACCTCGTTAAATAGACTTTCAAAAAATAATTAAATTTATGATAATGGTTGCAGTTTTAGCCAATAAGAATTGATGTCTCGATTATCGTTTTTAGAATTATAAACCAAGTTATGATGCTTTGTTATGTTTCGTCCTCCGGTATTCCTTCTTTTTCTTCTGTAGACAGTTTATTGATTGCTTTCTCCAATTCCGAATTCGCATTCTTGAGTATATCAATTACTCCTTTTCTAAACTTTTGTTGAGTCTCTTCGTTCTTTATTCTTTCACCAAGATGGTCGATTTCCGTTTTCATTTTTTGCGCAGTTGGACTATCGGAGAAGTTTTCAGTTTCTTTTTTTATCGCTGTGCTTAAGTTGTCAAGTCCTTTTGCAATCTCGTTCTCTATTCGTTTCCTTTCGGGACGGTCCCATGCACTTTGTACGGCTTTGAGAAAATTCTTCCCCAGGGAATTAAACTCTTCATGAATATTATTTTCAGAATTGTCTTCAGTTGACATGATTTACTCCATTCTCAACGGATTGATTTCTTTATCTTGGACTGATAAGGATAATTTGAATATGGTCCATTATATCAAAATCATTTAAGCACGGGTTATAAAATTCATTCTTAAAGTTTTTTGATTTTGGGAGAAATAAGATGCGTTTTTCTTCTTAGATACTACTTTTAAAACTTTTTTCGATTTGAGTAGTGTTTTCTTGGGTTTGGACTTTCTCGAGATAAAATTTTAGAATTCAGATCGAATATTGGATTATCTGAAGAGAAGTGGAGGAATCAAAAAAATGGGCTAGATAAAATAGCCCATTTTTTTTCATTGATTATTTTAGTCTAATGCGTCGTAGCCTGGACCGTTTGAGAAGTAGTCGTAGTTTGCCTGGATATCTTCAGTCAGGTCAACAACCTCTCCAGCTTCCAATTGCTTTACACAGTCTAAAACGACTGGTTCATCATGATGATTGGTATTCTCATAGTGACCAGTAAGTCCAAGTCGTGCAATATACTCACCGCCTTCAGCAGTGTAGTCAGACGGGACTTCGTCTTCTGGGAAAATCGCTTCATAGGGGCATTCGGGAACGCAAGCGCCGCAGTCTATACAAGTGTCAGGGTCAATATAATATAGTGGGTATTCTTCTACTGGTTTCCCAGGAACAATACATTCAACTGGACATACTTCTGCGCATCCTGCGTCACGTAAGCATAAGCTGGTAATTATGTGGGACATGAGTTGGCTCCTCCAAACTGATAATTAAAAATTTTCCTGATTAAGATTGTATTATAAACACTGTTCAATCAAAATTTTAGCCCTCGTATACATCTTTGTCAAGCGCAACCTGAAAAAGGTGACAGTGATCTAATAAAGTAGGGAAGGTTGTCATATTTTCCTTTGTTTTTAAGGGATTTACTTTCTTTTTTAGGGTAAGGATAAGTGTTCGTACAGGTTTCTTTGTACTCTATTGTCAAGGAATTGTATTATCGTTATCATATTTGTCAGTGTCCTGTGTTGATATAATTTCTTGGAGGGGACGATGATTTATCAAATATTAAAATCAGTAGAAATGTCTGTTGGAATCGAAGATGTTAAGGCTCATTGTGATGTTCCTTGTGGTATTTATGACTCCATCACCGCTCAGATTGCCACATTAACAGTCGTAAGGATGGTCGATCTAATTGATACACTTGAAGGTGATGGAAAGGAAGGCGCGAATAGCATGACGCGATAGGATTTTCTAAAAGAAGAGCATGCTGAGAAAGCCAAACATGAAATTCGAGTAATTGGTAAAGTAATTTGGCATCAATCCAAACTGGAGCAATCTTTGGCGGAATGAACTTAAACGCAAGAACTGAATAGAAGCAGGATCAATTTTTACAGTATACTTTCATTATTGGAAATTGATCCCTATAGTTCTTTATAGAGATACGATCCAAAATAGACGGAATAATTGTATTAATCGATCCAACCATATTTTCTTGTGATAGAAATTGTTTATAAACCAGGTTCCTAATGATAAAATCAAAACAATCGCCATTTTCTCCCATACTCATATTAGTTATTGGGGTATTGTCTGTTTCTACGGCATCCATTTTTATCCGGTTTGCTCAGACTGAGGCGCCTTCGTTTGTTATTGCAGCATATCGATTGACGCTCTCTGCCATGTTCATCGCGCCCATTGCTCTTTGGCGAAATCGTCACGAATTGGTTTCTCTGAGTAAATACCAAATAAGTTGGGCGTTATTGTCGGGAGTTTTTTTAGCATTTCATTTTGCAAGCTGGATCAGTTCTCTTGAATACACAAGCGTGGCTAGTTCAGTGGTGGTTGTTACGACAGTACCGTTATGGGTGGCAATTATTTCCCCGATCACTATTCATGAAAGTGTTTCCGAATCTGCGATCATCGGGATCATTTTGGCATTGATCGGAGGATTTATTGTTGGTATTAGCGATTCTTGTGCTTGGAATAATGGGTTTGTGTGTCCATCATTCAATCAGTTAATCCAAGGAAAGGCTTTCTTGGGAGACATTCTTGCATTGATTGGGGCTTGGATGGCAGTTGGATATTTGCTGATCGGGCGGAGATTGCGGAGTGGGATTTCATTATTAAGTTATATTTTTATTGTGTACACAGCTGCTTCATTCGTATTGCTTTTGATCATGATCTTAGCCGGTTATTCTCCCTTTGGTTATTCTTGGAAGACTTTTATTTGGTTTTTTCTCCTGGCATTAATTCCACAATTATTAGGACACACGACTTATAACTGGGCGTTAGGTTATTTACCAGCCGCTTTTGTTTCAGTGACATTATTGGGTGAGCCAATTGGTTCTGCCATATTAGCTTATATCTTTCTCGATGAAAAACCAACCTCGATAAAATTGATTGGTGCTATACTTATATTAGTAGGTATTTATATAACTTCGAGAATTAGAATTAAATCAAATGTCCAAGAAGAAATCTGATCAAGCATCCCTAGAAGATACTTCTAAAGAGAACAAATTTAATCTAATTAATAAAGTATTCGAGTTAACCAATCGTATCGATTACCTTTCGGATATTGGGGGAATCTTATTATTAGCCTGGTCATTAATGACTGCCTTAGTGATTTTATACCCGGAATATACTGATGGATTACTCCTCATCTGGGGGGAGATTCTTTCTCAATGGATGGGTTGGGGCGCTTTTTGGATGGCAATTATCATGTTCTTTATCGCTTTATGGATGTTACGCCAACGCACAAAGCGCATTTCTGGGCAATCTTTTTTAGGGAAATTGATCTTCTTAGAATTGATCTCTTTTTCGTCATTATCTCTTATGTCGCTTCTTGCTGGGCAATCCCTAGAAAGAGCAGAAGCGGGATTGGATGGGGGTAGAATTGGATGGGGTTTATCCGAGTTGTTATTGCGCATAACTGATCCTACGGGTGTTTTTGGTCCCTTTATATCTGCGATCCTATTGATCATCATATCGTTGGCGAGTCTGTTTTTTGGATTAGGTTTCTATAAACCGATATTTTTTCTTGCGACGAAGGCATTAGAATTTGGAAGAGTGGATAGAGAGAAACAAATAAGGAGCATTGATCCCATCATTAGCGAAGCGCCATTAGATGGCGCTGGAAAGTCTATTGAGATTCCTAGAGTATCTAACAAAAAACGGGTTTTTATTCCCCCCGAATTTCGGAAAAGTTTTCGATTTGATACTGAAAAAACTGAACACGAATCTCATACAGTTATTCGTGATGAAAGATTACCTGGACTAGACCTATTATCTACGGAAAGATCTCATCGACCTAACGAACGAAATATTAATATGACGGCTGGTTTGATTGAAAAAACATTGGCTGAATTTGGAATTCCTTCAAGAGTTGTTGGGTTTCAAGTTGGTCCTACCGTGACACAATTTGCTGTTGAACCAGGTTTTCATGAGAAAGATTCAAACGGCGAAAAGGATGATGAACACAGGCGAAGAGTGCGTGTATCACAAATATCCTCTCTGAGGCGCGATTTAGCCTTGGCTTTATCTGCTGAGCGATTACGTATCCAAGCACCAGTACCGGGAAGACCTTATGTTGGTATAGAAGTCCCTAATCCTCAAGCAACGGTTGTGCGATTACGATCCATGTTGGAGTCAGAGTCGTTTTACAAGCTTAATTCTCCTCTAGCCATTTCATTAGGACGTGATGTGTCTGGTCAACCAGTTGTTGCTGATTTATCACAGATGCCGCACTTATTAATTGCAGGTACAACTGGGTCGGGCAAATCGGTAGGGATTGCTGCTATCACAACTTGTCTTGTGATGAATAATACGCCCGAAGATCTTCGATTGGTGATGATTGATCCGAAGATGGTTGAGCTAGTACGTTTTAATGGGTTACCCCATCTGTATGGAAATGTGGAGACCAATCTGGATCGGATCTTAGCGGTTCTTCGCTGGGTCGTTGTCGAAATGGATCGGCGGTATAAGGTCTTAGAATTGAGTCGTTCTCGAAATATTGATACTTATAACCGCAAAGCGCGTCGGAAGAAAGGGGTAGAGATCCTTCCTCGCATTGTGGTGATGATCGATGAGTTAGCGGATTTGATGATGTCTGCACCAGACCAAACTGAGCACAATTTGGTACGTTTGGCTCAAATGGCACGCGCGACCGGAATCCATTTGGTTGTCGCTACACAACGTCCAAGTACGGATATTGTTACTGGCTTGATCAAAGCAAACTTTCCAACGCGGATTTCTTTTGCGGTTGCTTCCTCAATTGATTCTCGCGTTATTCTTGATACGGTTGGAGCTGAACATCTACTGGGTAAGGGAGATATGTTATTCCTACCACCGGAAGCTTCCCTACCAATTCGTTTACAAGGTATTATGGTTAGTGATCAGGAAGTTGAACGCGTGATTAATTTTTGGCAAATTTCATTTGATGAAACATCCCAACAAGTAAAAGCGCCGTGGGATGAGATGATCGAAGAGGAACAAATACTGGCAGATAGGGATGATCTATTGGAGAAGGCGCTCGAGTTAGTGCGGAAAACGCAACGTGTTAGCGCCTCTTTGCTACAGCGAAGATTAAGAATTGGATACCCACGAGCAGCCCGGTTGATCGATCAGTTACAGGATATGGGAGTTGTTGGACCATCCTCTGGAGGAGGCAAAGATCGTGAGGTCTTAATCATGCCTGAAGATGACGATGAAGAATAATTCGTAACTGAAAGCTTTTTGAAAAGTAAAATTTCCTTAGGTACTGATACAATTTATGAAAGTTATTTATCCTAGGGAAGCTATGCGATTCTTTAAACGTCAAGTACTTGGTGTCTCAGAAAATACACGAAAGGATTATCTAGGGGTATATCCTTTATATTTATTATTCATAATTGAGGTCTTGGTATTTCTTTTTTTTGGTTTTTTCGCTAAGCATCGCCCACCAATCCTGGTAACTCCTTTATCTGGAACCGTTGCTTTTTTAATTTTGTCATCCGGTCTATTGCCAGCGCTGATCCGACCTAGTATGACGACTATGCTAGCTGGTTGTTTGGCTACTGTGATGGCATTCATATTGGTTACACCGATGTCGAATACCGAATTGCCTGATCATCTACTGAAAAATAGGATTATTTTCTATTTCCCAGGTTATTTGATCATTCGTTTGTTAAATGGTATTTTGCTTGGTCCGTTAACATTACATTTAGCTTCCCGCTTTCCCCGAAGACATTCCATATCAAGACATCAATTAATCTGTACCTATTTTATTAGCCTTGGATTACTTTTCTCATTATTATTCTCAGCGAATGTTTTTTTTCGAATATGTTCCTTTATAGTCTTATCTTTATGGATAATTGGGATATTGGTTTTTGCAGCTAGTTTATTATTGAAAACTAGTCGTGATACAAATCCTTTATATCTAAGAGAAGCGCAACAGGCGCGCCTTTTATTTTTTAGTTTCATTTTTGCTGAGACTCCAGCGCTATTGCGTCCTTTAGGTCTTTATTTGGGGATGGAGATTATTCCATTTGATCTCGTCTTATTGGCTCAGATCTTAATACCGGTTAGTATTGCCTATTCTGTATTGCGTCATGATCTATTTGGGATTGACCGCGCTCTGCGAAGGGGAATCGCCTATTCAATTCTGTCGGTTTTATTGTTAACCTTTTATTTTATGGTAACAGCTGGATTGACAGCGTTGATCGCAAATATCTGGGAGCAGGCGCGCTTAGTCGTGACTGTGATTAGCTTATTCATAGCAGCGGTATTATTTGAACCAGCTCGATCACTTTTACAAGGATTAGTCGATAAAGCTTTATATCCCGAGAAAATTAGATTTACTCGAGAGATACAATCAGCTCGTGAGGCACTTAAACAAACAAAAAGCAAGAATGAAGTTATCGATCTTTTGACTCAAGAACTACCACCTCGTTTGGGAATCAAATGGGCTTCCCTGACACTCGCTCCAGATCCGGATGTGTCTGGTGTGCAGGAAACGTCACCAATTTGGAATGCTCAATTAATCGTTGCTGGAAGATCTTTGGGGCGCTATTGGTTAGGACCTCGCCAAATTGGACTTTCTTTAGAGAACGATGAAAAGGAACAACTCGATGGATTAGTTGGGCAAGCTGCTTTAGCATTAGCCTATACAGAAACCATTGATGAGCTCGAAGCATTAAATAAGGAACTAGAGCAACGAGTATTAAGTAAAACCGAAGAGGTTTTAGAAAAACAGAGATCATTAGCTGTTTATGAAGAACGACAAAGAATTGCCCGCGATTTGCATGACTCCATCTCTCAATCTCTTTTCAGTATCAATATTAGTGCAAGAGCGTTAAGGAAACTCTTCAAAATTAACCCCCAAGCTGTGATGCAAGGATTATCGGACCTGGAAGAAGCTGCAATAATTACCCTTAAAGAGATGCGAGACCTATTAATTCAATTAAGAGAAGTAAGTCAGCTCAATCAAATTTCTTTCTCTGAACAATCTTGGCATTTCGAAGAAGGTAGCAAAGCCGATAGTTGTGATCTAAGCCAAATTTTGAACGATTACTGTGGAAAGATCAATCATTTTGACGATAATTCTATTAATTATCATTTCAAGGTAGCCTCGGAGATCCCTCCAGATATATTAGTAACTCAATGGATTGCATATCATGTCTTGCATATAGTGAAAGAAGCTGTCCATAATGCATATAAACATAGTGGAGAAGAACAAGTAACCCTTCGATTGATAAAAGGAACCGATAATTTTTTAATTCTGATCAGTGATGATGGATTGGGATTCTTAACAGAAGAGGTATCCAGTCGAGGATTGGGGTTGAAAGGGATGCGAGAGCGGATCAGTGAATTGAATGGTACTATAAAGATCCTATCCAAACCAAGTTCAGGTACTAAGATCGAAATTAAAATACCCCTATCGAGGAAAGGGCAAGATGAGTAATAAACAGAACCGTAATGTACAAAATGAGCAGAAAATGATTGGTGTTGTGATTGCAGATGATCATGAGATGGTATTGCGTGGTTTACGGATGACGATCAATAGCGAGACAGATATGGAATTATTGGGGGAGGCTCGAAATGGAAATCAAGCAGTAGAATTAGCTCGCGAAATGAAACCTGATGTGATCCTTGTAGATTTACAAATGCCTGAATTGGATGGGATACAGGCTGCTAATATCATTCACGATCAAAATCCTGATATTGCTATCTTGGTTTTGACCAGTTTCGGTGATGATTCGCAACTCTTTTCTGCAATGCGGGCAGGAATTAGTGGTTATTTGTTAAAAGATATGGATGGTGAAGAGCTTGTGAATGCGATTCGAGGCGCGGTAAGAGGTGAGCCACAACTACATCCTGATATTGCTCGTAGATTAATGGAGCGGGTGCCTCTGCCTTCTGATCCATTCAAAGATCTAACCTCCCGTGAAAAGGATGTGCTGATTTTAATCGCACGTGGTTTCAGCAACAAGGAAATTGGACAAGCTCTTTCCCTGACTGAAGCAACGGTTAAAGGATATGTAAGCGCGATCCTAAGCAAATTAAATATTTCCGACCGAACTCAAGCAGCATTAATCGCTGTTCGATATGGGTTGATCAACCAAGATGATCTACCTGATATGGGAAGCCTTTAATCTTAATCTATATACCTACCAAAGAGGGGGAGTAATTTCCTACTTCCGTATGCAGACAGGACATGTTTTCTTTGTTATTCTAGAAGCAATTTTATGGAAATGGATTTATTATAGGATTTTTCGGATAATGGAAATTATGAAAATAGCTCAAATTTCTATCAATAAGATGAATATGATCGCTCCGAACTCAGTACATGATTTCCTGTTTTCTGCTTTCTATCAGGCGCCGGTTGCTTATCTTGAGAGAACAACTCGTAAACATGGTGATATCTCACGGGTTCGATTAGGGAGATCTCCTTTCTATCTGATCAATCATCCTGATTATATTCAAATGATACTAACTGATGAAAATGACCGTTTTTCATGGAAAGCGTACTCAAATATAAATCGATATGACAAAGCAGCGCTTGAAGTTGAACAAACCTTTTTTTCTATCATTCTTAATAGTCAACCTGAACATTTTGTTATCTCTGATCAGTTAAAGGATGAGATCATCCAAACCACCAGACAATTTACTAACAGGTGGAATGTCAGACAAAAAATAGATATCTATAGAACGAGTAAGGAATTATCTAAGAATATCTTTTTATTGTTGAACCAGGATTCTTTGCTGTCTTTTAATAAAGACTTGTTCATTCCAGAAGATCGGTTTATGTTTGAATTAGTGAATAATATTCTGTATTGGTGTCTGTATTTTTTAGCAAGAGATCAACTTTTACAAGAGCAAATTCCGAATCAGGACTCTCGAAGATGGTTCAGTCATTATGGGGATCATGAGGAAAATGACAAAAATCTTTCTCGATTTATCATTTATGAAACTCTTCGATTGTCTCCTCCCGTATGGATACTTACTCGAAGTGTTCAGCAATTATTTGAATTAGGTGGTTTCCATTTTTCTGAGGAAGACCGTATTTTGATCAGTCCTTGGCTCATGCAGCGTGATGCTCGGTTCGTGAAAGATCCTCAGCGCTTTGATCCTTTTCGCTGGGATTCCACTTTGGTTTTGGGTGGAAAAGATTTTTGCTATTTTCCTTTTGGAAATTCAAATATTAATACCAGTCAATTCACGATCAATATTAGTAACTTTATCTCGCTGATCATTGAAACGATATTTTCGGAATGGAATTTGGTTCTGATAAGAGAAATCACTTTTTTATTAAAGCCAAAAGGTATATTTTTGTACCCTGTACAAGATGTTCAGACACTTACGAAAAAAAGATAAGGTTTTTATTCTAAAGTAATCAGATAATTAATTTAAAGGAGAACGAAATGAAACATAAAATAACCCCACTATTGATGATTAGCCTGTTAGTGATGCTGTCCCTTGCTTGCAGCATGTCTGCGTTATCTTCAACGGGTGAAGCTACGGCAACAATTGACGCTCAAGCCACGATTGATTATGCGATCTTGGCAACAAATTCTGCGGAAGTAGGAATACAAGCGACGCTCGATTCTGCATTAGCGGCAACAACAACTGCAATGCCTCCGGCTGATACGCCTGAAACATCCGTTGAATATATCACCTTAACGGAAGAGGAACTCGAGGAATTGATCAATCAAGCTGTTGAAGAAGCGATCGCAGCCACCAATCAAGCCAGTACCGCAACCACAGAAGTGGTTTATGATGATACCGTTTCCCAAGAGGAATACGAATATGTTGAGGCTTATGTTTATGGTGCTGAAGAGGCGATCTATTATGCAATGGAATTGATTGATGCCTATTATTATGTTTATGGAGATCTGGCTTATGAGACCATTGAATTGTTGATGGCTGTGGAAGATGATTTGGAGAGTATGGCGGATAGCGTTGTGTATTTAGCGGAAGTTTTAGTCGAAGTGGAAGATGCACTTATTCAGGGTGTAGATCTAGCGACTGAAACGATAGAACAACTAGAAACTGCTGCTGTCAATGCTGCTTCAAATTTAGCACAAACGCAGGAACAGGTTCAAGATTGGGTGGGTATAGCTCAATCAGAACGCCAAGATCGTATCAATTCGATTGCAGAGATAAAAGCGGATAATGTTCCCGAGAATTTAGCCGATACCCTCAAGGAAGCTTTCAGTTTTGTTGATCAAGTACAAGTATCGCTGGCAGATAATAAATTTTCTTTCGATGAGCTGTTCAATATTGCACAGATTGGAGCCAATTTATCTGAAGGTTTACAACGAAATGGAGGTGAAAAATTCCAGGGATTATCTCCTCGAGTGAGTGAGATCACACTCCAATTAGCTGGAGGGCAATTACCCCAAGCGCGAGATAATATTGGCAACTTTGAAAAATCGCTAGGAACCAGACCAGAGGGATTATCAAAACCAGAGTTACCACAACCAGGTGGTGGAAATCTCCCTAAACCTGGAGGAGGTGGGCTTCCAAGACCTGGTGGAGGTGGGCTTCTTCCGGGAAAATAAGATAATCGAGTTTACGCATTATAAAAAAGAGTTCCTGCTTATTGAAGGAACTCTTCAACTTATTTATCAGATATTTATCGAAAATGATACGTTAGTTTATGCTTTTGAAGCCAGGTCGGTCTATAAGCCGCATTCTGTTGAATAGGAATTCACCTATTCAGGCGATCATCTATCTAGGTTATTTGTCTCCAAATAACTCATGCGATCTACCCGGAACTTTCCCTTCTGTGAAACAGAAGATCTGGAAGCGAGCAACTTCCTACCCGTAAGTATTGTTCCTGCTTGATCTTGCTCCTGATAGGGGTTACCTGACATATTTATTGCTAAACATGCCGGTGGTCCCTTACACCACCTTTTCACCCTTACTGAGAATTACTTCGCAGCGGTATGTTTCTGTGGTCCTATCCGGCAGGTTACCCCACCCCGGGGATTACCCGGTATCATGCTCTATGGAGTGCGGACTTTCCTCGATACCTATCAAAGGTACCGCGATCGCCCGATCGACCTGGTAACTTGATAATACTCTGTATTGTTCGTTGGGTCAATAAAAATTGGATTAGAAGTGCTAAACAATGATCACTTAGATCACATAGTATAATCAAGTTGTGTTATTACACTGTTGGATAGATACTTAAGATTTTCTTTCAGTTGAGGTTAGAGGTTAATGGAATTTAAACTTCAGGCTCCTTATAAACCGATGGGTGATCAGCCAGAAGCGATCATAAAGTTAGTAGAGGGTATCGATAATGGCTTACATGACCAGGTTCTACTAGGAGCGACGGGTACAGGGAAGACGTTTACAATAGCGTCAGTAATAGAGAAGATACAAAAACCAGCGCTAGTGATGGCTCATAATAAAACGCTTGCGGCTCAATTATATGCCGAATTCAAGCAATTCTTTCCGGATAATGCAGTTGAGTATTTTGTCTCGTATTATGACTATTATCAACCAGAAGCCTATGTACCCCGTCACGATCTCTATATCGAAAAAGACGCGGATATTAATGAAGAGATTGAACGATTAAGATTGGCGGCTACAACTTCTTTGATGTCTCGCAGGGATGTGATTGTTGTCGCTTCTGTTTCCTGTATCTATGGGATTGGTAATCCGGATGCTTATGGACGTGTTGTCATTAATTTAGAAAGTGGGTTAATTTACCGTCGGAATGCCCTATTACGTCAATTAATCGAGGGGCATTATGAACGCAATGATTTGGAATTACGCCCTGGTACTTTTCGTGTAAGAGGCGATAGCTTGGATATTGTCCCTGCTTATCAAGAAAAATATGGTTACCGAGTCTCTTTTTTTGGTGATGAAATTGAGCGCGTGATTGAATTCGATAGTATTACAGGTGAATTAAAACGCGAGTTGAAATCTATTCATATCTATCCAGCCAAGCACTTTATTACCGAAGATGAAAAATTAAAGAAAGCAATCTTTGATATTGAGGATGAGCTATCTGAGCGAATGGCATATTTTAATTCAAATGGAATGTTATTAGAAGCCCAGCGATTGGAAAGTAGAACTCAATATGACCTTGAAATGTTGCGTGAGGTGGGTTATTGTTCTGGAATTGAGAACTATTCGAGACATTTGGATCAACGTTCAGAAGGTACATCTCCTTGGACATTAATGGATTATTTGCCGAGTGATTATTTATTGGTTATTGATGAATCGCATATGACCATTCCTCAAATACGAGGTATGTTTAATGGTGATCGCTCAAGGAAAACCACATTAGTAGAATATGGATTTCGTCTTCCTTCCGCCTTGGATAACCGTCCATTGACTTTTGAAGAATTTCAGGAACGGATGGGCTTCACCATCTATACCAGTGCAACACCGGGACCTTATGAAATGGATTGTTCTAACCAAGTTGTGGAGCAGATCATTCGCCCGACGGGGTTGGTTGATCCAGAAGTAGAAGTCAGACCAATTGAAGGACAGGTTGATGATCTGTTATCAGAAATTAACAAGCGAGTTGAATTGGGACAACGCGTGCTTGTTACTACCCTAACAAAACGTATGGCTGAAAAATTATCCGACTATCTGATGGAAATGGGGGTTAAAGTTCATTATCTGCATTCAGAAATTGATACATTAGAACGTGTCGGAATTCTACGTGACCTACGTTTAGGGGTTTTTGATGTGATTGTCGGCATTAACCTCTTGCGTGAAGGATTGGATTTACCCGAAGTATCTCTCGTAGCAGTTTTAGATGCTGATAAAGAAGGTTTTCTTCGATCGGAAATCGCTTTGATCCAGACTATTGGACGCGCTGCTCGTCATGTAAATGGAAGGGTGATCATGTATGCGGATCGTATCACTGATTCAATGCGTAGAGCGATTGATGAAACTAATCGCCGTCGTGATAAGCAGATTGGTTACAATCAAGAGCATGGCATTGAACCAGTTGGAATTTTCAAGCAAGTTCGTGATCTCACCGATCAATTATCGATGAAAGTAGTTTCAGAACCAAAGGGTGAGTACCGAGTAAGTGGCGCAGCTGGATTACCGAAGAAAGAAATGAGTAGGCTGATCAATGAATTGGAGAAGAAAATGAAAGAGGCAGCAAAGAATCTCGAATTTGAAAAAGCAGCTGCGTTACGGGATGAAATGTTTGAGTTGCGTTCAATATTAGCAGATGAGAGCAATATTCCTCCCTGGGAGAGGATACGTTTATTGGCGGGTGAAGATGATGATGGTTTTAGAGATGAATACTGATCTTTGAAGAGTTTATGCTGATATAGGAAAATGATGATGCTATGTTATCAGAGATTCACTCGTTTACTTAAAGTTGAAATGACTTTTTCAACTATTCTTGAACAAAATTTATGGACTTTTATCGCGCTTTTCTTTATCCTCCTTTTTGCTTTAGGTATTTTTTGGATAAATCGATATAAAGTAGACCAACTGTCGAGGAAAAAGCAACGTGCGTTGTCGTTAGGGTTTAAACCTATTGAAAAACTAAACAATAATGTGCTTGATCAATTGAATCAAATATTTCCGCAAGAACATACGCTTGATATTCAAAATCTTTTTGTGCAAAGCAGGATGGATGTTGAATATTATTTGATGGATATTAATGCTAAAGATGAATCTGAAGCATCCAATTTAGGGGAAGATGTTCTTGTAATTCATTCTTCTTATCTCTCGTTACCGTATTTTGTTATGTTTCCTTTTTTGAATTTTGATAATCGTCTAGCCTTTTTAGCAAACCAAATGATTTCAGGCTTGGTGGATAAGATAGGTAACCGAAATAAACTCAAAAGAATTGAATTTGGTGAATTTCCCTATATTGATGATCGTTTTATTATTCTTGGCGAGGAACAAAATAATATTCGGAATTTCTTTACTTCTTCTCATATGCAAGGATTTTTTAAGATTGATCCGAAATATGAGATTTTTGCCAGAGATAATACGATTGTCATGAAGATCATTTTCCCTGATCCAAAAAGTAGAAGAGAGCAAATATTACGCAATCAGTTTGAAGATGCTGAAGCGGTTTTTAAATATTTTAGTCAATAAAGTTCATGCTTATAGGAGTAAAATATTTTTATAGCGAGGATATTAATCATTGAAGATGAAGTCGAATTAGTAAAGGTGATCCAATCATACCTGGAAAAATCTGGTTATGAAGTCACATCTGCATCTAGAGGAGACTTTGGATTATCCACTTGGGAGAAAATGAAACCAGATTTGGTGATATTAGATCTCAATTTACCTGGGATGGATGGATTAGATGTGGCTCGAGAAATTCGAAGGAAATCAGATACCCCAATCATTATGATGACTGCGCGGGTTGAAGAGACAGATCAATTGATTGGCTTGGAACTTGGCGCGGATGATTATATAGCCAAACCTTTTTCGCCACGCATATTAGTGGCTCGTGTGCGTGCGTTATTACGTAGAAATGATCCACATAAAACGAGCAGCCAAATTCTGCGAGTAGCTGATATTGAAATTGATTTAGATGGACATGTGGTAAAGAGAGCAGATGAAGAGATCAATTTGACCCCAACCGAATTTAATCTTCTTGTGAAATTAGTTGAGCAGCCTGGTCGGGCGTTCTCCCGCCTACAACTCTTGGAAGCTAGTCAAGGAGTTGCTTTTGAAGGTTATGAACGTACGGTTGATGCACATATAAAAAACCTGCGTGCAAAACTTGAACATGATCCAAGATCTCCACGTTATATTGAGACGGTTTTTGGGGTAGGATATCGCTTCTCGCGTGGCGAGTAGTTAAAGAGGTGTTTGTGTGCGTTTACGATTAATTTTATCTTTCGCAGTTGTTGCTTTTATAGCTGTTCTCAGTGTTGTTCTCTTAGCACGTCAAGGCGCGGTCAATGAAGTGCGTTCCTTTGTATTCAAGGGCGGAATGTTCTCTCAAGGTGGAATAATCGATCAATTAGATGATTATTATCAGGCAAAAGGTAGTTGGGATGGGGTAGAAACAGTCTTAAGTACTCATGGAAAAGGACGGGGACAGGGCAGAGTTGGGAGCGAAGGGAATGGATTGAATTTAGCAGCCGGATTAGAGACTCGAATACGTTTGGCTGAACCATCAGGGCTTTTGGTTGCTGATACGGAGGGATTTGAAATAGGTGAAAAATTGTCAAAGTACGAAATGGAGGCTGCTCTTCCGTTGGAAGTCGATGGAGAATTGGTGGGATACTTTCTCCAAGAAGGAGTAACGGAGTTCACCCTTGCAGATGAAGTGTTTCTTGTAAATCGTTTGAATCGAGCTGCATTAATTGCTGGACTTATCGCGGGTGGTTTATCTTTGCTGATCGCTTTATTCCTTGCATATCGCTTACTCCGTCCCGTGAGAGAATTAACATTTGCCGCTCAAAGCCTGGGAAGTGGTGAGCTTTCGAAGAGAGTGCAGGTGAAAGGCAATGACGAGTTGGCATTACTCGGAAATACATTCAACAACATGGCTGATTCTTTGGAGCAATCGGAGCAGAGAAGGCGAGCAATGACTGCTGATATTGCCCATGAGTTGCGTACACCATTAGCCATTCAACGAGCAAATTTGGAAGCTATACAGGATGGTGTTTATCCTCTTACTATTGAAAACCTTTCTCCGATCATAGAGCAGAATCTTCTCTTAACCCGCCTGGTCAATGATCTGCATACACTCGCTCTGGCAGATTCGGGAAAACTTCAATTAGAATTTTCTAAGATCAATATCATCCAGATCTTTGAAAGAATTGTGGAAAATTTCCGTCCTCAAGCTGCCAGGAAAGATATTCAGATCGAATTTGTGCTCGATGGTACAAGAGATTCATACCCAAACATTATGGCTGACCCATATCGGATCGAACAAATCCTACACAATTTATTATCCAATGCGCTTCAATATACACCTGATCATGGAAAAATCATCGTCAGAATATCACGGGTCAACCACTCGCTAAAAATTGATATTCAAGATAGTGGTTCAGGCATTCCGGAGAAAGATCTTCCTAATATTTTCAAGCGTTTTTATCGAGCAGATCGTTCCCGTAGTCGTTTACGCGGAGGAACTGGTTTGGGATTGGCGATAACGCGACAATTAACTGAAGCGCATGGAGGTAAGATATCTGCCAGTAATGTACCGGAAGGTGGTGCGATTTTTACCATAAGTCTTCCAATTTGAACTTGAAGAAAGTAGTATATCGATGAAAACAAACAATATTACGAGATACCTTGATCAAAAAAAGATCGACTATTCTGCTCACGAATTTGCAGCAGAAAAATTTAGCGCAATCGAGGTTGCAGAAATCTTAAATGTACCGCAATCTCAAGTCTTTAAAACGATTGTTATCATGAGATCCGGAAGTGGAAAACCGATCTTATCCGTTGTGCCTGGTAATCTTCAAGTTGACTTGAAAGCGCTTGCAAAGATCCTCAATGAGAAAAAGCTAAGATCTGCATCTCAACGTGAAGCCGAAGCGCTGACAGGTCTGCAGGTTGGAGGGATATCTCCATTAGCATTGATTAATAAAGGGTTTCAAGTCGTGGTTGACAGTTCTGCTTGGGATTATGAAAAGATATTCATCTCTGGTGGACAGAGAGGTTTTAATATTAGTTTAGCTCCTGACGATCTTTTTCAACTAACAAACGCAAAGAAAGAAAAAATTTCAATTTAGGTCAAATAATAGTGATACAATTCAGTGTTCATAATTATGATTGCAGCAAAAACATATGAATTGTGTTATTGATCTAGAAATGAAATTCTAAAACAATCAGTAAAGGTTTAGGGTAAAATTCAATCCTAGAAAATTATACGATTATCATTATAGGAGTATAGAATGTCAGAAAACTTTGAAGAACCCATTATTGTTTGTAAAGATGTGCATAAATGGTTTGGTCATTTTCACGCATTACGTGGGATTAATTTAAACGTTAATAAGGGAGAGGTTGTAGTTATTTTTGGGCCCTCTGGTTCTGGGAAGTCGACATTCATACGTACAATAAATCGATTGGAAGAGCATCAAAAAGGTTCTATAACCGTAGACGGCATTGAATTAACTAATTCAATGAAGGATATTGAACAGATACGAATGGAAACAGGGATGGTTTTTCAACAGTTTAACCTATTCCCACATATGACAGTACTTCAGAATATTTCTTTAGCGCCAATTCAGGTGCGTAAATGGTCTAAGGAGAGGGCTGAGGAAATCGCCATCCAATTATTGGATAGAGTTGGTATTCCGGAACAAGCACATAAATTCCCCGGACAGCTTTCTGGAGGTCAGCAACAACGTGTAGCCATAGCCCGAGCTTTAGCGATGCAGCCAAAGATCATGCTTTTCGACGAACCAACATCAGCACTTGACCCTGAAATGATCAAAGAAGTCTTAGATGTAATGACTGAGTTGGCGACAAGTGGGATGACGATGGTGGTTGTTACTCACGAGATGGGGTTTGCAAAGGGAGTGGCTGATCGGATGTTTTTCTTTGATGAAGGTTTAGTTATCGAAAGTGGAACACCAGATAGTATTTTTTGTGATCCGTGCGAAGATCGTACTAAATTATTCCTCTCGCAAATTCTAACGCATTAAAAGCTATCCTTTTACAACAGCTACAGGAAGCAGACGAGCGACTTTTTTTGCGATACCTGCTCCAGCGACGATATTAACAACCTCGTCGACATCTTTGTATGCTGATGGAGCCTCTTCGGCTAATCCTGCCATCGATCCTGCTCTAATATGGATGCCCTGTTTTTCTAATTCTTCTCGCAGCGTTGCTCCTCGTACAGCTTTCTTGGCTTTCTTTCGACTCATCACTCGACCAGCGCCATGACAGCTGGACCCAAAAGAACGTTCCATACTGCTCTCGGTTCCAACAAGCACCCAAGAAGCGGTTCCCATGCTGCCAGGGACAAGCACAGGTTGCCCAATCTTTTTGTATTCCTCTGGTAAATCTGGCGAGTTTGGACCAAAGGCACGCGTCGCTCCTTTTCGATGAACGCAGACTTTTACTTGTTTTCCATCAATAAGATGACTCTCTATCTTACCCATATTATGGGCGATATCATAAACTTGGTATAGGCGCCAATCGGATAATTTCCCGGCAAAAACACTTTCAAATGCTTGTCGTGCTAGGTGGGCAAGGATTTGGCGATTGGCGAAAGCATAGTTCGCAGCACATCGCATAGCTGCAAGGTAATCCTGACCTTCTTTTGAATTGAGGGGAGCGCAAACTAATTCTCGATCAGGAAGCTGGATATCATATCGTTGGATCGCTGATTGGAATTCTCTGACATAATCTGTACAAATTTGGTGACCGAAACCGCGCGAACCGCAATGTATTTGAACGGCTAGATTTCCTTCCTGTAACCCCATGATTTGTGCTGCTTTTAGATCAAATATTTTTTCGATCACATCCACTTCTATAAAGTGATTCCCAGCTCCTAATGTCCCGATTTGGGGTCTTCCGCGTTCTTTAGCACGCGGGCTGACCTTACTTGGATCTGCCCCTTCTATTTTCCCTCCATCTTCAGTGCGGCGGATATCAGCTTCGGTTGCATATCCAGCTTTCAATGCCCATTCTGAGCCTCTGGTACAAACCTGGTTGATTTCCCTTTCGCTTAGATGGATTTGTCCCTTCTTTCCTACTCCACTTGGGCAATAATGGTTTAGTGCGCTTACTAAGTCATCGAGATCTTGTTGGACTTCATCAAAGATAATATGAGAGGTTAATAGTCTCACACCACAATTGATATCATAACCTATCCCACCAGGAGAGATCACACCATCAGGATAAGTTGTTGCAGCAACTCCCCCGATCGGAAAACCATATCCTTGATGCATATCCGGCATGACGAGGACCCGTCCGACCAAACCTGGTAAGGTTGAAGCATTGACAGCCTGTTCTAAAGAATTATCTTCCATTACACTGTTTAATAATTTGCGCGTGGCAAAGATCCGAACCGGTACACGCATATCGGGTCGGAATGATTTTGGAATTTCCCACTCATAATCGTTTATTCTTACTAAATCTTTTATCGCTACCATATCAATACCTCTGCTTCTGAACCAACCCAAAAGACATCAAGAGAAAATCGCAGGTATAAATCGAAAAGAGTGATCACACGTCAAAAACGATATGGACGTTAAGTTCGTCCAGACTTGTCTCAATTTTCAAATTGTGATAAGTGACAGCTTTGATTTCTTTCTCCATGGATAGGATTGGGGAACCCTGGAGGTCGATAATAAGATTATTGTTACTGACTGAGAATTCAAATTTGTAAAAGGCTAATCCTTCTGATTCACAGATATATACCAATTCGGATAAGAAGGTTACCAGGGTATTCTCTTGGTCACTCCATGGTATTTTGATTGAATGCTGATTTGTAATATTTTTGTCTAAACATACCCCCATCAATTTGTACATACCAATTGATGATTGTTCCAGTAGGGTAAAGTAATCAGGAGCCCATACTTCGAGTTCCCAGTCTGCAGTATGCGCGATCTCTCGAAAACCAGTCGATTTTTTATTCATCTTAATTAACAGTATACCGTATTCTTGTTTGCAAGCATAAAGAGGATGAAGTTATTTAATAATCTTCAGGTTAATATGGAATGGATCAAATATAATTGTGAATGATATTTCCCCCCTATGTTTCTATTTATAACCTAAGCACCTTTGCTCCTCGAATTTTTCTGGTTTTTAATTCCAATAGCGCTTGATTGGCTTCCTGGAGAGAATATTCTTGGTACTCTGGTTTGATTGGGATTTTTCCAGCGATTTCCAGGAATTCTTCTACATCTTTACGGGTGATATTGGCAACGCTTTTGATTTCTTTTTCCATCCATAGATGCAAAGGATAATCCAACTTCAGTAAATAATCTTGATCGCCAGCTTCTTTTCGGATTGCATTGATGACTAACCTGCCGCCGGGAGACAGGTTGCGTAGTGCTTCGACATCAGGCTTCCATGCGGGTGTTGTGTCGATGATCGCATCGAGTTCCTGTGGGGTTGTTTCTTCTATAGCGCCAGCCCATTTTGCACCTAATTCGAGCGCAAATTGTCTCTCCGGTTCACTGCGACTAAAAACGAAAATTGGACTATTAGGATACTGATACTTCACGAGTTTCAAAACAATGTGAGCTGAGGCGCCAAATCCAGTCAGACCTAAGCTCTGACCATCTTTTAAACCAGTCAGTTTTAAAGATCGGTACCCAATTGCACCGGCGCAAAGTAGCGGTGCGGCTTCGGAGTCCGAAAACACGTCTGGTATTGGATATGCAAAATCTTGTGGTACTTTCATATATTCAGCATATCCGCCAAAAGCATCTCGTCCAGTAGCTTTGAATTCTGGGCAAAGATTTTCCAATCCCCGCTTACAGAACTTGCATTTTCCACAAGATGAATAGATCCAAGCTATACCAACACGCGTGCCGAGTTTATATTTATCTGCCCCATTCCCTAAGACTTCAATGCTTCCTACGACTTGGTGTCCGAGCACCATAGGGAAAAATGGGGGTGGAGTCCTGCCTTCAATTTCATCTAACTCGGTATGACATACGCCACATGTATGAACCTTGATGAGGATTTCGCCTTTCATTGGTGTGGGAATTGGAATGTCAGCTTCTTCTAATGGGGCAGGGTTTTCAGAAAAATTCCATACTCTTGTCAGAATCATTGTTTTCATATATAGACTTCTTTCAGTTGCCTCTCGTGATTTATTTCCGCTTTCGTTTTCCGAACAATATCCCTAATAAGAATGCGAAAAATGCGGTTATTGAAATCAGGAATGTCCAATTTCGAGTAGAAGCTTGAATTGGAGCCATTCGTTCACCCCAGTTTTGTCGTAGACCTTTTCGGTACATGGGGATACTTAACCACGGTAAGATGATATCTGAGAAAATGTAGGATTGTAAGCCTAATTTTGTCTTTGGTTGTGGTTCGTAACGTTGCTTTTTTTCATTACTGGTTTGAATCTCACTGATATAAAAGTTTTCCTCATTCTCTTCATTCGGTAATACTAATGGAAAGCCTCCAGCGTCCAAAATCTTAGCAGTTGTAAGTACTTTGCATGACATTTGGAGTTGACTGGTTTCAGGAAGATATTTGAATAGTTTTGGGTTAAGTACTGCAAAGAGAAAAAAAGAAAGAAATCCATTGGGAATATTTGTTTGTATTTTCCCAAACGCAGAACTAACGATGGTTGGAACTCCCAGCCAGGTAATTTGTTGTTTGAGGACATTCTCAAATAATTCATTCCCTTTATTCTTTAACTTTTGTGCAAAAGGACCCATATCATCAAAGGTTAGATCTTGAATTGATGGAAGATGGAATGTTGGATTAGAGATATCTGGAGCGCTTGTGCATATGATCATCAAATCAACTCGACCTGCATAACGTCTCCATAATTCTGGGTGAGCTGTATCCCAACAAACTAACATACCAATATCACCGAGATTAGTATGGGCAACGTTTATTCGATTGCCTTCACGGAAGAAACTTCTTTCCCAACCCCATGGGTAGTTTTTGTCATATCGCCAATATTTTCCATCTGGCGCGAATAGGAGAAAAGAATTGTAAACTTCATCACCATCAAGAAGCATCATAGAACCAGCAATATGGATTTGATTTCGATTAGCGCATGCTTTCATCCAACTCGCTGTTGGTCCATATATATCTTCTGCAAAATGGTGATGGGATGGATCGAAGGAATATCCCGTATTGAAAAGCTCGGGAAGTACAACCAGTTGAGCGCCTGATTGCGCCGCTGAAATGATAAGTTTTTCAGCGCGAGCTAACCTTGTGGATACAGGTGCAGGTGTTACCTCCATCTGTATTGTTGCTACGCTAATTGTTTTTGCTTGCATAATTAATTTCCCTTCAATTAATAATCAATTCCCTTGAAATCTAATATGGCAGCGATTAATTTTTCTGGTCTTTCTTGTTGAACTAGATGTCCCGTTTGGGGGAATGTGATCATTTCAGAGTTTGGCAAAACCTGATTTAATAATTCCCCATTTTTGAGGCTGTATATTTGGTCAGCCTCACCCCAAATGATCAGTGTGGGGATGCTTACTTCAGAGAGTTTTTCTTGGATAACATTTTGTTGCCCAATGAGAGATAAAACCATATTCCGTAAGGTAGATAAATATGCGTCTCGTTGTTGATCATCCCACACACGTTGGTTGACACGGTAGTTAAGAAATTTTCTCTCTTCATCTGGTAATGCATCTAAGTCGTAGTAGAAAGGTCTTAAAGTCTCATAAGCTGCTTGTGGATCATTTCTCAATCGGTTATAGAGCCATTTTCCGATACCTGGGATCAGAAAAAGGATATTCATAAGGTTGATACTCTGTTTTTCTGCTTGAAGCATAGCGCCGTCAATCAGTACGAGCGACTTTACTTGTTCAGGAGAAATCAGAGCAATATTGGAGGATAAGATCGCCCCAAGAGAATTGCCTACCCAACATGGTTGCTTGATGCCGAGTTCATTGATCAATTCGAGCAGCACTTGGGAAAAGTATGTGAGACTATATTTAATAGGTGGTTTTTGACTTCGCCCATAGCCTGGTAGATCGGGTGCTATGACACGCCATTGTTCAGAAAGGGGTTCAATAAGATGCCTCCAAGTGTCCGCATCGTCTCCGAGACCATGGACAAGGATCATTTTGGGGAGATCATTTCTATCGGTATCATAATAGAAGATTTCCAAATTGCTTTTAGGAAGATGGATTCTATGTGCATGTTTTTCTAACCCATGATAGGGTTGCATTGGCTGAAGATAAATATTATCGATCATAAGATTACCTTTCACATCCAATGTTCAAATTCTCCCTGGAAGATTTGTTTTACTTTCTCTTCTTTTTCGATATCATAGTAAAAACGAATCGGTGTAATATCAAGCGAATAGGAATTCTTGTTAGCCCACTCGGAAAGATTTAATAATTCTTTAAGACCATTCTCCATTTCCTCGCCTTGTTTAGGACCAAAACGATAAGAAAACAAATAGGGGTTATCTGATTTCAGATATTCCATTATTTGCTTAAGAGGGGTAATGAGGTTTTCTGGATTATGGTTTTCACTGATAGATTGTAAGGATTCAACTGGCATCTTCAGATTTTTCTTGAATATCTTCAAAATTCCAGGTCGGTGTAATACTTTTGCCAATGCAACATCATGCTTAATTTTAAATTCTTCGGGGATGTTGACGATTTGTTCGTTCTGATCTTTTGCAGTTACGTCTAATTCGAAGTGTTCGTCTCGGATCGTTGATCGAATCGATGGATCGTTTTGAGGTAGAAGAGAGCGGATGGCGGTTAATACTTGTGTTGCATATTCAACGAAGAATTGTTTTCTAGGTTTTCCTTTAGGGAGAAGCGCGGCTGGTATTAATTTCCCAATATTCATGGTCAACTTAGGTCTTTTAAGATTAATCGCTTTTCCAAGTGCTCCGATTGTACCTGAAAAACCGATCGGTAAAACAGGAGCTCCTGAGCGAAAGCTTAACCAAGATACACCAGGCTGGGCGCTCATCCCTCCTGCTTCCCAAATACCTCCTTCTGGAAAAATACCTACTACACCATCTTGTCGTAAAACATCTAAAGCTTGTTCCATTGATTCTCGCTCCATACGACCACGCCTGATGGGTATATAACCAATAAAACGACTAATCAAGTCGGTTAATCTTTCATGAGGAATATCAATTGATCCCAGCATCTCAATTTGCCAAGGAGTTAGAGTATAAAGCATCACCGTTTCCATAATTGCCGTATGGTTTCCTACAACCAGGAGAGGACCTCGTTTGGGGAAACGCTCTTTCCCGCGAATATTTAGGGAGAAAGCGATGGGAAGTATAATACGTCCAATCGTGCGTGCAAATCCTCTTTCAAATAACTTTCGTGGGTATTTAATGCGATATTCTGTTGGGTTTTTAATATTATTATCTGTCATTTTATTCACTCATTTTTAGTTTAAAATCATGATATAGTTCAATTGTATTTTGTAGTGGGTTCTTGTAATATAAATCTGGATGATCTTTAATTGAAATATTGTGTCTGAATGGTTTGATCTTAGATCGTTTTTTTGCAAAGTCTCTTAGAGCAATACCGTGCGGTTTCAAAGAGCCATCACTGCGAATTAAGCCAAAAGAGCGTTCGTGTATGGCTTCATCGCAGGGAGGAAGGTAATATAAGTCAGCGCTGTAATCCGCAAAGCACCAAATGACTGCTCCTAGCGCGCCTACTTCAACCAGACGTGGTAAGACGGCTTCCACATAATTTGCCATTTCATCTTCGGAAGCAACAAATTGCTGCTTAATTTTCCCGTATGATTTCCATTCCCAAGTATCGGATGGAATTCCTGGGGCTTGAGTTGGACCGCCAAATTCTTCCATTAGAGTTGCTTTCCCTGACAAAGCGGAAGTTAATGCACATAAAAAGGGTACAAAATCTGGGTCGAGTGGACCATCAGCCCAATCAGCATACATAGGATAGCCATGAATGGCGGGAATATCAACCTTGGAGAAAATATCATTTACCCGAAATCCATTCTCCTCAGTTAAATTTGGGACATGTAATCCAAAAGTAATTGGATGCTTTTTGTCAATTTGTCTAATGTAATCAACCATATGATTGGTCCAGGCACTACCAATTGATGCGTTCGAAGGCTTTGCAAAAAGATCAGGTTCATTACCCAAATTCCATAGTTTAATGGCAGGATGATCTATGAAGTTCGTCACAACCTCACTTATGAATAATTCTTCTGCTTGGATAACCCTTGAATCTACAAAAGGATTTGCATACTCACAGTTCTCAACTCTCCCCTGACTAATAACTTGGTTTATATCTTCTGGCATTGGTTGATCTTTGTGCAACATCCAGGACGGAACCCATGAAGGTCCACTCATATGACCAATGAAGAAGGTGACATCTAACGATAGTTCATAATCGGATGCAATATCACATACCTTTTCTAAATTTCTTAGACAATCTTGACTGATTGTTTTGGCTGATGGTTGCCAGTCGTCCCACAGTAAAAAGATCCGGATAAGATCTAAGCCAATATCTTTGATAATCCCAAATTCCTCAACAACCTCACTCTGGTCAAAATTTGACCACCAATACATGGCTTTTTTACGAGGCCAATAATTTACTCCAAGACTAAAAGTATCTAGAGAAAAGTCGTTAATTTGGTTCTGAATTACTGTCATCACTTATCTCTATTTCTGCAGATGAAGTTGATGCTTCCTTTTTAATAGGTTGAAGCTGTAGTTGTTTTATCGTCTCAAAACTATCTTGAAGTTCGCTTTTTTGCTCTTCGATATTTACATGTAATTCTTTGATGGTATTCTCTAATTGATCGATTTTCTTTCTCAGATTTCGAGACGTCAATCTTGCTTTAACATTATTTGGAACTGAAATCAGAGAGCTGATGAGTGCTCCTGCTGCCATTGTAATTAATAAGACCAGTGCGAGTGACCCTGAAAATTGCCAAATGATAAAAGATACCGTTACTGGGTCATTGTTTTGAACAGCAAATAATATTGCTAATATGGATATAAAGAGACCAAAATAAAGAAATACTTGCATATTTACTCCTGAAAATGATTACGAAAGCAAGGATAAGGGTATCATTTCCGCGCTTATTTTATCAGAGAAAAAGAGACTTTGAAACCTTGATTTAAACCGAGGGTTTTTATTGTACTTGATTTGACCAATTCCAATACCAATAAACCAATCCTTTCCATTGTCCCCATATCTCAAACGCATCTTCAACCTCTTTTTTTTCGATAGGCTTGCCACCATACCATTCTTCAGAAACCATTTTTAATGCCCAGGAATCGATTGGTAAATGTTTATAGTCTCCTAAAAGAATCGAGAGGCTCGCAGCAGCATATGTTCCGATACCTTTGATGGCGATCAAATATTTATAGATGTCTTCACCTTGAAATGCTCGACACGTAAAAGACTCTAGATCTATTTGATTGGATTCAACCGATTGCGCGAGCTCTAAGATATATGGCGCGCGATACCCCAACCGCGCATTAGAGCGTAGATCATGTTCGCTCAATCTGGCGAGAGCTGATGATGTTGGGAAGGCACGGAGTTCTGGGTTTGAAGGATTTGACTCCCCATATTGATCGACCAAAGCTTTAACCATGCGGATCGTTCCTGACCAACTGGTATTTGTGGTAAGAATTGTCTTGACTGTATCTTCAAACAGAGTCGCTGACCTAAGTATTCTCCCGGCAGCATTTTTGGGAATATGGGCTAATTTAGGTTCTTGGGATGCGAGCTTGTAGAAGTCAGATAAATCTATGTCTAATGCTAACATCCAACTAATCTTTTTGAGTAATTCTTTTTTAGAAGTGGGTGAAAGTTCGCCAATTAAAGTAATGTCAATCCCAGAAATTGATTCGTTAATTGTGAAGGTAGAGACTTCACCGGATGTCAATCTGATTGTATAGGAGAAACGATCAGCTCCTTTTTCGTAATTAAAGGGAGCTAACTGTATCCATCCGTGTGAATGGATGATGCGATCGAGAGAAAATGGTTTTGGTACAGAAAGATTTATTTTCGTTTTTGGCATACTCATTGGAAATTTATCCTTTGGAAGGCGCTCCTATCGCGTAGGATTGGTTGATTTTTCCCGGAAAAGGTATATTTCCCAAGACCATTCTTACTGAATGATCTGGGGAATTGTGGAAACCTAGTTTTTCTAACTCTGCTAAAGCAACATTATTATTCTCTAAGATACCGATATTAATTTTTTTATTTGATGTTTTCAAGGCAAGATGTTCAATCAAATATTGTGGAAATTGATTTGATTGATCTATTACCCATGGTCCGACTGATATATGCTTTCTGCCTTGCCTGCCGAGAATAAATCCATTAATTTCTGAGCCTTCATATTGGACGTAGCACAGTTGGGGATATTTTTTAAGCCGATGTCTAATAAAGTAACTGCGATCGTCACCAAAGACTTCATTATCCAAGGATTCCACTGCTGGCAAATCCATTTTTTTCATCGGGCGAACACCTTCATGTCTTTTCCCATTGATTTCCGCATTCATCCTAAGCGATAAACATACACTCTGAAACCCTAATCGTTCATAAAGTGGAACAGCTTTTTGTACCGCGTCTAAATAAATATTCTGTAACCCTCTCGAGCGAAGATTATCAATCGCTCGTTGCATTAGCTTTGATCCAATTCCTCTCCCTCGTGCACTTTCCTCGACTATTAATTCTCCTATATAACCAAATTTTTCATAGGCTGTCCCGAAGCACATTCCGACGGGTTTTTTATTTAGCTCGGAAATAAAACAACCGGATGGATCATATTCAAATAAGGTTTTTAATTCCAGTTGTGTTGAGGTGTCCCAATCTTCTCGTTTAGTTTGGCTCGCTGCGAATGGCAAGTTTTCATGAGTTAGTGATCGAATTATTATAGTATCCATAAATTACTATCATTTTATCGCTCGCTTAATGAGTTTAGATTTCATACCGGTAAATTTTCTTCTTATAATTATATCTGAATTTTGTGAATAGAAGTTCCAAGCCTATTGATTATGTCAAACAATCAATAAGTTGAGTCGCTTTGACTTTTTAGATCATCAATAAGTATCTTTATTCATGTGAAATTTGATAAAATCAAATTGAAATGAAAAAGCTTTTTATTGTAGCCTTAATCATTATCCTATTAATAGGAATTTATACTTTCTATATCTGGCTGATTCCAGGGTTGCCAGCGGTAGATAGCATTTCGGATCAGTTACAACAACCGAGTGTTCGGATTGTTGATCGTTATGGTCGGCTATTATACGAGGTTATACCGATGGAGGGTGGACGACATGTCGTGCTTTCAATCGAAGATATCCCTGAAACGATGATTTGGGCTACTTTAGCTACAGAGGATAAAGATTTTTACTCCCATCCAGGAATTGACTTGTTTGGTATCATGCGTGCAGCATGGATAAACCTTCAAGGAGGAGAGACACTTGCAGGTGGCAGCACGATAACTCAGCAAGTAGCGCGTACACTCTTATTTTCAGAGCAAGAAAGATTTGAACGTAGTCTACGCAGGAAATTTCGGGAAATCATTTTAGCTTGGCAGCTTTCTGGAAAATTCTCAAAAGATGAAATTTTGGCTCTGTACCTTAACCACACCTATTATGGGGGTTTGGCTTATGGGATAGAAGCAGCTTCGCAGACCTTTTTTGGTAAATCAATCAGTGAGTTGGATTTAGCAGAATGTGCATTATTAGCTGGTCTACCCCAAGCGCCTGCGTCATACAACCCTTTCACCAATCCGGATGAATCTAAGCAACGTCAAGAAGTTGTGCTTGGGTTAATGCAAGATGATGGCTATATATCCTTCGAACAACGAGAACAAGCCGCGCGAGAGAAACTTATGTTCACTGAGGAGCCTTATCCAATGCAAGCGCCTCATTTTGTCATGATGGTTCGAACGCAGTTAGATCACCTTTTTAGTTCCGAAGAAATCATTTCTTCTGGTGGCTTAGAAATAAAAACGACATTAGATCTGGATTGGCAACGAAAAGCTGATGAAGCGGTCAAATGTCAAATTGAGGAAATGGTGAAAAGTCCGGATGGCTTAGGACATAATTTGAACAATGCTGCTCTGGTGGCTATTGATCCGAATAGTGGTGGAATCTTAGCGTTAGTGGGAAGCCCTGATTATTTTGACCCTGATCATAGTGGGGCAATTAATATGGCGATATCACCTCGTCAACCGGGATCTGCTCTTAAACCGATTGTATATTCGATTGCTCTTGATCCTGAAGATAGTGGAGGGGGGTGGACTGCAGCCACAATGCTATTGGACGTAGATACATCTTTCATAACGAATGATGCAAAAGCATATCGTCCACAGAATTATGATCTAAAAGAACATGGACCAGTTCTGCTTCGTGATGCACTGGCTTCTTCATTAAATATTCCAGCAGTAATTACACTAGAACATGTTGGATTAGATCGCTTGTTTCTGCTTGCTTCAAAACTCGGAATCTCGACTTTAGGCGACCCTCGAGATTATGATTTGTCGCTTGCTTTGGGCGGCGGTGAGATATTATTGCTGGAATTAACATCAGCTTATGGCGCTTTCGCGAATGGGGGTTATCTTGTGGAGCCCATTATGATCATTGATGTGCGAGATTCTGCAGGTAATCTTCTTTATGAACAAGCAAACGTTCAATCAAAGAGAGTCTTGGATGAACGGGTTGCTTGGTTGATTAGCGATATTCTCAGTGATAATACAGCTCGTATCATGGGATTTGGTGAAAATAGTGTATTACGGTTGAATCGTCCAGCAGCGGTTAAAACTGGAACAACATCAAATTTTCATGATAATTGGACAATTGGTTATACCCCTAATCTAGTTGTAGGGGTATGGGCTGGAAATTCCAATTATGAACCGATGCGAGAGGTTGATGGATTGACCGGTGCAGCCCCTATCTGGCATCAGTTTATCCGTTCAGTGCTTGGAGAAAGCCCAAAGATAGAATTTCCCCAACCATATGGTCTTGTGAAGGTTGAAGTTTGTGCTCTTAGTGGTTTGTTACCCACGAAAGATTGTCCTTATCGACGGTTGGAATGGTTTATTGAAGGAACTCAGCCAACGGAGTATGATAAATTCTATAGGCGAGTTTCCATTGATTCTCGTACAGGAAAACAAGCCGATGAAAATACACCCAATGAATATTTAGAAGAACAAATAATGCTGGATTTACCACTTCAAGCGCGAGCATGGGCGCATCGAAAAGGATTAATCTTGTTCAGTGATCTGTCTATTGGAGAGACTCAGGAAATTGTACAAGAGGACCATAAACCAGAATTAAGCATTATCCACCCAGCTCCTTTCAGTGTGTATCGTGTCTCAAACAGGTTAAATGAAGACAGTCAGCGGATTCTCGTTGAAGCGGTTAGTTCTCTTGATCTTGTATCGATTAAATTCTTTGTAAATGGAAAAATCTATGCTAAGGTAAATAATCCTCCGTTTCAAACATGGTGGATCTTAGAAGAAGGAGAGCATGATTTCTGGGTAGAAGCATTACTTGAGGGTGGTGAAAGCTTAACTAGCTCTATTGTATCTGTTATGGTTGAACCAAACGAACCAAGTGATTAATTGAAGCCAACCGAAATACTGGTACTTCCACTTTTTCTTTGTTCAGAAATAGTAGAGCCCTAACCTTCACGTCCTCTATTTAATTTTTCTTGGAGGTTTCTTAATTCGTCCCATAACCCTTCATTTGCTAACTTCGCTTGTTTACTCCAAGTGTCTGGATTACGAAATCCAAGTTTATTATGCTCGAGGATTTCATATAAGTCTTCGACATTGGTTTGGGATAGTGTTTGATAAGTTTTTATTCCCGAATCGTGAAGGATTTGGTTGATCTTAACCCCGATCCCTTCAATCTTAGTAAAGTCGTCATCTTCTAATTCAGTATCATCTTCTTTTTCAAAATCAACATCATGTTCAATTACAAATTCTTCTTCATATTTCTCGGCAGAACGCGCTAATGCCCACCACACGATCAAGATGATCAGTAAAACGATGATTAACCAAAGCCACTGTGGCATTTGAACCTCCTTGACACCATTAATAAATGATAGTAATAATTATATCTCAAATATTACTATTTTTCCTATTTTTATAAAGAATTTGTTGGTTAATATAAATCCCTCCAATTCGAAAATCATTGGAGGGATTTCAAAATAGTGGGAAATGAAATTTTGTGTTTAAGGTGTCACTGTGAATAAAGTCCCTTCAACTCGACCATATACTTCTGGGAAATAAAATTCCTGTGCTGTAGTCGGGATTGTTCGGAAGATTCCAACACTGCTCGCACGCGCTAGATAGGTGTATACATATGTTCCTGCAGGTAGTCGATTACTAGAAAGGACAACTCGTTCGTCATACATTTGTGTATGTGTGAAATACCACCACCCCCAACCACGCCAGAAGACATCTTCCATCGTGTAGTTGCGTGGGATTTCCACATTCTGAGGACTGGTGAGAAGACTTTGATCGACAGCTTCTAGTCCAGCAGGAAGCGGGTCATCGATCACAACATAATGAAGCGTGTTCGGGGCAACGATGGTTAATCGAACAAGTACGAGTTCACCTTGTTGGACATTCTGCACGGGAGTTTCGATGTCATCAAGTAGATAGTAATCTCGTGCTACAACAATCCCTTGGTCAATTGCTTGGACTTCTTCGACTGGTAAATCGAGATTCATAAATGCTGTATAATATAAGTTTCCTTCACCACCGTCTCTCGCAAAAGCTAGCCGATTAATTTCATCTTGAAGCAATTCAGATATATCAATCTTGAGCTCAAGGGAATGTCGCAAGGTTTCTGAATTTGCAATGCCCCCCCCAAGTCGATCTCCATTCAAAGCAACTGCATATTGATAGTCCGCGTCGAGTTCTCCGCTAGAGACCATCCAATTGGTCAATGCCATCAAAGACCATGCTGTTTCTTGAGTACCATACCAATGACCTTGACTTCGATTGCTCATCAACCATCGTACAGCATTTGCATTGAGTGGGTTGTCTGCGTCGATCATACTCAAGGCGCTCAAAACTATTGCTGTTGTGCGCGTATCGGTATTCCAATTCCATCGGTCTTGGCTCTCTTCTACCCAATGACTACCAGTTGCAGAGATGATTGCTTTATTGGTGAAATCTGAAAGTAGTGTATCAATACGTGAGTCTTCGGGATCGATTAAATATAGTGTATTGGCAAGGAAAGCGCGTCCATAAATTGCCATCCGTTGTCGTTGGTCATAAAGCTGAACGGTCGCGCTATTATTGGGCTCATTACTGCGCGCCAGAACGTATAAGAGGAAAGCTTGTCTATTCGAATCGCTCGGGTTTGCAAGTTCATCAATAGGTTTTATTTGGGTTTGTAAATATGCTATTCCGCGTTCAATGACTGCTGTATTAACTTGATAATCAGCTAATTGGGCTTCTACTAAGCCTAATACGGCATAGGCGGTATTGAATGGGTTGCTCTCTTGTCCACTCCACCATCCCCAGCCTCCATCGGCGTTTTGCCAGTTGTATATTCTTTGGAGGGCTGTGTCTACCTGAACAACCAAAGCATCTTCTAGATCTGGATTGCTTATTCCAGCAGATTTGAGCGCCTTTGAGCTCAGAACGTTTGGTAGAAATCTTGAAATGGTTTGTTCTACACATTCGTAAGGATAGTGTTCCAGATAATCTAATCCGTCGGTCATTCCAGCAGCTAGCGATGGAGAAACGCTCAAAGTTAAGTCGCCACTTATCACTTCCATTGTTTCGGGGAGTCTGATTGATTCAACAGTTGTGCCTTCCTCTGTCATCATTCCAGAGGTGCCCACGGTTTCATGTACTTCATAACGATATACAGGAATGCCATGATCTGACAATATGCCCAAAGGCGGGCGGCTAGCATCTTGGTATTCTTCACCTTCAACCTGGAAGATTAAATCTACCCGTTCTGCATCCATGTTAACGGCGATGTTCCAGGAAATATATTTTTGTCCACCTGCTGGTACCGTAACATTCTGTGTTTGATCATCAAGTAAAGTGATCCCTGAGGATTCTAGACTCACCTGTGTCTCTAAGTCTTGTTTTGTATTGTTTTGAACAGCTGCACCTATTCGCACATGGTCATTCACCACAAAGAAACGTGGTGTTTGTGGGCGGATTAGCAAAGGTTTTGAGCTAACAATATCGAAGGTTGTTTGTCCGGCTAATGTTTCTTTGGTGATCGCACGGGCATCCATTCGCCAGGTTGTCAGGTTGTCAGGTAAGGTAATCGATACCGTGGCTTCGCCTTCCTGATTAGTTTCAATATAGGCATCCCAGAAAGCAGTATCTGGAAAGTCTTCTCTTACTTCTATGACACCAAGTTCACCACCACCCTTGCCGCCGCCACCACCCATTCCGCCTCCATCCACTTCACTCTCTTGAATTTCTGCATTGTAATCGTCGATGCTTAACGCGATTGGCACAGAAGTCCTTACCCCTAAATCTCGCTCATTAAAGAAGAAATCATCAATAGGTTGAGAGTTTGGGGGTAATAGGGAGAGAGTTGCCAAGTCACTGAGGCTCATGGATACCTCCGAACGAATGGGTTGACCTTCATAGTTGCTCGTTTTAACGGTAAATATTACTTGTTCTCCAGGACTCGCTTCCAGAGGATCTGCTTCAATTTCTAGATTGATGATGCGTTCTAAGCGATCGACTCCGATTTCTGCCATCCCCATTTTAAAACTAGGGCGTGGATTGGTTTCATCGACTCCTTTGATCACAACCACTGAGATATAAGCGTTTGGAGACATGTCTTCACTGATCGGTACTTCAACGATGGTGCTATTGCTTGTGATTTTAATAACATCCTGATACCGAATTCGACCGCGTTCTACAGTAACCAATGCTTGTGCTTGACCTTGAAAAGGAGATGCGATTAATACTTCAGCAACCTCTCCGGGCTTGTAGTTCTTTTTATCGGTAACTAAATCGAAACCGCGATCATTGGTTTGTCGCCAGGGAATATAGTGGGTTCCGGCGACCCAAAGAAAAGCGGATGCCTTCCCTAGATTATTCTTATCGTCTGGCGCGATTACTCTGGCACGATAGATGCCACCTTGTTCAGGTGTAAAGCTTACCTCAGTTTCTCCTCTCGAGTTAGTTTGAAGATCCTCGAATTCGATCACTGGGATTTCCTCTACACTGGAAGTCCAGGTAACTTTTCCAGTAGCATCTTGCTCTTGAACGCTGTACCAGCGTCTCTCGACGATATCAACATCAACTATTTGGTTACTGATTGGTTCTCCATTCCAATCTAAGGTAACGATTTCAAAGGTCTGTTCCTCGTCTTGTTCCCCAATATAATTTTGGGGACGAATGCCAGGGTAGACAGAGCTTTGGTGAGCAATGATTTCTGTTCGCCCACTGACTGTATTTTTTGAAATATCAGTAATTGAAGCTTCAAAGACAAGTTGGCGACTTGATTTATACTCACTTAGATCAATCAATAGATTCTCTAAAAATTTTCCATTGGCATCTGTTGTTCCTTGACCCTCTGCGATGATCTTGCTGCTATATTCGTTGTCCTCTTCGTATTGATAAAGGTCTGCCTCATAATCCGAGAAATTGTAATTAGAGAACTCGTCGGGAGCTGTAAAGGTAAATGGATTGGATTCCAGTGACCACTCAACGGTTGCATCTGAAACACCACCTCCAGAATAATAATCAGCTTGCACTTCGGCTATGAATTCTTCCCCTTTGAGCAAGTTGTTTGGTTTTGCATCCACATGTACTTGGAATTCAGGTTTTCTATACTCAGCGACATTAAAACTGATTGATCCAATTAATTCATCGGATTCTGGTGGATAAACATATAAAGTGTAATAGCCCAACGTTGTTTCTGTATCTAAGATATATTTTCCATCAAAGCTACCATATGTAGATAAACTGATGGTGTCTTCATAAACGACCTCTTGATAGTTTTCGATTACGATTTTCACTTCATCAAGGAATGGCATTTCATAATCTAGGTCGTTGTCCACACGCACGATACCTTTAAAATATACCGGTTGTCCTGGTCGATAAATAGGTCTTTCAGTGTAGACATAAGCGACAGCTTCTTTAGGCGTTGAATAGTAATCGACCCAAATGCCATAATCTCCTAAAGCGATTCCTGAACCCCAATCGCTTGAAGCGAATCCAAACACACTTCCATCATCTGCAAGGGCGTAATATTCGTGCCTTCCGGAGCCAGATAAGGGTTTTTGTGGTTCCATAAACAAAGCTCCATGATTAGTCTTAGCGGTCTTTTCAGCAGGAAGTATTTGACCGTAGCCTAATTTCCGGAAATCTAAATACGCCATCCCTTTTTCATCAGAGGTTGCTCGCCAAGGGATTCCTAATGACTCTTGGGAAAATACGGATAATCGAACATCTTCTATCGGTTCTCCGCTTTCCAAATCTGTTACCCAGATTAAGCTGTCTTTATCAGATGTCTTAAAGGTCAGATTAGCGTTTGCAACGATGATTAGACGACGATCATTGAAAGGTCGATCGCCGTAAAGTTGGGGAGACTTCAACCCCAAGAAATAAAAACCTGGTTCAAGTGCTTCTCCTTTTTCATTCGTTAGTTGATAACTCGTGACGATGTATTCATTCAAATCAGCCCGACTTTGTTCATCGACCTCCCAGATCAAATTTGTTTCCGGAGGTTCATATTCATAGCTGTTCTTGTCACCTGTCAGGAACGAGAAAAATGTTTTTTGCGGCAGGCGATATAATTGGTAATTGATGCTGCTAATGTTCCGATAAGATGAGTAAAAGACATGCGATTCTTCTGGATTGTCAGCGCGCATGATGGCGGGTTGATATGGCATTAATAAGCTTGCAAATGGAGGTCTTGCGGGTGTTGTAAATTCGACATATTGCTCATCTTGGGATTTATTTCCGTAGATATCTTCCATGCCTGCTAAGAAACGGATCTCATAAGTTGTGGACGGTTCTAAGAAAAATCCCGATAGGCTCCAGTCCCATTCGTTATACCACCAGTTAATTTCCTGTTCAGGTTCAGGTGAAATAACGACGCGTTCTTTGACCGTATCGATTCGCATGGGAGATGCAAATTTGATCGTGAAGTCCCTGGAGAAACTATCTTGATATTGCTGATGACCAGGTCGAGTGTATAAAACTTTAGGCAGAGGTATTGTTGTGAAGTTCCACTTTAACCCATCGACCAGATTGCCTCCAGAAGCTGCCTGAGCATCAGTACTAAGGTTGAACGAATAGGTTGTATCTAGATCCAGACGGTGTGTGGGTGTGATGATAAGTTGTTTTGAATCTTTGTTCCACAAAGTCCTTAGATTTAATTCTTCGCCCGTTTCAGTTTTTATAGACAACGCGTTTTCGGTGCTGATTGAATCCATCGCTTGCAAAAAACGTAATTCAAAGAATTCGTCCAGGAGAACATTTTCATAATTGTTCGGAGGATTTGCACGACCGCTGGATATTTCGAAAGTGTCGATCGCAGGATAGGCTGTAGTAAACTGCCAACTATAATCTTCTACCAGAAATGATTCCCCGCTCGCATCTTCAAGACCAGCCGAGATACTTACTGTATAGGTCTCGCCACTATGTAAAGGTGGGTCTGGTTGAAAGGCATAAACCGAAGTGTTGATCCATTCTCCCGTACCCTTGATTTGAGGAGAAAAAACTAATGGATCAGGTAGTCCTTCCTTTTCTTCAAGAATGACAAGAGGTACAATAGGGCGATTGAAAATCACTGTGATGATCGCGTTACTTTCAATGTCCTGTGCTTCATTGGCTGGAAACACTTGGCTGATTTCTAAATCTCCTACAGATGAAAATTGAAACGAAAACGGCTCTTTAATTTGAAGCCCTTGAACACTTTTGGCTGAGGTGCTTAAATTAGCATAATAGATCGTACCAGGTTTGAGTTGATCCATTGGTTGGAATTGGACTGTTCTTGTATTGACCCACGTAGCGTGTCCAACAACCTTTTCACCATCCTGGTTAATTATATCAATAGCACTTTCAGTTGTTCCTTGATCCATTTCTTGGTCAAAGGTGAATTGAATTTTTCCGTCTAAAGATAATTCGCTGCCACCTTGTGGTTGGAATTCAATAACCTGAGGTGCAATCGGTGAACCGTCATCAACTATTGCTAGTCCACTATCCATGATTGTTGGGGAGGGCGTGACTTTGGGTGATAGGTGCGTTTCTTCGGTAGATGAGGTGTTTGAATCTAGCAAATTGAAAGGAGAGAATTTACAAGCATTAAGAATCAAGGATAATATGATAATCATCACAATGATTCTTGATATTTTGTGTTGGTTGGATTTACGAGTCTTTTGGATAGTCTCCATTTTTACCTCTGGCAAATATACTAATCTGGAAATAAAATCGAATTGGTTTTATCTAGTACACGATTATATAAATATAAATATAAATATACACCATGATCATATTCACTAAGAAAAGACGTAACAATTCAAGTATTAGTTCCGTATATAGTATAGACGTACTAGGGAAAAAAGGCAATTACTCTCGAATTTCTACAACAATACCATCTTCAGCCCATTCATATAACCAATCTGAAGTTTCAAGATCAACAATGATACAACCATAGGAAGCTGGACTTCCAAGTATATTTGCCCATAATCGTTGCCCGTTCGAAAGGACTGGTAAACCATGGATTCCGTTCATGAAACCTGGCCACGATTCATATATGCCTAGGAAATTGGGCATATAAAGATCCCATACAGAAGCATATGCGTTTTTCTCGTGAGACTGCACTTGAAAGATGCCAGGTTGAGTAGGAGAGCGGTCGATACCAGTACTAATAACATGCTGTCCGATTTTTTGTCCATCTTGATAGGTCAAAAGACGTTGATTGCTGATGTTGATGATAATTCTTTTATTTGGAATAACGGGGAGTGGCAACATTTCGTCTTTAGACGGGATAGTCAGATTTATCCCTGTTAATATATTATCTGGATCGAGATCGGGATTGGCTTCTAGGATTTTCCACATTGGCATACCGTTATTCCAGCCTAATTTTAATAAAGTGTCGCCTGGTTTTGTGGTGTAGTTTGTTGAGGTGTGGCTAGCGATAATAATGGGTAATGGTTTTCTTTCCCTTACAGACTGAGCCAGTTCACTGGCAAAGAGTTCTCCCCTAAGATAGCGCCAACCACCTAATTCTTCACTCATTTCAGTGAGATCAGCAGCCACTTTGTATTCATCAAAAGTGATTTGTGGACCATTTTCTCCTGCTTCAACGATCAGCCAATTAATGATCTTTTCTTCAGCTACAGTGATATCGAAATATTCATTTGTGATGGCATCATATATTTTCAATTGGATTGGTGTGGTTAGGAAATCTTGGGCTTCTTCCAACACGGGGGTTACATCAGTAATTTGAGGAGCGATTGGTTGAGGAATAATCTGGATCTTTCCTGACGTCAGTATGGTTGGGTACTCATTCTCCATCATTTTCAGTGTTTCTTGAACGTTGATGGCATATCCCAATTCACTCGGTAAGGTGATGATCTGATCTTCTTCTACTTTAATATTGGCATCGATAGGTTCTCTGAAAAAAATTTCGGTCATTTGTTCCAATCTTTGATTAGCTATTTCCTTATCAAAATAGATCACTGGTGCAATTCGTTGTTCATCTTTGATACTGACAAACATTTGGACAAGTTCTGCTAGCATAGATTGACCATGTGCAATATTGAGTGCTTTTTTGACGGATGCTTCGGCGTCGATAGAATATCCAAGTTCATTTGCCATGAATATTTTTGATTCAAATCCATCACTTATTTCAATATTTGTTTCAGTATCCCAATGCTTTTTAAGAAAATCTATTGCATCCTCTTTAGTCATCCCACCAATATTAGTTTGCCCAATATATACACCCGGAATTACACGAGATGAACCTTGATAATAAGCATAATAACTTAATATCCCGCCGAGTAATAAAACGAAAGTGCCAAGTATTAAGACTGAAATAATCATCCAAATTACGAAGGAAGAAGGATTGTTTTTGACTCGTCTTTGTGAAAGACGGATTACCGTTGTCGTTGACTCGGAAGTCCTTTGCACAACGGGTGCCTCATTCCTTTCATTAGGTTTTCGTCTTTGAAGAGACATATATCTTTGACGCCTATATATTTAACTTTGTTCCATGAATAAATTTGGTTGATCGATTTATAATCCATGATCAGATTTATTATGATCATAGACTATTATGTTGCAATTATTACGCCTAAAAAGGTAATTTTTTTTTATTCGAAACATTAGTGCTATTGTATTATGATTTTAATCATATTGACCATCTAGGTTTAGAGAGTTATAATTTTATCGTTCAAGATAAGAAAATAAACCTTCGGGGCAGGGTAAAAGTATGATCAAGTTTGAAAAATTGATGATACAGATTCCCGACCGGCGGTAAAGCCCGCGAGCGATAATTGATTATTGCAGATCCGGTGTGATTCCGGAGCCGACGGTATAGTCCGGATGGAAGAAGGTAATGAGTCGTTCCATTTGTATTTCGTTAATACATATGTGATCCATAATATATAGATTAGATACCTGCCCCGGGGTTTCAATTTCTGGGCAGGTTTGTTTTTATGACAAAATCTCGAAAATATTCATCTGAAGGACGTATATCGAATTGGTTGCTTACTCGTCAAGCGGTGCTTGTACCCGTTTCACTCGTTATTGGGATTCTTATTTGGGAAGTTGTTGTTTCTATTGGTGATTTTCCGGTGTTCATTCTTCCTTCACCTGGATTGGTGTGGGCACGTTTATGGCAGGTCTTGTTTGATGGCAGCCTATTTCATCATTCTTTAATTACCTTAGGAGAGGTTTTGGCAGGATTGTTTATTGGGGTGAGCATTGCTTCATTTTTTGGGTATATCTTAGCGAAATCGACTGTTATTGAACGAATACTGTCTCCATATGTAGTAGCTAGTCAATCAATTCCAATTGTTGCAATTGCACCCCTCTTAGTAATTTGGTTTGGACCCGGCTATTTCTCAAAAATATTAATATGTGCTTTGATTGTATTCTTTCCGGTACTAGTAAATACGATTGTAGGAATTCGATCGGTCCCTGAAGATTTGAAGGATCTTATGCGTTCGCTTCTGGCTTCACCCTGGCAAACTTTCCGTTATCTGGAATTGCCGGCTTCGTTGCCAGTGTTTTTTGGTGGACTGAGAATTGGCGCCACGCTCTCGGTAATCGGAGCTGTAGTTGGTGAATTTGTGGGTGCGGATAATGGATTGGGATTTGTGATCAATCGTGCGCGTGGTCAATATGATACTGCTTTAGTGTTTGTTGCAGTATTATCGTTAATTATCATGGCAATGTCACTTTATGGCATTGTTGTTTTGCTTGAAATTCGTTTTTTATCTTGGCGTGAACAACCCAATAATAATAAAAAACTTTAGGAGATTTCGATGAATAAGAAAATTATTTTAGGTGTAATCATTGTGTTCCAGATTATTGTATTAACTGCTTGCAATCGCGCATCTTCGACAGATATATCTCAATCGACTGAACAGGCTATCACAAAAATCCGTCTTCCCATGGGATATATTCCTAATGTGCAATATGCACCTTTTTATGTCGCTTCAGCAAGGGGTTTCTATCAAGAAGAAGGTCTTGAAATTGAGTTTGATTATAGCCCGGAGACAGATGGCGTTGCTTTGGTTGGGGCAGACGAATTGAGATTTGCAGTAGTCTCTGGTGAACAAGTGTTATTAGCACGAGCTCAAGGAATTCCGATAGTTTATGTTATGGCTTGGTGGCATGATTATCCTGTTGGGATGGTGTCTCTGAAAGATGAAAATATCACTAATCCATCTGATTTAAAAGGAAAAACGATTGGTATCCCTGGATTATATGGGGCAAGCTATATCGGTTTTAGAGCGTTATTGAATTCGGCTGATTTAGAAGAATCGGATGTAACGCTTGAATCGATTGGCTACAATCAAGTTGAAGCATTATTAGCGGGGCAAATTCAGAGCGGTGTTATCTATGTCAATAATGAACCGGTCCAGTTGGAGTCTCAAGATTTGTCGGTGGATGTTATTAAAGTAGCAGATTATGTGCATTTAGCCTCAAATGGGTTGATTACCAACGAAAAAACAATCCAAGATGATCCTGAATTAATAAGTAGAATGGTAAGCGCAACGATGAAGGGAATTGAGGCGACATTAGCTGATCCGGATGAGGCTTTTGAAATTTGTAAGCAGTATGTTGAAGGGTTGGATTCGGTGAATGAACAGGTCCAACGCGAGGTACTGGAACGTACAATCGAGTTCTGGGATACAGAACAATTGGGTATCTCGGATCAAGATGCTTGGGAAAATATGCAAGCAGTGCTGCTCGATATGGAGATGCTTTCGGAACCGTTAGATATTGAAAGCGCATATACGAATCAATTTATCACTCCTTAGTACACTAGATGAGATAATCGCAAGGTTTTTATGAATCAAAAAAAGAAAGATACCGTGATCAATGTTCGTAGTTTAAGTGCAGTATTCCCGAATGGGAATGGGGGATTAAGAGCGTTGGATCATGTTTCTTTTTCGGTTTACTCACAAGAGTTCGTATGTGTATTAGGTCCCTCAGGAAGTGGAAAAAGCACATTACTTCGAATTCTTGCAGGTCTTCTTCCAGCTACGGAAGGAAGTGTGGATTTTCTGGGTCAACCAGTGCGAGGACCAAGAGGTGATATTGGTTTTGTTTTTCAAGATGCAAACTTGATGCCCTGGCGAACCGTCCTTGATAATATTATCTTGCCTCTTCAGTTGGCTGGTTTGAAAAGTAATCGAACAAAAGAAAGGGCAGTCGAATTAGTCGAACTGGTAGGTCTATCAGGGTTTGAGAATGTCTTACCACGTGATTTATCTGGAGGAATGGCACAACGAGTGGCAATTGCACGTGCATTGGTTCATGATCCGGATATGCTTTTATTGGATGAACCTTTTGGAGCTTTAGATGCGATTACACGTGATCGAATGGGGACTGAGTTGCTTCGCATTTGGTCTGCAAAGAGAAAGACGGTTGTGATGGTAACTCATTCGATTACCGAAGCGCTTTATTTGGCAGACAGAGTCTTTGTGTTTAGCCAGAGACCTGGTCGAATCATTTATAAATTAGAGGTTCCTTTTCCAAGACCGAGAGATGTTTCTGTATGTTATACTTCTTTGTTTGGTGACCTAGCGCAACAAATCAGAGCTTCAATAGGAAGGGCTTGATGTTGAATGAAAGAGTCAGAAAAAATAATAATATTGTCTTCTTAATAGCCATACTATTTCTTTTATTGTTAACAAATACATCAGTAGGGAGAGCGCAGAAATCGATCGCATTTTCCCATATTGAGATCGATTTGTGGCCAGAATTTGATCAGCCTTCTATGTTGGTAATATATCGTATGACTCTTAAACCAACGGTGAGCTTACCATTTGAGGTGCGGTTCCGTATACCTTCAAATGCAGGACAACCAAATGCTGTTGCTGGACAACAGCCTGATAGGACATTGATCAATATTCCCTTTACTCAAGAGTTGCAAGGAGATTGGAATTGGATTGTCTTTCAAGCAACTACTCCCGATTTGCAAATTGAGTATTATGATCCAGACTTGATAATAGATGGAAATCTTAGACATTATGAGTATACCTGGATGGGTGATTATGAGGTCGATGCCCTAAACATTGAGGTTCAACAACCCGCTGGTGCATCTAAGATGGAAATCATACCCGAATTAACTAATCAAGAAGTTGGTACAGATGGTCTAAATTATTATCATATCGAAGTTGGTTCATTGGTGGAAGATCAACAATTCCAAATTTCGATTGATTATCTAAAAGACAATGAAGTTCTAAGTTTTGAAAACCTACCGATTGAGCCTTCTGAACCCTTAGATGGTAAAGTTTCTGGAAAAATGAGTATTAATACAGCATTACCGTATTTCTTAGGGTTGTTGGGGATTGCATTATTAGTTGGAGGAGGAATTTGGTATTGGCGATCGGGACAGAAGCCAATAAAATTTAAGACCAAGGATCATCAAGAAAAGATACAATTGCAAAGAAAGGTTGATGATATTGAAGAAGATGAATTTATTTATTGTCATCGGTGTGGTAAGAGAGCTTCGTTTGGAGATCGGTTTTGTCGATCTTGTGGAACTGAACTGAAAAAATAAAAAGCGTAAGTCTTGATAAATGGTTTAGTTATTACGAATTTATTAGATAGGGTTCCATGGGGATTATGGATTACGCATGATCTATCAGCGATTGGTCTTGGCGCCGGTGCATTTACTTTTTCCGCGATCGTATATCTGTTTTGAGTAAAACGGTTTGAACCTCTTGCCAGAGCAGCCGTGTTCGTGGGTTTTATTGGCTATTCATCAGCAATGCTAGCTTTAGCAATGGATATTGGTAGACCGGATAGGTTTTGGCATCCCTTAGTTTATTGGAATGTTCATTCGGTTTTATAGGAAATAACCTGTGCATTATTCTTTATTCTACAATTCCTGTGGTCGAATTCCTACCAATCATACTTGAGCATTCATTTTTCGACCCTTGGCTAAAACTTAGATCGTTTGCTCATCAATTACAAAATTTAACACCCATTATGGCTGTTCTAGGGTTAGGGTTATCGATGTTACGTCAATCTTCACTCGGTGCAATCTATGGCGTACTTACTGGCAGGGCAATATGGTTTAAGCCGTCCTTACCTGTGATGTTTATTTTATCTGCTGTTGCTGGTGGGGTCGCTAACATTATTGGCAACAATGATGAAAAGTCGATTAATAAACAAGACATTAATCTCTTTGGATCTCCAAAGAACAGTCGCTCGATTTGCTGGTTATACTTTGTTGGCGTATCTATATCTGAAAATTTGGGATTGGGCAGCAACTTAATATTATAGTCATACCCACGGTACAGCCAGTGCCCTTGCTCGTCTTCAGGCTGCTACACCTTATACCCAAACATTTTGGTGGTTAGAGGTAGTATTTGGGGGAATTATTCCAGCGTTGATAATAATGGTTCCAGCATTTAGGAGGAATAATTCTCTCTTGATGGCAAGCTTAGCTTTTATAGTTATGGGTTTAGTGATTAATTGTTGGAATGTAACGTTGTCTGGTTTAGTTGTTCCTCCGGATTGGTCACCTGGGATTATGGGAAATATTTTTACTGATTAATTATATGATTCTTTTACAGTTACATTCTCATGGTTTTATTTATACTATCTCAGGTTCTATTAATCAAATTATGACAGAATTTCACACAAGGCTTTGATTGGGATGATCAATGCCAGTTGTATTATCGTGCTTGGAGGCTGCCAAAATGACAGTTGATTATTCAAAGGAAGAAAACTCTGGTTCTACGAGTAATATAAAATTTATCGTTGGCGGGTTATTGATTATTGCTGCGGTATTCTATTTAATTGTATCTTCAACACAAGCAAACGCACAATACTTTTTGACCATTGATGAATTAAATTCAAAAGACCAAAGTGTTCTAGAAAAAGACTTGCGGATATCTGGCGCGGTAATTGGAAATTCAATTGAATATGATCAACACAATTTACAATTGTCATTCACGATTGCTCATATTCCTGGGAATAATGATGAGATTGAACAGCTCGGTGGGCTTGCGAAAGTGTTACATGAAGCGGTAAGTAGCCCTAAAAACTCTACGGTGAACATTGTTTACAACGGTCCTAAGCCAGACCTTTTACGTGATGAAGCGCAGGCAATTGTAACTGGTCGATTAAAGGACGATGGTGTATTTTATGCTGATGAAGTCCTCATGAAATGCCCCACAAAATACGATGAAGCTGTGCCTGAACAGGTAGAAAGATAAAGCAAAGCAGATGATCGCAACTCTAGGTTATGGCTCACTAGTCGTTACATTTTTTCTTTCAATATACGGATTATTTGCAGCCGTTTATGGGGTAAAGAAAAAGCTGGCTGCTTGGATAGAAAGCGCTCGTTTATCGATGTTATTAACTTTCCCGCTTTTAACTATTTCTGCGGTAAGTTTGTTGAATTTGCTTGTAACCGGTAGTTTTGAGTATGAGTTTGTTCATTCGGTTACGAGTAGTAGTATGCCACTTTATTTACGGATCACCTCATTTTGGGGTGGACAAGCCGGGTCGTTATTGTTTTGGACTTGGCTCTTGGCAGCCTTTATGACGGCTGTTACCTTACGGAAGTGGGACCGTGATCGCGAATTTTTACCTTGGGTTATTGCAGTTTCTTTATTTAACTTAATTTTTTTCCTGATCTTAATCATTTTTTTTGAAAATCCCTTTACAAGGTTTTGGAGTTTGCCAAATGGAGAGATTTTTACCTCGATGTTTCAACCTGAAGGCGGTCAATTATTCCGTCCAAACAATGGCTACGGTTTAAATCCTTTGTTAAGACATCCAGGAATGATCATTCATCCTCCCATGCAATATCTTGGTTTTGTTTCTTTTGTGATACCTTATGCCTTTGCAATTTCCGCATTGATAACAAACCGAACAGATGATCGATGGATCAGAATCACTCGCAAGTGGACCTTGGTAGCATGGTTATTCCTTTCCTTGGGTCTTGTTTTAGGAGGTCGTTGGGCTTATGATGTTCTTGGATGGGGTGGTTATTGGGGCTGGGATCCAGTTGAAATAGCTGCATTCATGCCCTGGTTAACTGGCACTGCTTTCTTGCACTCCGTGATGATCCAAGAAAAACGTGGTATGTTGAAACGTTGGAATATGGTTCTCATAGTGCTTACCTATAGTTTAGTGATCTTTGGAACTTTTCTTACTCGCTCCGGTGTGTTATCCTCGGTGCACGCTTTTGCACAAAGCGCGATCGGTCCTTTATTCTTTGTGTTTATTGGGGTTACTTTTTCAGCTTCACTTGCATTGTTAATGAACCGATGGGATTCTCTAAAATCTGAAGCCAATTTGACAACGATGTTTTCAAGAGAAGCGTTATTTTTACTCAATAATCTCCTGTTTATAAGTATTTTAGTGGTTTGTTTTTGGGGAGTAATTTTCCCCTTGATCTCCGAGATATTCACAGGACAGAAAGTAACTGTTGGTCCTCCTTTCTACGAACGTGCTACTGGTCCGTTATTTGCTGGGCTACTGCTGCTAATGGGAATTGCGCCTCTTGCTGCATGGCGGTATTCTACAGCGAAAACTTTAGGGAAGGTAATTTGGAAACCATTGGTTTTTTCTGTAATTGGTGTTTTAGCTCCACTCGCTTTAGGAATCAGAAATTTTGCTGCTATCTTAGGATTTTGGTTATCTACATTTATTCTCTCTGTGACTATTTATGAGTTCTGGAGAGGTGCTTTAGCACGAAGGAAAACTTCTGGTGAATCATTTATTGTCGCATTGATCCATTTGGTAAGTCGCAATCGCAGGCGTTATGGTGGTTATATAATCCATTTGGGTGTCGTTTTGATGGCTGTGGGGATCATTGGAATTGAAATCTTTCAGACGGAGACCCAAGGAACGATACGACAGGGTGAAAGCATTACTTTAGGTGATTACAAAGTTACTTATGAATCCTTAGCGATCTTTGATACGAATGATGGACGGAACATTGCTAGGGCTGTCGTTGATGTCTATCATAATAACAATTTTGTGGATGAGTTATTTCCCCGACGTGATTACTTCTATGAAGCGCAGCAACCAATGACTATCCCAGGTCTAAGAAGCACATGGGAAGATGATTTATATATTGTTCTCATAGATTGGTTACCCATTTCTACGGAAGGAGCAACCTTTAAGATCTATCGTAATCCATTGGTGAACTGGTTATGGACTGGTTCGTTTGTATTTATTATTGGTACATTTATCGCGGCTTGGCCTAATAAAGAGCCTAAAGTCAAAAGAGTGAAATCTAGACAAACCTATGCAGGTGTTAGTGTGTGAAATGATAAAGAGTACACAATCCATGCAACGTATCATAATTCTCATAAGTTTGGTTATTATTTTTCTAAGTATTAATTCAATTGCACTAGCCCAAGATCATGAACCGAATACCCCTAGTGATGATGAAGTCAATGCAATTGCCCGAAAAATGTATTGCCCGGTTTGCGAAAATACTCCCTTAGATGTTTGTCCTACGCAAGCCTGTAATGAATGGCGGGAATTAATCCGTTTAAAACTCTCCGAAGATTGGTCTGAACAGGAAATCATGGATTACTTTGTAGATCAGTATGGGTACCGAGTTTTAGCTGAACCACCAACAGAGGGATTCAATTGGTTGATTTATTTGGTTCCTCCTATTGCGTTTGTTGTAGGGGTATTCTTTCTCATCCGGGTAATTCAAGGAATGAAAACTTCTAAGTATTCATCCAACCAAATTGACCTTGAGAGTAAAAAAAAGGATTCCTCATTCGAAGATGAAGAATATTTTAAACGAATTGAAGATAAACTTAGAAATTTGTAGGAGTGCAAATGATAGTAACAGAAGAAAATGAATCTCTGACAACCAATCAAACCAAAGGACATTCATTTTTCGGACGTATTCTAGTCTGGGGTGGATTGATTTCACTCCTCGCATTGGTTTTTCTTGGTTTGCTTCGCACTCAGGATGGTCCTGTCCGTATTGGCAAGAAAGCTCCAGATTTCTCATTGGTGAGTTTTGAAGGACAAGAATTCACTTTATCAGAGTTGCGTGGTAAGGTAGTTATTCTAAATTTCTGGGCTTCTTGGTGTAAACCTTGTGAACAAGAAGCCATTGATTTAGAGAATGCTTGGCAATTCTATGGAGATAGAGAAGATATAGTATTTTTAGGTGTTGCCTGGACAGATACCGAAGATAAATCATTATCTTACTTAAAACGTTTTGGGATTTCTTATCCAAATGGTCCTGATTTGGGGACACGTATTTCTCAAGCCTATCGAATTACTGGTGTGCCTGAGACTTATATTATTGATCGTTCTGGAAATCTTGCCTATGTAAAACTTAGTCCATTTGTTTCGGTTGATGAGATCAGGATGGCAATTGAACCATTGCTAAAGGAATAAATATCAATGGACATAGGCGCTATTTTCTTCTTTCTCGCTTTATTATTACTAGTAGGATTATTTGTGGCTCGTCCGATCTTAGAGGATGAATCCAAAACGAGACATGATCCTTCCATATTGCCACAAGATCATGAACGTTCCACTTTGATGGCAAAAAGTGATCGCATTCTCGTTTCATTACAGGAGCTTGATTTTGATTATGCAGTCGGAAAGATATATGAGCAGGATTATTCGCAACAACGTGAAAGTCTCTTAACGCAAGGCGCTGAGGTATTACAAAAGCTAGATGAAGTAAACCCAAGGGAGACAATTCCTGAACTATCTATTGGTGAATCTGAGATAGGCGAGGCAGATCCTATTGGAGAAGATGTTTATCAAGAAAAGCGACATTCAGAATCTATTGTAGATCCAGACGATGATATAGAAGTATTACTCGCTGAAAGGCGAAGAACTCATAATGAAAAGGGTATGGGTTTTTGTCCAAGGTGCGGCAATTCTGTGAGAAAATCCGATATATTTTGTCCAAAATGCGGGGAAAAAATCAATTAATTAATTTAGGCAATTATATGCAAAACATACAATACATCATTAGCAAACTAAGCTCAAAAACGATTAGAGCTCTATTTTTTTTATTGCTTACTGCAACCATCTCAGCTTGTAGTTTTTCGTTAGCACAAGATATTAAACCCCCACAAGATTTTGTTGCCACACCCATTCCTAGTATACCGAGTGTAGAAGTTGCTGATATTCTTTATCCACTTGTTCCACCCAACCCGTCGAATGGTAAAGTGGTTTACGAAGATAATTGTATCAGTTGTCATGGTTATTTTGGTCTGGGTGATGGTGAACGATCTGCTGATTTACCGGTTTCAGTTCCACCCATCAGTGATCCGGAGTTTGTGAGAAATGCGATTCCAAGAGATTGGTATTTATTGCTTGAAGAAGGTCATCTGGAAAAGTATATGCCTCCCTTTTCAGACCTGACAGATCGACAAAGATGGGATGTTATTGCATATGTATATCAATTAGCTACCACACCTGAAAAGATCATATTTGCTAAAGAGAATTACAATAACTATTGTATTGAGTGTCATGGTGAAGATGGTCGTGGGGATGGATCTCAGGTGGATAACTTAGATAATACCAAAATGCCTGATTTTCGTGATCAAGAATTTATGTCTTCGATTTCACAGAGTAATATATATCAAGTTATATCTGAAGGTATTTCTCCCTATATGTCGGGTTTTAACGACAAAATATCTGAAGATGATCGTTGGGCTGTAGCTGATTATGTAAGATCACTCAGTTTTTATTTGGAAAATGAAACTGCAAAAGCTACGCCTGATATAGAAATCACTTCAGAAGATATTGCTGAATCAAAAGTAACCCCAACAGTAAAATTTTCCGATCAAGAGGATCCAAATATTGCTACCATATCTGGTGTAGTAGAAAATCTTTCGGGAGGGATGCTTCCGGTTGGAGAGATGATCACATTGCACGCGTTTGATCATATGCAATTGGTTATTACTGATACAGTAACGTTAGATGATATGGGAGGTTTTGAATTTCAAGACATTGAAATGATTGATGGTAGGGCGTTTTTAGCTTCTATAGAATATGAAGGAGCGATTTTCGGTTCAGATATCGTTGTAGTCAATCAGGATAATTTTGTTGAAGAATTATTGATCGAAATCTATGAGACTACGACAGATGTATCTGCCTTGTCCGTTGATCGCTTGCACTATTTTTTTGAAACGATAAGTACAGAAGATCAAGATGTTCTTAAAGTTGTGGAACTTTATGTGATTTCAAATTCCAGTAATAAAACACTTGTATCAGCCTCGAAGGAAAAACCCGCCATTAAATTTACTTTACCTGAAGGTATAACGAATCTTGAATTTCAAGATGGAACTATAGGAGGACGTTATACATTGACGGAGGATGGATTTGGGGATTATTTACCAGTTCGACCTGGAGTTGGTCAACACCAGGTCATGTTTTCATATCAACTTCCCTTTGATCATAAAATCGATTTTATTAGCTCAATGGTCTTGAATACGGATGCTATTGTAATTTTGGTGCCAGAAGGCATCCTAGTTGAAGGAAAAGGTATTGAAGATGTAGGCACACGCGATGTGCAAGGATTACTTTATCATATGTATAACGGGGAAAGTCTTGAAAGAGGAGAAAAATTGAGCCTTGAGGTATCTGGTCGCGCATCGCTAAAAATACCGATAGTGAATAGCCAATTCAGCAGTGATCTACTATTTGGTTTGGGTACATTAGTGATTGCTCTGATGATTGTTGGTGTTTGGTTCTTCAAGAGGAGACAACCAGTTAAATATAATAATATCATCAAAGAAAATGATCTACTTGATCAATTAAATGTTGAAAGCACTGAATCACTCATGGATGCTATCCTCACGTTAGATGATCTCTATAAACAGGGAAATTTACCAAAAGATGCTTATATAGAAAGACGTTTTGAATTAAAGAACCGTTTAGCAAAGATGTTGGATGTTTCAGACAAGTCTCAGGAAGAAGGATAAAAGCCTTTGGATGATGGTACCATTATATTGGAAAGGGTGAATAAAATAATTGTCCCTCCACTATTACTATTTCTATGATTGAAACAAAAAGATTAGTGAAAAGATTCGGATATAAACGTGTTCTACGGGAATTGGACTTTTACGTAGACCAAGGAGAATTTGTTGCTATATTGGGACCAAATGGCGCTGGAAAAACAACCTTACTCAGAATCCTTTCTACTTTATCACGACCAGAGAGTGGGGAGGTAAAGATATCTGGATATAGATTACCTTCACAATCTACATCAGTGCGGAAATTAATGGGTGTGGTTTCTCACCAACCATTATTATATGGTGATTTATCCGCGATCGAAAATCTGAAGTTTTTTGGTCGCATGTATGCGATCGAGAATATTCAACATCGGATCGAGGAGGTCTTGAGCATAGTGGGATTGGAACAGCGAGCTCAAGATATTATACGCACTTATTCAAGGGGTATGCAACAAAGACTAGCGATTGGGAGAGCAATTCTGCATGATCCAAGTGTTTTATTGTTAGATGAACCCCATACAGGTCTCGACCAAGAGGCATGTGAAATGTTAGACCAAGTCTTGCTCGATGTTGCTTCGCAAGGACGCACACTTGTGATGACTTCCCATGATCTAGCTCGTTCTGCAAGATTAGCGTGGCGTTTTGACATTTTGGCGCGTGGAAAGATAGTTGCTTCTACAACAAGAGCAGAACTCGAGCCTGATCAATTACTCCATTTCTATAGACAAACACTTGAAGCAGGATAGTGATGGGTTTTCACAATAAAAATCAGTTTTCTAAAAAAGATCATATTTTAATATCTAAGCTCAGCTATCTAAGAGTACTCATTGCAGTAGTATGGAAAGATATGATAATGGAGTTGCGCAGTCGAGAAATGCTATCTGCGATGCTAGTTTTTGCTTTGCTGGTTGTACTGATCTTTAATTTTGCCTTTGAATTGGATGCTGCAACGCGCACAAATACAGCCTCGGGTGTGTTATGGGTGACATTCGCTTTTGCTGGGACATTGGGTATGAATCGCTCAATGGCTATGGAAAAAGATCGTGCTTGTTTGGATGGTTTGTTGATGGCGCCGGTTGATCGGAGTGCGATTTTTTTTGGAAAGGCGTTTGGAAATTTTATTTTTATGACTGTCGTTGAGTTAATCGTTCTACCGATTTTTAGTGTCTTGTATGGCACTAATCTTTTCCATCAAGGATTTATCTTTGTGGTTTTGTTAGGATCATTGGGGTATATTATTGTTGGAACCTTATTATCTAGTATGATTGTTCAAACACGTACTCGAGATATTCTCTTACCGATCCTATTGTTTCCTGTTTCTATACCGATTTTTATTGCTGCTGTGCGAGCCAGCAGGGCTTTTCTGGCAGGAACCGAGATGGTAGAAGTGATGCCATATTTGAATCTCTTGATTGTTTATGATATTGTTTTCTTCGCGGTTGCATATATGGTATTTGATTTTATTGTTCAAGAATAAAACACTCGAAAGCGTTTTTATGTTTCAATTCTCATCAGTGAAGGAGGCAATTTTGGTACCGAAACCGAAATTATTAGAAATTCTTGATGTTGTTACTATAACCTTATTGTTCATCGCGACTGGATTGGTTTTTTTCTTTGCACCCATTGAGGCGATTATGGGAAATGTTCAGAAAGTTTTTTATTTTCATGTTGCTTCTGCTTGGGTCGGTATGTTAAGTTTTATAGTGGCTGCTGTTGTTGGCATCCTATATTTATCCCGTGAAGAGATTAAGTGGGATACGATTGGTTTATCGTCTGTTGAAATTGGTCTCGTATTCTCAATTATTGCAGTTGTTTCTGGTTCAATTTGGGCGCGACCGATTTGGAATACTTGGTGGACTTGGGACCCTAGATTAACTACAACAACCATTATGATCTTCGTGTATGCTGCATATCTGATGCTAAGATCTGGAATTGATGATCCTGATAAGATGGCACGTTTTGGGGCTGTGTATGCAATTATTGGATTTGTAAGTGTCCCGCTTACTTTTTTTTCAGCGAGACTTTATAGAACAATTCACCCAGTAATTATTGGGTCTAATCAACCTGGAGCAACAGGTAGTTTTGATATGACAGCTAGTATGCAATTTGTTTTTTTCTTTAGTTTGGTTTCCTTTTCTTTTATTTACCTAGATCTGTTGTGGCATCGTGTTCGACTGGGAATTCTTCAGGAGAAGATCATTCAATTGAAGATGAGACTTTACGATAAAGGAGAATGATGGCTATGGCATTAATAGCTCAACAACCAGCGGAGACAACCGTCTATTTTATAGCTGGATTTTCTGTAATACTAGGTACGATTTTTTTGTACGTTCTTAGCCTCTGCTTTCGTTGGCGTCAAAGCTACAGAGATTTAAAAAATTTACAGAGTATTGATAAATTTGAGAAATTCTAGTTTTCTGGTTACCTAATTAAAATTTACTTTTCTAGTGGAAAAGCTATTCTTGAAAGAAAGAACGCTGCGAATACACCAGCTAACCGGACTAGGTTCTTGATTGTTGCTAGATTTTCACTAAATATCCAATCTGGGGATTTCGTAAATATTGCAAATAAGATCCCAAAGAAAATCCAACGAAGAAGACTCCTTGTACCGAAATAATTCTCTCCAAAGAATTTATATAGCCAGTAAGTACCAATAGTAATCAATCCTCCAATGATGATTATTAGCAGGAATACTAAAGAAAGAATCTCAGCGGGTGTCGATAAATCTTGGGGTTTCTGGATAATAACGGTTGGTTTACCTGTCATTAAATAAGGCAATAATAAATTAAGGAAAGCACTTGTCAGAACAAATGAGAAAACGATCGAACAACTTAAGATAAAAGCGCTTTTCTTGCTTTTCTTTACCATTTGAGTATTGTTTTCCTATTCTATTCTTGATGGTTTTAATCTATAAAGAATTAACGAGATTAGTTAATTTTTATATACTTGATCGAGAAAGTTTCAGATTTCAAAACCTTCAACTTGAAAATATTCAAGTAATTCAGTAGTTATTTGAGATCTTATCATTTCAGCTTTTTGAATTGCATTGTAAAGCCAATTGCCTTTGGGAAGAATATCGTATGCCTCGTTAGCGCTAACCCAACGGAGAGCGGAATGTTCCTTTCCTAGTTTTGGGATTTGTTTGTCTAAAATTGAACAGGAGTAGATTACACCTAATAATTCATTCTTGGGGTTTTCACTTCCCCTGAAAAAATGAGTTGTCCCTATGATAAAATCGATTTTGATTTTACATTTAATTTCCTCATACACTTCGCGATGCAAAGCTTGTGAGAAACTCTCACCTTGGTTGACTCTGCCGGTTAAACATTCCCATTGGTTAGCTCCAAAATCCCTATGTTCAGATCTGAGTAAGATTAGATATTTTTTTATTTGAGGGTCATAGATACAAGCACCTACTCCTCCTAAAAAATGTCCGATGTTCATTATTACCTTTTTTCTATTTGTCTTGATTCCTAAATTGATTGAGATTATTTTACTGTTTTTCAAGCCATTGTTTCAGTTTTAGAGAGTTAGTTTGATAAAAAAATCCCCTTTCGGGGAAAAAAATTTAGGAAACAATATATTAATTATTTTCAAAGCGGTATTTTAATGCATTATAGATATAGTTCTCCCATAAAGGTTCCATAGTCTTAAACGTTAACTGGTGTGACGAAAATGTTTGGAGCGTTAATTGTCCATCCATACAAACGGTTAACGTAGCATGTGTGGATTTTTCAGTCGCTTTTGTCCCTAGAAGTAAATCTGCGTCTCCGGATCCAGTTAATTTAACGAGATCTCCAATATCATAATCGATCGCACCGGAATCATCCCACCAATAACTGGTGACATCGGTAAACCCTAATCCAGAATTAGGTTCTTGTAAAACAGGGTGAGAGGAATCCAGTGGAAACATGATCATACGAGTAGGGGGTATTCTCACCCAATCTGCTCCGAAGGCGATACCACATCGTTCAAGTAGTGTACTAGCTGTTCCGGAAAAGGTATCGTCTAAGTACCAGACTTCCATGATCACAGAAGAACCCGCGTCAAGTGCATCCATAACATATTCAAAAAACTCTCCAGAAATATTCGCTTTTGATTCATTGGCAACGATAACTAAGTCCCAAGGTTGACCATTTGGCGCACCGCTATTTAGGTCTGATTTTAACCAACCGGATGCATTTCCGTCATCTTTATAAGTCAAACCCATTTTATCTAGAGTTTCTTTCACATAGCGGTTTGTATCCAGATTGGCAACCATATCTTCGTAGAGCAGAATATTTGCTTTTTTCATCTTTTCTTGAAGCGCTTCTTCACTCAATCCGACAGGGGTTTGTGCAAATTCTTCCATCGCATTCTGAGTATTTAAAGCTGCGTCGGTGGCTGCACTCGCGGCTTGAGTCGCGTTGATATCTTCCGTAGGTTCTGCTTTTTCTGTATTGGTTGGCTGTTGTGCTGGAGATTGATTTGAGGTCATTGTTGTTGTGCTTTGAGCGCTACCCCCGCCTTGAGAGCGTAAAGTTTGTTCAACGTGGATTTCTAGCTCAGTTTCTCGTAGCTCGGTCTGCTTAGCTGAATTATTATTGGTCGAACCTTCGCTACAAGCGATCAATATAAATAGAAATATTATCAGTGAGACGAGTAGCGCAAGAAAATGAATTCCATTTTTCTTTTCTTTCTCTTTCATATTCTACCTCCACGTGTAAACAACTCCCGAGAATTCAGAAACCGATTTATTAATAGCTACCAAGGATGCGGATCTTTAACGCGTTATAGATATAATTTTCCCATAAAAGCTGCATAGTTTCATATGCAATTTGGTGGGAAGAAAAGGTCTGTAGTGTAAGACGGTTATTGATGCAGTTTGTTAATGTACCATTTTTGTTTTTGTCAATTGCTGATGTGCCTAGTAATAAAATAGCATCACCGTTGAAGGTTAATTGCATTCGATCGCCAATATCATATACATTTTCACCAGAAGGATCCCACCAATATTCAGTTACTTTCGTGAAAGAAAGTCCGCTATTAGGTTCATTTAAAATTGGATGCGTGGTTCCTAAAGGAAACATTACCATTCTTGAAGGGTGGATATTTCTCCAATCACTTTGAAAGGCAACACCACAGCGTTCGAGAACTTCATTTGCAACCCCATTGGCTATTTGATCAAGATACCCTATTTCTAGAATAACGGATATGTCCTTATCTAAGGCGTTATTGATATATTGAAAGAATTCTCCTGAAATCCCCATTTTCGCTTCTGAAGCGATAATGATTAGATCCCATTCACCACCACCCGGTACACCACCAATTATGCTGGTTTTTAACCATCCATCAGCGCTGCCAATATCTGTGTACGGAAGTTCCATTCTATCAAGTGTATCTCTGATATAGCGTCTTGCATCTCTATTCTCGACCATATCTTCATAAAGGAGTATGTTGGCAGATTTCATTCTGGAAATCAAATCATCTGTTTCTGAAAGATCAGGAGTTGGAGTTGTTGAAGTTACAGGTGAAATGGTTTCTGAAGAAATCGGTGCGGTTGGTGAGATGGTTGTAGTAAGCGGAGTAGATGGTGTCAAGGTCGAAGCGGTAATTATTCGTTGAGTAACTGTATTTGCAATACTGGTTTGGTTTAAACTTAAAATTGTTGTTGTGCTATCAACATCGCTTGGGATTAACGATGAAAGAACACAACTTAATTGTAATAGGGAAAACACGAAAAATGCTAATACAATGATGCTAAAAAACCGAGAAGATAATTTTTGCGTTTTCTTGAAGTGTTGATCTCTCTCTTTCGTTATAAATACCATATAATTCTGTATAGAGAGGGATATTCTTAGCCCTCTCTATATTTTTCCTCATATCTAATAACTACCAGTTAGACGAATCTTTAAGGCATTATAGATCATATTTTCCCAAAGAGGATACATGATATCATATGGGAAGGAGTGGCTACTAAATGTCATCAATGTAAATTGCCCGCCCATGCAAACGGTGAGTACTCCATCTTTATTTCCATCTTGGGCGTCGGTTCCCATCAGAATTTGGGCGTCTCCGCGACCGGTGTAAGCGGTGTGATCGCCCAAGTCGAAAGTCCACAACCAGGTGTCTCGTGCTTTCGTGAAGCGTAATCCGCCATTTGGTTGTGACAGAAGTGGGTGTGATGACATTCCAGGTAGTGGCCAAACGATTACGTCGTTGACGCTACCTGTAGCAGGGAAGTATGGATATACTTGGACGCCACATTTAGTCAGTATCGTACTAACTTTCCCCTCAGAAACTTGGTCTAGATACCAAGCTTCGACGATGACGGAGGTTCCTTGGTTTAATATGTCATTAAGGTAATCAAAGTATTCACCAGATACTTGTTCGCGAAATTCCGCTGCGATAATAACAAGATCCCAGGGTCCACCTGCGGGAGAGCCACCGAGTAAGTCGGATTTAAGCCATCCCATAGCATTCCCGTCGTCCTTATACCGTAAACCCATTGTATCTAGCGTTCGTTTTACATAGCGATATTCTGCTGGAATCTCAACCATGTCTTCGTAAAGTAATATGGAAGCAGATTTCATCATTTCAGTAAAATCTTGAGAAGCGACTGTCGGTTCTTGAAGGGGTGGTTGCGTGGGTGGAGGCGGTTGAGTAGCTTGTATTTGTTGTTGTGCTGCTGCAGTTTGTTGTGCAGCAAGGGCTAATTGGGTGGCTTCGATATCTACGGATGGTTGTTGAACTGCGGCTTCAGTGGCTTCAAAGTCCACGGGTTGTTCGGATTGAGATGTTGCCTGAGAATTTTGTGCATCGATTGTGGCTTGCTGAGCCATAATTGTCTGCTGTAACTCGAGCGCATCTTGTGTTTTCTCGAGGTCTTCATCTTTCTCTTCCGCAATAAAATTGCATCCTGATAAAGAAAGCGTAAGTATAAAAATCAGACTGATGATCAGGATTGTGCGTGAAATTTCTATTTTATTTTCTTTCTCGATTGTGTTGCTCATGATTTCTCCTCCGAAAAAACTAATAATCTGAAAAAGCTTAAATTGTATCTTTATTGGACAGATAGAACCTTGCTCTTAGAAATTTCTAATAATATTTTACACTAAATTTATCTTAATTTGTTCATTATTTACGATATACCTGATTGATTGTTAGCGTTTTGTAAGGATTGGAGTTAATGTTAGTGTATATATTATATGCGAAATTTGTAGTTTTTTAACATGCAAATTTTGATTCTGGAGAAATTATTATGGATAGTATTTAGAATTTCCTTTGTTACATCTTATATTTTTATTAAAAAACGACACTGAAGGATACCACGCTTGTCCTTTGAAAACTTACTTATTTGATGGATCTGAGACATTGTAAGTTTTTTCAAGATCAATTGGTCTATTTTACATAATTCAGGGTGAGCGTCGAGAATATTTCGGTATGGGCAGTTTTCGAAAATAATAATAGGAGCTTCATGGTGTGCTTCCCAGCGTGCCATATAATGATTACGGTTTAGGTAAGCAATGATTTCAAAAAGACGTTGGGTGAGTGGCATCGGTTTATCCATATCTTCTTGAACTTTTTCAACCATTCGATTGACAACTTGTTCTAGAATTCTATCGGTCTCCCCTTCCTCTGAAGAGAATAATAAATCTAGTAATGTATGACAGAGATGCTCATAATTGTCCCCCTTTGCTTTTTGAGACAAGCTGTATAAAATGGCTGGTCTGCCCTTTCCTATTTGAGGTCGAACGCCTATCGCCTCAATTTCACCGCGTTCTTCGAGGATTGATAGGTGATGTCTGACGTTAGCCTTTGTCATATGAAGCACTTTGCTTATATCAGGAACGGTCAATAATTGATGTGTTCTAATGAGATCAAGAATCTGTTGACGAGAAGTTTTCATGCGTTTATTATAACCCACAACACCAATTAAGAAAATATATATTTACTTAATTGTTGGGTTGACCTATTGAAAAAAGACGGTATAATTGTCGCCACGCATTAATCTCGGATTTTTTTTAATATACCGGCATCCATATTTTTTTGTTCGAGTTATTTGATTTATTATGAACGTTTTTTATAACTCACATCATAATAATAGAGCGAGGAGGTTCAATTAACGAATGAATGAAATGAAAAAAGAAAACCTAAATCTAACGAAGTATGACATCCCGCCAGAGTTAGAAAATAATATTCACATAACCACCCTTGATAAAATCTATAATTGGAGTAGACGTTGGTCTCTTTGGCCAATGATGTTTGGGCTTGCCTGTTGTGCAATTGAGATGATATGCACAGCCGCTAGTCGCTATGATTTTTCCCGTTTTGGTATGGAGGTCATGCGCCCTAGTCCTCGGCAAGCAGATCTTATGATTGTCTCTGGTACTGTTACTAAAAAGATGGCGCCACAAGTTGTTCGCCTATATAATCAAATGCCAGAGCCAAAATATGTCTTAGCAATGGGGGCTTGTGCTTCAGGCGGAGGACCGTTCAAGGATGGCTATAATGTGGTCTCTGGAATTGATAAATTTATACCTGTTGATGTTTATGTCCCTGGTTGTCCTCCAACACCTCAGGCTTTGTTACATGGTTTGATATCTCTTCAAAAGAGAATTGATCATCAATCCATTAAGAATGTCCGGTGGTATGATAAAAATGCTAGCGACGAAATCCCTGTACCAATATTAGGTCCTGATCTGATGGATCCTCGCGATTTTGATGAGATACAGAGAAGAATGATAGAGCAAGGGGAATCCTCAAACTCAGAAACCAATTTTTCTGAAGAGCAAGCGTAAGATCTAGGAGAGATGATTGATGAATGAATTGAAAAATTCCGTTACGGTTGATCAAATAGAAAAGGTGGATATTGTTTCCAGATTTCCTGATTATGTCTCACTTGATGGTCGAGAAGGATATGAAGGTTATTTTATCAAAGCAGATCACCTAATTGAAGTGGCGAAATCAATTCGTGATGATTATGGCTATGATTATCTTTCTTCGGTGACGGGAGTCGATAATCTCCCTGATGGGAATATGGAGGTCGTATACCATGCATATAGGTCAATTGGTGGCAGAGGACTAGTATTCAAAACTCAAACACCGCGCGAAAATTCTGTTGTGCCATCTTTGGTGTCCATTTACCCGGGGGCAGATTTTCAGGAACGAGAAGTTTGGGATTTGCTAGGGATTAAGTTCAATGGTCATCCAGACTTACGTAGAATTCTAATGTGGGAGGGATTTTACGGGTATCCTTTGCGGAAGGATTGGCATGAAGCTTACTTTGAAAGTGAAGCGAAGCCATTTAATTCACGTTGGCCTGATGGACAAGTCTCTAGATCCGAGAAAAAAAATCCGTATCATAAGAATGTCTCTTATCCGGAAGGGTTTGATCCGAAAACTTATGAACCCGATAATGATCGTTCGGTTTATGAAAGTTTGCTTAAAGATGTCAGGCTCGATACTGATTCCGGATTAGATACAGATATTGTAGTGGTCAATATGGGACCACAGCATCCTTCGACACATGGTGTTTTCCGTGTTGTCGTTGCCTTGAATGGTGAATCGGTAGCTGCTCTTCGACCCGTTATGGGGTATCTCCATCGTAATCATGAAAAAATTGGGGAGCGGAATACTTTTCTCCAGAATATGCCTTTCACAGACCGTTTAGATTATTTATCATCGATGAGCAATAATTTCGGGTACGCCTTAGCGGTCGAAAAATTGATGGGTACGAAACCACCTGAACGCGCTGAATATCTTCGTGTTATTATGGCTGAATTAACCAGGATAACCAATCACTTATTCGCAATAGGATCATTATTAAATGATCTTGGAGCTTACTTTACGCCCATGCTATATGCATTGGAAGAGCGTGAATTGATCTTGGATGTTTTTGAAGCAGTGGCTGGTTCGCGAATGATGTGTAATTATTTTCGGTTTGGAGGTGTAGCTAGAGATTTACCCGAGGGTATTTTTGAAAAAATTCACGATCTTGCATTCGATCGGCTGCCACGGCGTATCGATGAAATTGATATGTACTTGACGAATAATGAAATCGTTGCCTTAAGGACCCAAGGTGTAGGTGTTCTAACTCCTAAACAAGCTATTGCATACTCAACTTGTGGACCAGTGTTGAGGGCATCCGGTGTTCCTTATGATGTTCGCAGGGCAGATCCTTATAGCATCTATGATCGTTTTGATTTTGATATTGCTGTTCGTTATCATGGCGATGCTTATGATCGTTATTTGGTTCGGATTGATGAAATGCGACAAAGTGTACGTATTCTTCAACAAGCGATTAGAGATCTTCCAGGTGGACCAATCCAGACTGGGAAACCGCAATATCAAGCACGCGTTCCTGCAGGAGAAGCTTACGGACGTGTAGAAGGACCTAAAGGTGAATTGGGTTTCTATGTTGTATCCAATGGCAGTCCAAATCCTTGGCGTTATCATGTTCGTGCTCCATCGTTTATCAATTTAACTGCATATGAAACGATGAGTGTTGGAAACAAAGTAGCTGACTTAGTAGCAATCCTTGGTTCTATTGATATAGTCCTTGGAGAAACAGATCGATAGTGGATTGATTGGAGTGTGAATAATGGATGGAATGGGTATAGTAAAAGGATTAGGTGTTACTTTAAAACGCTTTGCCGATACCTATTTAGATGATTTAGTTTGGTTATTCAAACGTGAGAAACGTTATTATTCAGAGGCTGGTCTGGCTCATCGCGCAAGCAAAGATGCTAGAGGGATTTTTACAGTTCAATACCCTTACGAGAAAATGCCAGTCCCAGAAGAGTTTCGTTTCATACCTTTTTTAGTGTATGATGAGGATGAAGAGGGAAGTAGAAAGATCCGTTGTACATCTTGTGGAATCTGTTCCAAGGTTTGTCCTTCACAGTGTATTTGGATTGTGCGCTCTTCTGATCCAAATACGGGGCGACCAGTTCCAGAACCTAAAGATTTTTTTATCGATGTGGATATGTGTATGAACTGTGGTCTTTGTGCCGAATTTTGTCCATTTGATGCTATAAAAATGGATCATGATTATGAATTATCCGTTTATGATCGTATGGAAAATAATATCTATGATAAAGAGAAGCTTTTGAAACCAGTTTCTTATTATGCTAGCATCCGTCCAGTGAATAATCAATTAGAGGAAACAGCAAAACAAGAAGCTGCTGCAGCAAGAGCAGCACGAAAGAAAAAGGAAGCATAATTTGAAAGGAAAGAAATGTCAAAAAGGAATGAAATTACAGAAAAAGCAGTTCTGAATGCCTTAAGGACTGTTCAAGAACCCGAACTACATAAGGACCTTGTCACCTTAAATATGATCAAAGATATACAGATTGAAGGTGATATAGTGAAATTTACTATCGTCTTAACCACTCCTGCTTGTCCCTTAAAGAATGAGATAAAATCCTCTGCTGAAAAAGCAGTTAGGGATTTACTCGGTATAGAAAAGGTAGAGGCAAAATTGGATGCTGATGTACCCAGCGATGGTAGAACACGCGGTTTACTCGAGTTGCCGATTCGCAATGCGATTGCGGTAGCATCTGGAAAGGGTGGTGTTGGGAAAAGTACAGTAGCGGTAAATCTTGCGGTCGTATTAGCGAAAAGCGGAGCTCGCGTTGGTTTACTGGATGCTGATATTTACGGTCCAAATATTCCCACGATGATGGGAGTTGGATCTTTACCGCCAGTTGCTGGAGAAAAATTAATCCCTGCTGAGGCTTATGGGGTGAAGTTAATGTCGATTGGATTTCTCGTAAAACCCGATCAACCGTTAATCTGGCGAGGACCAATGTTACATACCGCGATTAGGCAGTTTCTAACTGATGTAACATGGGGTGAATTGGATTACTTGATTATCGATTTACCTCCCGGGACAGGTGATGCGGCTCTCAGTTTAGCACAATCTTTGCCCCTTAGTGGTGGTATTATCGTAACCTTACCTCAGCAAGTATCATTAGATGACGCTCGTCGTGGTTTGGAGATGTTCCGCCATTTAGAAGTTGAGGTTTTCGGTGTCATTGAAAATATGAGTTATTTGGAATTACCGGATGGTTCTCGTGTTGATGTATTTGGAACGGGAGGTGGTGAAAAACTAGCCAGAGAAGCTGAAGTTCCATTTATCGGTAGCATCCCAATGGATCCAGCAGTTCGCCAAGGAGGCGATACAGGAAAACCCGTTGTAGTGGAAAAACCAGAATCGGCAGTGGCAAAAGCGTTATTTGATCTTGCTGGAAAAGTAGCAGCCAAAACTAGTATGGCAGCCGTTCAGCAAAAACAAGATCTGTCGATTAGCATAGAAGATTAAAACCGATAGAGAATTTTGAGAAAAACAGCGCTAGGTATTGTTAAGGCGCTGTTTTATTTATCCATTAATTCTACATAAGGATAGCCGCTTCACGATTTCAACTTCCTACGTTATAATTTTTATCTATGGAACCAACAATTATTGGTATTCGCTTTCAAGAAATAGGAAAAACATATCACTTTGATGCTGGTGATCATCAGCAGGTTAAAGTTGGTGATTTTGTGGTTGTAGATACAAGCAGAGGGTGTCAGTTGGGTGAGGTCATGCAAATAATTAAAAATCCTCCTCCTCCTACTGATGGATCGTGGAAAACCATAAAACGGATTGCTACTGCACGTGATTTGGTATTACGTCAGTTGTGGAAAAAGAAGGAAAAAGAAGCCGTTGTAAACTTTCGCACCAAGATGGTTGAATTGAAGATCCTTGGTGTGAAGATAGTTGATGCTGAATACACTTTTGATGGGAAACGATTATCTATTCTGTATAATACGGAAGCAGAAGAAAAAGTAGACCTCCAAAAATTACAACAAGCAATGAAACGTTTATACCCAAGAACACGTATTGGGATGCGGCAGATAGGTCCAAGAGATGTCGCTAAAGTAATTGGAGGTATGGGGGCATGTGGTATGGGGGAACGTTGTTGTTCGAAATTCCTTACTGAATTTAACCCCATTTCCATACGGATGGCAAAAGAACAAGGTATATCGCTTACACCGTCAGAGATCACGGGTATGTGTGGTCGTCTGCGCTGTTGTTTGGACTATGAGTATGAACAATATCTCGAATTGAGGAAAGAACTACCAAAGCGAAAAGATCAAGTGAATACATCTCATGGTCAAGGTCGTGTTATTGACTTGATTCCATTGAAACAATCTGTGTCAGTCTTACTTGAATCAGGGAAAACAGTTGAGGTTTCTTTAGCTGAATTGAGAGATTTTCAGAACGAGGATAAAAAACATCAAGAAGAAAAGCAGACGTTTTCTGATAAACAAGATCAAATTAAAGATAATGTACAAGCTCAGGAAAAGCCGAAAGAAACCAGTAAAAGAAGATTCAGCAGAAGAAGACCATCTCAAAGAAATCATCGGAAAAAGTAAATATGCAAAGAACCTGGCGGGAACATCAAAAAATCTTGGTCATTCTAGCTCACCCTGATGATCCTGAGTTCTTTTGCGGCGGAACGATCGCGAAATGGATCTTGGAAGGGCATAAAGTAGCATATTGTTTATTGACTTGTGGCGATAAAGGTTGGAATGATCCTGCGGTAGATCCAAGAAAATTATGTGATATTAGATTGAAAGAACAAAAAGCCGCCGCGGCTGAACTTGGCGTAGGTCAGATTCGTTTTCTCAATTATCCAGATGGTTACTTAGTTCCAGATATTAACTTGCGCAAAGATATTACTCGTATCATTCGGGAAGAAAAACCTGATATTATCATTACTTGTGATCCTAAATTACTTTATATCGGAGATAATCGTATCAATCATCCCGATCATCGAGCAGCTGGTCAAGTAGTTCTCGATGCAGTGTTTCCAGCCGCAGGTAATCCAATGTTTTTTCCGGAGTTGATATCTGATGAAGGATTGAAACCACATTCACCCAAGGAGGTTTGGGTTTCTTTAGCGCTTGAACCTAATTTTACTATCGATGTTTCAGATTATTGGAAGATCAAGATGAAAGCCTTGTTAGAGCATAAAAGTCAAATTGGTAATCCGATTTCTTTTCAAGAGCGAATGCGGAGAAGACATACGAAGAATAGTACGCTTGAAGATCCACGCTATGAAGAAAGATTCCGACGTATTGTTTTTGATTGAGCGTTATATACATATTTTAGTAAGAAAGGATTAGGTTGTGAATCAATATTTATCTGAAGCTGAAAAATTATTTGATTATACTCAGGAGAAAAGGCGAGATTTTCATCGACATCCAGAGTTAGGTTTTCAAGAAGAACGAACTTCTAAAATAGTAGCAGAAGAGCTGAAATCACTTGGTTTGGACGTAACAACCGGGATCGCAAAAACGGGCGTGATCGCAATGCTTGAAGGAGCTCATCCAGGACCGGTTGTCTTAATTAGATTCGATATGGATGCTCTGCCAATTCAAGAGGAGAATGAGGTTGATTATGTCTCTTCTAATCCTGGTGTAATGCATGCCTGTGGTCATGATGGGCATACTGCGATTGGGCTAACAGTTGCAAAATTATTAACAGCTAATCGCGACCAAATCCATGGAAGTGTAAAATTCATGTTTCAACCAGCCGAAGAAGGTTTAGGTGGAGCTGAGCAAATGGTAAAAGAAGGGGTTCTGGAGAACCCAAGTGTAGATTATGCGTTGGCTATGCATCTTTGGAATGATAAACCAGTTGGATGGTTTGGAATCACCTCTGGCTCAGTGATGGCAGCTTCTGAGACATTTGTTATAAAACTTATTGGGAAGGGTGGTCATGGTGCTGCGCCTCATTTAACTATTGATCCTATCTTAGCAGCAGCCAACTTGATTACGTCTGTTCAGGGGATTGTCTCTCGAAATGTTGACCCTCAAGATACAGCCGTAGTTAGTGTTACGGTGGTTCGAGGAGGGGATACATTTAACGTCATCCCTTCGCGTGTTGAATTACAGGGGACAATTCGAACCTTTGATCCGCAAACGCGTAAGATGGTCCTGGATAGATTTACAAAAATTGTAGAATCAACAGCAGAATCATTTGGTTGTGAGGTTGACCTTGATCTTAAATCGATCACGCCAGCAGTGATAAACGATGTTATTATATGTCAGAAGGTACAGGATCTTGTTACTCAAGTCATCCCTGATTTAGTTTTAGATATGAACGATCGCACAATGGGATCGGAAGATATGGCTTTTGTTCTGGAAAAAATACCAGGTTGTTTTATTTTTGTTGGTTCATCTAATTCTGAAATAGGACTAGATTACTCTCATCACCACCCAAAATTTGATTTTGATGAGCAGGCATTGATTTATGGAACAGCCTTAATGACGGCTGCTACACTTGACTTGTTGAAATAGAATTCTGTCTATGGAGGTGGTTTAATTGATTGAAATTGGTGGTATGGATATTACTAGCCTCCCATATACCCCACAGAGGGTTGTTTCGCTTATTCCATCCTTGACGGAAAGTCTTTTTGAATTGGGATTGGGAAACTATCTTGTAGGTATTACCGATTATTGTAAATTTCCACTTGGTAAGTTAGATCACCTCGTTCGTGTTGGTGGGGTTAAGGATGCTCGTATCAAAGACATTATCAATTTGAACCCTGATCTTGTTATAGTTAATCAGGAAGAGAATTCAAAGATGTTAGTTGAAGATCTGCAGTCAGTGGGAATTTCTGTTTGGGTTACTTTTCCAAAAACTGTAAAACAATCTTTAGAAATTCTTTGGAAGTTACTTGAAATTTATCATCATCGCATGGGAATGGCGAGTCTGAGGACAATTGAATTAACACTTGAATGGGTTAATTCTTCGAGAGAGGGAAAGAAATCTATTCGTTATTTTTGTCCGATTTGGTTTGAACAAAGAAAAGGAATAATGAATTGGTGGATGACTTTTAATCACCAAACCTATAGTGAAGATTTGCTAAATTATTTTAAGTATGAGAATGTCTTTAGTCATCGTGAAAGATATTACCCTCTTGAAGCGGACCTAGGTTTAGTTGAGCCAGAAGAAAATCAGCTTCGTGATCATCGCTACCCGCGTGTAACTCTATCTGAGATTATCGATTCTCAACCTGAAGTGATCATCCTTCCAGATGAACCATTTCCTTTTGATGTAAGTTATCAAAATTTATTCTATCAAATCTTCAAAGAAACGCCTGCTGCGAGGGAAAAACGGATCATTGTGATTGATGGTAGTCTAATCACTTGGTATGGTACACGCCTCGCACATGCTTTGCGAGATATCCCTCCTTTGCTTGACTCTTTGTAGTGAGCATGATAAAATTTTCTCAATAATAAATCATCTGATTAATCGTATAATAAGTCTTAGGATTATCGGTATTAGAAAGTAAACATTATATGCCAAGTATGGTTCCATCTTCCGATTTCATACAATTTCTTATAAAATTTTCTTTGGAAAATAGAGATGGAAAGAACGGGGGAAATGAAAATCTGCATCTTCCTTCCCTAAGTGAGATTAGCAAAGAATTGGGTATTAGTATTGCCAGTTTAAGAGAACAACTTGAAGTAGCGAAGGCTATTGGTTTAGTTGAGGTTAAACCAAGAACAGGGATTCGAAAACTTGCATATTCTTTCTTTCCTGCCGTATCGCAAAGTCTATCTTATGCGATTTCAATAGATTTTCGAAATTTCTTAGCTTTCGCTGATCTTAGAAATCATATTGAATCTTCTTATTGGTATGAAGCAGCCGAGAAGCTCACATCTGAAGATCATCATTTGTTACAAAACTTAATCTCACATGCTTGGGCGAAATTAAAAGGACAACCCATCCAAATCCCTCATGCTGAGCATAAAGAATTACATTTGAGTATTTTTCGGAAACTAAAAAATCCTTTTGTGATTGGTTTGCTTGAAGCTTATTGGCAGGCATATGAATCGGTAGGGCTGAATGTTTATGCAGATTATGCGTATCACGAACAAGTATGGAAGTATCATCAGGAAATTGTTGACGCCATTTGTGAAGAGGATTATGGACGCGGTTACAAAGCTTTAGTTGAACATAAGGATCTCCTCTTTCACCGCACTTATTCCCCTGAATTTAATCATAATATTAATAAATGATAGATTAGCGGTTTAATTTTTTAAGGAGATAGTATGTCCGATACAGAGACAATCGAGAAAACAGAAACCTCGTTACAAAAACCAATGATCGTAAACGATTTTTCAATCACAGTTGGAACAATTAATGGTTCAGGTAGCCAAACTTCAAATTTAATAATATTGCGTTCATTATTTAAGATGGGGATTCCAGTATCTGGGAAAAATATTTTTCCATCCAATATACAAGGGCAACCAACTTGGTATACCATACGTGTAAATACTAATGGATTCCTGGCTCGTAGGGATGAACATGAGATTGTTGTAGCTATGAATCCCGACTCATTTTTAGAAGATCTATCAAGTGTGGAATCAGGAGGTGTATTCCTTTACGCGGATCATATTGATCTTCCAATAAATCGCAATGATATTTATATATATTCTATGCCAGTCAAAAAAATATCCCGTGAATCCGACACACCTTCAAATTTACGTGATTATGTGGCTAATATGGTATATGTCGGTATCTTGGCTTTCTTGCTAGGGATAGAGCTAAATAAAATACATCAGGCATTGGAATTTCATTTTAATGGAAAAGAAAAGCCAATGAGTATGAACTATAGTGTTATTGAAAATAGTTACAATTGGGCTTCGAAAAATCTGAAGAAAAAGGATCCTTATCAAGTTGAGGTTATGAATGCCACACATGATTCTATTATGACGGATGGAAATACTGCAGCTGCATTAGGGGCAATCTACGGGGGTATTCAGCTTGGCGCATGGTATCCAATTACTCCTGCATCGAGTATTGCAGAGAAGATGATTGAGTTTTTACCATTATTGAGAAATGACCCAAAATGTCCTGGTAAGAATACTTATGTGATTTTACAAGCGGAAGATGAATTAGCTGCTATTGGAATGACTATAGGCGCTGGCTGGGCTGGTTTACGGGCTATGACATCAACATCTGGGCCTGGTTTAAGCTTGATGGCTGAATATGCTGGATTAGCCTATTTTGCAGAGGTCCCGATAGTCGTTTGGAATGTTCAACGTGTAGGTCCAAGTACAGGGCTACCTACTAGAACCGCTCAGGGTGATATTATCTTTACGCATTATCTTGGACATGGCGATACTCAACAAATTATGCTTTTCCCAGGAACAGTTAATGAATGTTTCGAATTTGGTTGGCGGGCATTTGATATTGCTGAACAAGTGCAAACCCCTGTTTTTGTTATGAGTGATTTAGATTTAGGTATGAATCAATGGATGACGCCTCCGTTTGAATATCCAGATGAACCAATGCAGCGCGGAAAAGTATTATGGGAAGGCGACTTAGATCGGTTAGGGACAGATTGGGGGCGATATTTAGATATCGATGGTGATACGATTCCTTATCGGACTATCCCAGGAAATAGGCATTCGAAAGCTGCCTATTTCGCACGCGGAACTGGACATGATGAATACGCTCATTATTCTGAAGATAGTCAGGAGTGGTTAAAATTAAACGAACGATTGAAGAATAAATTTATTGTATCCAAAGCGTATGTACCAAAACCAATTCTGCGAAAAACGGAAGATGCAAAAATTGGTATTCTCGCATATGGTTCGACTGATCCAGCAATTATTGAAGCTCAGGAAATACTGAGAGAAGCCGGAATAAACACAAATTATCTTCGGTTGCGGGCAATCCCTTTCACAAATGAAGTCGAAAATTTCATTAAAAATCATTCAAAAATTTACATTGTGGAGATGAATAGGGACGGGCAAATGAGCAAATTATTGATGACGGAGTTCCCATATTTTGCAGATAAATTGACATCAGTTGCTTATTTAGATGGGTTACCGTTTACAGCGCGATTTGTCGCAACTGCAATTATGGATAAGGAGGAAGGTTAATTCATGTCTGGACATAAAAGTTCTCATCAGTCAAAATTGAATCTGATTGGTCTTTCAAAATCAGATTATCGTGGCGCTGAAAGTACACTTTGCAAAGGATGTGGGCATAACTCTATTTCTAGCCAGATCATTGCAGCTTGTTATGAATTAGATATTCACCCTGAAGAATTGGTAAAATTTAGTGGCATTGGTTGCTCTAGCAAGAGTCCCACATATTTTCTGAGTAGATCTTTTGGATTCAATGGATTACATGGACGAATGCCATCTCTAGCGACAGGCGCAATGCTCGCTGATCATACATTGAAAGGAATTGGTGTAAGTGGTGATGGTGATACAGCGAGTATCGGTATGGGGCAGTTCAAGCATGTCTTACGAAGAAATATGCGATTGGTATATATTATTGAAAATAATGGCGTCTATGGTCTGACAAAAGGACAGTTCTCCGCAACGGCTGAAACAGGTTTGCAATTAAAGGGGCAAGGGACGAATCCTTATATGCCTATTGATATTGCTTTAGAAGCTTTGGTTGGTAATGCTACCTTTGTAGCGCGTTCGTTTGCTGGTGATCCAAAGCAGGTTAAGGAATTGATTAAAGCGGCTTTGAGTCATCATGGAATTGCAATATTAGATATTATTAGTCCTTGTGTTACTTTTAATAACAAAGATGATACCGTGCACTCATATGCTTGGGGTAAGGAGCATGAGATAGCTCTTCATGAATTATCTTTTGTTCCACCGGCTGAAGAAATTTTGGTAGAATACGCACCTGGAGATGCTAAAGAAGTAACCATGCACGATGGTTCAAAGATCATACTCAAAAAGCTAGAACGTGATCATGATCCAAGCAATCGCGCAGAAGCCATGAGAATTTTAGAAGAAGCGAATGCAAAACAATGGCTTCTTACGGGATTGATTTATTACAATCCCGATCAACCTTCACTGGAGGAGATTTATAATCTCACTGCGACACCATTAAATAGATTGCCACCTGAACGAATACGTCCTACTCGGGAATCCATTCAAAAAGTCAATGAGCTTATGTTTTAAGTGGTCTAATCTTATAAAATTCTAACTTTTAATCTTTTCAGGTTCAATGGTATAATCCTGACGATAATTCAGGAATTGATCTTTTTAATCATTCCTGATATTATTGTGCGTTCTGCGCTGCTGTAGGGCGTAAAAAGATCGAAGGAGCCCATATTGGCATATAACCCACTAAATTGGTTACTAGGTTTCTTTTCACTTGATATCGGTATTGATCTTGGTACAGCCAATACGATGGTCAATGTTCGAGGGAAAGGTATTACCATCAGTGAACCATCTTGGGTCGCAATAGATAAACGCACACGGATACCTCTTGCCATTGGTGCAGAGGCTAAAGAAATGGTGGGAAGAACCCCAGCAAATGTTGTGGCGATTCGACCTTTGCGAGATGGTGTCATATCTGAGTTCGAAATTACGCAAGCGATGTTGGAATACTTTATTGGTAAAGCTCATGAGCAGAGTATTGTTCCGGTACCCCGTCCACGAGTGATAGTTGGTATACCTTCTGGGGTTACAGAGGTGGAAAAACGAGCTGTATATGATGCTGCGATGTCTGCTGGTGCACGAGAAGTAGGTTTAATCGAAGAACCCGTTGCGGCAGCACTTGGAGCAGGCTTACCGGTATCGGATGTGCGCGGTAGTATGATTGTGGATATTGGGGGGGGGACTTCTGAAGTAGCCATTATGTCGATGGGGGGAATAGTGATTTCTCGCTCCCTGAGAGTCGCTGGAGACGAGATGGACCAGGATATTGTCCAATATATCCGTAATAAGTATAATCTTCTAATAGGAGAGCGAATGGCTGAACAGGCGAAGATTAGTATCGGTTCAGCCTACCATCTTCAAGAAGAAAAGACGATATTATTACGTGGTCGTAATCTGATCTCTGGATTGCCTGAAGCGATTGAAGTATCCTCGGTTGAAATTCGCGAAGCAATCGGAAATTCAGTTCAAACGATCATTGATACCATCAAAGATGCCTTAGATGAAGCGCCGCCGGAAATCATCTCAGATTTGATGGAAAGTGGGATCTGTCTGGCTGGGGGAGGCTCTCTTCTTCAAGCTCTAGATAAACGTTTGTTAGAAGAATTACATATTCGTGTATGGATTGCTGATGATCCCATGAGTTGTGTAGCGCGTGGCGCTGGCATGATATTAGAACAATATGAGGCGCTGCATAAGTTATTGGTAGGTTTAGAACGCGGTAGCACACGACATAATTAATGAGAACGCCATCTACTCGTTCACTACAGACCATTGTTTTAGCTCTTCTGATCATTGGTCTACTAGTTTTAGCCTTAGGTGGATATTTAACACCCTTATCTAGGTTAGCTCTAAATCCATTCGTTGAAGCACAAACATGGTTATCGTCAAGATTCCTAGCGATACAGAATTACTTAAATGCCCCTGCGGATCTCGCGCGTTTAAGGTCAAGAAATCTAGAATTAGAGGCAGAAGTGTCTCGTTTACAAGCTGAGATTATTGAACTTAAACAGCAAATTTCAGAAACGCGTGTGCTCTCTGCGTTGGTAGATTTTGCCCGTGTTCATCCTGAAAATAGATATGTCGCTGCAGCGGTTATTGGTAGAGACCCCAACCCATTTCTGAAATATATAATCATTAACCGCGGATCAGATGATGGTTTGAGACGCTCGATGCCCGTTGTAACTCAACAAGGTTTAGTGGGTAGGATCTCAGCTGTAACAGCGGGGGCGGCTCGTGTTCAATTGATCACTGATATAAGTTCTTCTGTGAATATTCGTATTGAGCCATCTAAAGCTCAAGCTGTATTACAAGGAAGTGTCACCGGTGACCTGACTTTAGACTTAATCCCTCAAGCTGCTACGATTGAGATTGGCGATTTAGTCTTAACTTCTGGATTAGGGGGAAACTATCCATCAGATATTCTTGTCGGACAAATTACAAGTGTTCGAAGGAAGGAAACAGATTTATTTCAGGGGGCGGCAGTTCAACCCGTTATTGATTTTTCAAAGCTGGAAATTGTCTTAATTGTGACGAATTTCCAACCCATTGACATTGAACCGTTGATTCCATCTGAAATTTCCCCTTAAAGAAGTCTAATTATTCTAATAATAGAGAAGATTATAATAAACATATGAAATGAAAGTTTTTATTGCAATACCAATTTTGGGTTCATTGTTGGTCATTCAATCTGCGGTGCTCAACTATTTCCCTTTACTTTCCGGAACTGCCGATCTTGTATTAATCACGATCATCGCATGGGCATTGCAGAAGAATGTCCAAACAGCATGGCAGTGGGGTGTTATTGGCGCACTTTTAGTCGGATTTGTTTCAGAGATACCTTTTTTTGTGCCAATGATTGGATATTCGATTGCAGTGGGAACAGCTCTAGCGTTAAGACGAAGAATTTGGCAAGTACCTATATTAGCTATGTTGGTTACAGTTTTTATAGGATCTTTATTGGTAAATATCGTAACAATGATTTCATTGATTCTTCAAGACATCCCGATTCCATTGATGCAATCGATCAATATCATTGTTATCCCGAGTATATTTTTGAATTTATTATTCTCGATCCCATTGTATATATTATTTGGCGATTTAGCTAAGTGGCTTTATCCAGAAGAACTTGAAATGTGATGGTTAGATCGGGAATAAAGGAGTAAAGATCAATATGAGTTCTGGAGGTCAAGCGACAATCCGCAATCAAATTGAGACATGGAGGATAATATTCGTAATCCTTGCAATTGGTCTTGTGTTTGGTGTTTTCCTCTTTCGCCTTTTTCTTTTACAGATTGTCCAATCGTCTGAATGGGTTGCAAAAGCAGAAGAGAATAGCACTAGGGAAATCAATCTCCCAGCGCTTAGAGGGATTATCTATGATCGGAATGATGTTGTATTGGCGCGAAATGTAGCTTCTTATAATGTGGTGATTACAGCTGCTGATTTACCTGATGACCCAGGGGCTGTGCAAGCCATTTTTCGGGAACTCTCTGAATTGATCGATGTTTCCATCAATGGCGGTGAATTGACCCCAGAAAACCCTTATGTGCCCTGTATTTCAGACCATGGGATAGCAGAAATAGCGGTTTATGGGGAAACAGTTACACCTTATGAACCAGTTAAAGTGAAATGTGATATTGATCAGCGAACTGCAATGATCATCAAAGAGAATTCGATGGATTGGCTGGGTATCGATATCGAAACAGAGCCAATTCGGGAATATCCTACTAGTTCAATTACAGCCTCTTTAATTGGTTTTTTAGGACCTGTTCCAGCAACTTTGGAAGAATATTATGTATCCAAGGGATTAATCCCAAACAGAGATAAAGTAGGGTATGCAGGGTTGGAATTGCAATATCAAGATGTATTATCAGGTCGAAATGGGTATCGATTAGTGGAAGTCGATGTAGGAGGTCAAGTACTACGAGACATCAGTCCACCTATTGATACGCGTCCAGGATATAGTATTCGCTTAACCATTGATACTCGCCTTCAGCAAGCGACTGAAGATATCCTAGTCAATGAAATAGGTGATTGGAATCGTTTTTTTGGTGAAATGGTTTACACGAGTGGTGTCGCGATTGCAATGAATCCTAAAACAGGTGAGATATTATCTATGGTTTCATATCCATCCTATGAGAATAATCGTATGGCTCGTTTCATTCCGACATATTATTATGAGCAACTCGTAGAGGATCCTTCTAATCCATTACTAAATCATGCTGTCGGAGATGTGCTTCCGGCTGGTTCAGTTTTCAAATTAGTAACCGCTGTAGGAGCATTAAATGAAGGGGTAGTAACTCCTGATCAAATCATTTCAACACCCCCTAAATTGGAGGTTACAGAGAAGTATTATGCTAATGATCCCGGGACTACTAGAGAGTTTGTGGATTGGAATGAGGCTGGATTTGGTGCACTTGACTTTGTACATGGTTTAGCAAATTCCAGTAATGTTTATTTTTATAAACTGGGTGGTGGATACAAAGATGAAGTTCCGGATGGTGGACTTGGAATTTGTCGTTTGGGAACCTATGCAGCCGCATTAGGGTATGGAGAAGCGCCTGATATTGGTTTACCGGATGAACAGGATGGTTTAATTCCTGATCCTACTTGGAAAAGAATCAATCACGCTGAAAGTTGGTCTTCAGGAGATACATATATTTCTTGTGTAGGTCAAGGATATGTGCTTTCGACGCCAATTCAAGTATTGTTATCAGCTGCGATTATTGCAAATAATGGGATATATATCCAACCAACTTTAGTTCGAGATTTTCTTGATAGTGAGGGCAATGTAGTTCCTATGTGGAAAACACCTGATGGAGATATCCTTGAAGAATATTTTGAGGGTTCGGTACAAATATCGCCATTTGAACCTACAGTGAAATGGGATTTAACAAAAGACTCCATCATTCAAGAATTCGGTGAGACAACTGTAAGAGGTTGTGAACCCATCATTGGTCAGACAAAAACGGTTGAACCTTGGGTTTTTAAGAAAATCCAAGAAGGAATGCGGTTGGCTGTTTTGAGCGGTACACTAGAAAAGCAATTTGAAGGTGAAACGATATCAGCCGCTGGAAAAACAGGAACTGCTGAGTATTGTGATAAATATGCACAGGAGAAAAATTTATGTACGTATGGTAACTGGCCAACTCATGCTTGGACGGTGACTTATGCTCCTTATGAAAACCCTGAAATTGCGGTGGTTGCCTTTGTTTATAATGGTGGTGAAGGAGCAAGTGTAGCAGGACCGATAACAAGGAGGGTTATGGAGGCTTATTTTGAGTTAAAAGCGATTGATAATCCCGTTCAGGAAAGTGAATAGTTCGTGCTATAATTCTAGCAATGAATTTGATTAATAGTATTTCCTTTACTTCATATCTAAGTGTTTAGATAGTTGAGAGTTATTGACCCTGGTTATTCGTGATCGAGCAATGCAGGATAGCTTATGCCTTCAAGGATATCGATAAAAGGTGTTAGTAATGGTCTATTAATCATTCTTGGTGAAGGAGAATGGAGTGATGTCCACCAAGACTTATTATCGCAACTCGATCAGCAGACCGATTTTTTAAAGGGAGCCAAGATTGCACTTGATGTAGGAAATCATTCTTTAAAAGCGGCTGATTTAGGAAAATTACGAGAAGAGATAAATGATCGTGATCTATCTTTATGGGCTGTTCTAAGTGAGTCGTCTCAAACGGAAAGTACAGCGAGAATGTTGGGGTTGGATACTCAGATCGGTAAATCCCCTCCTGAGATCAACAAGTCCGAAGTAGATGCAAAGCAAAAAATAGGAGAAGAAGCCCTACTCATTCAAAGAACATTAAGATCTGGATTTAGTCTCGAATATGCTGGACATGTAATCGTAATTGGGGATGTTAATCCGGGTGCAGAAATCGTCGCTAGTGGTAATATTATTGTGTGGGGTAGATTGCGAGGTTTAGCTCATGCCGGGGCGGAAGGAGACGAAAATGCCGCTGTCTGTGCTCTTGATCTATCGCCGACGCAATTAAGGATCTCAGATGCGATTGCTATTACCCCAAAGCGTCGAGGAAAACCAAAACCTGAAATCGCTCATTTACAAAATGGACAGGTTATAGCAGAAGCTTGGCAACCGAAAAGAGAAAAAAAATGACAGGAAAAGTTATTACGATTACCTCCGGAAAAGGAGGTGTAGGAAAAACAACAGCAACCGCAAATATTGGTGCAGCTTTAGCTGCCCGAGGACAGAAGGTGGTTTGTATTGATGCTGATATCGGTTTACGGAATCTTGATGTTGTTTTAGGCTTGGAAAACAGAATTGTATATGATTTAGTCGATGTTGTTGAAGGACGTTGCCGAATAAGACAGTCTATGATTCGCGATAAGCGATTAAATGAGCTTTATCTCATCCCTTCTGCACAAACACGGGATAAAAGCGCTGTATCTCCAAGCGATATGGTAAGACTTTGTGACGAATTGCGTTCAGAATATGATTGGATTATCATTGATTCTCCTGCAGGGATCGAACGTGGATTTAGGAATGCAATTGCTCCAGCAGATCTAGTGTTGGTCATAACGAATCCGGAAATATCTGCTGTTCGAGACGCGGATCGGATCATTGGTTTAATCGAAGCTGAAGAAAAAGGTCCAGCATTATTGGTGATTAATCGTATCAATCAAGAGTTAGTTCGCAAAGGTGATATGTTAACAGTTGATGATGTGTTGGAATTATTAGCAATCGAGTTGCTAGGGATGGTCCCGGAAGATAATTCTGTTCTGTTGAGTACAAATAGAGGGGTTCCTGTCGTATTGGATGGTAAAAGTAAGGCTGGTCAAGCAATACGGAATATTGCGTATAGATTATTAGGAGATTCTGTCCCAATGGAGAATATTGGTGAAGATGGAGGGTTTATTGGGCGAATTTCCCGATTGATCCGACCGGGAGGTGATTAAGATGCCTAGCTTTGTAGATCGTTTGTTGGGACGAGAGACATCCTCTGCGGATCAAGCGAAAGAACGATTGAAACTGGTTCTTGTACATGATCGTACGGATTTATCTCCTGGTTTCTTGGATCAATTGAAGGATGATTTGATTCAAACCATATCACAACATATTGAGATTGATCCTTCTTCAGTTCGCATCGAAATGGCACAGGAAGGACGTCAGCAAAGACTTATCGCTGATATTCCTCTAAAATCCATTCAAAAGCGTCGCATTAATTGATTGTGATAATATAAATATATGCAAGTTAGTTTCAATCCAATTTCAAATTGGAGGTACTTCGATTTTTGGTTATTGGGGGCAGTGGCATTATTGGTGATTTTTGGAATTACCATGATCCGTTCTGCGGTCGCTGGGAATATCGAACTTTTAGAACTGGATTTAGTACAACGGCAATTGATCTTTGGGGCTGTCGGTTTTGTCGTAATTCTCATCATTTCTTCAATTGACTATCGTTTGTTTGCTTCTATCAGCCGACCGATGTATATCATAACGGTTGCATCCTTAGCCACTCTGTATGTTGTTGGTTCAGCGTTGTTTGGATCAGCGCGTTGGTTTGATACAGGTGTCATATTAATCCAACCTTCTGAGATAGCGAAAATAGTTTTGATTATGGTACTAGCGGATTTCTTTACTCGTAATCAAGATAAGGTGGCTGACATTCGTTGGGTCATCCGTAGTTTTACTTTTACGATGGGAATCACTGTTTGGATTCTACTACAACCAAATTTAAGTACAGCTATTGTAATGATTATATTGTGGTTTTCTATGTTATGGGTGAGTGGTCTGCAGATCAAACATCTGTTAATTTTTATAGGAGTAGGCGTAATATTACCATTTGTAAGCTTTCCTTTCTTGGTGGACTATCAAAAAAGAAGGATCTTTAATTTCCTTTTTCCAGATCCTGAAGCTAGTTTCGGTGAGACTTATAATATTCAACAAGCTTTGATCAGCATAGGTTCTGGGGGATGGTTAGGGCAAGGATATGGTCAAGGGACTCAAGTCCAATTAAGATTTCTCAAGGTAAGACATTCTGACTTTATTTTTTCAGCGACAGCTCAAGAGTTTGGTTTTTTTGGTATTCTAGTGATCATGGCTTTTCTTTTTTTTATCATTCTGCGTTGTTTACGAGCTGCTCGTTTGGCTGGTGATACTTATGGCGCTTTGATTTCTTATGGTGTGGCAACTATGATTGCATTTCAAACGGTAGTAAATATTGGCGTCAATCTCAATCTATTGCCCGCTACGGGTTTAACCTTGCCTTTTGTTAGTTACGGTGGTAGTTCGTTATTATCCATATTACTCGGCATTGGTTTGGTGGAAAGCGTTATAATTCGCCATAAATCTTTAGAATTTTAAGGAGTATCATGGTTGATTCACCTATGAAACCGGTTCGTGTTCGTTTTGCTCCTTCTCCTACAGGTAGAACTCATCTGGGGGGAGCAAGAACTGCTCTCTATAATTTTTTATTAGCACAACAAACCGGTGGAAAATTTGTTCTGCGCCTAGAAGATACAGATCGGAAAAGATATCAACCCGACGCTGAAACGGAGTTAGCGAAAAGTTTACATTGGTTAGGGTTAGAATGGGATGAGGGTTTTGGTGTTGGTGGGGTGTATGGTCCTTATCGTCAGACTGAACGTAAGGATATCTATCAAGAATATGCAAAGCAGTTAGTCGAATCGGGGTATGCATACTACTGTTTTTGTTCACCTGATCGATTAGAAAAACTACGTCAGGAGCAAGCTAGGACAAAACAGAGTCAGCATTATGATGGTACCTGTAGAAATATTGATCCAGATGAGGCTAGTCGACGTGTTCAGAATGGTGAACCCCATGTGATACGTTTCAAAATGCCTAAAGATGGAACGATAACCGTTCATGATCGCTTGCGTGGTGATATTGTTGTCGAAAATAAGAACTTAGATGATTATATTCTGGTCAAATCTGATGGGTTAGCGCTTTATCATTTAGCCGCTATGGTAGATGATCACTTAATGAAGATCACACATGTGCTTCGTAGTGCTGAATGGTTGTCTACTTTTCCATTACATGCACATATTATTCGAGCATTTGGATGGGATGAACCTGAATGGGTTCATCTTTCCTTGTTTTTGAAACCGAGTGGAAAAGGGAAAATGAGTAAGCGAGAATCTACTCAATTGATCAAGGATGGTCATTCTATTTATATCGGTGATCTTGAAGAATTGGGGTATTTACCAGAGGCAGTTATTAATTGGATCGCCTTAATGGGTTGGAGTTATGATGATCACACCGAATTCTTTTCGATGAGTGATCTAGTTGAAAAATTTGACCTAAACCGTTTAAACCCATCTCCAGCGGCGATCAATTTCACAAAGCTGGATCATTTTAATGGTTTGCATATTCGTTCCCTGGAAATCGATGATCTTTCTCGTCGACTCGTTCCAATTTTCAAGGCTTATGGATATAACGTCGAGGAAAAGAAGGTACGTGCTATAACGCCTCTAATTCAAGAACGCTTAGTAACGTTGGATGAAGCTCCACAAAAGGCAGGCTTCTTCTTCCAAGATGAAGTAAAACCTATGCCGGAACAACTGATTGGCAAGAATATGACTGTCGGTGAATCCCTATCTGCTGCTCGCAGCGCTTATGAGGTTCTATCTCAATTACCCAAAATAGACCTGCAAATAGCAGAAGAACCGATGAGAAAATTAGCTGATGATTTAGGACTAAAAGCAGGGCAGCTTTTTGGAATCTTAAGAATAGCAGTTACCGGTCAGGAAGTTAGTCCCCCACTTTTTGAGAGTATGGAAATAATTGGCAAGGATCAGGTCATGCAGAGAATTTCGAATGCCATTAACATACTTGAAAACTCAAAACAATAATTTGTAGTTGGCAAGAGGGTGTGTTTGATGATTTCCACACACACCCTCAAATTTATTCAGATCATTGATTCTTATTCTTGACCTTTGCCCATGTATCGCGCAGAGAAACTGTTCGGTTAAAAACCAGGTTTTCTTTTTCTGTATCAGGATCAACACAGAAATATCCCAATCGTTCAAATTGGAAAAACTCGCCTGGTTTAGCATTCGCTAGGCTAGGTTCAAGATAGCAATTTGTTAGAACATTTAGTGAGTTTGGATTTAAGTTAGCTGTAAAATCCTGTCCTTGATCAACTTCATAAGGATTCTCTTTATTAAAAAGTCGATCAAATAATCTAATTTCAGCTTTGCAAGCATGTTTCGTAGATACCCAATGAAGTGTCGCTTGAACTTTTCGACCATCGGGGGCATAGCCGCCTTTTGTTTCCGGATCAAAAGTGCAATGAATTTCTGTAATAATTCCGCTTTCATCCTTTACGACATCAACGCATTTAACGTAATAGGCATACCGTAAACGTACTTCACGTCCAGGCGAGAGACGATAGAATTTCTTTGGTGGATCTTCTATGAAGTCGTCTCTTTCGATATACAATTCACGTGTAAAAGGTACTTTCCTGGTACCAGCGCTTTCGTCCTCGGGATTGTTGACTGCCTCGATCATTTCTTCCTGGTCTTCTGGATAGTTGACCAATACGACTTTGACTGGATCAAGTACAGCCATTTTCCTTGGCGCTCTGATATTGAGATCTTGCCGGATATGATACTCAAGTAATGCGATATCAATTACACTATCATTTCTGGCTACTCCAATGGTCTCCCAGAAAGTGCGAATTGATTCTGGTGTATACCCTCGACGTCGTAAGCCAGATATGGTTGGCATTCTTGGATCATCCCATCCGGAAACGTAACCTTCCTCGACAAGTTTCAGAAGATACCGTTTGCTCATGACGGTATAATTTAAATTTCCGCGTGCAAATTCAATTTGTTGAGGATGATATATTTCTAGTTCATCAAGAAACCAATCATAAAGAGGACGATGGTCTTGAAATTCAAGCGTACATAAGGAATGTGTAATTTTCTCTATTGAATCGCTTTGACCATGCGCAAAATCATACATTGGGTATATGCACCACTTGTCACCTGTCCGATGGTGGGTTGCATGTAGTATTCGGTAGAGAACAGGGTCACGCATGTTAAGGTTTCCGGATGACATATCGATTTTTGCTCGCAGAACGCGTGAACCATCTGGAAACTCTCCCTTCTTCATCCTTTCAAATAAATCAAAATTTTCTTCAATGGATCTATCGCGATAGGGGCTGTTCTTTCCGGGTTTAGTTAAGGTACCACGATATTCTCTAATTTCTTCAGCGCTTAAATCATCTACATATGCTTTCCCTTTTTTGATTAATATAATGGCATATTCGTATAATTGGTCAAAATAATCCGATGCAAAAAATAATCGTTCTTCCCAATCGAAACCAAGCCACCTGATGTTATCCATGATTGATTGAACATATTCTTCTTCTTCTTTGATTGGATTGGTGTCATCAAACCGAAGGTTAGTTAATCCACCGAATTCATCAGCTACACCGAAGTTAAGAATGATCGATTTTGCATGTCCAATATGTAAATAGCCATTTGGTTCTGGTGGAAAGCGTGTATGTACACGACCATCAAATTTTCCAGTTTGGATATCCTCTTCAATAATTTCTCTAATAAAATCTTTCGAGGGTTTATTTTCCTTGTTAATCATTGCTTTGATATTTTCCTCACTTTCTACATTCAGTAAAATTTCATGTAAACTATTCTATTAATCTAAGATTGCTTCTTAGCGTATGGAATAAATGATTGGATATAAATAGCCAACTCTATTATAACGTCAATTTGACGTCAATAGTTATCCATGGTAAAATTCTTAGTGATTGCTGGGGATTCGTCTAATGGTAGGACAGCGGTCTCTGGAACCGTACGTCGAGGTTCGAATCCTCGATCCCCAGCCAAATTTTTAAACCAGACTTTCGTACACCCCGATAATACTATATGGGGTGCATTCATTAATAGCGTGAAAAGCATATTTTTTTGATTTAAGAATTTTTCACATGGTATAATCTGTTTGTGGCGCATCATTTATTGGATTATAAGGGAGATTTCTAGGCATGAAACTTCATGAATATCAATCGAAGCAAATTTTTGCAAAATATGAAATTCCAATTCCCAAAGGTCGTATAGCTGAAACTGCTGATCAGGCAAAACATATCGCCAAAGAGCTAGCAACACGTGTCGTGATTAAATCGCAGGTGCTTGTTGGTGGTAGAGGAAAAGCTGGCGGAATTCGACTAGCTAAAACACCTGAACAGGCTGCTGAGATGGCTTCCCATATCTTGGCTATGGAAATAAAAGGTTTACCCGTTAGAAAAGTCTTGGTGGATGAAGCTGCTGATATAGATAGTGAAATATATCTTGGAATTACCAACGATAGAGTAGCACGCAAACCAGTTTTGATGGCATCATCCGCAGGAGGTGTTGATATTGAAGAAGTAGCGAGGGTCTCACCTGAGAAAATCACTCGTGTTCATATTGACCCTTTGCTGGGGCTGCGGGATTATCAAGCACGCGATACTGCTGCTGGAATCGATCTACCTCGTGAACATTGGAGATCGTTTGTTACAGTTGCTAGAGGATTGTGGCATGCTTTTCGGGATAGTGATGCAACTTTGGCAGAAATCAATCCGTTGGTGATTACTTCAAATGATAAATTGATCGCTGTTGACGGGAAAATGCTCATTGATGACAATGCACTCTTCCGTCAGCAAGATATTACCGATTTGAGAGATTTGGATGCTGAAGAACCATCAGAAGTGGAAGCCCGTAGATACGGTCTTTCGTATATTAAGTTAGATGGAAATATTGGTTGTATGGTGAATGGCGCTGGTCTTGCTATGTCGACAATGGATATTATTAAAATCTTTGGTGGGGAACCTGCGAATTTCCTCGACATTGGTGGAGGAGCGAGTTCTGAAAAGGTCTCTGCTGCATTACGTATCATCTTACAAGATAAGAATGTTCAAGCGATATTATTTAATATCTTCGGAGGGATAACCCGATGTGACGAAGTTGCACGTGGAATTCTTGATGCCATTGCAGATATAAAAACGGATGTACCCATGGTCGTACGTCTCGTCGGGACTAATGCTGATGTGGGAAAACAAATTCTCCATGATGCGAATATGATTACTGCAGATACTTTATCTGACGCAGCCCAAAAAGCAGTTGCTATTGCAAACGGAGGCTAACTGAATGAGCATACTTGTTAATAAAAACACTCGCTTGCTTGTGCAAGGTATTACTGGTAATGAAGGTCTTTTTCATACTGAACAAATGGTTGCCTACGGTACAAATGTAGTTGCAGGTGTCACTCCAGGAAAAGGAGGAGATTGGGTATTGGATGGAAAGATACCCGTCTTTGATTCTGTGCATATCGCAGTAGAAGCGACTGGCGCAAACACTAGCGTAATTTTTGTCCCTGCTAGATTTGCACCCGATGCTATTTATGAAGCTGCTGATGCTGGAGTTGAATTGATTGTTTGTGTTACGGAGGGAATTCCAGTCAAAGATATGATGCAAGTACATAGCTATCTCGATCAACATCAAGTTCGTCTTGTGGGTCCAAACTGCCCAGGGCTTCTCACCCCAGGTGAGGCTAAAGTTGGGATCATTCCTGGTGATATTTCTTTTCCAGGACATATCGGTGTTGTATCGCGATCAGGGACTTTGACATATGAAGTGTTATATGCACTTATGCAAGAAAAGATCGGCGTTTCGACATGTGTCGGTATTGGTGGTGATCCTGTGAATGGGACGAATTTTATCGATGCTTTATCTCTTTTTGAAGGAGATCCACTAACAGAGAAGATTGTTTTAATAGGTGAAATCGGTGGTACTGATGAAGAGAGAGCTGCCAAGTTTATTGATAGCTCGATGACGAAGCCAGTCGTTGGATTCATTGCAGGTCAAACCGCTCCCCCCGGTAAGCGAATGGGACATGCGGGCGCTATCATAGAAGGCGGTGCAGGAACAGCTAATGATAAGATCACAGCTTTACAAAAAGTTGGTGTTCAAGTAGCTAATTTTCCTGAAGAAATACCAAACCTTCTAAGATAGTGTTCTTTTTCAAGAAAAAATAATCAGGAGAAAACCATTTGCGGAAGGCGATTGTGTATTTCTCCTGAGTTTTTTTGATAAAGAGTATTCTATATTAAGAATTAGAAATTACTCCCCAACTTTCATTCTATCTTCGACGTAAGCAACAGCTTCTCCTACGGTGGTAATTTTCTGTGCGTCATCATCGGAAATTTCACCGCCAAATTTATCTTCAAACGCCATGATCAATTCAACAAGATCCAGTGAGTCAGCCTCTAAATCTTCCCGGAAACGAGCTTCGAGTACAATTTGATTCTCGTCAACGCCGAGCAGATCGATAATGACCTCTTTAATTTCTTCAAATGTATCAGCCATTCATCATCCTCCTGATTAATTAGATTGATTAATTATTGATGTAATTGTAATATTCTAATCCAATCTGTCAAGTACGCTATTTCTTTATTATCAACAGAGTCTGTTACTCCGAATATTTTTTCTTATCTTATCGAAAATATTATTCTTGTTTTCAAAGATTAGATAATTGACAGCAAAATCTCAGACTGGTAAGATAACTTTGTCAAAAGGAACACCGATCAATGTCAAAAGTTACGCAAATCAGTTCTAGAAAATCAGACCATATTCGGATCAATTTAGAAAAAGATGTCCGTTCCGAACGATCAACTGGTCTAGAGAATTATCGATTCATTCATCGCGCTGTTCCCGAGTTAAATCTTGATGACATTGATATTTCTCTCTCTTTTTTAGGAAAAGAATTAAACGCACCTTTGATCATATCATCTATGACAGGTGGCGTAAAAGAAGCGCAGAAAATCAATCGCACTTTGGCTCAAGCAGCGCAGGAAACAAAGATTGCTCTGGGAGTGGGTTCTCAAAGAGCTGCATTGGAGCAACCGAATCTAGTAGGTACATTTCAGATTCGTAAAGAAGCGCCAGATGTGCTTTGTTTCGCAAACTTAGGAGTCGTACAGCTTAACTATGGCTTCGGATTAGAAGAATGCCTAAAAGCTGTAGATATGGTCGAAGCTGATGCTTTGATTTTACATTTCAACCCATTGCAGGAAGCGCTTCAACCCGATGGTCAAACTCGTTTTGCAGGTCTATTAAACAAGATCGAATTATTGTGTAAGAAATTACCAGTTCCAATAATTGCCAAAGAGGTTGGTTGGGGATTTTCTGAAACAGATATCAAAGCTTTATCAGAAGTAGGAATTAATATTTTTGATGTTGCTGGAGCAGGTGGAACATCCTGGTCAAAAGTGGAAATGTACCGAGCAAAAACTGAGAGTCAAGCACATTTAGCAGCTGCATTTTCGGATTGGGGGATTTCCACTGCAGAAGCGATATTAAATGTGAAAAGAGTTAATCCAGACTTATTGATCTTTGCATCTGGGGGGATTCAAACAGGCGTAGATATTGCAAAATCGATCGCTTTAGGCGCAAAAATGGGAGGCATGGCTTCGCCTTTTTTGAAGAAAGCTAATCTTGGTTTGGTGGAAACGATAGAATTTATTAAGCAAATCCAACAGGAATTGAGAGTCTGTATGTTTGTGGCTGGTGTTGGCGATCTTTACACATTAACTCGAGTAAAATTGGATTCATGATGGGATACTAATTATTTCTTATAACTCATACCTTGGAGGTCGTTTTGGTTCAAGTATTACTTCCTGAAGAAATGGCTTCTTCGATTGAAGCTGAATTAAAGAAAACAGTAAAAAGCATTCACGATCAAGAGTCGGAAGGGCTAGAAGAAATGCTTGCGTATCATATGGGTTGGATAGAAGAAGGATATGGACCAGATGCTGGAGGGAAACGCTTAAGACCGTTTTTTCTTTTGTTAACATCTGCTGCTTGTGGAGGAGAATGGAAACATGCACTACCGGCAGCGGCTTCTGTTGAATTATTGCATAATTTTTCATTGATCCATGATGATATTCAGGACCAAAGTGACCTGCGTAGGGGTAGACCAACAGTGTGGAAGAAATGGGGAGCTGCCCAAGCGATTACCGCTGGTGATACGATGTTCACTTTAGCTCAATCTAGCTTATTAAACTTACACCAATATTTTGCATCTGATGTAGTGATCCATGCGTTAAGAGTATTGCAAATCGCTAGCATTCAACTTACGAAGGGACAATTTTTAGATATTAGTTACGAGGATCTCAATGAACTATCACTAGATGCTTATTGGCCAATGATCAGTGGTAAAACTGCTGCATTATTAGCAGCATGTACTCAGATTGGCGCTTTAACCGCATTAGTGGATGAGACTATTCAAAGTAAATATAAACGTTTTGGTTATTTATTGGGATTAGCTTTTCAAGTTCGAGATGATTTTTTGGGTATTTGGGGGGATGAAACATTGACCGGTAAATCAAATGAAAGTGATTTGCTCTCCAGAAAAAAGTCGTTACCCGTGTTATTTGCTTTAGAGAAAAATGCTGAATTTGCAGATTATTGGCGTAAAAGAACTTTTTCATCCCAAGATGTTCCACACTTAACCAAGTTACTTGAATCAGAAGGTGCTTATCAATATACTACACAGATGGTGGAAGAATTGACCCAAGAAGCTCTAGGTATTTTGGATGAAGTTCAGCCACAAGGAAGCGCTGGTGTAGCTTTAAAAAAATTAGCAAACATGTTACTAAATCGGGAAGGCTAAGTTTTATAATAAGAATTCAGCGAAAACCTGATTACCAAGTAAACGCCCTTTCTTCGTTAATCTGAGGATTTCCCGATTTTGTCCTCCCCATTCTAATAAACTCATCTGAATAAAGAAATCAATTTTATTCCCAAATATTTCCTCTATTGATTGATTAAAACGTTTTTGGAAAGATCTCTTAGATACGCCTCTCTCTGTTAGCCGTAAACCCATCATCATCGTTTCTCCAATTTCTGTTTTTCGGTCAATTAGTTCTATAAATTCAGTTACCGGGCTGGATGGATAGTCCAAATTTTTATCGACTTGAGGGTTTGTAAGGAGAGCTTTTATATATTTAGTAGGAGATAAATAATTCACGGATCGATTATTCGCAAAATAGCTATGTGCTCCAGCGCCAAATCCAAAATAGTTTAGGTTAAGCCAATATTGTAGATTATGTTTGCACTCGACAGGTTTTTCATTCCGATCTTTTTTTTTGGAAATTCTTTTTCCCCAATTTGAAATCTCATATTGTAAAAAACCATCTTCTCCTAAAAATTCAGATGCCCATTCGTACATATCAGCTGCAATATCGGGGTTTGGGATGGAGAGTAATCCTTTTGATAGCCACTTTCCAAATGGTGTCCCTTTTTCTATAGAGAGATTGTAAAGAGAGATATGTTGAGGGTGTAATCCAATCACTAAGGCTAGGCTTCTCTTCCAATCTTCTATAGTTTGATCCGGAAGACCATAAATCAAATCTAGATTGATGTTCTCAAAATCGGCTTTTCTAGCCCACTTTATGCAGTTGATCACATCAAAATAATTATGTTGTCGTTCTAAGATTTGTAATTCTCGATTGATTGCAGACTGTACACCGAAACTTATTCGATTGATCCCTAGCTCTCGTAAGCGTTTAAGATATTCTTCTTTTACAGTTCCTGGATTTGCTTCGATCGTGATTTCTATATCTGAAGGGATTAAAAAATGATCATATAAAGAATTGAAAACCCTTTGGTACTGTTGAAAAGATAAAAGAGTGGGAGTTCCACCCCCGAAATAGATGGTTTTAGCGGTTAGTTTTTCTGATAATTGACTTGTGATGATACTTATCTCTGAGCAAAGGGCTAAAACATAATCATCATAGATGGATGACATATTGATATACGTGTTAAAATCACAATAGGCACAACGATGTTGGCAAAAAGGAATATGAATGTAAATACTGATCGGTTCCATTATAATAAGAACAGTATAACATTATCAGTGAAATATTGATTACTGTGATAATAAATGTCAAGAAGGCTATTTTTCCCTTTTATCTTTTCTTGAAGACTGGTATAATCGCCACGCTGTTTACCCGTCTGTTTCTATAAATGATCTGATACGGTTAAACGAGAGAGCTATGAATACTGAAAATAGTAAGAACCTAATAAAAATATGTCCAACCTGCGGTACGAAGGTTAGCTTAGACGCTGATCGTTGTTTGGTGTGTGGTACGGATCTGTCGGGAACTGAGTCGGAAAACGCTAACCGTTCATCAAAAGTTGTTCAAGGTAGTCGTATCCCTGAAATAACAATTAGTTTGCCAGCCGCGATGGGGCTGATTGCAATATTTTTAGCCATTGGGGCGATTCTTGTTTATCTTGCATTGAATCAAACGGCGAGCGCTGCTGTTGAGCCTACACAATCACCTACGGTGACATTCACTCCAAGCATAACCCCTAGTCCTACAACTGCTGTCCCAACAGCAACTTTTACACCATTGCCGTCCTCAACGCCGATGACTTATGTTGTTAAACCGGGGGATACTTGTGGGAGTATTGCCTTCTCCTTCGATGTCGCCATTCAAAGCATTGTATTACTTAATGATTTACCTGCTGATTGTGGATTTTTATATGAAAATCAGCAATTAAAGATACCTTACCCAACACCAACGGCGACACCTCCAGCGACTTCCACACTTAACCCCCAAGAGGCAACTGAAGCTGCTTGCCAGAAAATTGAATATACAGTTCAAGAAAATGACACCTTGGGTAGTATTTCCATGAATTATGCTGTCCCAGCCGATGCAATTCGAGAATATAATGGCTTAGTGAATGACGTGGTCAGGTTCGGTCAGGTGTTAGTCATCCCATTGTGTCGTCGGGATGCAACCCCAGGTCCAAGTCCTACGCCTACTATTCCTCCACCATATCCACCTGTAAATTTATTGATGCCACCAGATGGGGCTTCCTTTAACCTTGCGGATGATATTATCTCATTGCAGTGGGCTTCCGTTGGCATATTAAGGGATAACGAATCATACGAGGTCACTATTGAAGACATTACAGAGGGCACAGGTAGAAAATATATTGATTATGTAACCGATACGAAATTCATTGTTCCGGGAGATTTCTTACCTAACGACGGAACCCCCCATATTATCCGCTGGTGGGTAGTTCCTGTCCGTCAAGCTGGTACAGATGAAGATGGGAAGATGATATGGGAACCAGCCGGTGCGATTAACAATCAAAGGGTATTTAGTTGGTTGAATACAGTCACAGCAGTCACACCAACCCCATAACCGATTTCTTCGTGAACTAACCCATTTTGGCGATATCTTCCAACATGTTTGTAGTTAGTGATTTTGGTCGTTCAAGTGGCTGTCCAATGGCACGTGCCCATACAGTATTCGCAGTCACTCCTAATAACCTACTTACCCCAAACAGCACTGTGTAAAAACCACAACCTTCATTTCCTACACAATCATCGATCCCGTAATGATATTGTACCGCGCCGCTAATTGCATCTAAATTAGGGTAAGGATTCTTTGCTTTTCCCTGCTTCGTTAATACTTCGGGCACTACTTCGTATAACAGGGTTGCAAGATCGAATACAGGATCATTCTTGAATCTCTGTTTCCCAAATTCATATAGGGCTGTATAACGCGGATCGGTCTTCCGCAGCACAGCATGACCGTAACCAGGAATGACACGATTAGATTTTAAGGTATCCCAAGTGAATTGAGTTAATTCTTCTTTTGAAGGTACGTTTCCAAATCTTTCAATGATTTGTTTTAACCATTGAAGGTTTTCTTGATTAGCTCTTCCGTGTAAAGGACCTGCTAATCCGTTCATACCTGCAGAGGCGGCATAATAAATATTTGATAGAGCAGAACCTACAAGATGGGTCGTATGGGCGCTCACGTTACCACTCTCATGATCAGAGTGAATAATAAAATATAAACGCGTGAGATCTTTATAATTGTTGTCTTGAATCTTTACCATTTCAGCAAAATTTCCAGCCCAATCCTCATTTTTATTTAATTGAGGAATTGAATCATCGCTGTGTTTTAGATTATATATATAGGCAGCAATGATCGGTAATTTCGCGGTTAAATTAAGACTGTCTTCCAACATTGGTCTCCAATACTCTTCTTTATGGATGCCTTCATTGAATTGTCGTGAAAACACCGAGGAACTCTCCATCGATAGGATCGCTGTGGAAAACATATTCATTGGGGTGGCTTTGTCGGACATTACACGTAAGATTTCAAATACATAATCGGGTACTGTGGAGCGTTCCTTCCATTCAGCTTCAATTTCTAGCGCATCCTGCATGGTAGGAATTTCACCAGTGAGCAGTAAATAATACAAACCACTAACAAGAGGGATTGATGCCCCCATCACTTTTGGCAGTGAATTAAGTAAATCAGGGATTGAATAACCTCGTAATCGAATCCCTTCATTGGGGTCTACATATGAGATATCTGTAACTAAACTATGAATGCCTCGCATGCCGCCGTAGATTTGTCCAATGGTAACCTCACCAACTTTTACGTCTTGGCTTTGCTCGAGTAATTCTCTGACTCTGTTCCTCCATATTGGAATAATAGTTTTTAGTTTTGATTCAATGGACATATTCCTTATTTCTCCGTGATGGGTGTGGTTGAAATTCAAGGAATGATGATCTCTCTTTAAGAAATCATTCATCGAAAATGATGATTAGTCCGCAATTATACCTGTATTTTTTCAATATTGGCAAAGACAGCCTCAGCTGATTTCTGTAGAGCTTCTTTTTCTTTTTTGTCTAAGGGATACTCAATAATTTTCTCAACACCTGTTCTCCCCAATTGAACCGGGACACCGAAGTATATATCTTTCAATCCATATTGCCCGGTTAGATATGCTGCAGCGGGAACAACCAGATGTTTATCCTTCAGGATCGCTTCTACCATACGCGTAATTGCTGCGGATGGAGCATAATATGCGCTACCCTTTTTCAACAAGCCAACAATTTCTCCACCCCCTTTTCTTGTACGTTCAATGATCTCCTCAAGTCGATCCTTTTCTAGTATCTCTCGAAGAGGTAATCCTGCGACATTAGATAATTTTGTTAAAGGTACCATTGCATCTCCATGCCCTCCCAATACATAGCAATGCACGTTTTCGACACTGATGCCAAGCTCCATGGACACAAAAGTACACATTCTTGCTGAATCAAGAATACCAGCTTGTCCGATCACTCGTTGGTGTGGAAATCCTGAGACTTTCAAAGCAAGATAAGTCATAGAATCTAATGGATTGGTCAGGATGATATAAATAGCATTAGGGGATAGTGTTTTTGTTTGGTCAATCACTTCTCGAACGATCTCAGCATTGGTATGAAGCAGATCATCTCTACTCATCCCAGGTTTGCGAGGAATTCCAGCTGTAACGACAATAATGTCAGAATTTATTGTAGCCTCATATGAGTTACTACCCACAATTTTGACATTTTTTCCGATCACTGATAAAGCTTCTTGCAAATCTAGTGCTTTACCTTGTGGCAAATCTTTAATTATATCAACAAGAACAATGTCAGCGATTTCTTGTTCAGCTAACCAATGAGCAGTTGTTGCACCCGTCATGCCGGCGCCAATGATCGATACTTTTTGTTTCATGATATCCTCCACTATCCCCTGATAATTTCTATTGATTATTTAGATGATATGTGATATTTCTTTTAGCTCATCTCTTCCAAGAAATGATTTGCTTGCATACCTGCTGCCGCGCCCATACCAGCAGATGTGATGACCTGTCGGAAATGGGAATCTGCGGCTTCTCCTGCTGCAAACACACCAGGTATGTTTGTCCGCATCCAATCATCAATTATTATATATCCATTATCATCTAATTCAATTTGACCTTTAAACACTTCTGTGTTCGGGTTGTGTCCGATAAAGACAAAAACACCATCAATAGGTAGCTCACTTTCCTCATCATTGAGAACATTTTTCAATTGGATTGATTTTACGCTATCGTCGCCTTTGATTTCGGTAACAACAGAATTCCAAATAAAATGCATTTTTGGATTATCATTGGCTTTCTTTTGCAACACTGGTCCAGCACGTAGTTCATCTCGTCGATGGATGATCGTTACGGATTTAGCGTAACGTGTCAGGAATAATCCTTCCTCTATAGCGCTGTCTCCACCACCTACTACAACTACATCTTTCTCTTTGAAGAACCATCCATCACATGTCGCACAATAGGAAACTCCCTTACCGGTTAATTCACTTTCCCCGGGGACATTCAAGTGTTTGGATGTGGCGCCTGTTGATATGATGATCGAATCGGCTAAGTAAGTTGTATTATATGATTTAACTCGAAATGGACGCTCGGAAAGAGAGACTTCGGTTGCTGTATCGTATTCAATTTTTGCCCCGAATCGCTCGGCTTGCTTCTGAAAAAGTTGTACTAGTTCTGAGCCTCCTACACCCTCAGGAAAACCAGGATAGTTGTCTACCTCATAAGTTAATGAGACTTGTCCGCCCAATTCCATCCCTGTTAAAACAACAGGTTTTAAATCGGCTCTGGCTGCATAAAGAGCTGCTGCTAGTCCAGCAGGACCTGACCCGATAATAAGTACTTTCACAGGGGTTTCTTCTTGACCAGCATTTGAGCTGGAGATTTCACTAAAGCTTAAATCCATTTTTTGCCTCGTTATTATAAATTTTTCTGACTATGAGATGCAATTCTATAGGTTAAAGTTACATCACTTTTCTGAAAAAAATAGAACTAACAAAAAGTGCTCCTATTTGAGCACTTTTTGGTTTCTTTTTTATCGCCGATTTTTATCGTAATGTGATTTTCTGCGGTTTCCGGATCTCTCTCCGCTCTGTCTATTACCAGATTTCGAACCACCTCCAGGTCGATCGCGATCTGCAGCTTCTTCTGCCGTCCAACCTTCTAACACAGCTTGTCGAGATAGGCGGATTCGTCCTGTTTCATCGATGTCTGTAACCATAACCGTGATCTCATCACCTCTCCGGACGACATCTTCTACTTTATTTACTCGTTGAGTGTCCAATTGAGATATATGAACCAAACCATCAATATTGGGGAGAATCTCAACAAAGGCTCCAAAATCAGTAATTCGAACTACCTTTCCGGTGTAGATTCTACCTACTTCAGCAGATTCGGTTAAAGCTTCAATTTGCTCTTTTGCCCTAATTGCACTGTCTCTATCAGTAGTAGCGATAAAAACTGTACCATCTTCATCGATATCGATTTTCGCCCCAGTTTCTTCTTGGATGGCTCGAATAATCTTACCGCCAGGTCCGATTACAGCACCAATTTTTTCAATAGGAATTTGGATTACTTCCATGCGTGGAGCATGATTCTTTAGATTGGGATTAGGAGCCGGAATAGTCTCCATCATCTTATCTAAAATCATAAGGCGTGCTGATTTTGCTTGTTCTAACGCTTGGGACATAATTCCAGAAGTAAGTCCTTTAACCTTAATATCCATCTGCAAGGCGGTTATTCCTAAGGTAGTACCAGCGACTTTAAAGTCCATATCTCCAAGGTGATCTTCGGTCCCAAGGATATCTGTAAGAATGCGATAATTATCACCTTCTTTTATTAATCCCATTGCTACTCCGGCTACAGGGGCTTTGATTGGTACCCCGGTATCCATCAACGCTAATGTTGATCCGCAAACAGATGCCATTGAAGAAGATCCATTAGATGAAAGTACCTCTGAAACGAGACGGAGTGTATAGGGAAATTCTTTTTCGGGCGGAATGACTGGCACTAAAGCTCTCTCAGCTAAGGCGCCATGTCCAATCTCTCTTCGTGATGTTCCGCGTAAGGGGCTTGTTTCCCCGACACAAAAAGGTGGAAAATTATAGTGATGAATATAGCGTTTATAATCAGATGGGGTGAGGTTATCGAGTTCCTGTGCTTCGCGTGGAGTTCCCAAGGTAGCTAAGGTGAGTACCTGTGTCTCGCCTCTCGTGAAAAGACCCGAACCATGTGCACGTGGGCTAACGTTAACTTCGCACCAAATTGTTCGAATATCTGTTGATGAGCGTCCATCGATGCGAACTCCTTTCTCCAAGATACGTTTCCTAACTAAATCTCTTAGGGTTTCTTCGAATAACTCAACAACATCCTTAGATATTGTTTCGTCCTCAGATGCAAATTCTTGAATTGTCTGAGCGCGAAGTTCGTCTAGGGCGTTATAGAAAGAGGCTTTCTCGTAAGTTTGTTCAAGAATTTGTTGGATTGGATCCTGCAGATAGGCATTTATGGATTGGGTTAGCGTATCATCAATTTGGTGGATTTCATACTCGCGCTTGGTTTTCCCGATCTCATGAGCCATTTTTTCCTGAATATCTATGATTGGCTGTAGGGATTTATGTCCAAATTCCAAAGCAGCTATCATTATTTCTTCTGAAATAATATCCGAAGAAGATTCAACCATCAAGATTGCTTCTCGAGTTCCAGCAATACGCAGGTTTAACTTCGAATTCTCAAATTGATCAAAAGTTGGGTTGGCAATGAGTTGATCATCGATCAGTCCAACTCGTACAGCAGCAATTGGTCCTTCCCAGGGGATATCGGAGATCATTAGTGCAGCAGATGCTGCGTTGATAGCTAAAATATCCATCGGATTGTTTCCATCCGTTGATAAGGAATAGATGATCACTTGAACCTCATTCCGTAAATCTTTTGGGAAAAGCGGTCTTAGTGGTCGATCGGTCAATCGTGCAGTGAGTATCGCTTCTTCACCAGGTCTGCCTTCGCGGCGGAAAAATGAACCTGGTATTCGTCCCCCCGCGTACATACGTTCTTCATAGTCAACGGTTAATGGGAAAAAATCTATCCCTGGACGTACATCCTTGCTCATAGTTGCAGTAGCCAATACCATACTATCGCCATATTTCAGGGTTACTGCTCCTCCAGCTTGACCAGCTAATTTTCCTGTTTCGAACTCGAATTGTCTACCTGCGAGTTCAACGGTATATCGGTATACTTCTTTTTTCATTAGTTTCTCCTAAACTTTGTTCGCCAGGTTAGGGACTGAGAAACGATGACAACATGTTTTTTCCTTTTTTGTGGTTGTCTACGCTCTTCAATACCCAACCGGCGATTATCTTGATAATTATTAAACCATTATTTTGCCATTATCGATTCAACTTATGAATCTGCATGGCAGTTCAACTTAAAGGAACATTTCGTTTTTTCTTTTTCATCATGAACAGATTTTTATTAATTCCTTTGCGTTCATGCCCCCAAAAACAAGGTCTATTAGACACGATTGCAAAGAAAATATTACCATGGTTCCATATATGGAATTTGCAATAAAAGAGCAGATGGGAGACCTGCGCGCCATCTACTCAATAGCATTGCTCACTTTCGGCGAATATTCAATCGATCAGTTAATGCCATATATCGGGCAAAATCGTCTTTCCTGACGTATGCAAGTAGCCTTCGTCTTCGCCCAACCAACTTTAATAATCCACGGCGAGATGACTCATCGTGCTTATTCACTCTGAGGTGGTCTGTAAGTTGGTTGATTCGATTGGTTAGTATAGCTATCTGTACTTCTGGTGAACCTGTATCGTCTTTATGACGTGCAAATTCTTCAATTACCTTTCTTTTATTTTCTTTTGTAATAGACATTGACGTCTGTATACTCCTTTCGTTTTATTTTACACAGGTCTCCATACTCGTAGTGGGGATTTCTGTTTACCACGAGTTGGTCTAGTCAAGGCTAAGTGATTATACCAAAGAGATTAAGAGCAAGCAAGAGTGCATTTTTTAAATATCGATTTTTTCACCCTCTTTGTTTTCGAGACAGTTTTCTGAGGTTTGCTCCAATTTCTATAGGAAATTCATTTAATAATTGTCGAATTATCCATGCGGTATCAATTGCATTCGGGGCAGTTAGATTATGTTGGAGAAAAAAAGCTGTTTCCGAAGGTGATTTATGTGCCAGAGCGGTCAATACATCTAACAAGTCTGGTTTTACTGCGGGTGGTGATGATCTTACAAGTGGTTGAATCATCTTAAAGATAATAGGAAGATTTTCAAATTGACTATCTTGGATAAGAGGAAGTAAAGCCAATAATCCCATCTGAATATGAAAATAATCTTCACTTTTTATCCAATTGGAAACAAGTTCAGCATATATTTTTGGATGCTCTGTACGAATTTTCGAAAGCGAAAACCGAAGGAGAGGATCTAATAAAGAGGGGTCAAGTTCAGTATTCATCTGAGATTGGATGCGTGAGATGATATGTTCTGGAGGGTCGGGAGGAATTTCCCCTAATAAGTAAATGGCAAGTAGTTGAAATTCAAAGTAAGATTCTTCCCATAGTCGATCACATAGTGCAATCCCTTCAACAGGGTTTTCTCGGCATAATGGAGCGATTTCTAATAAAACTTGTTTTAAAATAGGAGGACGAATATTATAAGTTTTGATTAGAGGCGGTGGAGATCCAGATTGTCCAGGTTTTCGAGTCCGGTCAGCATAATACTCCAATAAATAATGTAGACTTCGAACGAAAGCTCCTGGGTTATCAAAATGCTCCGCTAGCATAAGAGCTTGTTTTCTTAATCGGGCTGGTTGGATAGCTGGCATGGTTATTTATGTTTCTTTGAATCAAGAAAACCCTTCATTTTTTTCTTTAGCCCAGTCCCTTTGATAATTTTGTTCGAGTTTAGTAATAATTGCATCCTCCAAATCGATCTCGGCAAGTTGTGCTATCTGCAAGAGATAGAGAGCAACATCAGCTAATTCCATAGCTAGACTTTCTTTGTCCTTTAATTCTTCAGTCCATTGAAAGTGCTCTAAAACCTCTGCCGATTCCAAACAAAGTGAGATGGCTAAGTTCCGGAATGTCTGTTTCTTCGGACTGTCTTTCTCATACCATCCTTTGGAATGAACAAAATCGTGCATGATTTGAGTGAGTTGTTTGATGTTCATTGGTTTGATTATATGAAGTAATTCTATATCAGTCAATTAGGAGCGTTTTTATAGCAGCTTGAGCGGACGTTCTTTGTTCTTGGTGCCAATCCTCCTCAGTTGACATTCGTTTCAGATGGTTGATGACTGCTTCTCTTTCAGCATCATCAAGTCCACTAAAAGCCTCTCGAATTAGGATTTCATCGCGCGATAAAATTTGGTTCCATAGTTTTTCTAAATTTTTTGTTTCTTGTTCATGGTTCATTTATATGCTCCTGCACCGAAATGTTATTTTTATGATAATTTTCCTTGTCCTCATTTTTTTTGATTGCTAAAGAAAACATTAGATTTTAGATTAGAATATCTTATAAAGAGCGTGTTACTAGTCTGGATAAATATTATATGCATATTATTTTAACGCATGAACAAGCCGATTTTGATGCTTTAGCTTCTCTATTAGGTGCATATTTGCTGAACGAGATTGCGGTTCCAGTTTTACCGCGTCGGCTAAATAGAAATACACGCGCCTTTCTCACCTTATATGGAATGGATTTGCCTTTTATAGATCCACGTGATTTACCGAAAGAGACGATTGATAGAATTACCTTGGTGGATACACAGTCTTTGGTAAGCATAAAAGGCATGTCAGAAGATGCTGAGGTAAATGTTATAGATCATCACCCATTGAAAGAAGGATTACCAGGAAGTTGGAATGTGAAAACAATTGAGATTGGCGCGACTACCACTTTGCTTGTCGAAGCAATTCAAGAACGTAATGGTATGTTAGGCATGATACAAGCCACTTTACTTTTGTTAGGCATCTATGAAGATACAGGCTCTCTCACCTACACTCGGACAACATCTCGTGATATTAGAGCAGCAGCATATTTACTAGATCGTGGAGCAAGCTTGGATATTGCTGCCAGATTTTTGAATCACCCTTTGACTCATGAACAACAAGAGCTTTATGATCGTTTACGAGAAAATGCTCAACATTATTTAATTCATGGTCATACAGTATTGATCACTTGTGGTGATGCTCAAAATGTTGATGAAGAACTCTCCTCCGTGGTACATAAATTACGCGATTTGTTGGATCCGGATGCTCTGATCGTTGTAGCAAAAACAGGGGGAGGTGTGCAAATGATTGCTCGATCAACTAGTGATAATATTGATGTCTCTGAGTTGGTTGCAGAGTTTGGGGGTGGGGGACATGCCCGCGCAGCTGCAAGCTTAATACGTGATCGTGAAGCAGAAAGTATTTGTGAACAACTTGTTGAAATTCTCCCTAAGCACATACAACCAGCAGTAAAAGTGTCTCAGATTATGTCTCGGGAACCAATGTTACTTTCTCCGACCACTTCAGTTCAAGATGCTGCTCGTCGTATGCAACGTTATGGTTATGAAGGATATCCGGTGGTAGAAGATGGGCAAGTTGTAGGTTTACTTACTCGTAGAGCAGTAGATCGTGCAATCTCGCATAAAATAAATCTGAATGCAGCTAACTTGATGGATGCTGGTAGTTTTTCAGTACACCCGGATGATTCTGTTGAGAATCTACAGCGGTTAATGACCGATTCGGGTTGGGGACAAGTTCCTGTGGTTGATCCGGATACAAAAAATATTATCGGAATTGTAACTCGAACAGATCTTATTCAAACGCTTACTCAACGACCAATGATAACAGGTAGGATGAATTTAGCTGCCCGATTGGAAAGTGCTTTGCCTGACGATAGACTTAGGTTGATAAAAACAATCGCTGAAGTAGCCTTTAATCAACATGCAGCTCTTTACATTGTGGGTGGATTTGTGCGTGATTTGTTATTGGATAAACCGAGTTTAGATTTTGATTTGGTTGTTGAAGGGGATGCTATTAAATTAGCTAATAATCTCTGCAGAAAATTTGGGGGTAGGGTTACAAGTCATGCTCGATTTGGGACTGCAAAATGGCATATAAAAAATCAATCGCAGCTAGAAACGAAGAATTTTCTTTCTGTGGAAGGTCTTGAATCGATCGATCTGGTTTCTGCGAGAACTGAATTTTATAATTACCCAACAGCATTACCCACGGTAGAGCGCGGGAGTATCAAATTGGATCTGCATCGGCGTGATTTTACGATTAATACACTTGCCTTGAGATTGGATGGTCGTCATTATGGTGAGTTATATGATTATTGGGGAGGTTTGGAGGATCTGCAATCTGGATTAGTGCGCGTTTTACATTCTCTGTCCTTTGTGGATGATCCTACTCGTATCTTGCGTGCGGTAAGATTTGAGCAACGCTTTTTATTTAAAATTGAAGAGCGAACGATGCAGTTGTTAAAGGAAGCTCGTTCTCTGGTAGATCGACTCTCTGGTGACCGGATTCGTCATGAATTAAACCATATCCTTGCTTCGTCCTTTTCGATACAAATTCTTGCTCGCTTGAATCAATTGGGGGTGTTAGTAGCCATTCATCCTGATCTGGAATGGGATAAATGGTTATGTGATCGCATGAAGAAAATTGGAACTTCGATACCTGATAGAGCTTGGGGGCTTATGGTTGAGGATAATCAGAGGTTGTTTCGAAGGGATCTGGGATATATCCTGTGGTTGATTCGCCTAACTGAAGAGAAAACCTACTCGATAATTAAACGATTAAAAATGCCTGCGAGTTTAGCTGCCATTATTACTGGAGCTCGAGAATTATGGGCAACACGTTCTGAATTAGCGATGAGTCCACCTAGCTGTTTTACTTTACGGTTTGATAATGTGTCTCCTTGTGCGAGATATGCCTTTTTTCTTGCTTTAGACGACCCGGCTTTGTTGGGGATGATTAAATCTTATCTGGATGATTGGCAGTATATTGTTCCCAAAACAGATGGAAACGATCTTAAACGCCTAGGCATTCCGCCAGGTCCTGTTTATAGAGAGATCCTTCTGAAGCTGCGAAAAGCATGGTTGGATGGAGAAATTACTTCAGATGAAGAGGAATCAAATCTGTTATCTCGACTAATTGCTGGCTATAAGAACCACTCACGGAAATAAGATTAAAATGAATTTATCAAGAAAAACTTGCGTTTCAGTAATTTCTATGCTAGAATCTATTCTGCTATTCATAGCGTTTTTGATACTGGCGTCGTCGAAAAGTGGGTGTTCCCCACTTTTCTGTTTGTAATCAAATGATTTGCTTGGTTATTGTGAGAATGGAAATATGAAGAACGAATTTGTTTTGGCATTCAATGAGGTATTGGAAGAAAAGGGATTACCCCGTGATGTAGTATTGGAAGCATTGCAATCAGCATTAGCATCTGCTTACAAACGACATATCAATGTTTCTAATGCACAACATGTTGATGCCAAAGTTGATATGGAGACAGGAAAAGTAACTGTCTACGCAGAGAAAGAAGTTGTTGAAGAAGTCACAGATGAACGCACTGAGGTTTCTTTGCGAGATGCGATGGTTGTGAAACCAGATGTTGAGATTGGTGATGTGGTAATTGTTGAGTCAACACCAAGCAACTTTGGTCGTGTTGCCGCGCAAACTGCACGACAAGTGATTCAGCAGAGGATCCGTGAGGCGGAGCGTGATGTTCAATTTGACTATTATAATCAACAAGAAGGTGAGATCGTTAGTGGAGTTATACAGGCGCTAAACTCTCAAGCAGTTACCTTGGGTTTGGAAATGAAAGCAGAGGGTGTCATGCCTCGTTCTCACCAAATACCAGGTGAACGATTCCGCGTCCATGATCGTGTTCGAGCTTTACTATTAGAAGTGAAATCTAGTACTCGTGGTCCGCAGATCATCCTTTCGCGAGCTCATCGAAATTTCTTACGTCGGCTTCTTGAAAATGAAGTACCCGAGATATATCATGGAATGGTTGAAATTCGCTCAATTGCGCGTGAACCAGGACATCGTTCCAAAGTGGCTGTTTCTGCATTACAACCAGGCGTAGACCCTGTAGGGGCTTGTGTTGGCATTCGTGGTGTACGAATTCAAGCGATTGTGCGTGAATTAAATGACGAAAAAATTGATGTAATTGAATGGAATACCGATGCAACGGTTTTTATTGCTAAAGCGCTTAGCCCAGCTCGGGTCTCTGGTGTCTATCTGAGTGAAGAAGAAGATGGTTCGAAAAGCGCTATGGTCGTTGTTCCGGAAGATCAGTTAAGTTTGGCGATAGGGCGTGATGGACAGAATGCTCGTTTGGCAGCGAAATTAACTTCCTGGCGAATTGATATCAAGAGTCTACCCGAAGCGACCACAGACGCTCTTTACAAATTGGAGAACGATCCTGAGTATATTAAGATCGCCGAAGCGGAAAAGGATAATCTTCCCAAAATAGAAGCGATTTTAGCGAAGAAAGCTGAAGGACGTCCAGTTACTCCTGAAGAATATAATTTAATGACGAAATTTGTTGATGTTGTGGAAAGTGGTCTTATTCGCATTCGTGAGGAAGAGAAAAAGATTGAGATGGAACAAGAGAAAATTGCGCGTGCGAATATTCCCCAATCAGCTTTCAAAATTCCACTTGCTGAATTTGAGGTGTCTGATCGACTCTATGCAGTTGTCAGTGAAACAGGTGTTGATACAGTGGGAGATATTATGCTCCTTATGGAATTGGACCCAGATTCACTTTGGCGATTGAATGGTATGGGACCGAAAGCGATGGCGGAGTTAACAGAGACCGTCGAAACACTTTTGGCTAAACTTCGGGCGGAAGAAGCTGAGAAGGCAGAGACACAAGCTGTAGTCGTAGATTCAACCGACGAAGAAAAAATCGAAGAGCAGGTTGAAGAACCTATTAAGGTAGAAGAGACAATTCAAATCGAGGAACCCATTCAGACTGATGAAGTTGTTCAAGTGGAGGAACCCGTTGAGATTGAAGATGAAGAAGGAGATGTTTTAGAATTAGAATCAGAAATGGAAGAAGCTGCTGTTGTGAAGCCGGATATAACAGCAGAAATATCAACTGAAGATGAAGTCGAAGTTGAAGATAAAGTTGTTGAAGTGCACGATGAAGAAGCTGAGGAGCCAGAAGTGGAAAAGGAAACCTCTACTAGTGAAGACTTAGAACCAGAATCAACCGAACAACCTGATGAGGAGAGTGCATCGTTGGAGGAATTGTTCACTATGATTCCCGAAGATATCGATTTTGATGATAGTGATGAAGATGACTATGACGATATCGAAGGTGATAAGAAGAAACAGAAGAAAAAGAAAAAGAAACGAAAGAAGTTTATCGAAGTTGAATATGATCCGGATGCTGATATAATTCTTGCTCATAAGAAGAGAAAGAGATATGGCTCGGATTGGGAAGAAGATTGGTAAAGCTAATCTACCAAGAGAGATTAGGTGCCTAGAAAAAAAACGGTAAGAAAGAAACATGTGCCCCAGCGCACCTGTGTGGGTTGTCGTGAAGTTACAGATAAAAGAACGTTTATTCGAGTAGTGCGACAACCAGGGGGTGTAATTATTGACCCCACAGGGAAACAACCCGGACGAGGTGCGTATATTCATGATCGGCGGTCATGCTGGGATATTGCTTTGAAAGGATCCCTAGCCCATGCATTGCGAACCGAGTTATCAGAAGAAGATCGTAAGGTCCTATATGATTTCATGATGACTTTGTCGGATGATCCACCCGCTGATAGGAATGAATAGATGAATGAGCTTCCTCCTCCGAGTGATTGGAATGTTTATACGGAGCCTTTTGCTGTTCTGGAGCGATATGTGGTTTATGGTGTTGATGATTGTGTTTGGTTCGTAGTCCGTGAAATCGGTATATATAATAAAACTATGAACAACTGATCCCCTGCTGTATTGCCTAAACCGCTCTGGGGCGAATTGTATTTATTTTTGGAGGTGCTGAATGAGCGAAGATAGGCGAGAACAGAAGTCAATAGAACTTCCTGCCAGTGTAACTGTAAGAGATCTGGCGCGAATGATTGAATCTAGCCCTATTGAAATCATTAAAATTTTAATGGCTAATGGGGTGATGGCAAATATTAATCAACAAATAGATTTTGATACGGCTGCAATTGTTGCAGCAGAATTGGGGTATGAGGCGGTTTTAGAAATCCCTGAAGTTCAACAAGAAGAATTATCTGAAATTCCTCATTGGCGAAAAGTAATTGCGAAGGAGGATGAAAAGGATCTTCTGGCGCGCCCTCCTGTTGTTACGATATTAGGACATGTAGATCATGGTAAAACCACTTTGTTGGATTCGCTTCGCCATTCAAATGTGGTTGGTAGCGAAGCAGGTGGAATTACTCAGCATATTGGCGCTTATCAGATTGAACATAATGAACAATTAATTTCCTTTTTAGATACCCCTGGGCATGCTGCTTTCTCTGCTATGCGCGCCCGTGGCGCTCAAGGGGCTGATATTGTTGTTTTGGTAATTGCAGCAGATGATGGTGTTATGCCACAAACCCGTGAAGCAATTGCTCATGCAAAAGCTGCAAAGGTCCCCATTATTGTAGCTTTAAACAAGATGGATAAACCCAATGCAAATCCCGACAGAGTAAAACAACAATTGGCTGAGGTTGATCTTGTTCCAGACGAATGGGATGGTGATACGATTGTTATTCCTATTTCAGCGATAAAACAGACTGGACTTGATGATCTTTTAGAGGCAATTTTACTTGTCGCTGATAATATGGATATTAAGGCAAATCCAAAAGGAGAAGTTATTGGGACGGTTATTGAAGCTGAGCGAGATCGTGCCAAAGGAGTTGTTGCCACTTTATTGTTGCAGAATGGCACATTAAATGTGGGTGATGTTGTGATTGCTGGTAACGCTTGTGGTCGATTAAGAGCTATGTTCGATTTCCGCGGCAAGAAAATTCGAAAAGCAGGTCCCTCAACTCCAGTATCTGTAATGGGGTTGAGCGATGTGCCACAGGCAGGAGATATTTTTGGGGTTGTCGAAAGTGAACGTGCAGCACGTATAATGGTTCAAGGAAGGATTGAGGAAGCAAAAAAAGCTTCTATAGAGCAGGTTGCAGTAGTCACACTCGAGCAACTGTTTGATCGATATCAAGCTGGTGAGATTCGTGAGCTGCGATTGATCGTGAAGGCAGATGTCCAGGGTTCCCTAGAACCGATTATTTCGTCGATAAATGAATTGCGTGAAGGAGATATCAAAGTAAATGTATTGCACTCGGAGACAGGGAATATTTCGGAAAGTGATGTCATGCTAGCGGCTGCTTCTAAGGCAATCGTAATTGGATTTAACGTTCAACCTGATGCAGCAGCTACTTGTATGGCTGAGACCGAAGGTGTTTCTATACGATTATATGATATTATATATCGTCTAACCGAAGACCTTGAAAAAGCATTGAAAGGTATGTTAGAACCAGAAGAGAAGGAAATTGTGATTGGGCATGCCACTGTGAGGCAGGTTTTTAGAATTTCTAAAGTTGGTAATATTGCTGGATGTCAGGTTTTGGATGGTGAATTGAAACGAAATGGGTTTATGCGTGTGATCAGGAATGGGAAAATGATCCATGAAGGACCGGTTTCCTCATTAAAGCACCTTCAGGATGACACCCGAGAGGTTCGTAAGGGGTTTGAATGCGGTGTTGGCGTCAAAGGTTTCGATGATTTTGAAGCCGGAGATACCCTGGAATGTTATTTTATTGAAAAGGTAGCCGCAGGGTAATCAATTAGAATAGGTAGAAATATTTACGATGGTTTCAAGAACACGCGCGCAACGAATAGCTGATCGGATTCGGGAGGAGATCTCTGTTATGCTTATTCACGAAATAGCTGATCCCCGAATCTCCGGTATTTCAATTACCGATGTCGAAGTGGATCGAGAATTAGCTTATGCTCAAATCTTTTTTTCTTCACTGGAAGGTTCTCAGAGAACTGATGAAATCCTGGATGGTCTTAATCATGCCAGAGGGTTCATCCGCCGAGAATTAGCAAGTCGGATTGAGTTACGTACTTTTCCCGATCTTCGCTTCCATTATGACCCAACATTTGAGCGCGCAGAGCGCATTGAATCGCTCTTTCGCGAGATAAATGCTTCTAGAACAACACAGCAAAAACCATTGTCTGAATCAGATGATGATTCATCCAAGGATGGTAAGGATGCCGGTTGATTTAACTGTGATCGAGTTGGCGGGGGAACACATTCGATCAGCAGATAGAATTTTGTTAATTTCTCATATTAGACCAGATGGAGATGCCATTGGCTCTTTAATTGGTTTTGGACTTGCTTTACAAGAAGTTGGAAAGAAGGTCCAAATGGTAATTGAGGATAGCGGTATTAGCAGTTTTTCTTTTCTACATGGTAGTAATCAAGTTACTAAAAAGGTGGATGGCGAGTTTGATTTAATCTGTACCTTGGATTGTTCTGACTTAGAGCGTACGGGAAATGTATTTGCTTCAGGAATCTCTCCTGATATCAATATCGACCATCATTTTACAAATCCGCTTTTTGCGAAAATAAATCTAGTCGACGGGCAGGCAGTTGCTACTGCAGAAATGATTGCTGCTTTCCTCCCCCAGTGGGGGTTGCCTGTAACAAAAGAAGTATCCGAGGCGTTGCTGACGGGTATCATCACAGATACGATCGGTTTTCAGACTTCAAATATGCGTCCTTCCGCTCTTAGAGTAGCCGCAAACTTAATGGAGGCGGGTGCAAATTTATCTCATCTTTATCACCTTGCTCTAGTTAACCATTCTTATGATACAATGCGGTTGTGGGGCATTGGTTTAGGTAATTTGAGGAGGAAGGATAGATTGATATGGACAACGATTACGTTACAGGAGCGTGAGTCCATTAGTTATCCTGGAAGAGATGATGGCGACCTTGTGAATCTATTAGGTACTGTTGATGGAATTGATATTGCTATGATTATGACTGAACAGCCAGATAACTATGTAAAAGTAAGTTGGCGTTCTCGGAAAGGTTTCGATGTGTCTCAATTAGCAGCTAGCTTTGGCGGTGGTGGTCATCCCGCTGCCTCAGGAGCTGTTATTCAGGGAAGTTTACCCGAAGTTCAAAAATTAATGGTTGAAACTACTTTGTTGTTGGTTAAATAAAAAAGAATAGGAGAATTATCACTAAAATAAATTTAGGAAAGTGAAATATGGAAAAAGATAATCTAAAAAATGTTGTCTCTGGAGTATTAGTTGTTGATAAACCAATTGGAATGACTTCTCATGATGTGGTTCAAACCATTCGTCGTGGGACAGGTATACGAAGAGCGGGGCATACCGGAACACTTGACCCAAGAGCATCTGGGGTGCTGGTTGTTTTAGTTGGTCCAGCGGTTCGTTTGAGTGAGTTTGTTTCTGCATCGGATAAACGTTATCAGGCAACCATTGAACTGGGAAGTTCTACGGATACTTTTGATATTGAAGGCGAAGTCAATCAGACTGAATATCCAACGCTTACCGAAGATATTTCAGAGGAAAATTTTAATGAGATTCTAAACACTTTTATCGGTGAGATAGAGCAGGTTCCACCTCCTTTTTCTGCTGTAAAAGTTAAAGGTCGCAAAGCGTATGAATTAGCCCGTAAAGGTGAAGAAGTCGACCTGGAACCCAGATTGATAAATGTTTATAGTCTGGATGTCTTAGAATGGGCTCCTCCGGAGATTGTGATCGATGTTTATTGTTCATCGGGTACCTATGTGCGTTCTTTAGCCAATGATCTTGGTGAATCCTTAGGGACTGGCGCTCATCTTATTGGATTACGTCGTACAAAGAGCGGTCGTTTCACCTTACGAGACGCGGTTCCTTTACGTCGTTTAGAAGAAGCTTTCCTGGCGGGTGATTGGTATCGTTATTTGATCCCAGCCGCAGAGGCGTTGGCAGATTGGCCTATGCTTGAACTTGATCCAGATCAGGTTGAGTTGATCCGGCATGGACATCGTATCGAAGCTGAGCCGAATGATACTGGTTGGGCGCGTGCGGTCAGCACGCAGGGTGATCTGGTTGCATTAGTAGAATATGATGCAGAAACAAAGGAATGGCAGCCAAGGAAAGTGTTCTTTCAATCCTAACCCCTAGACTTTTCTTTGGTATTTTACACAAGTCTAGGGTTGGGGATGATTTAGATCAATTATTAAAATAATTCGTTGATGCAACATTTTTGGTCTTTAGAAAATATTCAATTGCATGATGTATGGTTAACGATTGGATCCTTTGATGGGGTTCATATCGGTCATCAGTCGATCATTCGAGAGGTTGTTGAAGGAGCGAAAAAGGATGGACGCTCTTCTGTTGTGCTAACCTTTCATCCACATCCTGACACTGTTCTGAAGAAAAAGGATGGCGCTTTTTATCTCACCTCACCACAAGAGCAAGCAGATGTTTTAGGTGAATTGGGAATTGATTTCGTTATTACTTACCCCTTTAATAAATCTGTCGCGAATACTTCTACAAGGGAGTTCGTGGAAAGGATTTTTCAGCATTTGCATTTTAAATGCTTATGCATTGGTCATGATTTCGCCTTAGGTAAGAACCGAGAAGGAGACCTTAAGGCATTACAGACATTTGGCAAAGAATATGGGTTTCATGTTAGAGTTATTGATCCCTTGTTTGACGATGGAAAGCTTGTTTCTTCCAGCCGTATCAGGGCTGCACTTAATGATGGTGACCTGAGGCAGGTAAATAGAATGCTTGGACGCCCATACCAGATTAATGGTAAGGTTGTTCGAGGTGATGGACGAGGACATACTCTAGGAATCCCAACTGCCAATTTAGAAGCCTGGAAAGAAAAAGCGCTACCTAGGTCAGGGGTTTATGCTTGTATTGCGCTGGTTGATGGTGTTAAGTATCCTGCCGTGACGAATATCGGTATACGCCCTACCTTTGATCATTCCTCTTTGAAACCAATCGTTGAATCGCATATCATTAACTTTGATCAAAATATTTATGATCACAATATTTCACTGTTAATGATCGATTATATACGCGAAGAAAAACGATTTGAGAATGTGAAAGCTTTGATATCTCAGATCGAGGTTGATATAAGTCAGGCAAAAACGATATTCGCGAAGGAACCTGGATGAAACAATACTTAGATTTATTGCGACATATCTTAGACCAGGGCGTGGAAAAGGATGACCGCACTGGTGTCGGAACGCGATCGATTTTTGGCTATCAGATGAGGTTTGATCTACAAGCTGGCTTTCCATTGATTACCACTAAGAAACTCCATACCAAATCAATTATCTATGAATTATTGTGGTTTCTACGTGGAGACACGAATATCGATTATTTGCGTCAACATGGTGTCACTATTTGGGATGAATGGGCAGATAAAGGCGGGGATCTAGGACCGGTGTATGGCGCTCAATGGAGAAACTGGCGCGCGGATAATGGTGAGACTATTGACCAAGTCTCGAATGTGGTGGAAGAGATCCGAAAAAACCCTAGCTCGCGTAGATTAATTGTCAGCGCTTGGAATGTAGCTGATATCCCCAAAATGGCGCTGCCTCCCTGTCATTGTTTCTTTCAGTTCTATGTCTCGCATGGAAAACTCTCTTGTCAACTTTATCAACGTTCGGCTGATGTTTTCTTGGGAGTTCCGTTCAATATCGCTTCCTATGCCTTGTTAACGATGATGATGGCTCAAGTTACTGGTTATGCACCGGGTGAGTTTGTGCATACTTTTGGAGATGTCCATCTCTATAGAAATCATATCCAACAAGCGCAAAACCAATTGTCTCGTCAACCCTATCCCTTGCCAACAATGCACTTGAATCCCAGGATAGATTCCATTTTTGACTTCGATTATGAGGATTTTGATTTGCAGAATTATCGCAGCCATCCAGCGATCAAAGCGCAGGTCGCAGTGTGATTATCTCATTGATTGCGGCTGTCGATCAGGTTGGTGGGATCGGCAAAGATGGTAAAGTCCCCTGGTATATCAGCGCTGATTTGAAATATTTTAAACGCATCACCATGGGACACACCATTATCATGGGGCGAAAAACTTTTGAATCGATTGGGAAAGCACTACCTGGTAGAACTAACTTGATCCTGAGCGCTCAGTCCGATTTCCAGCCAGCAGACACGATCATTTTTCAATCCCTTGATTCTGCGCTGATTTATGCGCGTGATCAGGGAGAAGAGGAAGTGTTCATCATCGGTGGCGAAAAAGTTTTTCATCAAGCCTTGCCTTTGGCACAGCGCCTCTATCTTACCAAGGTGGATGGTGATTATCGTTGTGATGTCTTTTTTCCGCAGCTTGACATAACCTCATGGCAAGTGGTTGAATCTGACCACCATCCAAAAAGGGAAAAGCAGCCAATTTCTTTTACTTTTCAAGTCTTAGAAAAAATCCGAAAATAATTTGGCTATTCTTTTTTATCTATTCTGTTTCTACTCTGCTCAGCCAGCGCCCAATTAGTAAAAAGACACCGCTGCCTATTGTTGCGAAACCTAAATGTAATGCTCCAATGGGGAAAAAACTAAGCTCGAGATAGACACCTATAAAATTTCCAATCCAGAAGCCAATCGCAGAAAGAATAATATATGCGAAGAAATGGACTGCTCCACCTCCGACGACAAGATGAAAAACCGCTGAGTAGAGCGTTGAAATAATGAGACCGAGCAGGATCATTGGGATCGTCACTAGATTATCTTTCCTCCGCCAAGACAAATATCGCCATCATAGATCACGGCGGACTGTCCGGGTGTGATATCGATTAATGCTTTCTCAAATTGAATTTTAACACGTTCTCCTGGAATTGGTTCCACGATCGCGTCGGTTAGTTTTGATTTATAACGGATCTTTACCTGAGCTTGGAAAGGTTTTTCAGGAATCATGCCACTAATCCAATTGAACTTTTCGGTTTCTAATTCATTTCTACCCAATTCATCTTTTCCCCCCACGATCAAGACATTTTTTTGCATATCTTTCTGAATCACATAGAGCGGATAGGGGCTGGAAATCCGAATTCCTTTGCGTTGACCAATGGTATAGAATGCTAATCCTTGATGTTCTCCAATGATCTCTTTTGATGTGGTCATGATGGGACCGGGTTGGATTGATCGGGGGGCATACTGCATCAGGAAGTCTCGGTAATTATGTTCCCCAATAAAACACAGGTCTTGACTATCGCCTTGATCGGCAATTGATAAACCAAACTCATTCGCTAATTGACGAACTTCTATTTTTCGATAATCACCGAGAGGGAAAATTGTTTTTGCAAGTTGATCTTGGTTCAACTGATGCAGGACATAAGATTGGTCTTTTGAGTCATCTACAGCTCGCATCAATTGGATCTTTCCGTGTTCATCTTTGTGTAGACGCGCATAATGTCCTGTGGCTAGATAGTCCGCTCCATTTGCGATTACATAATCAAGCAGATAACCCCATCTTATTGCGCGGTTGCATAGGGTGCAAGGATTAGGGGTAGATCCATCGAGATATCCACGGATAAAATCTTCGACCACAGTGTCTCGGAAGATTTCTTGAGCGTCAATCGTCATAAAAGGGATGACTAACTCATCAGCAACCTGTCGGGCGATCATCAACGAATCTGGTGTACAGTATCGGTTCACAGCGTCACTCCCAGACATACTCCATAGTTTCATCATGATCCCGGTTACGGAGAAGCCTTGCTGTTTGAGCAAAGCTGCTGTGACTGAACTGTCTACACCACCGCTCATCCCGACAAAAACACGTTCCTGCATCATCTCTTAATCGTAACTTGTATGGTTTGGGATCAGCCCTTGATAACGAGGGTAAGAACCCAATACTCGTAAATAGGGCGCTAATTCTGTTAGGTGATCCAACGCACGCAGTGAATTCTTTTCCTGTTCGTGTCCGATAAAATCGATATAAAACATATATTCAAAGGGTCTTCCCGCGATCGGGCGTGATTCGATCTTGGTCAGGTCGATATCCCGAAGCGCAAATACACTCAGCGCTTTGAACAACGCCCCGGGTGCATTTTTTAGATTGAATACGATCGAGGTTTTATATTCCCCAGCGCTTACGTCTTTGATGGCTAAGGGTTCTTTCGACAAAGCGAGAAAACGGGTGTAGTTGGCTGGATTGTCTTCCAAATCTTCCAGGATGATCTTCAATCCATAGACTTCTGCTGCACGTCTAGATGCTATGGCGCCCGCTCTTTTATCTTGCCGTTCAATTAACAGCCGAACACTCCCAGCGGTATCTGCTTCGATGACGGGTGTTAACCCTAATTTCTGCAGGTTTGCCTCGCATTGCGCCAGGGCTTGTGGGTGGGAGTGAACCCGCTCGATATGCTCCATTTTTACGCTGGGCAGCGTGATCAGGCAGTGGTTCACTCGCAATGGATATTCTCCAACAATGGTTAAATCATTCTTTAGCATTAGATCATAATTATGATGAATGCTGCCAGCCAGTGAATTCTCAATCGCGATGAGACCATGCGTGCTATTGCCTTGTTTCACGGCTTCAAAAACATCTTCAAAGCTTTGGCAAGGTAGAGTTTCAATATCGGAGCCAAAGTATTCGAGCGCTGCTTGCTCGCTATAAGCTCCTGGTTCTCCTTGAAATGCAATGATCAAAATGACAGCCTCCTTTTTAAAAAATATATCAATTTATTGTCTTTCAATATACCACATTCACGGATAATCAAAACCCAAATTTTCTCGTTCACTGGTATTGATCTAGAAATCGATTAATTTTATCGGATTACTATTATTCCCTACCAGGTGAGCCGTTCCCTTGTTATAATAAAACAAATGGGTGTAGTTCATTACTTTAAGGAGATAGCATGACCGATATAAAATTTGGTACGGATGGCTGGCGCGGCAAGATTGCGCAAGATTATACCTTTGATAATGTACGACGCTGCGCGCAGGGTTTCGCAAGCTATTTATGTGATCATGGATATAAGGGAGATTGGGTGGTAGTTGGATATGATATGCGCTTTCAATCCGAATTCTTTGCTCAAGCAGTCGCTGAAGTGTTATCAGCAAACGGATTGCGGGTGTATCTCACCGATCGAGCAACCCCGACACCTGTGATTTCCTATTCTGTGGTAGCGAAAAAAGCGATTGCGGCGGTCAATGTCACCGCTTCACATAATCCTCCTTGGGATAATGGGTTCAAAGTGCGCGATAAGTTCGGCGGCGCCATTGACCCAGAAGGGTTGAAAGAAATTGAAAGCTGCATTCCTGACACAATGGAGGAAGTAAAAAGTATGCCTATAGAAGAAGCCAAACAGCAAGGGTTTGTGGTGATTTTTGATGCTTCCATTGACTATATCGAGCAGATTCACCGCTTGATCGATTTGGAACCGATCAAAGAAGCTGGACTGAAGATCTTGGTAGATCCTATGTGGGGGAACGGCGCTGGTTGGTTACCGCGTTTATTAGCTGGCGGAAAGACACAGGTTATTGAGATTCATAATGTTCGTAATCCAATTTTCCCGGAAATGAAACGTCCCGAACCTATCCAACCCAATGTCGATGCTGGATTGCAGGCAACTTTGGATCAAGGCGCTGATGTGCTCATCATCAACGATGGCGATGCGGACCGAGTTGGCGTCGGCGATGAAAATGGCAGATTCATTGACCAACTGCGCGTCTATGGATTGCTAGCTTATTATTTTTTGGAAGTGCGCGGAGAGCGTGGTCCGATCGTAAAGACACTTTCCACAACAACGATGTTGGACAAGCTAGGAAAGATTTACGATGTGCCCATCTACCCGACAGGTGTGGGTTTTAAATATGTCGCCCCTAAGATGCTGGAAACCGATGCCATGATTGGCGGCGAAGAATCGGGAGGTTATGCTTTTCGAGGACATGTCCCTGAACGCGATGGCATTCTAGCTGGGCTGTATATCTTGGATATGATGGTGCGCTTGAACAAAAAACCATCCCAATTGTTGGATGCCTTGTTTGAAAAAGTGGGTGCGCATTACTATGACCGGATTGATACACGGTTTGAAGGCAGTCGAGAGAAACGCCAAGAAAAGATTTTGGCAGCTAATCCGAAAACGATTGGTGGGCTTGAAGTCATGGGGTTGGTAACTCTGGATGGTTTCAAATTTGATCTGGAAGACGGCGGCTTTCTATTGATCCGGTTTTCGGGTACTGAACCGATCATCCGCGTTTACACTGAAACCACACATGCCGATCGAGTGCAAGACATTATCCAAGATGGGTTGCGGATTGCAGGGATCAACTCGTAGTGCTTCGTTTGGTAGATACACATTGCCATATCTATTTCGACTCTTTTGATCATGACCGTTCAGAAGTCCTCCACAAGATGCGCGAAAATGGTGTGGAGCGGGTCTTAAATATCGGCATTGACATTCAGTCAAGTAGGGAATGCATTCGATTGGCGCAAAGCACGCCAGAATTTTACGCAGCGATCGGAATCCATCCTAATGACAGCGATCGTTGGGATGACTCATCCTATGCAGAATTGCTTTCAATGAGCAAGGAGTCAAAAGTCGTCGCGATTGGAGAGATCGGGCTGGATTACTATCGTAAATATACCTCGCCTGATCTCCAGAAGATCGTTTTTCAAGAACAATTGGCGCTGGCAAAATCTTGTGGATTACCGGTGGTCATTCATACCCGCAACGCATCAGACGAAGATCAATCCGCCACAAAAAATGCTCTTCAATTACTGATCGATTGGCAAAAAGATCTCGCCATCACAAACTCATCTTTATCTGAGTATCCAGGTGTATTACATTCCTACAGCGGCAGCTTTTCCTATGCACAACAAGCAATTGAATATCATTTTATGATTGGGGTCACTGGACCGATCACTTACAAGAAAGCGGAAGGATTACGCAACATTGTCAAGAATATCCCATTGGAATCAATCTTGATTGAGACCGATGCCCCATTTCTAACGCCTCAGCCATATCGAGGAAAACGAAATGAGCCTGCTTATGTCAGGTTCATCGCTGAGAAAATAGCTGAAGTTAAACAGGAGTCCCTTGACTCAGTGCTCGAAATTACAGGATCGAATGCTGAAAAATTATTTCATTGGTAAGCAGTCTTGGATCGGGATTTCAAAGAATGAGGTCAGCGTTTGAAAAGCACTTGACAAATAAAAACTTTTGCTTATAATCCAGGCAATCACATATCCAAAAACTGTGAAGAGGAATAGTAGGTATCGAACCGAAGTCACAGAGAGCGGGCAGCAGGTGAAAACCCCGCACTTACGCCGGTATTGAATGGTCCTCGGAGTTGCGTAGTGAAAGGCTCAATAAGAACTGAGTAACTATTGCCGGAGATACCACCGTTATCAGGGAAAAGGGTATACGTATCGCTCTATAGGATACCGTACTCAAATCGAGTGAGGCTGGCTTCCATCTTCCTGTCGCAACACCGACAGGATTTTTTGCTTAATAGGGTACTCTTCCTAAGCAGCCTAACCGGGGTGGCACCGCGAAAAGAACGCTTTCGTCCCCAGGACGGAAGCGTATTTTGTTTAAGGAGGTTGCTGTTGGAAAGTTTATTTTTATTCGTCGGAATTTCGGAAATTCAAGTTCAAACTGCTGAGCTTTTATCAAATATTTTAATAAGGAGAAAATATTATGTCTACACAAAATAAATACCTACTCAATGAAACCGATCTGCCAAAGTTTTGGTATAACATCAATGCGGATATGCCTGTTCCGCCTACGCCAGTACTCAATCCGCAAACTTTAGAAGCTGTCACCCCGGATGATCTTGCTGTGATCTTCCCGATGAATTTGATCATGCAGGAAGTCAGCACAGAGCGTTATATCGAAATCCCACAAGAAGTGCGTGAGGTCTATAAACTCTGGCGACCAACCCCCTTGATCCGCGCCAGAAGATTGGAGAAAGCACTCGATACCCCAGCGCATATCTATTACAAACATGAGGGCGTCTCTCCTTCGGGCAGCCATAAACCCAACACAGCTGTCGCACAGGCTTTCTTCAACAAGATCGCTGGCACCAAAGCGCTCACCACGGAAACGGGCGCGGGACAATGGGGTTCCGCCTTATCGATGTCGGGGAGTTTCTTTGATATGCCTATTGAAGTCTATATGGTGCGCATCTCTTATGATCAGAAACCCTATCGACGCATCATGATGCATACGTTTGGCGGCGAGGTCTATGCCAGCCCAACGGAACGCACAGCATTTGGTCGTCAATATCGCGCTGAACACCCCGATAGCCCAGGCTCGCTCGGCATCGCTATCTCTGAAGCTGTCGAAGTCGCCGCGACCTCGAATGGCGCCAAGAAATATAGCCTGGGTTCGGTGCTGAATCATGTTCTTATGCACCAATCGGTGATCGGCGAGGAAGCCATCAAGCAAATGGACTTAGCGGGGGAATATCCGGATGTGGTCATTGGCTGCGTAGGCGGCGGTTCAAACTTCGCCGGTATTGCGTATCCTTTCTTGCGCCACAATCTCTTGGATGGTAAGCAAACCCGTTTTTTGGCGGTCGAACCAACCGCGACGCCTACGATCACTAAGGGGCTTTATACCTTTGATTATGGGGACACGGCTCATATGGCGCCGATTGTTAAGATGTTTCCCTTGGGTCATATCTTCATGCCCCCGCCGATCC
>CAZJMV010000211.1:0-15265 GCA_964547225.1 uncultured Anaerolineaceae bacterium | reverse complement strand
TCGATAATCAACAGTATTATCTGAAGCCAATGAACTGCCCTTTTCATCTGCATATTTACAACAGCAAGTTACGTTCATACCGTGATTTACCGATGCGCTTTGCAGAAAAAGGCACTGTATACCGTTATGAACGCAGCGGTGTCCTGCATGGATTGCTGCGTGTAAGAGGCTTTACACAGGACGATGCCCATCACTTCTGTCGACCTGACCAGATGAAAGACGAACTGAGTTTCACTCTGAATTTCAGTTTACATATTTTACGTTCTTTCGGATTAACTGAAATCAAAGCATATCTGAGCACCATGCCGGAGAAAGCCGCCGGTGACCCTGAAAGGTGGTTGGCTGCTGAAGAAGCCTTACAGCAAGTGCTAGAAGAAGCTGAATTGAGTTACGAGATTGATGCTGGAGGCGGCGCATTCTATGGTCCAAAGATAGATCTTGCCATTCAAGACGCAATCGGGCGAGAGTGGCAAATATCTACCATTCAGTTTGACTTCAACCTTCCCGAACGCTTTAACCTAAATTATATTGGCGAAGATGGACAAGAACATAAGCCATATATGCTGCATAGAGCCTTATTAGGAAGCATGGAGCGCTTTTTTGGTGTGCTCATCGAGCATTACGCGGGTGCATTCCCGGTGTGGTTAGCGCCTCAACAAGTCGTTTTGATACCGATAGCTGATCGACATATTGAATACTGCAAAAATGTTGTCAGTCATTTAAAAGATCTGCTTATTAGAGCCGAAGTGGATGACAGCAATGAGCGCATGGGTAATAAAATCCGCAAAGCGCAAGAGCAGCATATTCCCTATATGCTCGTGGTTGGTGATCGTGAAGTCGAATCGAATGCTGTGTCGGTTCGATTGCGCACTGAGGAGAACCTTGGCGCGATGAGTGTCGAGGATTTTATCCAACGCATCAGCCGTAGTATTGAGACAAGACAAGGCATGTAAAAAGAATTTAATCATCTACCTTCAAATTCCATATTGCATTCCTGAAAACATGTAGTACAATTAGGCGAAAATAATAAAACAATGCTTGTGATATGCAAGCAGCTTGATTAAAAATAATAACTATTTGAACCGCTCGAAGTCCATTCGGGCGGTTCTTTGCGGAAAGGAAGATCTGAGAAAAATGAAAGTTGCAACCACGGGTTTAGAGATAACAGAAGGGAAAATTAAATACGATGATCCCATTTTTTACGAATTGGTCAAGAAGTTTGAGCCGGCAAAGCAATCTCCATATTACTTCGAAATCTTCCAAGACCGATATGATGCTGCTCAAGCAATCGTGATTACTGAAGATCATATCCTTGACCTGCTAATTCTGGATATGGAGAAAGTGGAAACTCGTCTGACCCATGTGGAAGATGATCAAGAAAAAAAGTTGCTTGAGCGTTGCCAAATTCATCTTGAAAAAGAAAACCCGCTCTGCGATATGCACTTAAACGAGGCGGAACAAGCAACCCTTCATTCTCTTGGTTTTCTTAGTTACAAACCTACTCTTGTTATGTCTAAACCATTGCCGAATCTAGATGTGATTTTCAGATTAATACTGGAAAAAGCAGGATTGATGTTCTTTTATACATCAGGTCCTGAAGAAGTGCATGCCTGGTTGATCAAGCAAGGTGCACAAGCAGTCACTTGCGCTGGAAAAATCCATTCGGATCTAGCGCGGGGATTTATTAAAGCGGAAATCATTCATTTTGATCAATTGATCAGCGCTCATAGTTTTAGTGATGCTAGAAAACTAGGATTAACACAGTTGGTTGACAGAGATTATTCTATTCCAAATAATACTGTTTTAGAAATTCGCTTCAAAGTATAAAAGGTAAAGGCTCTGATTGAACCTTATTCTTAAAAAGTAATTCCAATAAAAATCCACCTAGATTTTCACCCTTTCAAAAGAAAAAACGGTTTTCACATTCTCATTGCATGAGTTTTAATCTCTTAGTTGCTTTCTGGTAAAATAGTAATAAAGAATAAATCCCTGAAATTGTGAACAACTGGATTTCGTTAGAATTAGTATTTGAAAGGAGGTAAATGGAGTGAAAACAAATCATAAAACGGTCAATCCAAATGATGCAAGCGTAGAGAATTTGATGACCATCAAAGGGATTGGTCAAGAACTAGCGGAACGGATTATTGAAGCTCGTCCATTTGACTCTATCGAGGATCTAAAACGGGTAAATGGTATTGGAAAAAAATTCTTGGACAATATTAGATCAGAGTTGTTGATTGAATCTGAATCGGAAGTCCCTTTTGAAACAATAAAAAATAATGATACGGATAGAGAACCCACAAAGGAAGAAACAGAATATGTATTATCATCATCTCAGAAAAAGGATGATGCAGAACGACCTATAGACAAGGAAGCAGAAGCGTGGACAGAAGATATTATTGAAAACGAATTTCTTGATGAAATATCCGAAGACAAAGAAAACAGTTCAGATGAAATTGTTTCAGAAGAATCTGCAGATAAAAAAGAAGCACCTTTTCTCGTCGGGGAGAAACTAGTAGCCCATAGTACACTGGATGAAGAAGAGAAAGCAAGAGTGCATACCCAAAAATTTACCAGAAAAACAACACCCTTCACTCGCATACAAGCCTTTTGGATATCTGTCTCAGTCAGTTTTTTTACATTGATGATCTCTCTTTTTCTAACTTTTGGAATATTAGCTGCTCTAAACAGCGGTCACCTTAAGTACAGTCTCCCTTCACAATACAACGCTCTGGATTTACGAGTAAAATATCTAGAAAGTCAGATCACAAATATGGGACAAGAAATTGAAGGCATGCGAGTGAGAGTGGATAATCTAGAAACCTTGGGGAATCGAATAGAAAGATTAGAACAAACGACAGAAAAACTTCAAACGGATTTACAAGCAGCCAGTTCGCAAGTTGATGAGTTGTATAGAGAAGTAACAGATGTGCGTACAGAATTAGATAACACAAAAGAGACGATCAGCTCTATTCAACTCTTCTTTGAAGGTTTACAAAAACTACTCAGTGAATTATTTTCAGAGGAGGTATCAGAATGAGTGACAATCTATCCGATCATGATCAACCATCCGTTTGGATACGCTTCTGGCGTTTTTTTGTGAGATTTTTATTTGTTGTATTTCTTGGAATTGCATTAGGCGCGCTAATCTATTGGACAGTACCTGCTATTTACCGTCAATATATCCAACCAGTACAAATCCACGGTATGCAAATAGGGACCCTTGAAACTCGATTGGATTTGCTAGAAAAATATGCCAACGATCAATTTACGAGTTACTTATCGCGTATACAAAACTTAGAGACTCAACAAGATAATCATAAAAATGAAATCTCTGTGCTCGAAAGTCGACTGGCGGAATTAGATGCCAAATCAGCCACACAGCAAGCACAATTAAATGTAATAGAAACCATCACAGAGCAAATGGTGATTCTTGAAAGCGAAGTAGAAGATTTACAAACTGCAGATTCAATATTAGAAACTCAATCCCAAGATATCTTGACAGCCATTAATACAATCAAAGAACAACTCTCTGATCAGGGTTCTGAAATTGAAACGATATCCGCATTGGTATCATCTGAAGATGCGCGTTGGGGAATAATTATTCAAGAGCTACAAATTCTTCAGGTAATGGAATTACTGAACCGCAGCCGCGCCAATCTCTCTCAAGGCAAATCCGTGCTAGCACAAGCTGATATACAAGCAGCCCACAGTGTGTTGTCTACATTACAGAATAAATCAATCAATGGGCAGATAACTGAATATGAACCGATCCTTGATCACCTTGAATCCGCCATGACAAAACTGCCAGATAACCCCGTATCAAGCGCGGATGATTTAGAAGCTGCATGGGAACTGCTGCGAATAAGCCTTCCAGTTATTGAGACACCATCAGGCAATCTATCAAACACACCAGAAGCTACACTAGAGGCAACACCGACGCCTACATTAATACCCACATCGACATCAACAAATCCATAAGCTGTGTTTTATATGCTAATTCTGATTAGCAAAGTTCTTGCTCTGGCGTACAACAATATTCCCAGTCGCGACACCAATATCTGCAGCGATCACTGGACATTTCACCTGCAAAAGACAAAATACCTTTTCGCCAGCTTCACTCAGTGTCTCATAATTCGCTTGTCCTTTTGCGATTATTAGGGTCGAGCTCTGGTAACGTTTTATGAAATCATCTGAACATAAGGATATGATTGTGCCTGGTGCTTGACTACCATTAGTGATGATCGAGGCACAACGATCCATTCCAGCAGCTTGGGCATCTTCAATAGTAGCGTCATTTAGGATCGGACCACCTTTAACGACATAGGTTACGGGTATGGACAGTTCTTCTATTAATACCCGATCGAAAACCGTTTCACCGGCATTATCCGCCAAGAACAATACTTCTTCACTCTGCTCTAATCTCCGATACAATTGCTTTGTATGATTTATTGCATAAGGTTTATGTAATAAATCTTGGACAGTCAACCACAAATCATCAATATCTTCTTTAAAGCCAAAATCGATGATATTGCCAGCGATGCTGATACGAATAGCTGTATCTAAAGGGTTGTCACTATCTCTAACGATTTCTTTCAATCGCGGATATAGATCCAAAGCGATCTTTGTACTATACTCTTTCGCTGTTTTATAAGGATCATCAACTGTAATAGCCTCACGCACAAGCTGATGAATACGATATGCAATATCTGGTGGCGTTGCATTTGATGGTATATCCCGCAAATAGGATAGCGCTTGCTTCATCACCAAATATTGCTGCTCCTCACTAGCATTCGATCTTCGAGCAGCGCTCAACGCCTGACGCATGAAACAAGGATAACAATCTAGATATATTCTCATAATCATTCCTTACTAGAGTTAAAAAACAACTCAACAATGGTAATCGATAACTTGATGATTTTTATTAAGTGAACTTAAAGGTTTGACGCTTTTTATTAGGTTTTTCATGAAAAATCCAATTTCCAAAACAGAAAATTATATTCAATTAATAACAAAAGAACCTTTAGATCTTAAAGGTCCTTTTAATATTCTGCTCAGATTAATAGTGCTTATTTAATGATAAATTCAACAACATCTTTGATCTGTAAATTGCTTGGGAAATCAGGTAATATTAGTCTCAGCGTCCCATCATCATCAATTGCTAATATACAATTCGTGCAAGCCTGGATCTCATCATAGGATACTTCAGCAGAATAACCATCGTTAGCAACAAACTCTAATGTAGCAGCTTCTGCCTTAGGCTCAGCAAGATTTAGGAGTTCAGAAATTAGTACCCCAGTATAAGTTGCTGTCTCACCATTCTTATTAGTGTATTCAACTTCCATGGTTGGCTGAGAACTAATTTGCTCAAGTGTCCAAGCTTGTTCAATGGTAACAAACCCAATTACATTTAGTGCAACTTCAACATCACCAACTGCTGTTCCTTTTGTATCTCTCCAGGGTTGTGAATCAGGAATAAAAAGAGGCTGACCAAATTCTTCAACACCAAATTGTGAAATCATTTCTTGTGTAGAAACTGAAATCAACCAATCGATGAATGACTGGGCTAATTCAACCTTGATAGCAGGATTCTTCTCCGGATTGACTGCCATGACGCCATAGGGATTGAAAAGAATTGGATCACCTTCAACAATAATTTCGAGATCTATTCCTTCCAATGTTCTCGCAAGATAAGTTGCACGATCAGATAGAGTATATGCTTTTTGTTCATCAGCCATCGTCAACACAGCGCCCATCCCCTGTCCGGCAGAAAAATACCAATCCCCAGATGGTTCAATACCTGCTTCAGTCCAAATAGCTTTCTCTTTTATATGTGTACCAGAATCATCACCACGAGAAACAAATGGCGACTCTGCATTTGTAATTGCTTTAAGGGCATCTAATGCACTCTTCAATCCCCTAATACCCGCTGGATCAGAAGGTGGTCCCACAATAACAAAATCATTGTACATTACATCTTCACGACGAACAGCATGCTTCTGCGCCATAAATTCATCCTCGCGAGATCGAGCATGAACCAATAAAACATCGGTGTCTCCATTCACGCCTAGCTCTAATGCTTGTCCTGTACCAACAGCAATCACATCTACTTCCACTCCATATTCTGATTCAAAAGCGGGTAGAATGAAATCTAATAGTCCAGAATCATAGGTAGATGTGGTTGTCGCTAAGATCAATTTTTCTGGACTAGATTCCTGCACTTCCGCAGTGGGTTCTTCCTGAGGTTCTTCGGTTGCGGTCACAACCTGTTCAGTCTCCACAACGGTTTCTTCGGTTTCTACTTGAAGCTCTTCTGTGGCGACTGATGATGTTTCAGTTTCAATCGGATCTGTAGTAATTGCAGGTGTACATGCTCCTAAAAATAACGCCAATACGATAGCAAGACTAAAAACTAATTGATATTTCCTTGACATCACTTTATTCTCCTTGTTATGACAAATTACTAATTACCTGGTTATCAGTGACGACCTGGCTTATTACGAAAAATATTTTTTTTACTTCTCTTGCTTCAATAAATCATTTCTCCATTAATAAATGATTTTGTCCGTGGATCCATAGGAGATTCAAAGATGCTTTCCGTTTCGCCCACTTCAATTACATGACCCTCTAACATAAAAGCTACACGATTAGCTAAACGACGTGCCTGGAATATATTGTGTGTAACTAATACTAAAGTAACCCCACTCTCCCGATTCAGGTTAATCACAATATCTTCAATCATGCGAACATTATAGGGGTCTAAATTCGCAGTAGGTTCATCTAATAAAAGGACTTGTGGTTTTATAACCATCGCACGCGCTAAAGCAACACGTTGAGCTTCACCACCAGAAAGAGTACGTGCACGTTGTCGTGAAAAACCATCTAAGCCGACGTTATGTAATGCTTCCAGGGCTAAAGTTTTACCGTTTCGTTGACCACGAAGCTGCAATCCATATTTAATATTGTCAAATACATTACGGTCTAATAACATCGGACGTTGGAAAACCGTCGTCACCTCTCGACGATAAGCAAGAGGAATATCGGTATATGCATCAAAACCTTTCCCTTTATAATCAATTCTTCCCTCATTTGGATGTTCAAGAAAATTTAATAAACGCAAAAGAGTGCTTTTACCAGATCCGCTCGGTCCGATTATTCCAAGAATTTCATGCTCAAATACTTGAAGTGATTCGATATTTAATACTTGGCGTTCATCATAGCTTTTTTTTGTTTTCTGCAAGTGATAAATTGGCTTTCTATTCATCAAATACTGTACCCTGCAAACGTAACATAATCAAATTCGCAAAAAAAGCTAATGCGAGTAAAATAACTCCTAAGGATAAGGCTAAATCGAAATTTCCTTTTCTTGTTTCTAAAACGATTGCCGTCGTCAAGACTCGAGTTCTTCCTTCAATATTGCCACCAACAAGCATAACTGCCCCCACTTCCGATATAATACTTCCAAAACCCGCCGCAATAGCCACTAAAACTCCAAGTCGTGCTTCCCCAAGAATCGTAATAGCAACCTGTCTTTTCGTTGCTCCCAAAGAAAGCATTTGTGTACGTAGAATAGGATCAACTCCCATTACAGCCGCCATCGTAAATCCTGAAACTAAAGGAAAGGAAATAATCGTCTGCGCCAAAATCATTGCGCCTGGTGTAAACAAATCAGGGATAAATGACCAATTAAATCCACCTAAAGGTCCGCTTCGGGATAACAATATATAAACAAATAATCCAATCACTACAGGCGGAAAGCCCATACCAGTATACAAAATTGCAGCTACTAAACGACGTCCGATAAAGCGATTCAAGCCAATGATGGCTCCCACTGGAACACCAATAAGTGAACTGAATACCAGCGCAATTCCTGAAACTTGAAGAGAGAGGATAACTATTTCTTGAAATGATTCTATCATTAATAAAATATCACTTGTATACTTGCATTGATACAATTATGCCAATTATATTGTTAACATAAAATATTGTCTAGTGTTTTTTTAGAAATTTTAATGATTTGTACGATCTTTAACAGACTGTTTGGCAGTACATTTACACAAACGCCTTCCAACAACCACAAGTTTAACACTTGCATTCCAAACCATTGGAACTGCCGGAATACCGCCAAGAACCGCAAGCACGCTAACAGAGATTCTTCTACATGGTAATTTACTTCGAAAAAATGGAAAACTATTTCTTGATAGAGGAAGACCTGGGAATACTATTAAAATTCGCTCATTGATATAAATATTTATCTCAGACTAAATCTATTCGAAACACACATAAAAATTTTATCCCAACTGGATCAACAATCAACGAACGCACACTCTCATTCACAAAGGTATGGGGAGAAGTAAAAGATACACAAGGCAGAAAGGTTGTCACGCGTTTGTATGAACCCGAAGCTAGTGTTGATTGGATTGCTGATTGCGCATTAACAAGTAATGAAGTTGTGCAAGAAGATGTGATCTAAAAAATATTAATTTACCTATGGGGTTTTTCTCACAAATTTCTTACCCGTTGCCAGTTCAACGCATTTATAGGCGCCATCATAGATGCCAACGCTTTTATTTTTTACTATCGCATCGCACATCATTGTCAAAAGATCACTATCTTCAGTAAAGAGATTAATAGCCTGTAAGGTTTGGGGAATGGTGCGCATCTCAACCGTTCCATCACCAAGTTCAGCGCTACGGATAGCTCCCCACATCTCATGACCACCTACTCGTTCATTAAATATCTTTGGAATTGGATAAAAAGCTAATTCACTTGGTTTTGTGATCATCACATCTACTACACGCATCAAATAATTCGTAGCGTACACAGCATGGAATATATTATCAAAGAGGAAAATATGCAGCCCTGAGGCGCTGTTCTTGCGAATATTATCCGTAAATTCCTGTGTATCTTCCCAAGAAAAGTGAGTTTGGATTATCTCTTTGTGTTCTGATAATTCAACCTGCAACCAGTCCCAATTTTCTTTATGATCGCCAAGGTTTACAAACAAGGCAACTTTTTGCGCCTTGATCAACGGAATGCTATGTTCGATCATCGCCTTGAAGAGCTCTTTTTGGGCGCCAGCCCCCCCCATTGTGATCAAGAAGCGGCGTGGTTCATTATTCTTCATTCGGTGTATGCGAGCTGCACAATCCACTTCAATATTTTCTACTAGTTCATGATCAACATGATGCCCAACATAATAAATTGCATCCTTGGGCATAGGATTTAAGATCTTGTTATCTTCATCAAATCCTCTCATCGTTCTGAAACCATAATAACCCGATGGAGATTGAACACCATGCTTAGCGCCTTCCGTCATCTGAAAAGCCATCGACCAATTATCAAACATCATATCAACCACATTCGTCATTCCCCCGGCGATAGCGCCCATACAATTCCACATATGTGCAGTCAAAACTGGCATATCTGAGGGTAGCGCCTTATGTAAATTACCGAATAACTCACTCATTTGGTAATCTTTAACATTCGTCTTCAGGAAACGCCAGGGCCAAGCGACTATATAATTATTTAACAACCAGGAAAGTCCCGGTAATGTCGGTTCACCGGTAGTAACAGCCTCCCAAACATATTTATTAAAGAATTTACTTCTTTGAGAAAGACGCGAGAAAAAACTGTAATTCTTGTTACAAAAACTGATCACATCCGTTGTTATTCCAGGGATTGCCAAAAGGTCAAGCCAATAAGGTTGAAATCCCATTGCACGAGCAGCCGAGACACCTGCCATAGCAATACGATAATGTCCAAAACCCATTCGTACAGTGCTCAAAATCACTGAATTATTACTCTCAATTGGGTCGCCATGTTCCGATCGAATAATATTTTTTACCCCAAACAATGGTCCTAAATAAGGATTATCTTCCATTGTGAGATCGTAAATCTCATTTGGATCATAACTAAATCTCTTCGTATATCGACTTTGCCACTTGCTTGCTGCTTTGGAATGTGATTTCCTTAGTTTGTTGCCATAAACAACAAAATGACCATCAACTTTTTTCATCTACGCGCTCCATAAAAGAAAAATATTATCCACTATTCATAACCAAACTGGCATTATACCCTTAAGATCATATAATACAATAATCTCCCGCTAGAAATCGTGTATTAATGAACTTATATCAATATATGATCTTCAAGTAAAACATATCCTGCATCTATTTCGTTGAACCTAATGTGAGTCCCTCAATAAAGTAGCGCTGTAAAAATAGAAATACCAATAAAGTTGGTAAAGTACCAATAAGCGCTCCTGCGACAATGACCGGCCAATCTGTGACATATTGACCTTGCAATGTCGCTAACCCCGCTGTAATCGGTTTAAGGCTATCGCTGCGTAATAACACAATCGCCCAGAGATAGTCATTAAATATCCATGTGAATTCCAATGTCGCTACCGCAGCTAAGGCAGGTAAAGTCAGCGGCATCATGATTTGCCACCAGATGCGTACTTCTCCACATCCATCGATACGAGCAGCTTCAATGATTTCGCCTGGAACAGTGCGCATATAATTTCGCAACATAAAGGTACAGAAACCCAATTGAAAAGAAGTATGAAATAGAATTAGTCCCCAATAGGTATCATATAAGCCCAAGAAATCTGTTAAACGGAATACAGGGAGCATAAGTACCTGAAAAGGCAACAACATACCGGCTACAAAAGTAAAGAATATCAGACGGTTACCACGAAAATTAAATCTCGCTAATGCATATGCGCCTAAAGAAGAAAAGAACAAGGTTAATACAAGCGAAGGAATAGTGATTATAAAGCTATTGGGGAGATAATGGCTCAGCCCACCTCGATTCCAAGCTTCAATAAAGTTACGTAAAGTAAGTTCTTTTGGAAATGAGATGAACCCATTATAGAGGATATCATCAAAGGTTCGAATAGATGTTATCAAACCTGTCAGAATGGGGATCAACCAAAGTGAAGTTGCAGCGATTAAGATAATATATGTGAGAACTCGCCATGGGGATTTGAAGAATTTTGTTTTCATGTTTAATACTCCATCTCATCCTGCATAACGCGCCAAAGGTATAACATAATAAAGATCATACTAAGGAAGAAGAGGATCACAGAAATCGAGGCGCCGTAGCCCATTTTATAATTATTAAATGCTTCAATATACATGAAGTTCGCTAAAACTGAGGAAGCGTTGGCAGGACCACCACGCGTCATTACAGATACGAGGTCAAATGCTCGTAATGAGTCAATCACACTGATAACAAAAACAATCACCGTCACTGGCATTAACAACGGCAGAATAATTTTATAGAAAACTTGCCAACCATTCGCCCCATCAACAGTTGCTGCTTCCAATAGTTGTGGATTGATGCTCTTCAATCCCGCTAGATATAGAACCATGACATATCCCACCTGACGCCAGATCGCAACGATAATAATTGACCAGAGCGCGAGACTTCGATCACTCAACCATCCAGGTCCCTTCTCAACAAGACCAGTCCATACCAGAAAACTATTGATCAAACCACCTTGCGGATGGAACAACCACCCCCAGATCAAACCACTGACTACCATGGCTAATACCATCGGCATATAAAAACTCATCTTAAAAATTTTTTCACCAGGTATTGCTCGATTAAGCATCATAGCTAAAGCTAATCCCAGAACAACTGGAATAGTGATGAAAGTAAGCAACCACTTAAGATTGTTTCCAAGTGAAAGAAAAAATACTTTATCCCGAAGAAGACGTTCATAATTGCGCAAACCAATAAAATTTGGTTTTGTGAGACCATCCCAATCTGTAAGGCTTAAATAAAAAGTATAAAACATGGGTGCGATAACCCAAATAGTATACAAAAGAAGTGGGATCAACAAGAACAGATACGGTAAAACCTTGCGAGGTATACGTACCATACTATCCTCCAGCTTAGAAAAAAGGTTCGTAGGATAATATCCCACGAACCTTCTCAGAAATTAGAATTATTCGCTTTCGAAAATCTCTTGCCGGGTAAGTTCGAGTTCGGCAAGCAATGCTTCAACACTATCTGGATCATCCCAGAAAGCCATAAAGGCATTCATTCCTTCATCTGCCATCTCAGGGGTAGTATCGCGATCGTAGAATTGAGCCACAAAATCTGCGCCATCGATCAATGCCATACCTTTCTGCTGCGTTTCAGTGAACAGACTGCGGTCAACGCCATTATTGGTTGGGAGACGTCCTAATTTTTCAGCAAAGTATGCCTGAGTTTCAACAGAACCCAAGTAGGCGAGGAATTTCTTTGCCGCTTCAGGATGTTGAGAGTTCGCTGCAATGAAGAAACCATCCGTAGGGGCATCTTCACCAACTGGAACTGCGGGGTCAATGATCGGGAAGCGGAAGAAATCAATATCCGCTTCAACGTCATCGGGTAGGCTGTCTCGTATAAAATCACCCATCAAATACATAGCCGCCTCACCTTTAATCATTGGCTCGAGCGCTTCCGACCAAGAATAAGCGGCTGCGTCTTCGAGGAAGTAGCCATTATCAAGCAAAACGCGCCAGTATTTGAAGACCTCTAACACACGCGGATCATCATACTTTTCCTTACCCAACATTAAGTTAATGTGAAATTCGGGTCCGTTGATGCGCATGTTTAGATAATCGAACCAAGCAGCGGTTGTCCAACGATATTTCGTACCGATAGCTAATGGGGTATAACCATTCTCCTTTAACGTATCGCAGACAACCAAGAACTCTTCCCAAGTCTCAGGAGGTGTTAAGCCTAGTTCATCAAAAATTGATGTTCGATAATAAACTGCCCACCAATACCAAGAAGTCGGAACAAAGTATTGTTTGTCATCCACACTTGACAGAGCGCGGAATCCTTTTGGATAACTTTCATTCCAGCCTTCGCTCTCCCATAGATCACTGATATCCATGATGAGACCATTGTCAATGAAAAAGCGAGCGCGATTGCCAGCGAACCAAGTCATCACATCAGGCGGCGTTGAAGCGGTCAAGTAAGCGCGTATTGCTTGCTTGAAATCTTCGTGAGCAATGATGCTATGAATAACCTCAATGTCTGGATTCTCTTCCATGAACATCTGCACGATTTCTTCGTCTGCAGCGCGAGGTTCAGGATCACCATTATAGGAGTTGTAGAAGACTTTATCCTTCACAACTTGGACTTCAACCTCTTTTTCAACCTCGACCACCTGGGTTTCGACTATAGTCTCCCCTTCTTTCTCGACAACCTGGGTAACAACGACCGTCTCTATCACCTTTTCAGGAGCTGCTGGTGCACAGGCTCCCAATACCATCGAAGCGACGATCAGAAAACTAAAAAATACAAACAAACTCTTACGTTTCATTTAAATTACTCCTCCATATAATAGGTTTTGAATATGATTTGATTTGTTTTATACATAAACTCGGCGCTTGTGGTCAGGCACCACCTCCTCTCAGGTTAATCTAACACTACTTTTTTTTACAAGTTGAGTTTCGCACAACTAGTTTTGCTGGGATACGCAGATGTTCCCGCGGAAAACCGTCACCTTCCACCGAATGAATTAATAATTTCGCGGCTTGGCTGCCAATTTCAAGCATATCTTGTCGCATAGTAGTTAATGGTGGATCAAAATAGGAAGCCAAGGGCATGTCATCAATCCCAATCACGCTAAGTTGATCAGGGACCGATAGACCTAATTCTCGAGCTGCACGCAGTACTCCGATAGCCATGCGATCATTTTGTGCAAAAACAGCTGTTGGTAATTCACCTTGATCTTCAAATTGAAAGATTGCTTCATATCCAGATGTAGCCGTCCAATCTCCAGTAATTACTAATGATGGATCAAAAGGAATACCTGCTTCTTCTAATGCCGTTTTATAACCATGGTCTCGATCTAAAGTACAGTCCTCTACTCGCGGACCTGTGACCATGGCAATCCTCTGATGTCCCAGATGAATAAGATATTGGGTCGCCTCTTTTGCGACACCAAAATCATCTAGCGCAACCGAACTAATCGTTTTCAGTCGTGAATGGGAACCAATAAAAACAGCCGCAGTTTTGGGATTGATTAATTGATAACGAGAATCGACATAAGGATTGATAACCAACAATCCTTCGACGCGTCGACTTTTGATCAATTCTGTCAATAAATCTTTAAAAGATAACTCATTCTCGGCTGATGAAGACACTAAATAATAACCATTCTTACGAGCTTCTCGCTCAGCGCCTTCAATGATGCTAGAAAAAGTATAATCTGTGAGGTTGGGAGATATACAAGCTAACATTGAGGATCGCCCTTTTGCCATCGATCGCGCGATCGCATTTGGACTGTAACCTAAATCTTCGATAGCTTCAAGAACCCTATTACGAGTAAGGTCGCTAACAGGTGCATTGTTATTTATCACACGAGAAACAGTCTGATGGGAAACACCAGCTCTTGCAGCAACATCTCTGATTGTGATACGTGAACGGGGCACAAACACCTCTTGGAATCTATTCGATCACAGTTTAATGTGACCGGTAACATGTGACCGTTCACATTATAGCAAACAATTGTCGTTAATGTCAAGTTAACATTTTTCAGTATTTTTTAATAAATTTAGAGAATTATTTTTTCCAAGGGATTTATTAATTTACAAACTTATCCAACCATTTATCACAGAAAAAAAGAACCACAAGAGTTCTCGATAAGATAATCTCAATGATTGGTGATCAACTTCCTTTTGTATGATCACAAATGAGATTCAATTCTATATAAAATTTATTAGAAATATAAAAAAGGGGTTGCATAATTAATGAGATTAACGTAAAATTAAATCAATGGATAATAAAATCAGGACAATACCTATCGAATTCAATAAAAAGGATGGATAAGGATGAAGAAAATTATTTTTATCACTATTATTAGCTTGGCTTTTGCCATAATTCTGGGAGCTTGCGCCCAAGCTAAACCTGAAGAACCATCACAGGGATCTAGTCAGATCGCGAATCCCGCCTCTGAATATTGCGTCGAACAAGGAGGAGAATTATCCATTGAGAAACGACCAGACGGTGGAGAATACGGCGTATGTGTTTTCGAGGAAAATCGCCAATGTGAAGAGTGGGCAATGATGCGAGGCGATTGCCCGGTCGGTGGAGTCAAAATCACTGGTTACATCACACCCGCGGCTGTATTTTGCGGGATAACCGGCGGCGAATACGCGGTAACCGGAGAGAGCGGCTCCAAAAATGAACAGGGCACCTGTACTTTTAATACTAGTAAAACATGTGATGTCTGGGAGTACTATGAAGGCTCATGTTC
>CAZJMV010000210.1:0-33951 GCA_964547225.1 uncultured Anaerolineaceae bacterium | reverse complement strand
TATGACGCCTGTTCAAGCGACTACGCTGGTTGGCGTTGCTATGCTATCGGTCTTTCTATATCCTTTGCTCGGTTTTGCAATGCGCCGTAAAAGTGTACTCTCAAATTCATAATCCAAAAGGCAGCCGACCAAATTTTGAAACCATTTACACAATCCGCAGTGGAAATTTGGAAGAAAATGGTCCAAGAGTATCCTCTCGATCAGGAGAGTATTGAACCAGTGATTTTCTTACAAGCTAATGATAACTGGTTGGAATACACTTTACGATATATCGTTGATTATCGCAAGCAGCGCGCCACCAAGAATCAACTGTTTGAAACCTTCGTCGAAGAAATCATGCAAAGTGATGGCAAAGTCGCCATCTCCTCGACGACACTACCGATTGTTGACTTTCCAGCGATTAAACTTGATAACTTTGAAAAGCGTGCAGCTTCATAAGATTCCGATTTTTTCCACAAAGTGATAGTGAAATTTCTTTTACAAAAAAAAAGGAACTCATTTGAGCTCCGTTTTTTTTATTAATATTCCAGTAATTATCTCTGATTAACTTTTTTGATCAGTTTGTTTGACCAACTCCCTCCATCTCACTTCCCCAGAACCATACCAGTTGGGTCGATCTCTTGCAGTTTGCGCTTTTCTTCTTCCGTGGGGGGGGTGGTGGTGGGCACATGCTCGGGTATAATAATCTCAAATTCGCTGTTTGCTTGTACATCTTCCACAGTAATGCCAGGATGTAGACTGAGCAGCATCAATCGTTTCGTTTGCTCGTCAAAACCATATACGCCGAATTGTGTAATCACGCGATAAGGTCCACAATCTGCGGGCAAGCCAGCCTTCTCGCGTGCTCCCGGTCCATCTAGGTAACCTGGAGTGGTGATGAAATCGAGTTTCTTCATAAAAGTGCGTGTACTCTGATTGCGCATAATATACAGCGAACGCCAGGTGAAGGATCCAACATCATTAGCGCCGCCTGAGCCCGGTAAACGCACCTTTGGTTTCTCCCAATCGCCAATCACGGTTGTATTGAGGTTGCCATAAGCGTCGATCGCGGCAGCTCCCAAGAAACCATAATCGATATAACCGCCTTGTGCCATTGACATGACGTCATGCATCGAGCTGGCTGCTACCGCTCGATAAAAGGTGCGTGAATCGCCTACGGAGATTGGTAGAACCGGTACTTGGGGTCCGATGCCACCCGCTTCGAAGATGATTAAGATATTCGGGGCATGTGTGCGCTGCGCCAACATCGTAGCGATCATTGGCAAACCGGTTCCCACAAAAACCGCCCGATTATCCTCTAGCATCCGTGAAGCTACACAAGCTAATAATTCTGAAATGCTGTAATCTTGATGGTTAGTCTGAACTGCATTCTTATTCATGAGTTACTCCTGCGGTGCCTTCGCATTGGTCATCGGTTTCTGGAGAAGCTCGATTTGCTTGAGCAGTTGCAAAGTACGCAGACCGCCGACTTTCTCCAAATACTCATCAAAATTCTTGACCCCGAAGACATATTTTTCGAAATATTCTTGCGCCCCTTCTTCAGTTTTTGCTAACGTCATCCATTCTTTGATATGCACCTCGTCGAAGAAATAGCGGTATGGCATCAACGTTGGGTGTGCGCCAAAGGGGACTTCCACGACTGCATCCACCAGGAAGAATGGGATCGCGGTTCGATCGGGGTCTCTGCGGATTTCATCAGTATCAATGATTTCTTCTGTGCTGATGATCACACGCCGAGCCGCACGCGCTAACTCAAAGTCTTCCACCAAAATCCCATCAATTTGAGCATTACCATATTTATCACAGCGCGGTACATGGAAGATCGCTATATCTGGAAATGCTGCGGGTAAAACGGCTACCGGTTTTCCACTCCATGGATCACGGATGACCTTGCCGGAGCTTTTCTCAAAAGTACCTGTACCCATTAAGTTACGAACTGGTATGAAGGGGATACCCATCATACCAGCAAGGAAACGCCATTGGTAGCCGCTATTAGAGATTTCAGATGCGACTTTTACTGTTCCGTTTTCCACTGCTCGTCTGCCAGCTGGCGATAATCCGCGTAGCTCATGTCCGAACGAATAGGCGCATTCGACCTTGCTGATACATCCAGCGCCAATCAAGATATCAATATCATGTACAGCTGTTTTTCCTGCCATGATTAATTCGCGTCGTTTTTGGCGGATGATCTCATAGACAACTGCCATCGGGACACGGATATGCCCAAATCCACCAATTGCCAGATAGTCGCCATCCTTGATAAATTGGCTGACAGCCTGTTCGACACTCATTTGTTTATCAATCAAACCGCGCGTTTTGTTTTCACGGATCCAAGCGCGGTTTTCATCAGGGTCATGCCAGCCTAATAATTCACCTTGTCCTTCAGCTAAGATTTCAATTGATTTTGTCATTGAATTCTCCTTTGATTTGGTTTAGAACGATACCTTATCCATTCCTTTGAGTCCGATAAGCTCCCTTGCCTCTTGCGGAGTTGCAAGAGTACTGCCTAGTTCTTCACAGATGCGATTCATTTTCTCAACCAATTGTTTATTACTGGTTGCTAACTCTTTTCGATTGATGAGTAAATTATCTTCTAATCCAACGCGGATATGTCCACCAAGTGTAAGCGCTGCAGCGCCAAGCCGGAACTCATTCGGATAACCGACCCCGATCACAGACCAGGTGTATTGATCGCCAAACAAACGGTCAGCCGAATTCTTGAAATGCACAAGGTCATAGATCGTGGCTTGCGTGCCCCCCATCACACCCAAGACAAATTGCATATGTAGGGGAAGTTCTAGAAAGCCTGTGCTGACCAGGTAGGAAGCGTTGTATAAATGGCTTATGTCATAGATTTCCAGTTCGGGTTTGGTCTTGTTCTCTTTCATGATTGTGGAAATCTGTTCGAGGGACGCGAAGGTATTTGGGAAGATATAATCCCGGCTGGCTTCTACATATCCCTTTTCCCATTCATATTTCCATTCTTTGATGCGATCTAGAAGTGGATGCATCGAAAAATTGATTGAACCCATATTTAAAGAAGCTAACTCAGGCTGAAATAGTTTGATCGGAGCAGTTCGTTGCTCAATACTCATCCCAACGCCAGCCCCCGTTGTAATACCAATCACTACATCGCAACGTTCTTTGATCGAAGTGATGATCTGGCGATATAGTTCAACATCTGAAGAAGGACGTCCATCCTCGGGGTTTCGTGCATGGATGTGTACAACCGCTGCGCCTGCTTCCCAAGCGCCTACGGCTTCGTTCGCGATATGTTCGGGTGTTATCGGAATATACGGACTTTGGCTTGGAAACGTTGCTGCTCCTGTGATCGCCGCGGTAAGTATGACTTTGTTTTTCATAAGATTTACTCCTTATTTGATTATATCGAAATATCGGATGTCTTCGATATTGCCTTGCATATCTTCGGGTTCTTTGAACACGGCTTGCACGCGCATTCCCACCCGGATTTCATCTGCATCCGTTTCGTTGATGATATGTGAAAATATATTATCCGCGCCGTCGATCTGAATATAACCATAGGTATAAGGGATCGGTCGTTTCTTACCTGTCGATGGGTCGAGAAATGGATAATTGACGACAGAAAAAGCGACAATTGTTCCGGTACTAGGTAAATAGACCAGTTCATCCATCTCACAGAAGCATACTCCGCAAATTCGTCTCGGAGGTATCCTGACTTTGCCACACTGTGGGCAGCGAACGCCGACAAAGCGTTGTGTTTTACGGATTTCTTCGAAGAAACGACTGCCATAAATACCCACCGACCATTGATAGGGCATTCCTATTGATGCAGAGGTTACTGTTAATAATTCAACAGATTTCTGGTTCATTGCGGTTTCTCCTTACCCAAGATCATCACATCTGACCACCAACAGCCGCCAAAACCGGTTGCTAGGGCTTTTTTTACATCCGGGACTTGTCGGGCTTCCCCTTTTCCCATCACTTGGATGGCTGCTTCCGCAACGCGTAATAAAGCGGTTGCTCCGATGCAGTTCGTGCTCATCACACCTCCTGATGGGTTGATCGGTATTTTTCCGCCCATATTTGTATGCCCGTCGCGTACAAATTGTGGTCCTTCACCTGGATTACAGAAGCCAAGCGCTTCGATCCATTTCAAACCAGCATAAGAATAAGGTAAATACAATTCAGCGACATCGAAATCTTCAACCGGATTTTTAATACCTGCCTTTTGATAAGCTTCCCTGGAAGCGCGTTGTAGTGATTGAAGTCCGCTGCGTTGATCGACGTCGCCAAACCAGGTAAACGTATGCCGGACTGAGGCTGCTTGTATCCAAGCTGGATGCGGCGCCAGCTTCTCGGCTACATCTTCGGATGCGAAGATCACCGCTGCCGCGCCATCCGTTCGTGGGCAGATATCTAGCAAGCGGATCGGATACGCTAACATCGGTGAATCCATTATATCTTTTAAGGTGATTGGTCTACCGTACATATGGGCATAGGGGTTGTTTTGTGCGTGTGTCCGCTCCCGCAGCGCTACATAGGCAGCATCCTCCGGTGTAGCGCCGTATTTTTCCATATAAGCGGAGGCTTCTGTTGCCAGACTTGGGATCGCGCCAGAGTAGGAATAGCGATCCCAAACCGGGTCGCTGCAGGTCACAATTGCGCCGGTGGTATCGCTTTCGGAATTCTTCTCCCAACCGATTGCCAGCACCTTATCAAACATCCCCGAAGCGACATGATAATAACCGGCAATGGCTACCGAAGTTCCCGTTGTTCCACCGGTGGTCACCTTCATGATCGGTTTCATCACGCCACCCGAACCTTCAACACTCCAGGCGTCAACATAATTGATCGATTCAAAGTGATCCATATTCCCAATCACAATGGCGTCAATATCTGCGATTGTCAAACCGCTATCATCCAGCGCTCGATTGACAGCCTCGTATATCATCTCACGACCATTCACATCCAGACGATGGCTGCGATGATGTGTCTGACCAGTACCAATAATTGCTACACGTTTTGCCATGATTTATGCGCCTCCCAAAATCCAGACGCAGTGACTTTGACCGCAAGCGCCATTAATACCATGTGCCAGCGCGGTGCGTGCGCCTTTCACTTGGCGGTCGCCTGCATGCCCACGTAGTTGGATGGTTGCCTCAATGATGCGTGCCAATCCTGCCACCAAAATTGCATGTGAAGAGAGTACGCCCCCAGAGGGGTTGACCGGGAGTTCACCATTTAAAGCGGTCACTCCTTGCTCTGTTAATTTGGCTCCCTCTCCTGGATTGCAAAATCCCATCCCCTCTAACCAAAGCGGTTCCATATAGCTGAAGGCATCATATAGTTCAACCAAATCGATTTCCTTGTGTGGATCTTGAATACCAGCCATTTGATAAGCTCGTTGGGATGCATCTTGTAGCGCTTTAGGAACCGCTAGGTCTCGGTCGCCTAAGAAATAGGCTTCTGAACAATGAGCAATTCCCTTGATCCAGACAGGGGGTTGTTTTGCTTTCTGAGCTAGCTCCGCATTGGCGATGATGATTGCTGCTGCGCCATCACTAACTGGGCTACAATCTAATTTTTTCAGCGGTGTGGCGACTTTCGGCGATTTAATCACATCTTCCACCGTGATATCCATAGCTAGATGGGCATATGGGTTATGTTTTGCGTTGCCTAGATTCTTTACAGAAACTTGTGCAAGTTGTTGCTCGCTAATCCCATAGCGGGTCATATAGGTATTGGCTTGTAAGGCTGCCGCACTGATTGATTCAATTCCTAGTGGGCGTTGATAGATCGGATCGAACATAGCGTTGGTGATGAATTTCGGATCTCCTTCACTACCTTTTCCATGCGCAACCACTAAGGTGGATCGATAGCCTCCTAAAACGCGCATCGCGCCATAAAAAGCGCCAAAGCTGCCATCGCCTTCAACGGTGGAGATATTCTTATCATGCGCGCCAGCGGCTTCGCCAACTGCCATGCTGGAGATCGTGCGACCATCAAAGAAGTCGTTCGAAACAGTGATCACATTATCGATATCTTTCAGGCTGAAACCCGAGTCCTCAAGGGCTGCCCTGGTGACCTCATAGATCATATCGTAATAGGTTTCTTTATATTTGCGATCTTCGTATTTCGTTTGGGCAACACCCACAATCGCGATATCTTCCATTTTATCTCTCCTCCCTGATGATTTCGAAGCTCTCAATATCTAGAATATCCGCTTTACGTTTTTCAGCGAATTTCGCTTTCACACGTACACCGTTTTCTAATTGATCCAAATCACTTATGATTAAGTGCATCAGACTGACATCCGCGCCATCCAATTGGATCAAGGCATAGGCAAATGGTGGTTCTATTGGTTGTAGCGGGGACGAAAAGTAAACAATCGTATATGCTGTTACAATGCCTTCCGTGCTAAGTTCCACCCAATCTTGTTCATCAATTTCTTTGAAGCAGAAGCCGCAATTCTTCCGTGGGGGTACATAGACTTTGTTGCAGTGTGGGCAACGGTTCCCTAAGATTTTTTTTTCGTCTCTCAATGCGACCAGGAAGCGACTTCCTGTCTCGCCCACCGACCAAGTATAGGGTAATTTGATTTGACCTTCTAAGATTAAAGGTTCTGTTTGATCTCGCCAATCGCTCATCATTCCACCTTGACAAGGATCGCTTCCCCTTGTGAGAGACCACCGCATATCGCTGCGATACCAACCCCACCGCCACGTCTCATCAGCTCGTACATCATGGTCATCGTAACCCGCGCTCCGCTGGCTCCGACTGGGTGCCCGATGGCGATCGCGCCGCCATTTACATTGGTTTTCTGTTTCAAAGCTTCAAATTTATCGGGATCATTTTCTGCTAAGACCTTTAAAGAAACCAAGGTAACTGCCGCGAATGCCTCATTGATCTCAATCACATCCACATCATCTAAGTTGTAACTGGTTTTTCCCAACATCTTTTGAATGGCTTGCGCGGGAACTTCTGCCATATACTTTGGCGCGCCGGCTGCTGGTTGGCAAGCTTCGATCGTAGCCAATACTTTCAGACCCATACTCTCGGCTTTGGATCGTCGCATAATTACCATCGCAGAAGCGCCAGCATTTAGCCCAGGGGCATTCCCCGCTGTAACCGTTGGACTGCCATAGATCGTCCGTAGTTTCGCCATTTTCTCTAAAGAAATATTGTCGCGTGGCGGCTCATCCCGATCTAAAATAATTGGTTCACCCTTACGCTGTGGAATTTCTACAGGCATCAATTCTTCACCGAGCTTGTATCTCCCTTGGTTATAAGCGTCGTACCACCGTTGATGGCTGTTTAATGCCCATTCATCCTGCATTTCACGGGTGATGCCATGTTCTACAGCTACCTCTCCCGAATCAGTCGCCACAGGAGCAAATCCTTTTCGGCTGTATCCCAATTCGAAAAGAATATCTTCTAATTGAATATGACCTAATCGGGAACCCCAACGCGCTTTATCAGCGCTGGCGATCAGAGGGGTATTGCCCATATTCTCCGCGCCAGATGCAATCACGACATCCGCATCCCCAGCTTTGATAGCTCGAAATCCATAGCGCAGCGCGGTCATCGAAGAACAGCACGCTCGATCGATCGTCAAGGAGATATTATCATCTGGGAAACCAGCTAGTAGGGTGACTTGCCTCGCTGGGACATTGGTGTATAGGGCATATTCTGCTGGGATGCAGGTACCATAATAAACCTCATCAACATCTTTGGGGTCTAAATTGACCCGTTTGACAACTTCCTTCAAGACCATTACCCCTAGATCGATGCTGGGGATCGATTTCATTAAGCCATCGAACTTCCCAAAAGGTGTACGTACAGCGCTGACAATTGCGACATCGTTTTGATCCATATAATCCTCTCTTTAATAAATTTGGCAGAGAAATATTGAGAACACAGAGCGGAGATTATCGCTTCTCCTTTTAGAATTGCTCTGTGAACTCTATACCTCCGTGGTTAAACATCTATTCATACATCGATGCAATTACATCGGCGTATTTCTCATGCACCACATCCCGTTTGACCGAAAGCTTGACGCTTAATTCGCCGGTTTCGGAGGAGAAGGGTGTCTTCAGAATCCGGTAATACTTGATCGTCTCGAAGCTTGCTAATCGTTGATTGGCTTCTTCGACAAATTGATCGATCAATTTGGTGAATCGTGGGTCATCGAGTAGGTCTTCGCTTTTCTCGAAGGCAATCCCATGCTCTTCAGCCAAGGCGTTAGCAACCTCAAGATTGATATTCATCAGAGCGGTTAGGTATTTATACGCATCACCAACGACCACAAATTGTTCGAAGATTGGGTTTTCCTTGAAGATCGTTTCGATCTTATACGGCGCTACATTCTTGCCACCGGAAGTGATCAATAAGTCTTTCTTACGGTCTGTGATAAATAGCAATCCGTCTTCATTAAACTCGCCGATATCACCGCTCATAAAATAGCCATCCGGAGTGAAGAATTCAGAATTATTTTCTTCCATGCCCCAATAACCGGTAAAGACACTTTCACCTTTCATCAAAATTTCTCCATCCTCGGCGATTTTAATATCAAAGCCAGGCAATGGGCGTCCTACTGAGCCGGGAAAGAAATCATCCAAATTGCTTAGCGTTGCACCGCCAGCCACCTCGGACATACCATATCCTTCTAGAACAAATATCCCAGCCGCGTTAAAGAAGTTCACAATCTCTTTTTGGATCGGTGCACCAGCTGCACAGAACCAGCGAATACGACCGCCTAAAGCTTCCTGCAATTTCTTGAACACCACTGCGTAGGTCAATTTATGTTGCAACTTCAAACTAGCTGGTACGGGGCGTTTCTCTTGTACACATAGACTGACTTCATTACCGACATTTTGCGCCCAAGCGAAGAGCTTTTGTACAATGGGTGGTTTTTCTTTGATCTCACCGAGCATCTTTTGATAGATCTTTTCATGCACACGTGGCACGCCAAACATGATCGTTGGCTGCTTTGCTTTGATGTCTTCTACTAGGGTCTCCATTGAGCCAGCATATGATTTGGTTATGCCTCGATACATCACATAATAATGCACGGGCACACGCTCAAAGATATGGCTTAGTGGTAGGAAACCAACCACATTGTCCGTATCATAACCATATTTCGGGCTGACCGCGTCCAAGGCGCGTAATTGTGCCATAACAGTACCATGGGTGAGTATCGCCCCTTTGGGAACGCCAGTTGTTCCAGATGTATATTGCAGGGTGAGTAAATCGTCAGGAGTGACACTATCAGCAAGTTGATTGAATAGATTAGGTGATTCGGCATGAACTTTCTTACCGATCTGCATTACACTTTCGAAGCTAAGCACATCCTCTCCGTCTAGCTTGCATCCCTCTGTGTCCATGACAATGATCCGTTCAAGACAGTCGTTCTTTTCTTTGGTGTAGAGCGCTTTTTCGAGTTGAGACTTATCTTCAACGACAACGATCTTTGATCCGGAATCCTTGATCAGATATTCAACTTCGGTTTTTGGAAGAGTGGCATAGATTGCTACCACGCAGGCGCCAATTCCAAGCGCGCCCATATCTGTATAGATCCATTCCAGGCGATTATTGGCTAATATTGAAATCCGGTCACCTTTACGAACGCCTAATTCATATAGCCCAAGCCCAACATTACGCGAACGATCGTAATATTCATTCCAGGTGGCTGTTTCCCAACGATCGCCATATCGTTTTTCCACGGCTAGGCGATCGCCATACTTAGCCACTTGATTAACAAAAACCTGATTGATGGTTGTTTCCATTTTTCTTCCTCCTTTAATTAGTTAGAAAACGATCAGTCTCTATAAAGCGCATCTAGTTGTGATCCATATTTGGCGTAGACTTCTTTGCGTTTTACTTTTAACGTTGGAGTCAAATAGCCATTTTCAATAGAAAAATCCTCATCGAGGATAATAAATCTCTTAATTGTTTCATATCTGGCGAGCTTTTCATTCTTTTCTTCTACGATTTGTTCCACTTTCTTTTGAATGATGGGGTGCTTTACCAATTCCTGATAAGTACCTCGAATTCCTAATTCATTTGTTACGTTCGTTAATTCCTCCTCATCAAGTGTGATAATGGCTGTTAGATATTTCTTGCGATCTCCATAAGCAACGACTTGGCTGATGATTGGTTCTTCTTTGATCACACTCTCGACGTGAATTGGTGCCACATTCTTTCCTCCAGCGGTGATCAGGATATCTTTGATGCGGTCAGTGATGGTAAAGAATCCATCTTTGTCAACGATCGCGATATCGCCAGAATGCAACCAGCCATCTTTCAATGCTTTAATGGTATCTTCAGGTTTATTGTGATACCGTAGCATTACATTCGGTCCCTTCACCAAGATCTCTCCTTCATCCGAAACCGTTGTTTGGGAAATCTCTCCTTTCCAGTCATAATTCGGCCAAGGTTTTCCAACCGTGCCGATTTTGACATGTCCTGGGCGATTGGTGGTCGCGCCACCCGCTTCTGTCATACCATATAATTCATAAACGGGTAATCCTAATTTCCAGAAGATCTCGTTGATTTCGCGTGATAACGGTGCACCGCCGGTGACCATGAATTTCAGATGCCCACCGAAGACGAGTTTCTTGAGATGCTCAAAGTTTTGTTCTTCGTAACTAGCGACCCTTCTTTTGTCTGAATCTGAGACATGCTGTCCTTCTAATTCCCCTTGGATACGTACTCGAGCGCAAATTTCTAATGCTCGGTCTAAACCGTTTGGGGAGAGGTGCGCAAGGACATCTGATTTGGAGTATATCGAAGAGAATACTTTTTCCAGCAATCGAGGTACCACGCGTATGAAATCTGGTTTTATAAACGAGAAATCTTTAGCGACGGTGTCCATGTTGCGCGCGAAGGAAATCATCACATCTCCACGATAGATATCCAATAAAGCCCCCGCGAACTGCTCAAAGATATGTGCCATGGGAAGGAAGGATAGGTCTACGAATCCGGGCTCGATGGGTAACCAGTTCACGCCTGTATAGATGGTATAGATCATCGAATTATGGTTGTGAACAGCGCCTTTGGGAATCCCCGTCGTTCCTGATGTATAGATATAAGAGGCGATATCGGAAAGTTGTCCAGCTTGAACCGCATCATCAAATGCTGATTTTAGCTTATTATTCTGTGCGGCTCCCAATTCCATTAATTCATCAAGAGACATCGTCATCGGGTCATCACCTGGTTCACAATCGATGGTAATGATCTTCCGCAGTTGTGGACATTCATCCTTATGTCTTAAGAAGGCATTTCGCTGCCAGCCTTGTTCTACAAAGACGATTGGAGAATTGAGATCGTTTAGGATATAGCGCGCTTGGTTAGGAATATTGTTTGGATAGATGCTACCGGTCGCTGCGCCTATCGAAAGCAGTCCAAGATCAGCTAGAGCCCATTCCATACGTGTACCGGACATGATCGATACAGGATCGCTTTTCTGAATGCCTAAAGCCATTAATCCTAGCCCAATATTCTTTACTTGTTTAGCTGCTTCTGCCCAACTCATTTTCCTCAGTTTGCCTTTATGCGTGTATGGTGGGAAATCACCAGGTTTGTGATAGATGAAAAGCGGGGTATCGCCTTTTTCTTCCACACGCTGCCAGAAGATTTGCGTAATCGTTTTTTCTGTTTCTAGCATACTGTCTTCTCCTTTTTTCTCACGCTGGATAAGCGCTACAGATTCTTATGAATCTGTAGCGCTTGGTGGTTTTCGTCCCACCCGACCTCATTGAGTGTCTATTGAATAGAGGACACGATCTTAACCGATTTTATTGCCTTCATCGTCTGTCTCGGTGAAGTCATAATCGCATTCGACTAAGGCGTTGTGATCGTTCCAGGAATTGATCCCTTGCATCATTTTAAAGACCAATACCTTCTTACCCTCGAGTTGATAATCGGGGGAGGAAAGTGCCTTCAGCGGGCTGATTTCTCCCCGATTGAGTGCCGCCATCATATCGAAGGGGCTGGTGAAACGACCTATGGCATCAGCGGGAAGAGGCTGGTCGCGTAGTTCTGTCCAAGGAGATGGTCTCGATTCGAATTCAATGCTGACTACTTTGCCTTTGTCGAATAACCATCTTCCAGAGCGATCTTTCTTGTCTGGTCCGTCATATAGACGGAAGAGCCACAACCCGTCAAGCTTTCGTGCTTTTTTCTTATGATCTTCTGAATTGTTCATCTTATCTTTACAAGCTTCCATCCATGCTTTACTATAATACGTAATCATTTCGGTCTCCTTTTTTGAACGAGAGAAAATTAATTTATCCTCCGGCTGCTAGTGGTAACGCCCAGACTTCGTCGCCATCTTTTAGGGATGTTTTGAGATCTGCATGGCGGCGGTTAACGATCACCAAATGTACGCAATCATAAGGGATTTTGTACTGATCGAATACATCTGCTACGTTTGCACCATTTGACAGATCAACATTCTCCTCTCGCGGATAAGGTCGAAGTTGATAGTATTCCCTTAGCAAACCAGATAGTTTAAGCTTAACTTGCATCACACGAGTTCTAATTCTTTCAATATTTTCGATGTGGGGACACCATCGATTGTCCAACCACGTAGTTGATAATATTCATCTAACATTTGTTCCAACGGGACGACATTACCTTCGCCAATACCTTCAGGGTGAGGGTCCTGTGTCAATCGTTTCGGGAGCGTGTCATCCTTGCGTGAAAATCCTAAGCGGTAATTGAACATACGCTCAAGATTGAAAATTCGCTCTCCCATTCGAAATGTATCTTCCTCGTTTAGTTCGGCTCCGATGATAGCATTATAGAGTTCTGTAAATGCTTCCAAGCCATTTTCTAGGAACATATAGGGGAAGATACATACCCCCATAGATTCTATGAAGGCGGTCTCATTCTGGTTTTTAATCACCAATTCAGGTTTACCCTCAGGTGTGAGCGAATCCATCGGGTTTGGGATTCCATTAATTTCTTGCTGAATGGTGTTCCCCGTCGTATGATTGCCTCCTTCAGGTGAGGTGGCAAATAGTAATCCTTGCCCAACCATGGCGCGTGGGTGATAGGCGGAAAACCCCTGCCCTTTCGAGCCCATGAAAACTTCAGGGGCATTGTATTTCTCAGCCAGATATCGACCGCCTTTGCCTGCTTCCACGCCAAAGCCCTCTGCATTTGCGATCATCTTTAATAAGCGAATGCTGGCTTCCGCATCCCCCCACGTAATGGGGAAGCCGATCTCCGCTTCACTGAGAGCGCCAATTTCCTGTAATTCCATGATCGCGCTGAGTGTGACCCCCGCATCGATCGCATCCATCCCGGTCTGATTGCAGATATAATTCATCTTGGTAATAGCTTCGATATCACCATTTAGTAAGTTCGAGCCAAAGGAATACAAGGTTTCATATTCGGGACCATCGCCTCTACCTTGATATTTCGCATCATCTGCTAGGCTGGTATTACGTCCACAATTGAGTGGACAACCATAACAGGCTTTACTACGGATTAGGGTGCGATCATACATTTCAGCGCCATTAATCAAATCGCCATTTTCGAAGAAGCCGGATTGGAAATTCTTGGTAGGCATGGCGTTGACTGCGTTTAGAACATCCACAAAAAGCGGTGTGCCAAATTCCTCAAATGCGATTCCAAGATCGGTGGTTTTGATATGATCGGCGATTAAGGTAGCACGAAGTAATTCCTCCGCGTCAGCGACCCGTACACCTTTTGTGCCTCGAATCACAACCGCTTTCAGGTTCTTGGAGCCCATCACCGCGCCTACGCCAGACCGTGCAGCCAACCTATGTCCATCGTGAACGACACCTGCAAAGCGCACTAGATTCTCACCCGCAGGTCCAATACAGGCTGTCCTTGTCTCTCTTCTTTGTTTCGGGTTGATCTTTTTTAAAATTGCCAGATTTGTTTCCTCAGCCTCCAATCCCCACAAATCGCTCGCGTCACGTAAAACGGCTAGATCGTCAATGATATGTAAGTAGACCGGATAATCTGAACGACCGGTGAAGATGATCATATCATAACCAGCGGTTTTAAAGGCTGCCGGGAAGTACCCACCCGCATTGGAGGAACAGATCGTCCCCGTTAATGGGCTTTTGGTGACGACCATACTGCGCCCAGAACTTAAACCCAAAGCTAAGGTGGCTGGTCCGTTGGCGAAGATCAACATATTGTCAGGGCTGAGTGGGTCGCATTCAATATCCAATTCATCATAAAGGATCTTTGTCGCTAAACCTCTTCCCCCTACATAATTGAATGCCAAGTTCGGATCGAGCGCCTCCCGTCGAATCTCACCACTGGTGAGATCAACTCGTAATATGGTTCCCATCCAGCCATTCATAGCGGCACCTCCACGTATAGTTGCTTGATCTTTGTGATGTATTCTTCGCTCGGTTCTTCAAGCGAAAGCGCTTGCATTGCACAAGCTTTGACGCATAATGGGTCATCGCATACTTCACACTTAACCGCTTTACCATCCACCATGAAAACAGCGTCGTATTCACATGCCTTCACGCATTTACCACAACCGATACACAAATCCTCGTTGATCTCAACAATGCCGGTATTAGGATTACGAGTGATACATCCTTCAACAGGACAGGCTGACATACAAGTTGCTTCTTCACACTGAATGCATACATGCGCTGCATATTTTGTATCGTCTTCGTTTTGGGCTACTTGAATTCTTGCCTGCGCTGGTCGAAATTCCACAATACCATCTTTATTAAAAGCCAGAGAACAGTAGAGTGTACAAAGTTGACAGTAGGTGCAGCGCGATTGATCGAAAACGATGATTTTTGTCAAGGTTCACACTCCTACACAATTTAAGATCAATCTTTCAAATTCAGGTGTGCGGCTGATTGGAACGGGATTGAAGACCATCGTCCCATCTTCCATGCTCTGTTCAATAAGTCGTTCGATCGTTTCTTGATCGGTGGGGAAGCCATAGTCTTTATAGGTCAGTTTTACATCCACTTTTCCATATAGCTCTTTGAGTTTATCGATCGCTCGCATCCCCATAACTTCATCAGAAGCGCCATCGTCTTTGACACCTAAAGCACGTGCCACACTTGCATAAACGTTTGGAACTGCTTTCATATTGTATTCCATTACATATAGGTTCGCGATCGCGACCGCAATTCCATGGTGGATTTCATGCAGCGCGCCAGCGGTATGCCCAATGCCATGGTCTGCGCCGGGTAAGGCAGTTTGAAAAGAAATCCCTGCCATATTAGCTGCGATCATTAGTTTAGAGCGACCATCTAGATTGGTGGCGTTATTATGGTAAGCTTCTTCTAAATTATCTGCGACTATTTCTACAACTCGCAAAGAAAGTGAACTAGATAAGTCCTGACGTTGATCAGAAACCAGACTGCCAATCGCATGTGTCATCGCATCGAGCGCTGTTCCTACAACAATATGAGGGGGAAGTGTGCGTGTGCATTCAGGATCCAGGACGGCTACTTTGGGGATAAACTTATAGTCCCCACAGATGATCTTACGCTTGGTGTGGCGATCCATAATGACCGCTCCCCAAGTAACCTCAGAACCCGTCCCCGCTGTGGTGGGAATAACAATGATCGGTTTGGTTTCTTTCTCGACCATATAGAAACCTTCATAGTCTTCCACTTCACCACCTTCTGATTCGATCACGGCTGCCATCTTGGTTGCATCGATCACTGAACCGCCTCCCAAGGCAATCCAAAAATCAGGTTTACTTTCTTTTGCCATATTGGCTATCTCGTAGACTTGGTCAATATCTGATTCGGGTAGGACCTTATCAAAGATCGCGACCACTTCTCGAGAAGACCCTTTCAACGAATCGAGCAAGTAATCTAATACACCAGCCTTCTTAACGCCTGGGTCAGTAACTACTATCACTTTTTCTTTTCTATCAAAGTACCAGTCCAAATCCAGGTCGTCTGCTAAATCCCGAACTTTTCCGTTTCCGAACACAATTCGGGTTGGGTTCCACCATTGGAACTCTGTGCTATGCAAAGGGACATTACGATTAATTAAACCCATGTTCTTCTCCTTTTCTTCTGATTAATTAAAACGGTTCTATTTTTTTTTAAACAACCAAATACTTGCTTTCCATTTCTGCTGTTAGATTGTCTTTATTTTTGAGTACAGCGGCAATACCAAGCGTTTTTGGTAATTCATACTTGAAAAAATATCGTAAGGTTTGCAACTTGCTTTGATAGAAATCACTTTCTTTTCCTGAAGGGATTTCCTTGAGTGCGTTAACAGCGGTTAACCCTTGAAGCAACCATTGCCAACCGATGGTGGTTAATCCAAAGAATTCCAGATAAGGTGTCGCGTCTGCCAGGAAATGCTCCGCACCATCTGTTTGTGAGACCTTCATGATATCTGCAGTGACTTCTTGCAGTAAATCTAGCGCTTCGTCAAGCTTTGTCGCATACGCGTGTAATTCATCGACTTTCTTGGCTTGTGCAATCACTTGTTTGACCTCCGTTAGATAGTATCGGTAAGCTTTCCCTTGATGGTAAACTACTTTTCTGCCAAGTAAGTCTATCCCTTGAATGCCAGTGGTACCTTCATGAATGGGGTGAATACGCATGTCGCGATAGTATTGCTCAATCGGGAAATCATCGCAGTACCCATAGCCACCCAGACATTGCAATGCCTGACTGACTGATTGTACGCCCATTTCAGAGGGATAGGATTTCGCCACTGGGGTCAAGATATCGAGCATTAATTCCATGCGCTCTTTTTCTTCACCATTTGGTAAAACTCTAATAAGATCAGCATAATACGAACACTGCAGTAATAGTGAAAGGGATCCTTCGACGATCGCTTTTTGGAAGAGCAGCATACGTTTGATATCTGCGTGTTCGATAATCGCTACTTGTGGTAGGGTGGGGTCTTTCTGATCTAGTTTGCGTCCTTGGGTGCGTTCTTGCGTGTAGTCTAAGGAAGAGTAATACGCTGCGGATGCGATCGCGGCTGCTCCCATGCCTACCCCTAAACGGGCTTCATTCATCATCTGGAACATATAGCGTAACCCTTGATGCTCTTCGCCTACCAGATAACCATGACAGTCGTTATTCTCACCCAGACTCAAACCGACAATTGGAGCGCCGCGATAACCCAGCTTGTGATAAATCTCGCTGCTAATAACATCGTTAGGCTCTAGTCTTCCATCCGCTGTGATTCGTTTCTGCGGAACTACAAAGAGTGAAATGCCTTTCACGCCTGTAGGACCACCGGGAATCTTTGCCAACATGAGGTGGATCACATTCTCAACCCCATCATGGTCAGCCGCTGAGATAAAGATCTTCCTCCCGCGTAGTCGATAGATGCCATTCTCACCTGGTGTCGCTTGCATGGTGATATCTGTCAACGAACTTCCCGCCTGCGGTTCGGTCAATGCCATCGTACCCTGCCACTCGCCGCTCAATAATTGCGGGACATAAGCGTCGATTAATTCCTGTGAGCCAAAGTTAATAATCAGTCCTGCAGCACCCTTCGATAAACCTGGATAAACGATCGCAGAGTAGTTAGCTGCTGAGAAGATGAAATTACAGCAGTTATCCACCATAATCGGAAGCTGAAATCCTCCCAATTCCTCGGAATAAATCGAACCGATCCATCCCCCTTCACCGAACTCATGCATAATTTCGCGTACTTTTGGGTGTACTTTTACTTTACCGCCAGACATCTCAGGCGGTTCACGATCCATTTCCTCGAAGATTGGCAAAAAAGTATCTTCTGCAATCTTTACGCTGGTATCGAGCACCATATCAAACATCTCGCGGTTATGTTCCTGGTAATAGGGATATTTTGTCAAATTTAGGACATCAAAAACTTCATAGAGCAAAAATTCAATATTGCGTTTATTAATAAATTTCCTGGTCAAAGTTGTCTCCTGTAGATTAGGGCTTTCTACCTACCAATGCCTTGGTGTGATAAACAGCCACATCCTGATTGTTTTGATTTATGACACGATAGATTGCCGAGATAACCGCGCGCTTCTCATCTTTCTCCTCCAATCCCGTGATTTCCATTTCTGTATGAATCGTGTCTCCGATTCTGACTGGATTCACAAAACGCACAGAGTCCATCCCGTAAAATGCGATGAACGATTTGGGCAAATGGACATAAGGACCAAGTCGAAAAAAAAGCGCGCTACCGACTGAAAGAATCAACATGCCATGGGCAATCCGTTCACCGAATGGAGTGTCCTTGGCATAATCCGCGTTCGTGTGCAGCGGATGCCAATCGCCGGTTAAAGAAGCGAAGTTCACGATATCCGTCTCTGTGATCGTGCGTCCTGGGGAGACAATCTGCTCTCCTAGCGCATAATCTTCAAAATAAAGTTTCTCCAAGCTCCTTATTCCTCCAATGGTTTAAAATATTTAATCGCCAACATGGTTGCTTGTGCTTCCACCTCAAACACCGGTTCAACACGCATTCCGATATAAAGATCATTGAAATTGACTTCATCGATAAAATGTGCCATTCCAGTATCGGCGCCATCCAATTTGATAATTCCGTAGATGAATGGAGCTTTATGAGGATGAACCGGTTCGCTGTAATTTACTCGCGTGAAGGTTTCCAGGGTCCCATTTGGCCCAATTTCTACGATGTCATCTTCGGTTAATTTCGAAAAACAACGACCGCAGATACTGCGTGGTGGAAAATAGACTAAATTGCAGGTATTACAGCGAGTACCAAGGATTTTCTTCTTATCACGTAGGGTTACAAAGAATTGACTTCCGATCACCCCGGCATAGTAATTGCTCTCTACCGTTATATGTTGATCGACTTCAAAAGGTGGATATTCCTGGTCGCTCATCATTCTTCTCCTGAAATGGGTTCAAAATAGATAATATCACTCAGGTCTCCGATACGCTCTTTGCGCGGACGTAACACGACCCGCATACGCATACCTACCTTGATCTTATTAATATCTGGTTCAACATTAATCAAGTGGTCTAATGCTGAGTCGCTACCATCAAGTCTTACGGATCCATAGGTATATGGAGTCTTATGCGGTTTTCCTGTGGTCGGGTCGGTCAATGGTAAGTGCACAATGCTGAAACCTAATAAAGTACCTTCATGGCTCAACTCAATCCATTCTTCATTTTTGACATGGCATACTGCACAAACAACCCGCGGAGGCATCTGCACGCGACCGCATTTTGGACAGCGGATCCCGAAGAATTTGCCGTTGTCGCGCAATTCAATCAGAAATTTGGACATATACTTACCCGCTGCAAAGCGATAGGGTACATCGACCATAAGGGGTATACTAATTAATTCTTGTTCTATCATAAGTATCTCTTTATTCATCCCATTCTTTGGAAAGTGCGGTCATCACAGTCCAGTTGGTGCCACCATATGCGGTGGTTAATGCCCAATTCACATCTTTGGGAACCTGATGTTCGCCAGCATCGCCGCGAATTTGCAGCGCTGCTTCCCAGACTCTTAACATCGCCGAGGCTCCAATACAGTTGGTTGATAGAACACCGCCAGAGGGATTGACTGGAATATCGCCACTGATTTCGGTTCTACCATCCTCAATCAAATGGAATCCCTCGCCAGGTTTGCACAAGCCAAGGTCCTCATACCAGACCAGTTCTGCCCAGGAGGCGGGTTCGTAAATTTCGAAGACATCGAAGAACTTGGTTGGATCCGTCACATTCAGTTTCTTGTAGATACGTTCCGCAGCTACCTTTGAAAAGATCGGTTTCTTTGTTGTGACATCACGCCAATCCAATTCAAACTGTTCGTTATGAGCGGTTTCGGTTGCCCGTATCCAGACCGGTTTTTTACTGCGCTCACGGGCGGTTTTCTCATCTGCCAGGATCATAGCCGCGGCGCCGTTTGAGGTGGGGCACATCTCTAGCAAGTGAATCGGATACGCTAACATGCGAGAATTAAGTACATCCTCAACTGTGATGTCTAGCTTGAGATGGGCATATTCATTTTTAAGAGCATTTTGACGTGCTTTGACTGCCACCATGGCGGAATGTTCTTCGCGCGCTCCGTAAGCCTGCATATATGAAGCGCCCATCATCGCAAAATAACCCACTGCTGCGCCAGCTAAGAAACGCCCATACAGAGGATGCGCCACAGCGCTCAAGATTGCGCTGCTATCACCTTCTTCTTGTTTCTCGAAGCCGACACACAGTACTTTGTCGTAAAGACCGCTGGCGACATGATGGGCACCAGCAACAACGATCGTCGCTCCAACTGTGCCGCCGGTCGTGATTTTCAACCCGGGTTTTCCATATGCTCCGATACCATCTGCCAGCCAGCAATCGGTCATATGGCAGCCTTCAAAAAACTCCATATTACCTAACAGAACTGCATCAATCTCGTCAATCGTCATCTCAGCATCCGCCAGAGCAGCCCGAACGGCTTCATTGACTAACTCAACTTGATTGACATCTTTACGATGGGAGGCATGATAGGTTTGCCCACCGCCTATGATGGCTACTTTACGTTTCATGGGTTACCTCCTGTTAGGTTATGGGGTTGATTTCCTAAAACAATCACACAATGGTGTTGTCCACAGAAGCCGCTATGTCCTTGAGCGATGGCTACTTTAACACCCGGGACCTGGTGTTCACCCGCTTTCCCCATCACTTGCAACGCAGCTTCTGCCACTCGGTTCAAGCCTGCTACATTCGCCGGAACTCCCCCGAGTAATCCACCGGAAGGATTTACTGGTAAGCCACCTTCCAGAGAAGTGAAACCAGATTCGGTTAATAAACTAGCTTCTCCTTTTTCGCAGATACCCAAACCTTCCAGCCAGAGCATCTCTTGATAAGAAAACTCCTCTCCCAGTTCGATCACATCAATTTCCTGGTCGGGTTCTTTGATGCCAGCCATACGATAGGCTTGTCCAGCCGCTTTCTCAAGAGCCATGACATCACTCAAATCACGATCACCAAGATAGTGGCTGTCGTAACAAACGCCCATACCCTGGATCCAGACTGGGGTATCGGTGATTTGAAGGGCGCGCTTTTCAGATGCCAAGATCAATGCGACTGCACCGTCGCTATCGGGGGCGATATCCATTTTTCGAATTGGATTAGCTACCTCTGGCGCTGAGAGTATTTCTTCGATGGTAAATTTGCCTTTGTTATGGGCGACTGGATTAAGCATTGCATTGGATAAGTTTTTTACAACGATTTGAGCGATCTTTTCCTCGCTGACTTGGTATTTATGCATATACCGTCGAAGTTGTAAAGCGGCTGCGGAGGTGTAGTCAAATCCAAGGATGCGGCTATAGATGGGATCAAACGCGTCATTATTGACGATATTACGGTTTGTTTGTGACATTTTGGTGTGCGCTAGAACTAAAGTGACCTCAAACTCACCTGACAGGATGCCTATTGCTGCATAATAGACCGCTGTTGAACCATCCATCGCCATTTTTTCTTCGGTGCCCAGGTGCCCCCCAACCACGTCCGTGATACCGATATTGGAGATCGTTTGTCCATCCCAAATATCATGGGAACAAGTGATGCTATTATCAATATCACACCCGATCTCTAAACCGGTCTCTTCCAAAACTTGAGAGATCGCTTCATAAGCCAGCTCAGAGTAGCTGGCATCCACTCTTTTTGGCTTAAAAGGCGGTTGGGCGACACCCACAATTGCTACGCGTTCGGTCATCGGCAATCCTCTGTTCGCTCAAATATCGTGGCGATCCCTTGCCCGCCTCCGATGCATAATGTTGCCATGCCATATTTCCCACTCGTGCGGCGTAGTTGGTGCATGACCGCTAGAGCCAGACGTCCGCCTGTCATTCCATTGGGATGACCGAAGGCGATCGCACCTCCGTTGGGGTTCCATTTTTGTGGATCGATTGCATAACCTTGCTGATCAAGGATTTTCATGACAGCTAGGGTTTGTGAGGCGAAAGCTTCATTACACTCCACAACATCCATTTCTTCCATTGATAAGCCAGATTTCTTCAGTACCGATTTGACTGCTTCAACAGGTGCAATTCCCATGTATTTAGGTTCAATTGCTGTTACTGCAGAGCCGACAAAGCGCGCTAATGGCTTATAGCCTAGTTCTTGAGCTTTCTCTTTGGACATTACCAATAACGCCACGCCACCATCGTTGAGTCCTGAGGATGTTCCTGCTGTGACGGTACCATCTTTCTTGAAAACCGGGCGTAAACTAGACAATTTCTCCAAGGTTGTTTTTCTGGGATGTTCATCCGTATCAAAGATGATTGGATCACCTTTGCGCTGCGGTACTTCGACTGGTACAATTTCTTCCTTAAAATAACCCGCTTCTATGGCTGCCAGCGCGCCTTCTTGACTGCGAAATCCAAATTTATCCTGTTCTTCGCGCGAGATATCAAATTCCTCCGCTAGGATCTCAGCGATGATTCCCATTGGTACATCAGTATCCTCAGTCGGACCGACCTCACGTGTGATCCAACCGGGGGGGGTGAGTGAAAAAGGAACTTCCTGGCGTTGCATCATATAGGGTTGTCTGCTCCAACTCTCGCAGCCACCAGCGATGTAAATCTCTCCGAAATCTGCTATCACATAGGCTGCAGCGGTATTGACTGTTTGTAGGGCTGAACCGCATTGCCTTTCAACGGTTTGGGCTGGAGTTGTATATGGGAAACCCGCTTTCAGAGCTGCCCAACGCCCGATATTTACCGCCGCGTTATTTGTACAGGCATGTCCAACAAGGATGTCATCGACGATTTCTGGATCAAGTTTTGTTTTATCCAATAACCCTTTTAAGGCGAAAGCAGCTAATTCTTCTGGACGAAACGAAGATAGGGAGCCTCCCATACGCCCAATTGCAGTACGAACGCCATCAACGATCACGACCTCTTTCATCTTATTCACTCCTTTTCTGGGGTTAATCCACTAAGTTGAAATAAATATCTGTGGGTTGCAGCTTCGAGTTTCGTTTGTAACGACCTTGGATGGGTTTCCCGATCCAGTCGATATTTGCCTGGTCAGGATCGACACCAATCAGGCGACCCAAAAAGAGTGTGTCACATTCCTCAAATTCAACTTGTATCAGGATGAAGGGGCATTCTGGCAAGAAAGCTTCTGAGCCAAAATGACACACTGTGAAGGCATGAATCACGCCTTTCGGTTCAATTTCGACCCACTCGGTTTCTTTGCCTGAATACATATCATGCCCACGCGGGGTGCCGTAGGTGTAACCACTATCAGGTTCACGACTGACGATGAATCGCTTATTCGTCAACGCCGCGAAGAAAGGCGAGTCCATTCCATAGGAGTAGTTGTAATCGATGGCATATGATTGTTTCGTTACGATTGGTGACATATCTTTCAAACCAGAAAGATCTTTACCTTTCGGGAAGGGTAGATTGAACACGGTCATCCCTTCTAAATTTTCTTCGATCATCGGTGAGTAATTCTTTTCAGACATATTGACCTCCTACGCTTCGCTTTCTAAAATACTAACGGTTACATATGTTCCGGTGCCTGCATGCGAATGAATCGCACCTCGTCTAGCGTTGGGTACTTGTAAGGCAGGATCACCAAAGTGTTTTTCGATGGTTCCTTGTAATTGCCAAATCGCGAACACCGCTTGCATCAGACCAGTTGCACCGACCGGGTGACCGCAGGCGATTAATCCGCCAGATGGGTTAACCGGGCAGACGGGATCATCGGTTAGATTCAATCCATAATCGATCCCCGGCATAAACGTCTTTCCACTGGCTGCAAATGGTCCACCCTCGCCATACTTACAAAGCCCCATATCTTCGTAGGTCTGAATCTCGGAGGATGTATAGGCATCATGTAGTTCTACGAAATCAATCTCAGCTAATGGATCAGTGATATTCGCATTCTTGTAGGCTTCACGGCTTGCCATTCTTCCAGCGCGGAAGGAATGCACACCCGGATATCGGAAGCCATGATCCCATAATTTTTTATAATAGTTACGTGAATCTTCATCCATCTCATTTGGTAAGGCGTTGAATTTGTAGAAATCATCGTAGGATTGATGCGGGCGGTCTGCCATTCGCATTGCGTCAGTGCCGCGACCGATCCCAGTAACGAGCACTTTGGGTAAGCTACGACCGGCTGCCTTTTCTAATTTTGCCAAGCCTTCTTCAGAGCAAAGCACAACTGCCGCTGCTCCATCGCTCATCACACAGATATCGTTCCTGGTCAATGGCCAAGCGACCATCGGTGAACTGCGTACATCTTCGATCGTTAGGCGTTCTCTTTTCTGTGCATAGGGATTGTGGTAGGCATTGATATGATTTTTCACGGATACATGAGCTAATTGTTCCACCGTTGTTCCAAACTCTGACATATGACGCGTTACCATCATCGCATAATAGCCGGAGTAGAAACCACCAACTGGGTAATCAAATGATACATCTGAGGCTAAGGCGATAAACTCGTTTCCTTTCCAGGTCTCAACATGGCTCATTTGTTCAAATCCGTACGCGAGACTAATATCCATATACCCGGAAGCAACAGCTTTCCAGGCTTCTTGGAAGCAAATCCCACCGGTCGCGCCGCCGCCCTCTACACGATGGGATGGCTTTGGGATCATTCCTAAATAGTCTTGTGCCATGATGCCCGCCATTAATTGGCGCTCGAAATGGTCAGAAAAGTACGAAGCAACTGTACCGTCTACCAACTCGAAAAACTTGGGATGTTCAATATCTAGATCTTGCAGGGTATAGTCATAAGCCTCTTTTACGAGAGCTGGAAAAACTTTGTCGGGACGCGCTTTTGCAAATTTGCTCACACCACCCGAGACTGCATAAACTGGTCGCATTGGTTCACTCCTATGTTTTATTTACCTTTAAATTCTGGTTTTCTTTTTTCTAAGAAGGCATTCATACCTTCAATCCGATCTTCGGTTCCAAAGCAAAGTGAAAAACAGTGCGCTTCAATATCTAGCGCGGTGCGTAGATCCGCTTGTGCGCCATTATTAATAGCTGTTTTTGCCATATGCAAAGCCACTGGACCTTTACTGGCTATCTTCTTGCTAATCTTGTCAACGGCTTCATCTAATTGGTTTGCTGGGACAACTTGGTTAACCAAGCCGATATTGAGCGCTTCCTCTGCAGAAATATGGTCGCCAGTCAGGATCAATTCTTTGGCTTTCCCCATCCCTACCAGGCGCGGTAAGCGTTGTGTACCGCCATAACCTGGGATGATACCCAATCTGATCTCGGGTAATCCCATGATGGCAGTATCGGCTGCGATGCGGATATCACAACTAAGCGCCACTTCAGTTCCGCCACCTAAGGCGATACCATTAATCCGTGCGATGACTGGTTTACGGAAGTTCTCGAGCTCAGAACAGACCGCTTGTCCTTTGGGAACTTCGCTGAGCGTTTCAATATAACCTTGATCACGAGCCATGATGGATATATCCCCGCCTGAAATGAATGCCTTCTCTCCAGCGCCGGTCAAAACGACCACTCGGATCTCATCATCCGCATCGATATCTTTGAGTGCTTCTTCGATTTCAAGCATGGTTTGATATCGTATTGCGTTGAGCACTTTCGGGCGGTCAATCGTGATGGTCGCGACAGGGGGGGCTTTCGTAAGGTGAATATCTTCAAAATTCATCGTGGTTTATCCTTATTATCTAGAACAAATCAAAAGGTTTCCTTGACCCATCAGGTAGATAGTCATAAAATCCTTTTCCATTTTTCTTACCCAGGCGTCCAGCTTCCAGCATCTTACGATAGAGGATGCATAAGCGATCGCTTTCCTGCTTAGTGTAGTCATAAATCGCATCGGTTGCCATTTCGATCACATCAAAGCCTCCAAAGTCAGCTAATTCACATGGTCCCATGGGATGCCCAGCGCCAAGTTTCATAGCCGTATCGATCTCTTCTGCGGTTGCTACCCCATCCAATACCATCTGTGCACATTCTTGATATAACTTTCCCAATAAACGATTGACGATAAATCCTGGTAGGTCTTTACATTTGATGGGTGTTTTCCCGATGCTCTGACAGAATCCGATCACCGTCTCGACAGTCTGATCGGATACACCTAATGGGATCACGACTTCTACCAATTTCATCACGGCTGCGGGATTGAAGAAATGGGTTCCGATACATTGCTGTGGTCTTTTGGTCGCGCCTGCGATAGCTGTCACCGGTAAGACCGATGTATTGGTTGCAAAAATGGTATGTGCTGGACAAATCTCGTCCAATTCTGCAAAGACCTTCTGCTTCAATTCGATTTTTTCAGGGATCGCCTCGATCACCAGATCGACATCGCTGGCTGCTTTTTTTAAGTCAGTGGTTGTGTGAATGCGATCAAGCAATGCCTGACCATCTTCCGCACTGATTTTCCCTTTCGCTACGAGAAATTTTTCCACACCGACCTTGATTTTGGAATAGCCTGAATCAAGCATATCCTGAGCAACGTCGAACATAAATACTTCATAACCGGACGTAGCTGCGATTTGCGTGATGCCATGTCCCATAGTGCCTGCACCCAAAACAGCTATCTTTTTTATTTTCATTTTCTTACTCCTTTAATCTAAGGTTTCTTCAGATTGGTTGTTTGAGTTCCTTGCCTATCAATTGTTATTCAATTGTTCTATCTTTGAAACTCATGAACGAGTTTCTTTTTCAAAAAAACGTGGTAAGTATTCTCGATGTGCTACGAGTAGTTCATCCAACATCGCTTTACTTTGTTCAACGGATAATCGGCTCGAAAGTGGATCGTTGAGCAATACTTGCAGCGCCAGCTCACGATCACCAGTGAGAGCTGCTTGGACGGTCATTTCCTGGTTTCGGATATGCTTCTCGATAATTGTTTGCACACCTGGAGAAAAATCACCGAAATAGATCGCATCGGCGCCGGTGTTATCAATCACACCATAGGTTTCCACGATTGATTCCAGTGGTAGGTTGCTGATCTGACCGCTATTCGGCAAATTGAGGATTCCAATATACCGGTCAGCAGTTGTTAATGCTGTAATGATCTCGGAAGCTGCCTCTCCTGAGCGTTCAGCCATGAAGGGTTCCAAAGGCATGTCTCCTTTAAGCGCTGCCTGGATCATACCTTGGATAAAACCTTCCAGTTCATAGCGGTCTTCGATGCTTGTTAATCGGAAACCGTACTTTGCGCCCCATTCGGTCTCTTCTGTAATGAAGGATGGGAAGAATTCGGCAATATGACGATCTCCGGCTGCTGGTAAAGCGCCATAGAGTTTAAATAATTGTGATTTCAACTTGCATTGATCGACAAAAACAGTATTATCGCCCTCCCCAGGATTGATCTCTCCCAATAGGATTCGATCAGTGATATCTGGCATCTCGTCCCATTTGTCATTTCCAGAGATAACCAAGCTTGTCAACCATATCAAGTGATTGATACCGGCAACACGAGGTTGTATTTCTGCCTCATCGATTGTGAAAATCGCGGCTAATTTCTTACGTACCCCTGACCATTCATGACATAACCCAACTGTTTTCCCTTTGACAGAACGATGCATATTGATCGTGCGCGTTAGTGTTGACATTGGGTTGGTGTAATTCAAGAAAAATGCTTTTGGACAAATTTGATCGACTTTACGGGTGATTTCAGCGATAACAGGGATATTTCGTAAGGCTCGCGATAGTCCACCAGGTCCAGTCGTATCCCCAACGGATTGACGGACACCATATTTCCATGGGATCTCTAGGTCAGGACGCATTGATTCAAATCCGCCGGTGGTAATCGTCAAGATGACAAAATCAGCGCCTTCTAACGCCTCGTCCAATTTAGTCGTTTGCTCAAGCTTGAAATCTAGGTTGTGGTCTTTGAGCATCTTATGACCAAGCTGATATACGATGTCCATTCGTTCAGGATTGATATCTTCCAAAACAACGTTGCTGCCATGTAATTCGGGGGTTGTGAAAATATCGCGTAGGAAGATCGACCCCCACATATATGAACCGCCACCGATAATGACTATTTTTGGCATTTCGTATCCTTATAACTGTGTATCGATTAAGCGTCGTTGCGCTAACTCTTCTAATATTTCGGTGTGTCGCTGACGTGTAAGTGGGTAGAACCAGGCAATGACACATCCAGCCAAGAGCAAGATAGCAGGGAGAACAGCAATCATTAGACGAATAGCTGTCATGGCGCTCGCTGTCTGTACTGTTGCACTTTCCACATAACCTGAAAATGCTAAGACTGGTCCGATCAATCCCAACACTAAACCTGTCGAGAGTTTACGCACAAAGACATTGAAGCCTGAGTAGATCCCTTCCTGTCGGGTGCCACTTTCTAATTCATCTACCTCTAATACATCGGCGCTCATTGATCTCGGGAGAAGGTGAGCGCTACTCACTCCAAAGCCTGCCAATGCGGCGACGATATAGGTCAGGGTGACCGCACCTTGAGGGACAATTAATAATGAAAGCATGATTACTGCCCAGGAGGCGGTCGCCACGATAAAAGCGGTCTTCTTTTCCAGTCGTTTTGCCAGCCATAACACAAGCGGGAGGAATAACGCTGCACTACCCAAGATGATGCCTAAGACCAAGCTGGAATCACCTTCTGTCATACCGACCCAATAGATCAAGAAATAGGGAAATACAGCCGAGGCGATGTCGACAGGCATCCAACTTAATAAGCTCATTGCCATGGTGTAACGCCATTCTTTATTGCGCAAAACGAAGCGTAGTCCCTTTAATAAATTAGTTTTATCCTCGGTTTGAAATTCTGTGCGTTCACGCGCAGCGAAAAAGGTTATGAAGAGTGGTATGATGAAAATTAGTCCGCTAACCAGACCAACGACCATGAAAGCCGTCGCTTGATCACCAGGGAAACTCGGAAAGACGACTTCTCCCAATAGCAATGCGAAGAACAATCCGGCGATGATCGAAACTACCATACGGTAGGTGATCAGGGATGTGCGCTCATCATAATCGAGGGTCATCTCAGGTGTCAGCGCTTCATAGGGACAGCTCACTAAGGTGTAGATCGTGTCGAAAATGATGTAGATCAACGCAAAATACAGACAAAGAGCGATTTGATTCTGGATTGGTGGCACGATCCATAAAAATGCGAAGCTCACTCCAAATGGGATCGCACCGAAAAGCAGAAACGGGCGCCTACGTCCCCAGCGAGTGCGAGTTCGGTCGGATAGCGAACCAACCAAGGGGTCGTTGAATGCATCCCAAATCTTGCCCAAGAGCACCGATAAACTCGCTAAGACTGGATCTAATTTGGCGACGTCGGTTAGAAAAAAGAGATACCAAAAAGGAATGATCGTTCCAGGCCCAACTGATCCTCCAATATCGCCGATAGCGTAACCGATTTTTCTCCAAAAAGAAAGCTTTTCTTCTGGTCTGTTCAAAATCGTTGTTGTAGCTGAGTTCATTTTTTTGTCTCCTTTCCTCAAAAGAAGAAAGTATGTTTGAGGATCGTTTTACTTAAAAACAAACTACTTAGTGAACGCCGTAATCTTGACCTGTGATCTCCGAGGCACAAATTAACCCCGCCGCGCAGGCACAATCCATAGCCACACCATAACCTTTTACTGTGTCACCAGCAAAATAAAGCCCTTCGATATTTGGCGCTTGTATGGGTGTTTTTAGTGTGCCAGCCTGATTTACATCTTTGGCGACCCCTTCAAGCCGCCAGCTTATCGGGAACAATGCCCACTCGATACTTTCTTTGAATCCAGGGTATCGCATTTCTAAGTAATCTACGATTTGATCGCAAGCCCAATCCATTAGTTCTTTATCGCGCGCTTCATCTTCTGTCACGGGTGCATAGGCTGTGAAGAGATGCTTCCCTTCAGGTGCACATTCACGATCAATTTGTGATTGGATATTCCAGCACATATAGATATCGTTCTTGAAACGCTCACCTTTGGGGATCACTATCGTGTCTTTCATGCCCAACTTCCATTGTTCTTCGGGGATGACTAATTTATTCAACCCGAAGTATGGAGCGATTGAGCCATACCCCTTTAGCTTCTCGGTGCGATTGACATAATCAGGAGGGAATAATGATCGATCAATATAATGAAATGTGTCTTGAGTAGGGATATTGCTGATCACTTTGTTAATGGGTATGATTTCCGTAGCTTGGTCTTGATTTTTAATTCGAACAGCTTGAACAGCATTTCCTTCAACGAAAATCTCTTCGAGAGTTGTTTCCATCCGAATTTCCCCACCAAAATCAAGGATACGATCTCGTAATGCGTTAATCCATTCCTGCATACCGCCAATCACGAAACCGGATGGATATTGAGCGATCCCGCGCTTGAAACGCGGATTGATCACCTCTCCGAAATATCGGAAGATATCGCCAATTGATATTTCTTCAGGGTCGTTAATCGTTGTGATTAAGGTGCTGACCGCATGTAACATTTCAAACAGGACATGGTTATCATTGATACCTTTCTCGCGACACCATTGCGCTAATGAGACCGACTCGTACTGTTGGAATTCTTCCTCACCCATCTTCATTGAGGAAATATAGAAATCCAAAAATCTGGAGTTGTGTTCCTCAACCAGCACAGCGATCTTTGGGTCTAACTTCCCCGCATGAAAGTCAAGGTACCAATCATCCCCTATATAGGTACCATTAACGTTCCCACCAAACTCCACGCCTGCTTGCTCTCCTGACCCGATGATCTGATCAAGATCATAGAAATAGCCGCGACCATTAAGGGAGACTCCATGATACCCTAGATCAATATGAAAACCTTCTAATAATTTATTTTCTTGTATTTCTTCGAAAGATGGGCTCGTTTTCGCCAGCCAGCAGTATTGTTCCCCCAACATTTTCCTATACCATGTCTCCCCATTTTCTAAGATTTCATTTCCTGTAAGTGTTTTTGCGCGCCCTCCGACGCGTTCGGATTTCTCAATCAGCAGCACTTTCCAGCCTTCACGAGCCAATAGCGCAGCAACAGTTAATCCCCCCACTCCAGCTCCTACAACGACTGCATCATACTGATTTTTGGTTTCCATATTTACTCCAATAACATAAATTCGTGCAATGTCTCTCCAGAAAGGTTGTCTTTTTGACCGTCAACCATGATCTTGGCTTGATAGCTAGCCAGAAAACGATAATAATGATAAAAATGGTCGCCTCGTGGTAGCTTGAGGGTTTCTACTGTTCGTTCGGTTTCTAAAACGCCATCAACCTCAACCCCCTCCCCATGACATCGAACGCGCAATCGCATCGGGATTTCCCATCCATATTGCTTATCTTTTTTGGTCTCTTCGACATCGACTTGAATTTTGTCTGTCCCCACAATGATCTGATCACCTTTACCAAGAAAGAATGGTGATACGATATGGCTCTCGTTCTTGTTAGGAATAACCCATCCATAGATCAATGTGAACTTCGGATCGAAAATCCGTCCCCAATACCAACCCCAGAAGCGTTCCTCAAGCTCAAAATTTCCCCAATTGTGATCGTGATATGCCCACCCGTTGACATCGTGTTCGATACCGTTCAATACTAGAATACCTTCCACTTCTCCACGCGGTACAGGTACCGTCCAACCAGTTTCGAGATGTCCATCCGTCCACAAGATTCCACTGCCTGCTTTCCAACCAGGAAGAGTGTTACGAATTATCAAGTCAATGCCCAGGTCACCCATCAGCATCTTGAGTTTATAACCTTCCGAGGTGTATTCAGCGATAAGATCACCCATCCTTACAAGGCAGTGATCTTGCGCGGCATAATTCTCTTGTCCAGGTCGGACAGCCCAAAGTTTTGCTTTTGGTTCCTCGCCTGGTGGGTAAACAAATAATTGCATCGTTGGGAGATGCGGAATTAAAAAGATATTGTGATAGTGTAAGGTGGCTACTGCTTTATAGCCATTATTAAATGAAAAATCAAAGTACCACCATTCCCATTCATCATTACTATTCTGAATATGTACACCATCATCACGAGGGGAGTAACTTTGAGGATTACGTTCCCAACCACGCTTGCCACCGAACAAGGATAAGTATCTTAGGTTTTCTTGGTTTGTAGTGGTGGGTTCTTGGTCTGCTTTCGCTTTGTTCATATTATCCTGCCCTGTATTATTCCTTACAATCGGTTAATTTGTCCTTCTCTGCTTCATTGATCCAGATTTTCGAGCGAATATCATCATGAGCAGTCTGGATTTCTTGATGTAAGATCTTCAATTCTTCCATTTGCCGATCGATTTCTCGAATTTTTTCCTTCATCATTTCACACAAACGGAGAAATTGTTGTTGTTCACCTATTTCATTTGGGTGTGAGTCGTAGATAGTGAACAATTCTTTGATTTCTTCTAAGGTAAAAGCTTCTTTGGCTCTTAAGATCAGTTTTAAACGCCCACGTTCTTTGCGAGAGTAGCGCCGTTGATTTCCATTCGTACGTTGTGGCATGATCAAACCACATTCTTCGTAATAGCGTATTGTTCGGGTTGTGATTTGGAGTTCGCGCGCTATATCCCCGATCGTGACTCCTTGTTCAACTAGGTTTTCGGAATGAGTAGAATCAATCATGCGTTTTCTCTATCTATGATTATAGTTTACGTTTACGTTAAAGTCAACTATCAATTTTGCTGATTCCAAGTTTTTAATTCAAGATATATTCTGTATTTTTTGATAAACTTTTTCACGTGATATTATGATTTCGATATTCTCAACGATGACTATGTACAGAGTTGGTAAAATACCTGTGATTCTTTGTAACATTTAGGATTATTTCGCATCTAAAGGGAGGTAATATTGAACATTTTTTTGTATTCAAATTTCAAAATTTTATCTTACCAATTTGGTATACACACCTGGAGAAAAATGTCAGAAAATAATCATTCCAAAAAAATACTTCAAGCGATTGAAAAGGTCGAACATCCTTCCATAGCCACATCTTTGCAAGATTTAGGTATGCTACGCGGTATCGAAATCAACGATGATGGAAACACAGTTATGACGCTCGTTTTACCATTCCCAAATATCCCCGAAAATATCCGTTCTTATATGATTAACAGTCTTGCGATGGCAGTGCAATCTGCAGGTGGAAAAATCGAAAAAGTGAACGTTGCAATCATGAATGAATTGGAAAGACAAATGTTTCTAATGAAAGAACAACAAAACTGGAGAGGGTGAACTTTTCGCCTTATGGAAATGGGATACCAATTAATATCTCATCTTTAACGAAACCCAATTTTTAACTATTCCTTTTTTGCTGTCCAAGTCGGAGGTTCGCCATCACTTCTCTTTTAGTTGATTCCCAATATAATTTATCCGGAGGAAGCTTCATCGCGGCACTGATCGGTCTTGGCGCTTCGGAGCATGGCATCGCGCAAGCGATTAAAAGCGCATTGGGTGAAGATAGACTGATCGATATCCATACCCATCTGGAATTTCCATCCGAAGATCAAATCGGGACTCGCCTGCATATTATTCCATTGGATGATCAGAGAGTCTCTGACTATCTATCTATTCAAGAGATCATAGAGCGAGTGGGGTTGAAAGCGGAATATGCTGATTATGCCTGTCGTGCGGTTGATCTGCTGAGTGAAATCCAGCAATCCCAAGAAATTGAAAAAAAAGATCATCCTGTTGAAAGCATTTCTTTACCGATCATCGGCAGAGCCTATACACCCTATCAGCATGAAGCCCCCTATCAACCCTCTTCCGCTAATTTCCAGGATGGCAATTTTTATATTCAGATCTCTCCCCAATTTGCGTACGGTTTGCATGCGCTGGATACCTTTAGCCATATTTATATCCTGTCCTATTTAAACAGAAGCGAGTCTTTTGATCTTAAAGTCAAGCCTCCTTGGCGAGAAAAGATTGAAACTTATGGTGTCTTTGCAACTCGCTCCCCAAATCGCCCCAATCCAATCGGTTTGACGCGTGCACGTTTACTAAGAGTTACGGATGATCGTATCTACACTGGACCACTCGATCTATTCAATGAAACCCCCATCTTGGATATCAAGCCTTTCATTCATTCCTTAGATGCCGAAGGTTATGATCAGGAAGTAGGCAATGAT
>CAZJMV010000209.1:0-4298 GCA_964547225.1 uncultured Anaerolineaceae bacterium | reverse complement strand
ACTTGGGAGGGCAAGGTTACCCTCGCCCTCCCATTCCTAAATATGAATTTCTTTCGGAATAATTGTTATCAAAAAATCAACTCACCCCCATAGAACTTTTTTGTTTAGAGTCAGGGAACTGGAGGTAATTTATGCGTAGATATTTACTCACCAGACTGGGGCAAAATCTGCTTACTTTTTTCCTCTTTCTCACACTGGTATACGTCTTGGTTGACGCGCAGCCTGGTGATTACGGAGACACTTTTTTAAATGACCCTCGACTGACCCCAGAGATGCGCGCTCAACTTAAAGCCAATATGGGCTTGGATAAGCCCGTTTTAGAACGCTATTTTATTTGGTTGGGGAATACATTTAAAGGCGATTTTGGCATTTCCTTCAGTAATTATCCGCGTCCTGTTTTGGATGTCATCGCAGAAAGAGCGCCACGCACTATTCTTTTGTTTTTAAGCGCGATTATATTATCTTATTTTATTGGCTTTACTTCCGGAAAGATACTAGCTTGGAAACGTGGCGGAAGATTAGAGTATGCCGCCACTATCGGAGGGGTTGCTTTATATACAGTATTTTTACCTTGGTTTGCCTTGATGATGGTATGGTTCTTTGGTTTTATCTTAGATTTGTTCCCAATTGGGAAATTCTTGAATCCATTATTATGGCGTGAGGCGCCTGTAGAAGCCAATTATGTCTTTTCGCGTATGTTAATCTCCGGATTTCTACTTGCAATTATTTTGATCATCTGGATTTTTATTACCAGTCGCCTAAATCCACGTCAACGAAAACCAGCTTTATGGATAGGGGTTGTTATTCTCTTTGCATCCATGAGCATTTACTGGCTAAATACAGGCGTAGGTCGTTATGCAGCCGATATCCTTCACCACTTGATATTACCGATCGTTACGCTTGCCACGGTTAATTTTGCTGGTACGATGTTGCTAACCCGCAATAGTATGTTGGAGACTCTGCGTGAAGACTATATTATGGCTGCGAGAGCCAAGGGATTACCTGAACATGTTGTTCGTGACAAACATGCCTCTCGAAACGCGATCTTACCTGTGGTGACTGCCTTTGTTCTCGCGGTTGCCTTTATATTAGATGGCGGCGTGATTACGGAAACGATCTTTTCTTGGCCTGGGATGGGGTTGACTTTATTAAATGCCGCCCTAGTAGAAGATATTCCGATGGTGATTGGCGCCTTAGTCTTCACAGGAATTTTAGCTCTTTCAGGGCATTTAATCGCTGATATTTTGTATGCATTCTTAGATCCCAGAATTAGATATTCATAATTCATGATGGAGAAAGTGATATAATGACAGAATTATCACAAACACCCCCTATGTCCTCTAACCCTGTTGTAGGATCATCCCTTTTGTTGGTTCGTCTACGGTTAATGCTGCGGGGATTGAAGAATAATTTCGTTTTGTTTTCCGAGAACCCGGTGGGTATTGTCGGTATAGTGATCATCTTATTTTTTCTAAGTTTGATCATCATTCATCCCATCTTGATGAAAACCGTTTGGGATCGAAACATTTATGACCCTGTCGTGGGTTATGATGCCACGGTTGTTGCTCATCCAGCGCCACCGTCATCAACGCATTTATTGGGCACCGATCCGCTTGGTAGAGATGTCCTCAGCCAATTAATGTGGAGTACACGATCTGAGTTTATTTTAGGCATTGTCGCTGCTCTAGTTACGGTAATCATCGCTACAACAATCGGGGCAATCGCGGCATATTTTGGCGGCGTAGTGGATACATTATTCATGCGTCTGGCAGATATCGTCATCATGATGCCATATATCACAATCCTGATTGTTATGGCTGCTCTTCTGGACTTAACTCTGCCGGTATTGGCGGTTGTTCTGGGTTTATTAGGTGGCTTTGGCGGTGCTACGATTATTATCAAATCTCAGGCTTTAACGATCAAAGTACGTACCTATATTGAAGCCGCGCGTGTCGCCGGCGGTGGACATGCACATATTATTTTCAATCATATTATCCCCAATTTATTGCCGCTTTCATTCCTTTATATGATGTTCGCTGTCAATAGCGCCATCGCATCCGAAGCGGTTTTATCTTTTTTCGGTTTGCTTAATGTGCGCATGTCTTGGGGATTAATGATCTATACCTCTTCTTATTCTGGTTACCTGCTAGATTTTTCAAAATGGTGGTTAATTTTCCCTGCCAGTATTTCCATCAGCTCTTTATGCGCCGCCTTTTATCTAGTTGGAAGAGCTATGGATGAAATTGTCAATCCACGTTTACGCAAACGCTAAGTATTTGGAGCATAATTATGACCGACACCATCTTACAAGTTGACGATTTGACCATGCATTACACGACCCGTTCAGGGGAGGTGTCAGCAGTCAACAATGTTTCCTTTTCTCTCAATAGAGGACAATCGATGGGTTTAGTAGGTGAGTCTGGCTGTGGAAAAACTTCCGTCGCTTTTTCACTACTAAAATTATTGCCAGAAAATGCCAAGATAAAAAGGGGTAAAGTATTAATCAATGGCACGGATGTTATCCCTCTGAAAGAAGAACAAATGCGCAAGATTCGCTGGCGTCAGATTTCGATGGTTTTTCAAGCCGCGATGAATGCGTTGAATCCAGTTTATAAAGTCGGCGATCAGATCATTGAAGCGATGGAGACTCACAACCTGGTTGAAACCAATGAACTTGCCCGTGACCATGTCGCAAGTTTATTCGAATTGGTTGGTCTTGACCCTAAGTTGATGGATCAATATCCACATGAGTATAGCGGCGGTATGCGTCAACGTGCGATCATAGCCATGGCGCTAGCATGCAATCCGGATTTGATTATTGCGGATGAACCAACGACTGCATTAGATGTGATCGTGCAGGATTCTCTGCTCAGGGAAATGATCGAACTTCAAAATAAACTCAATATGAGTATGATCTATATTTCCCATGATATCGCTGTCATCGCAGAGGTCACTGAACGGATAGGCGTGATGTATGCTGGTCGGATAGCGGAATTTGGGTCTACCGAAGAGATCTTCAAACATCCGATCCATCCCTATACCTATGGATTAATGTCGGCATTTCCTAGCATTGTAGGTCCGAAAAAAGAGCTTGCGACATTGCCTGGGGAACCGCCTGATCTAATCAGTCCGCCGAAGGGATGTCGCTTCCATCCGCGTTGTCCTTTCGCCACAGAAATATGTTCCGAACAAGAACCGGTATTTAAAGATATGGGTGGAAACCACTTCGCAGCCTGCTGGCACCCCATGGAGGCAAATTGATGTCTACTGATGAGAACCTACGTGAACCCATTGTGCAGGTCGAAAACCTGCAAAAACTGTATCCACTCGAAAGTGGGTTGTTCAAAAAATCTAACGAGTTAATCCACGCAGTGGATGGAATAAATTTTTCAATAACTGAAGGAAGTAGTCTTGCCCTTGTGGGTGAGTCCGGTTCTGGTAAGACAACTACAGGAAAATTGCTTGTGCGATTGATTGATCCAACTAATGGCGCCATTAAAATGCGCATTAATGGCTATGAACGCGATATCGCAAAATTGCGCGGTGGAGAATTAAAAGGTTTTCGTCGTCATGTTCAAATGATCTTTCAAGATCCGTATGAATCGCTTAATCCTCGCCGTACGATCTTTGATACCGTTGCAGAGCCACTTGTTGTACAAGGAATAGGGAATCTTTCGGAACGCGAGCAGCTTGTTGCACACTATCTTGAGCTTGTTGGTCTTGCGCCACCGGAAACTTTCCTTTGGCGATTCCCGCATGAACTATCCGGCGGGCAAAGACAGCGTGTCGCAATCGCGCGTGCATTAGTGGTTGTCCCCAATTTTGTCGTCGCCGACGAACCGACTTCGATGTTGGACGTTTCCATCCGAACGGGTATCATGAACTTGATGCAGGATTTGATCGATAAAATGGGTGTCACCTATCTTTATATCACCCATGATTTAGCTGTCGGTCGCTATATGTCCAACAGCCTGGCAGTCATGTATTTAGGGAAGATTGTGGAGATGGGTGATACCGAGGAATTATTAGCGAAACCCCTTCATCCTTACACCAAAGCTTTATTATCTGCGGTTCCGGTTCCTGATCCTATGATTGCGCGCGCTATCCCAGATATTAAAGGCAGTATTGCAAAACCGATCAATCCGGAACCTCGCTGTCGATTTTATGAGCGTTGTCCAATCGCTGAAGAAGTTTGTAAGCAAAAAGATCATCCTCCCTTAGAGGATAAAGGCGCTGGGCATTTTGTTGCCTGTTATCTTGTTTAAAATCAATTCAAGTATTGTCATACAAGGCAACCC
>CAZJMV010000208.1:0-2584 GCA_964547225.1 uncultured Anaerolineaceae bacterium | reverse complement strand
ACCCCCACGATATACAGCACAGCCACATTGATATCTGATCCAACCATCGTTGGCGAGAACGGGATGACCGCCCACATCAACAAGACAACCGCGAGCGCCATGATCGGCGCTAGATTATAGATAACGCGGTCAGCTTTTGCGGGAGTAATATCTTCTTTAATTAATAATTTTATGACGTCTGCAATCGGCTGGATCAAACCATAAGGACCAACCACATTGGGACCTAAGCGGTCCTGGAAACGCGCTACGATCTTTCTTTCCAACCACACTAGAAAGACATCTGTCAGCAGCACGACAATGCTCACCAGCAGCACGCCAAGCAAGGTCATGATGAAGGTCGCCAAACCTGAAGCCACCCCCCATCCAAGTATCAGGTTATGCAACCATTCGGCAATAGCATTAATCGGATCAAACATACCCTTACTCCAAGATAAAATAAATTTTCATCGTTCTAATTTTAATTTTCCTACGTAATCTTACCTACCTGATATAAAAAGGCTGAGTTAGATTCCTCAGCCTCATTGATCACATCCACTCAAGCGCGCCTTTTCGCCAGATATAAACCAACCCACCAATCAAGATCATGATGAAAAGGATACCTTCAAAAACTGCAAATAATTGAAGCTTATCGAAAGCGACTGCCCACGGGAATAGAAAAACCGTCTCGATATCAAAAACGAGGAAGACAAGCGCAAAAATATAATACTGTACTCGGAACTGAATCCAAGATTCTCCGACGGTTTCAATACCGCATTCGTAAGTTTCTAGTTTTACCGTGTTTGGCTTTTTGGGGGCAATAAATCGAGGGATAATAATTGCAATAGCAGGAATGATTGGTGCAATAATCAAAAACACACCGATATATATCCAATCTTGACTGATCATGCACTCTCCTTCTCCGAACAAGATATAAATTGCCATGACCGCGTTTATCTACTCGACGCGTTTCCAGCAATCCGTCACATTTTACCATAGATTAAGTGAAATTAATGTAATATAGATGTGTGAATTAAATCATAACATCTATATGATGCTCTAATGATAATCACCCTTACTGATAGCTTTAGCTAATGTAAGATAAAACAGAGTAAGATTATTCTATCCCAAAGACTAGATCATAAATCGCTGAACTTCTATACACTCACCTCCTTTCGCGGTAAACTGAGCCTCAACTGAACCTTCGTGAGGTTCAGGATGTATTTGAATTAGATAAACAATGAACCTTCATGGGAAAAATGAATACCTTAGGAGATAATCGGACCGCTATGACAAATGAGGAGCTTACACGTTGGTGGGATATCATTGCAGCCATCCTGGTCATCGCTGCCCTCTCGATAGCCGCTGACCGACTGGTCGCCACAGAATGGACAAATCACCTCGATATCACCCAAAGCTTAGCTTTCTTCGGTGTGATTATTGGCTTGCTTTTAGGGAAAAGCCGGTTTTCAAGGCGCTTTTCCATTTTCCTAGCCACCATTTACGGATTATTTCTGATCACTTGGCGATTTGGGGTCACGATCCAAGCGGATTTGCTGTGGTCAGAACGGATTTCTATCCTAACGAACCGCTGTGGCGTAGTCATTTACCAAATTTTTCACCGTGAAGCCGTGCAAGACTCAATCCTGTTCATCCTTGGGATGTGCGCTTTGTTTTGGATATTAGGAGTGAGCGCAGGATTTGTTCTGACGCGATCCGGAAATGCCTGGCAAGCCGTATTCCCGGGCGGGATCACGATCATCACGATCCATATCTTTGACCAATATGTAAGCAGCCGCGCCTGGTATCTGGCAGCGTATCTCTTCTTCGCCCTTATCCTGGTAGCGCGGATGGCTTTTTTGAAGCTGCAAAGAAAATGGCAGCAGAATCAGACCGCTATTCCACCCCATATCAGCACGGATATCATCCGCTTCACGGTCTACATTACACTGGGAGCGCTGCTCTTAGCATGGACAATCCCCACAGCAGCCAATGCCTTACCAGCAATGCAACGCGCCTGGGAACCGGTGCGCAGCGCTTGGTATGAAGCGCGCGATGAGTTTGACTTCGCATTCGCTTCTCTACGTTCAAGCGTCGCATTCGTGAGTGAATATTATGGCATCAGTACATCCTTGGGGCGCGGTACACCCCTCAGTGATGCCCTGGTGTTCACAGCACAAGCACCCACCAACCTACCTCTCAGCACTCGACTTTACTGGCGCGGACGGGTTTACGATCAATACGAGAATGGCAATTGGATCTCAACGATCCAAGAGACAACTCGCTTTGATTATGAGGAAGATGATCTGCCAACGCCCAAACTGTCTGGTCGTTGGTTGGGGACGTTTCGCATCACAACCTCTTCTCAAATGAGCATCCTCTTCACCCCTCCACAACCCTTATGGGTCAATCGATCTGGCGAAGTGATCTACGCCGAAACCCCTGATGGGAGTGTCGATATCGCTGGATTTATTGCCCTGCCTATGCTGCAGGCTGGTCAGGAATACCGGGTACAATCCGCGCTGACCTATACCAGCATCGAAATGCTGCGCTCTGCAGGCACAGATTATCCAGACTGGATTCGAGAACATTATTTAAATTTACCCGA
>CAZJMV010000207.1:0-10977 GCA_964547225.1 uncultured Anaerolineaceae bacterium | reverse complement strand
CGACCAATCATTTGATCATCACCGATAGCCTTCCTATCCATACTGATTTCTTCAGCGCGACAATACCCTATACGCTTTCAGATGATCAAATCCAATGGGAACTCGATCACTTAAACGGTACAGCAAGTTACGAATTAATTGTACTCCCGCCTAGCACATACACAGACACGATCCTGAATGAATATTACGGGGTTAGGAGTGATGAATTTTCCACCCAAATGGGATGCGCAGTATCCTTAGAAGCCTATCCCTACTCCATGATCCTACCATTCATCAACAAGGAGAGTGAATAAATAATCTCCTTGATGATCAAAGCAATAGACTAGATAATCAATTCCCTTTGAAATTAAAACACCAACTCTATGATCTGAGTTGGTGTTCGTATCTATATAAATTGGTTAATACGTACTTCTTTAGCCTTCTTTTTCGTATGGCGTTCCATCTGCGGCTGGCATCTGCCCACGTCCGACCACACCAGCCAAGACAATCATCGTCGCCACATAAGGCGCCATCAGAAGGAAATTGGAGGGGATTTGAATGCCCAAGATAGCTAACTTCGAAGCCAGGGAATCGGCAAAACCAAACAATAAGCCGGCGCCAAAGGAACCAAATGGCATCCAATTGCCGAAAATCATAGCAGCAAGGGAAATGAAACCGCGCCCAGCAGTCATGACCTCATCGAAGCGTCCGACTGAACCCAAAGTAAAATAACCACCTGCAAAACCAGCCATCATACCACCCAGCAAGACAGCCATATAGCGCTGTTTGAAAACATTGATGCCCAAAGTATCTGCGGCGCGCGGGTGTTCACCAACAGATCTCAAACGCAATCCCCAGCGTGTATAGAACAAGCCAATTTGGATCAAAAATAAGAAAATGAACATGGCATACACGAACATATTATTATCAAAGAGAATCGGTCCCAAAAAAGGAATTTTAGATAGCAAAGGTATTTCGATGGCTGTAAAAGTACCTGGTTTATTCAGTTGTTGATATTGCTGCATGAACTTAGCAGAAATATATGAGGTCATACCGGTGGAAAAAATATTGATGACTGTACCAGAGATAATTTGATCGGTTTTATATTTGATCGAGAAGACAGCATGGATCAAACCCAAGACTGCCCCAGAACCAACCGCAGCCAATAACCCCAACCACAAACTCCCGGTGACGCTACCGACCAGCGCTCCGACCATAGCGCCCATCAACATCATACCTTCTATCGCAATATTCACGACCCCCGCTCGTTCACACAAAATCCCAGAAAGCGCGCCCAAGGTGAGCGGCACCGCTTTCGATAACGTTGTGTTAAGTAATCCCGCTAAATTTAACGATTTACCACCAGCGCCCCAGGTAAGAAATGCAAAGATAAACATCCCGGCTACTAATCCTAGGATTAGATTTGTCCTTTTCCCAAAACCATTAGGACGAATAAGTTGAATCAGCCCAAGACTGATACTTAATCCGGCAAGTATATTCAAGGTAAAAAGTGTCGGAAGTGTCATGTCAGGAATGGTAGCTTCAAACCCACCCGGGGTCATACCAAATACAGTTTTTAATTCCGGATCAATACCTCGGCTGAATAAAAACCAAATACCTAATCCCAATACCAGAAAGACAATACCCATCACTCGCTGGCGGGTTGGAGAAATAAAATCAATTTCACGTCGTAAAGTAGTTGTTGTCATGGGTTAGTTCCCTCCCCAAGTGCTTAATACAACGCCTTCATCAGTTTCTTCACCTACCTTCAAGCGATATATCGATCGTATGATCGCAGGAGCAGCAATAAAGGCTAAGATCATTGCTTGGAGCACAGAAATGATATCAATCGGGATACCTGCTACCACTTGCATGCGAGTAGCGCCGTTTCGTAACGTCCCAAACAGTAAAGCTGCGAGTACTACGCCTACAGGATGGCTTCTCCCTAATAATGCCAAAGCAATACTATCGAAGCCATATCCAGAGGAGAAAGCCATTGCCAAGTTATGATTCACGCCAAGCACTTCATTTGCTCCAGCTAAACCAGCCAATGCGCCTGATAAGGACATTGCGAGTACTATCGTGGCAGAAACAACCATGCCAGCATATTTCGCCGCGTGCGGATTGACACCCACCGTACGCAAATCGAAGCCCCATTTTGTTCTAAAAAGGAACCAGTAGACAAACCAGGCAACGGCTAAGGCAACAAAAAAACCGAGATGAAAACGGATCGGGTTACCAAAAAACATCGGTAATTCAGCCGATTTTTCAATCGTTGGCGTCACCGGATTGAAGGAATCGGGGCGTTTCATAGGTCCACTGAGTAAAAAGTCACTCAAGCGAAAAGCAATATAATTCATCATGATGGTATTAATGACTTCGTGTCCGCCCGTTTTCGCCTTCAACCAACCTGGAATAAAGCCCCATAGCGCGCCACCAAGCGCGCCAGCTAACAACGCGAGCGGAAGGTGAATGATCATTGGCAGACCTTTAATTGAGTAACCCACAAAAGCCGAAGTGATCGCGCCAATAAAGATCTGACCCTCAACACCGATATTGAATAGTCCAGCTCTAAAGCCTAATGCAACCGCTAAACCACCAAAAATATACGGGGTTGAGGCAACAAGGCTCTCAAAGATTGGGTTGACTGCTCGACGAATCGCCTCTGGATCACCACTTCTTAATGCTTCGCTAATTTTTACCGGATCACCGATTGAGCCTGTAAATAAAGCCATATAGGCGGTCTTGACAATTTCCCAAGCTTCTTTAATGCCAGACCATGGCGACACTGACCAGGCAGCATAAAACTCCTCGGTTGTAAGAATAATAAAAATCCCACCAATCACCAAGCCTGTAAAAATCGCTAGAATTGGGATTGCCAAGGTTTGTCCGACCCTACGCCAACCAGTTGCCTTTGTCGATGCGCTAGTAGCTGCATTCAGGATTTCTTCTTCAAAAACTTGAATGCCATTTTTTACCTTTGATTTTTCTTCTTGCGATGAATTATTCTCTTGACTCATCCATTTCATCCTTGAGAAAACACGATTAGTTTTATCAGTTTTGCTAGGCTTCTTTTGGCTTTACACCTGCCATAAGAAGTCCTACACCTTCTTTTGTAGCTTCTTCCGCGGATAGAATTTCGACGATCTTGCCACGATACATAACTGCAATCCGATCAGACAATTCCATGATCTCATCCAGCTCCGATGAGACTAATACGACAGCGCATCCTTCATCCCGTTTCTGAAGAACACGCCGATGAATATATTCCACTGAACCAACGTCAAGACCACGGGTAGGTTGCGAAGCTATTAGCAATTTGATAGGTCTGGAAAACTCGCGTGCAACGATCACCTTCTGTTGATTACCGCCAGAAAGAGAACCCACACTTGTAAGAGCGCTTGGTGTCCGGATATCAAATTCATCCACTAATTTGTTCGCGGATTGAAGGATCGCCTGATCATCTAAAACAGCGCCCTTTGTAAACGGTTTCTGATAATATGTATTCAGAATCAGATTATCAGAAATTGGGAAAGGTAATACAAGTCCATCTTTCTGGCGATCTTCAGGGATATGTGCTGTACCCAATTCAGTGATTTGCCTTGGACTAGCATGGGTTATCTCTTCACCCAACGCTTCAATCGAACCACTCAGTGAAGGGCGCATTCCAGTTAATGCTTCAACCAATTCTGTCTGTCCATTGCCTTGGACACCAGCAACTCCAAATACCTCTCCCGCATAAACATCAAAGGAGATATCATCGACGGCTACTTGATTACGTTCATCTGCTACAATCAAATTCTTTACAGACAAGATTTGATCGCCAATTTTCGCCGGAGTACGATCTAATTCAAGTTCAACCGCTCGTCCAACCATCATTTCAGCCAATAAACGTTTATCAGCATCTTCTGGGAGCACAGAACCAATGACTTTCCCACGCCGGATCACGGTAATTCGATCAGCAAAATCTAGAACTTCACGCAATTTATGGGTAATAAAGATGATCGACTTCCCTTTAGATACAAGGTTGCGCATGATCTTAAAGAGCTCATCGGTTTCTTGAGGCGTCAAGACTGCTGTTGGTTCATCTAAAATGAGAATATCCGCTTCACGATACAACAGCTTGATAATCTCAACCCGCTGTTGGACACCTACTGGCAAGTCTTTTACATAAGCATCCGGATCTACTTGAAGGTTATATTGCTCAGATATTTGGCGGATCTTACTGGCAGCTAATTTCCGATCCAACACCGTCCCATAACGAGTTGATTCATCACCGAGCATTACATTCTCAGTAACCGTAAAAACTGGGATGAGCATAAAATGCTGATGCACCATTCCCACACCTTCGGAAATAGCATCACTCGGAGATTGTACATCAATCTGCTTGCCTCGCACGTAAACCTCCCCCTCATCCGGTGCATACAATCCATAGAGAATATTCATTAAGGTGGTTTTGCCAGCTCCATTTTCCCCTAAGAGGGCATGGATTTCTCCTTCTTTCAAGGTGAGATCAATATGATCATTGGCTAAGACACCTGGAAAGCGTTTCGTAATCCCGCGTAGTTCCAGAACGTCAGTCATAAGCTTTTCCGCTCCGATGAGAAATTTTTCATAAATTTTGGGATAATTTTACCATGAGTGAGTCATTTTTTGCGGGCAAAAAATCAGACAAATAATATTACTATCATCAAGAATAAGGAATATTTCTGGTGAGATATTTTCAATCTTTCAGGGTGAGACACCGGTATCAATATACCCATTCAAAAGATCTCCCAATAATCGGTTCACAAATTCTTGTTTCCCTGGACTAAAAAGAGATTCATTAATGTCCATAAGGACAAGCGGCGATCCTAAATTATAGCCTGATTGACCAGTGAGCAAATTCTCCCAATTCTGTTCAATAGTATCCTTTAGATCAGTTCGAATGGTGACAATCCAATGATCTTGAATTTGTGGACTCGGAAGTTCAGCTCCGATCAGCTTTACTCCATGATCGACAAAATATCCAAAGAGTTCACTACTGCCTGCCCCGGGTGCAATATACACGGTTTCAACCGCGCTGTTGATCAGCGCATCCGCGACCGCGATCTGTTGCTCTTGGTTCGATCCAATTGGTAATTCAACTGTCATTGGATATTGATTGAATGGCGGGTACGCGGGTCGACATAATCCACAGTAGAAAATCACTCCATTTGAGAAACCTTGAGTGGCAGCTTGCCCATCAGCGGAATCCGCTTGTGATATGATTCCAACCCTCCAATCCGGAGTGATAACTGCGGCAATATAGCCAGCGAGAAACGCTTGCTGATCTGCTCTGCCACCGCTAGACTTGATCACGAACATATTGTTCGCCGCTTCTAGATCAGGAAAGCCAATCGCCAAGAAAATTGTCTCGGGGTATTCTGATATCAAATCCAACATTTCCAATAAAGGAGAAAGGATGACAACCAACTTGACATTTTCATTAATACCACCTTCAATGATCTCTTTGCGAGTCTCCAGTTGAAAACCTTCTCTCGCTGTTAAATCCTCAAGAATGGCTTGCATTTCTTCTAAAATTGTTTTGTCAGAGCCAGCAGGAGCCAATAAAATCACAAGCGGTGGTTCTACCGTTGGAGAGGGAATCGGAGACAACGTCATAGTTGGCTGCAGCACAATGGATGTCTCGGTTGGAATAGCCTCTGTTTCGGAGCCTGGAGAATTATTATTACAACCAATAGATATTGAACTTATGCATAGAAAAAGAAATAGTAGTACAATTTTTCCATGATTTGATTTCATCACGATATACTCTCCAATTAATAAAATTACTTGTATTTTACTAAATAGTAAAGGGTTATAATAGGGCTATGATTGAACTAAATATACCAGGTTTGGGGCTTATCGAATTAAAACATATCGTCAGTGATGTCAATGGTACGCTGGCTGTTGATGGTCAACTGATAATGGGGGTACCAGGATTGATCGCCAACCTCCAAAAACACCTAGAGATTCATCTATTAACAGCGGATACTCATGGAAAACAAAGGTTTATCGATCAACAATTAGGTCTCCATGCTGTGCGGATTAAACCAGGGAACGAAGCACTTCAAAAAGCCGAATATGTAAAAAAACTAGGAGCACAGAATGTCGCTGCAATTGGACAAGGCGCCAACGACGCAATGATGATCGCAGTTGCAGCGATTGGTATTTGTGTCCTTTCTTACGAAGGGGTAGCGATTAAAACCATGAATGCCGCAAAACTAATCACCCCAGATATCATTTCAGCTTTAGAATTATTCGAATATCCTTTGAGATTGGTTGCCAGTTTAAGACAATGAATTTCTCGAGTAACGAGGTTCACCCAAACAACCCAGAAGAATTACCACCCGCTAGACGACGGCGCGCTAAACGCTTAATCGCGCCTATCGATATTGACGAGCGAGCCAGTTTCTTAGATGACCTGGCTCATAATGCCTCACCCTGCTTTGATTTCTATATTCTTTCATTGATTTCGGGTTTGATCATCAGTATCGGGTTCACATTAGATCATTCAGCGATAATCATATTAGGGGCTGCACTGGCGCCCATCTTAGCGCCAGCAATTGGATTATCACTTGGAACGATCACAGGCACAGCACACGTTTTTCTGAGAAGCCTTGTGGGGATATTTATTGGCAGCCTGCTGGTATTTCTTGCAGGATGGTTAATTGGCTCAATCACTCGAAATATGACGATCAACGGACTCCATCAAGTTTATTACCATGCGCAAGTTTCATGGATCAATTTTTTAGTTTTAGCAATCAGCACAGTCCTAACTACGATTACTTTTGCCCGTTCAGGGAAAAACGGATCTATCCACCATCTGGCATTGACAAGCGTAGCGTTAGCCTACGAACTCTATTCACCAATTGCAGCATCCGGTTTCGGTCTCGGTAAACAGCTTCCCCATCTCTTCCCTGATGGACTAGTCGTCTTTGCGGTCCATTTAGCTTGGTGTGCTTTCTTAGGCGCTCTCACCCTTTCGATCCTAGGTTTTCGTCCATTAACTTTATTTGGATATACGCTTGGCGGAGTTGTGGCTTTATTCAGTATCATCCTGATCATTGGAATGAGTGGCGCCGGAGCGGTCATTGGAGCTCAACTTGGCTTACCGACTGCAACGCCAACCTTAACACCAACAATTACACCCACTTTAACAGTCACCCCTTCTCCTATTCCACCCACACCAACATTCACATCCACCCATACCCTGACACCAACTTACACTCCAACGCTGACTTTCACTCCTTCACCTACACCTATCTATGCAACTGTGAGGACAGACCTGCCAGAAGGCGTTCGTTTCAGAGCTGAGCCAGATGGCGAGACAATTGGCTTCTTGGCGAATGATTCAATAATCATAATCTTACCGGAGACACAAGCGAGTGACGGAATCGTGTGGGTGCGAATAATTACCTCTGACGGAAAAGAAGGTTGGATTGTTCGCTCGCTGATCACAATCGTCACTGTAACCCCTTCCCCTTGAATATTCTATTTTTGTTCTATCTCACTTTTTACCAAATCATGCGGGCGAAATGCACCAGGTAATAACTCTGAGAGAGTGAATTCATTACTCAAATTAAGTCGGTCGTCAGCGATGATAACTTTCGTATCTAGACCAAACTCGGATAACGCTTGTCGGCAAGCGCCACAAGGTGTCCCCCCGTTAAAAGTAACAACCGCAATAGCATCAAATTCTCGTTCACCTTCTGATACAGCTTTAAATAAGGCAACTCTTTCAGCACAGATACTCGTCGGAAAAGCTGCGTTCTCAATATTAATTCCAGTATAGATCTTACCTGATTTTGCTAATAAGGCAGCCCCAACAGCATAGTTAGAATAAGGTGCATAAGCATTCTGACGAGCATCTGAAGCCATTTTTATCAATTTCTTTCGCATTTCATCAGTCAACATGATCAGTTTCCTTTTCCGGTAATAATTCTAATAACCACCGGGCGCTAACCTTACCAATTCGCCTCGCGCTTACCTGTTCCACCGTCAACAATAGATTATCTGTTTGTACCGTTTCACCCACAATGGGCACTCTTCCCAATTGACTGTAAATATAACCACCTAAGGTATCTGATTCATCACTTGGTAAATTACTGCCCATAATTTCGTTAAAATCATCTAAATCAATACGACCCAAGAAGATAAAACTACCATCCGGTAGTTTCTGATATGGGTCTTCTTCGCCTTGATCGTATTCATCCTGAATTTCACCAAATATCTCTTCAACAATATCTTCAAGCGTTACTAGACCCGCCACTCCCCCGTATTCATCAACAATCACAGCCATATGGATACGTCGAGCTTGCATTTCAGCAAGCAATTCATCTACTTTCTTAGCTTCTGGCACAAAATAAGCTGGTCGAAGTAAGTTGTGTAATGATTCTTTCTCGCCTCCCTCCCGCCAAGCTCGTAATAGATCCTTTGCATAGAGTAATCCGAGGGTATTATCCACCGTCTCTTGAAAAACGGGTGCACGGGAATAACCCGACTCCAAAAACGCATCCGCTGCTTCTAATAGTGGAGTCGCTACATCGAGGGCAAGCATGTCAATCCTAGGCACCATAATTTCACGGGCTAATGTTTCCCCCAATTCAAAAATTGAGTAGATCATCTTGCGTTCTACTAGCTCAAATATGCCCTCTTCCTGCCCAGCATCAACAAGTGTTTTCAATTCATCTTCCGTTACTATGGATGAATTCTCTCCATTATGTTGATATTCCTCAGAAAATGCCAGTGGAAATAGGGGGATTTTCAGAAATGCTAGGATGATCGTTGTGTATCCAGTAAAACGCAGCGCCCAATGCTCAGGATCTTTCGTAACAATTGATTCGATTAAGTATTCAAGCCAGAATAATACGACTGTAGCTCCCAATAAGATCAATCCAATCATGAGAATGGATGACGAGATTGATTGAAAAGATGAAAGCGTAAAGATGATCAATCCTGCAATAAAGAAGCGCAGAATTAATAACAGTTGGTCATAACTGGCTTTGACTATCTGTAAATTCGAAAGTTGTGAAATCGTTCGATTGACTCTATCCCCCATTTGTTCACGCATTGCTAATAATCTGGCATTAGATGTCTGCTGTAAACTCACTCGAGCGCCAATCGTGATCAGATCAAACAAGGTGAGAACAGCGATAGTAAAAATATATATTAATATGTCATTCACTATATTCTTCTTTTTTAAATTCTTTGGCAGGAACGCCAACAAACAATGTATTATCTGGAACATCGCGCGTGACAACCGAACCAGCGCCTGTGCGGGCGCCATTCCCCAATTTCACAGGAGCGACTAACATTGTATCACTACCAATGAATACATCAGAACCAATGATTGTCGGATGCTTCTTCTCTCCATCATAATTACATGTAATTGTTCCCGCACCAATATTTACATTTTCTGCAATTTGAGCGTCTCCCAAATACGAGAAATGTCCCATTTTCGTTCCCAGACCGAGATAAGAATTTTTTACTTCTCCAAAATTTCCCATATGTACATTATCCGCTAAATGCGCTCCTTTTCGAAGATGACCAAAAGGACCAATATCGACATTATTTTCGACGATCGCATTTTCCAAAACAGAGGAGAATATCTTGCAACTTTTACCAATTTTCACATCCCTAATAATAGAATTTGGTCCAATCGTGCAGGATTCACCGATGATCGTATTCCCTTGCAGGTATGTATTTGGATAAATCACAGTGTCTTTGCCAATGGTGACACCATATTCAATATAGGTTCTATCAGGATCAATCATGGTGACGCCTTCCAGCATCCAGGTTTGATTGATCTTTTGACGCAACAACGCTTCCGCCTCAGCGAGGTGTACTCGTGTATTGATGCCAATCGCTAGCTCTTGTTCTTCTAATAAAACTGATTTTATCGAATAACCATCCGAAACAGCTATTTCGATCAGATCGGTGAGATAATATTCTCCTTTAGGAGATAATTGAATTCTTTCTAATGCTTGCCACAACCATTCTGAAGAGAAACAATAAACGCTAGCATTTAACTCTTGAATATTCAGAATCTCTGGAGCAGCTTGCGCTTCTTCGATAATCGCTTGTACAGCGCCATCTGCACCTCTAACTACTCTCCCAAAGCCTCTTGGATCATCCGCAATAATTGTCAGCATAGTAACTGGTCCAGGCTTTTCAATATGAGTATCTACAACACTTTGTAAAAGCGTAGGGGATAATAACGGCATATCTGCCAATATGACTAGAATAATTCCCGGCTCATCTTTTAGAATCTCTGAGGTGGCTTGTACCGCATGTGCTGTGCCTAACTGAGGCTCTTGAATCACAAACCTGGCTTCAGCGCCTATCCTTTGCTCAATCTTATCAGCGCCATATCCAACCACTACAACCGGTTTATGATGCGTTATTTCTTTGACAGCATCCAAACTATATTGAAGCATTGGACGTCCCAGAAGAGGATGTAAGACCTTAGGAGTATCCGTTTTCATGCGAGTGCCTTTTCCCGCAGCTAAGATGATCGTATTAATTTCCATTTTGATCCTTAAATAAAAAAATGAGCATTACACCCAATCTTGGGTGTTGCACTCAATTATCTTATAAGCCTAATAAATATAGTATCCAAGATCTATTTGTTCCTTCTTACCGTATCAATAAACATTCTTGCGGTAAGAAGAAAAGATATACGCTTCTCGTTCAATCGACTTATTACGCAAAACAATAATACCATAATCCAATGAGATAAAGCTGGGGCGCCTGGACTCGAACCAGGATTCACGATTCCAAAGACCGGTGTGCTGCCATTGCACTACGCCCCAAATTACCCTTCATTCGATAATACTAAAATAATTATCTAAAAAGGACGCCCCGAATTGTAACATAGGGTTGCCTTGTATGACAATACTTGAATTGATTTTAAACAAGATAACAGGCAACAAAATGCCCAGCGCCTTTATCCTCTAAGGGAGGATGATCTTTTTG
>CAZJMV010000206.1:0-2990 GCA_964547225.1 uncultured Anaerolineaceae bacterium | reverse complement strand
TGTCTCTCCTGTTAAATGATGAATTCAGTATTATTTTAACCGAAATACATTTTGCATTACTGAAAATTAGAAAAGCGTTTTTTCTCTCTGCACAAATTGATTAATATCATAATTCGCGATGAGCAATTCTTTACCTATACCAGCATTTTTTTGCCGATAATTGTTCATGCCATATTGTAATTCCCATTCAATTTGATGAAAATCCTTAAACAAGCTTTGGATAAAGGTGCTGTTATCGTATGTCAATAACCATTTATGCTTGCATTGTGTTAGATTTCTGAAGAAGACTTCATGATCAAACGTGGTATGTAAACATCCGTTTTTTCCATATAGTTTGGATTTCGTGGCAGAATAATATGGTGGATCTAGAAAGATAAAGATGCCTTCTCCTTCTTTATAAAGTAATTCTGAATAATCTTCAGGACTGAAATCGATATTTTTTACAATATGATAGGCTTTTTCTAATCGCTCTATAGATGAAATCGTAAATCGTTTATGAAATGCTTGTTCAGAGTAACCACCGCTATCAACCACACCAGAGAAAGTAATTCGATTTAATACAAAAAAATCTACTGCACGATTAAAACCTGCCATTTCAGATTGTCTCTTCTCGATTAATGAATTGAATAATTTTCGTCCATCCTTATTGTTCTTTTTTATTTGGAGGATTTCATCAATCATCTCTTGTTTGTTGTTTTTCAAGGTATTCCAAAAACAATATAGATCATAATTAATATCACTCGCATAATAATTCGCATTTGGTCGTTTCTGAATGCTAAAAAAAGAAAATGAGCCCCCTCCAAAAAAAGGTTCTCTTAACTCCTTGTAGCGCGGTGCAAATTTGTAAAGAAAAGAAGCTGCTCTTGATTTTCCCCCGGGGTATCGCAATGGGCTTTTAATCAAATAATTTTCCTCTTGGCTTTGTTTCGTTATTGTCTATCTTATTTAAACCTGTATTATTTTGGATAATATCGAGTTATCCGGTCACTTAATAACCTAACCAAGGCAGTATTTCTTGGAAGAAGACCAGTGTAAGCCAACCCAAACCGCCCACCAAACACAGCGTGCCAAAGAACATCTGTCCCAAACCGTTGAGTATCGCGCTGCATCCACGTCTTTCGCGGCGCCGCCCAAGTTCATCTTCTACGAATGTTTGACGAGTGAGGATGGCTCTCATGCCGCTGTTAAGCAGCAGCAAACCCAGGAAACTGACCAACAGACCACCGCCACCCATTTTTAATATATTTGTAGTATCGCCTGACCCTCTGCTAATCTGATAGGCTGGAAAGACATCGAAAGCCACCAGCGAGATGCTACCAATTACCAATAGACCTATGCCGCCAGCGATCACAAGGCTGAGTAAGCAGGAGACTCCCTGTCGCGGCTTGACAGCGCTCGCTGGTTGCTTGCGTTTAAGCAGCCAGACTATCAAAGCGAGAACCCCGCCTATCCCTATTAGAGCCGCCAACCCTAAAATACCGATAACCCACAACCCCTGCAGTCCACTGCCCATACCCGCGAGCGGTGAGCCTGCTTCAACTTGGATATCCACTTGCGCGACAGCGGTGTTCCCTGTTGAATCTTGGGCGTAGAGAGTTACTGTATGGCTGCCGGGGGAAAGGCGCACCCACAAGGCATAACCTGCACCCAACTCTCCATCAATATCCGAGTACCAGCGCAGGTTTTCGTCCGAGATCAAACCATCTTCGGCATCCAGCGCTGCGCCTTGCAGCCAAACCCCGGCTTTCTGCGTGTAAACCATCTCTTCGGTGAGAATTTCGGCTACCGGGGGTTTGTTGCCAACACTGAAGGGCTGCCAGAGCGCTTCAGTGGTATTAAATCCATCGCTTGACATCAGCCGAACCTGGCAACGCTCACCGCCAGGCAGCCCGGAAGTATCCACGACATAGCTGGTTTCTGTAAGGTCAGCCGCTAATGGTAACCACACGTCGGAATCGTCCCATTGATAATATAAACTGTAGGTTAATGCATCGCCATCTGCGTCTGAAGCATCCCATTGCAGCGAGAGCTGGGATTCCGACGTAAAAACTGGCTGTGTTGTGGTCTGGATTTCGGGTGTGGAACTGCTGCGAATGATCTCTCCCACGCTGTGTGTGTCATCGGTGATCACTAGCCGTTCTGTACCAGGCAGGAAGGGTACCTTGAGAGAGAAGATTGGCGCGGCGTCTGGTTTGCCGTAATGGATTGAAAACCGAGTGGAATACAATACCTCCCCAGCGGAGGATATCAATTCCAACGTATATTCGCCTTGCTCAGAAACCGCATCCGGTAATCCGCTCATTTGCCAGATGGGGGTAAACTGAATTGAGTAATCTTCTAACACAAAGCCCTGCACCATCAGGATTGGCGTCCCGGGTGGGTCTGCGAGTCTGCCTAAGAGGTGGGTATAAGTATCGGGAATTACCCAAGCCATCCGCATAAAATTTCCCAGGTTCCCTTCAGCATTCCCCATAAAATCAACCACATTGATTTCATTCTTGTACATCGCATCGAAACCATCTCTCCACTTAGCGTTGGTAGTATCTGTAAATTTTTTCGCGACATCAAAGATCTGACCGTTTTTCAGGATCAGACCATGCACTTCGATTCCGGATGGCGGGCGGAGATCGTATTGCTCAGAGCCTTCCCCTCCTAGATATGTTTTGCTAACACTCGACCATAATGTACTCCGATATAATCCTAAACTATGTCCAATTTCGTGAGCCAGCGTATATTCAACCTGATCTTTCCAATCCCGAATTAGGCTGACACCGTTGCCAAAATTAGCGCCTGAGGCTTCCAGGGCATCCGCTGAGGCTTGATTGTCCATCCAGGTCTCATTAGCGACCACACCTACAATCTGATAAGAAACATTTGGATCATTGGAAGCGCTGTAGCGCTTGCCTATGTTTAAGGCAATCTGCCCCAGCCAGCTTAGGGTATCTCCAGAAAGATTGTATTGACTGGTCATTTCTGCTGTGGGGAAATTG
>CAZJMV010000205.1:0-5998 GCA_964547225.1 uncultured Anaerolineaceae bacterium | reverse complement strand
ATCTTCAGACTTCACATTTTCGAAGCCCTTGTCAGTCAACCATGTAGCATTGTCTGACTCGCCGAAATTGATCAGGCTAAACAGCTCGTTCACATTCGGTAGCCGCCAGTCGCCAGCTTCAGAACCGTCTGACAAGCCACAATCACCATGATCATTAAAGCAATTGGCACATCCATCTTCCAGTGCGTTAGAATACGGCAGTCCTTCAGCCCAAGAATCTTCCCCTCCAGAGCAATTGGCGTTCTTCAACCAAACCAGCCCAGTCAGGCTATCAGTCAATGTGCCGTTGTTGTTGTCCGTGAAACGCGGGTTGGGCCAAGTAACGCCTTTCTGTAAGTCGCCATCCTGACCGGGACCGCTGGGATCTGAGCAGGAAATCTCATTTCCAAGAATATCGTAGCATTTTGTCTGACCGGTCTTAGGCAGCGGAGCGAGCGGAAGCGTCCCAGTGATCACGCCCCATGCTCCGCTAGTCAAGCCCCAAACTGTTTTGCCTGTCAGCACATCCACTGCCGTTGCGCCGTTTATATTATCCTCCTGCGGACCGAGCGGCAGCGTTCCAGTGATCACGCCCCATTCTCCGCTAGTCAAGCCCCATACTGTTTTATCTGTCAATACTTCGTCTGCCGTCGCGCCGTTTGTTTCGTCCACTGCTGGCGCCTTCTCCATGATATCGTTCAGCGTGTGCATCGTGCTGCCCGGAGCGCTGCTTGGTTCGGTAAAGGCGCTCTGAGCTCCCGCCGTACCTTCATTCAAACGGTTATAGATGTCCTCGAGGGTAAATGAGAACGATGAACTTGGTTCAGATGGGGAATCAAGGTTACCAGCCAACACTACAACGGTCACAAGCAGCGAAAGTACAATGGCTAGGAGTACAAAGGTAGTTATTTTGTAGTTGATTTTCATCGGTTTATCCTTCTTTAGTCTCTTGGTTCATTTTTATATCGGAAACCTATTATGTTTTCACTGATTCGAGGGATAATGCTTCTGGTCAGGATGGCATCCTAACCTACTTTTTAAATTTCTCACTGCATCGTAGAATCTTTATAGATAAAGGGTAGGATGATTTCAAAGTTACCTCCCTCTCCCACCACCTGATTCACATTGGCAGAAGAGCTGCCATCATAAGTTGCATCACCCGAGTATTCTGCTACGATCCTGTATGTTCCTACGCTGAGACTACTAGTCTCGAAGATCGCTATTCCATTGGCATTCAATTCTCCAGTCCCCAGCTCGGTTACACCCTCTTTAAAGGTGACTATCCCCGTAGGCGTTACAGATCCCCCTGTTACAGTGGCGGTAAAGGTTACTTCTTCCCCTTTTACGCTCGGATTTTTACTACTTGCTAAGCTTGTTGTTGTAGATGCTTTTTTGGTTTCACTTCTCCAAGTTGTATTGACTTTATATGCCGGGCTGCTGTTTTGGAAGTGGATCCAGCCGATATTCTCTCCCCAGGCGTAACCATCAAAGTCGCCAGTTTCGGGGTCTATGGTCACCTGACTATGCGTAGGATTGAAGTTGATCCAACCCACGTTGGTTCCCCAGGCATAGCCAGAGAGATTCCCATTCCCATCGTTGTTGACGCCGTAGGTATCAGCAGCATCATTGGTATAAGTATGTTCGCCACCCCCAATGTGAGTTCCTAACCGAATCCAGCCGATATTTTCACCCCACACATAGCCTTCGAGATGATCATTGTAGACTGTCACACCACCATTGGCATCGTTGAAGTTAAGCCAGCCCACGTTAGTTCCCCAGGCATATTTATCATTTTGGTCGATATTGGCGGCATTAGCCACAGAAAATGCGAGCAAAGACAGCGCTAAGACCAGCATTGTAAAATAATATTTTTGGTTTTTATACTCATTCTTCACAGCATTATTCTCCTTCAATGCAGCGATTTCGTAAATTGATCTTCATCCCGTTTCTCTCTTTCTAGTGTTAAAAAAACAAACTTGACGCTTTTCCGCATCCAGGGTTGGTTCTTTATCGCAACCTTATAAAGCTTCAAAGAGGGTTTGAAGCAGGTTTTTTTTAGAAAATGATCCTCCGGCTTAAAAAATGACTTACCCAATTAACTGTCGAATATTGAGGATATTTTATCACAAGATAATTTTTTCAATGATTTTTGCTTATTTTAAAAACAATTTATACTTCGCTTCATAGATGCCTATAAGGGGAAAGTTTCTAAATTTGCTTTTTGTTGGTTGAAAACCAGAATGACAAATTCCTGATAAATTATCAAAACTGAATGCTATAATACATTAGGAGTATGATCATGATTAAGCGCTTATACCATTCGCTTTTCGTTGTTTTCTTTCTACTTATCCTCAGCATCCCCGCCTCCGCCCAAGACAGCCGCCCAACCGCTTTGGTGATCACGATCGATGGTCCTTTGACGCCAGCCATCGCGGAGTATATGCAGCGCGGCATCCGTACGGCTGAAAAACAGGATGTTGAAATCATCGTCTTACAATTGGACACGCCCGGCGGCGGGGTCGATCTAATGAACAGTATGATCCAAGAGATGCGCGCCAGTGCAGTACCGATTGTGGTTTATATCGCGCCGCGCGGCGCTATTGCGGGCAGCGCGGGGACTGTTATCACGCTGGCGGGTCATGCTTCCGCCATGGCGCCAGAGACCGCCATCGGTGCTGCCAGCCCAGTTGGTTCGGAAGGAGAGGAATTAGGCGAAACATTACAGGCGAAAACCAAGAATATCCTCAAAGCTACCACGCGTTCTTTAGCTCAGAAGCGCGGCGCAGAAGCGATTGAATTAGCGGAAAAAACAATCGATGAAGCGCACGCCGTTTCCGCTCAAGAAGCCTTAGACGCGGGTTTGGTTGATTACCTTGCCCAGGATATCGAAGATTTGTTGAAGCAATTGGATGGATTAACCGTTGAGACGGATGTGGGCGACGTTGAGCTGCATACCGCTGACGCGCAAGTCGAGAGCTTTGACCCAACCTTTATCGAACAAATCCTCAATATGCTCACCAATCCCAATATCGTTTTTCTGTTATTAGCAATCGGCGTGCAAGCCATCCTAATCGAGATCTCCAGCCCAGGCGGTTGGTTAGCGGGTACAATTGGGATCGTCTGTCTAGCGCTGGCGACCTATGGCTTAGGCGTTTTACCTGTAAACTGGTTTGGGGTGATCTTTCTGGTCTTAGCTTTTGCCTTATTCATTCTGGATATCAAAGCGCCCACGCATGGCGCCTTGACATTCGCTGGTGTAACCTCACTAATTGTCGGCGCGCTGGTCTTGTTCAACTCCCCGAATGTACCCAGCTTCCAACGCGTATCCATCCCGCTGGTGATCGGGACTTCTATAGCAACCGGTTTAATATTTTTCGTGATCCTGATCTTTGCTTTGCGAGCCCAACTTTTGCCGCACTTGATGGGTCAAGAAAGCCTGACTGGTCGCAATGGTCTTGTACGAGACCGACTAGCGCCAATCGGAACTGTGATGCTGGCAGGCGAACGCTGGACCGCAGAGATGGAGAAGTTAGATGAAGTCGCAGAAATCGACACGCGTGTATCTGTCGTCAGAGTGGAAGGACTGAAGTTGATCGTCCGCAAACTCGAAGAATAAATGGGAACCCTTATGCGCACTCGAGCCTATCGCTACCCTCACGAACATCTCATCTTGATAGTGACCCTATTCCTCGTGCTTGGCATCATCGCCGTCACGGTGACCGCGACGGTATGTACTAGTTTAATATTCTTTCTAGGGTTTATCCTGTTTTCCTTCTACCTGACCTGGTCTCATCACCGTTCATTAATCATCTCTGCCCAATTGGTGACCGAACAACAGAATCCATCCTTAACACGCTTGATACAGGAAGGCGCGCAAAAGCTCGACCCAGGACAAGTAAAGGTTTATATTGCACACAACCGCAGCTTGAATGCTTACACCTTCGGGCTATCATCGCCGAAAGTGATCGTGCTTTATTCACCTCTTTTCAAAGTCATGGACAGCGAAGAGATCCTATTCATCCTGGGTCATGAAATGGGACATATCGCCCTAGGACACACCTGGCTGAACTCATTGGTTGGCGGCATGGCGGGTATTCCCAGCCCCTATGCCGCAGCCGCTATTCTCAGTTTAGCCTTCTTGTGGTGGAACCGCGCCTGTGAATATTCAGCCGATCGAGCTGGACTCATAGCCTGCGGGAATCCAAACAAAGCCATCAGCGCCTTAATCAAGCTGGAAGCAGGCGCTGGGGAGACCTCCCAGCAAGCCATGCAACTGGCATATCAACGAATCGACGCCGAAGATGACACGCTTTGGGGAAACCTGAGTGAGACATTGGGTTCACATCCATTATTGATTAAACGCATCAATCAGATCAAAAAATATGCCGCTTCATCCCAATATCAACGCATTTTAAGGCAGCTTTCTTAAACAAACAAGCCTTGATTCCATCAATCGCTGATAAATTTAGGTCATTCGACGTATTGCATTGCACTCAAAATCGTTTAGAATACTAATATCAAGATGTTGATAAACAAATTTTTGTTAGTAAGGAGAAAACAATGAACGTACGAACTAATATGAAATCTGGCGCTGCATGCTATACGGTTCAATCCGGTGATAACTTGAGTAAGATTGCTAATCGTTTCTATGGCAATATGGGCGCAAATGGCGTCAACAAGATTTACTATTCCAACGTGAAGACCATCGGACCAAACCCGAATCTCATTTATGCCGGTCAGAAATTATATATCCCTGACTAAACCATTCCATACTAGGCAAATTTCGGGATAGTTCCCAGAGAATAAAAATCGATCGGTCCTATCCGATAAATTACAGGAGAGTAAATCAAATGCAAAATGTAAAATTAGTACCCCAAATCCATGTACGCTCATCCATTCGCAGTGGTGCGGCAGGTGGTGGCAACGTAAATGGTGTTTGGTACCCAGACATGAGCGGCGTTTGCAACGGCGTAATGCCCAACCCACCCTCACCCAATCCTCCCTCCCCCTCGCCATCTGGTGGTGGCTACGTGAACGGAGTTTGGTACCCAGACATGAGTGGAGTCTGCTAAACAGACTATAATATTCCCTGAAGTGTCGCGGGGTGGTAATTTCACCCCGCTCAATTCTATCTCATCAGGAGTTAATCCCAATGGATACCTTGAAGAAAACAGATCAGAAGAAAGATACTATTTATATCCCACAAATGCAAGTTCGATCCGATGTATGCAGCGGTGGAGATATTGAGACGTGTCTTTTCAATCTCAACAAATGGCGCGATCGTTATTATTATTGGCAGAACGAAGCCAAAAAGCAGGGCAAGATTTAATCAGTTGCTGATTAAATCTTGTAGAAGGAGTATGTTATGAAAACGAGAACTAATCTCCGTGCAGGCGGAATGAGCCTGAAAGAATGCCAGAAGCAGCGTGATTACTGGAAAGCTCAGGCGACACAAATGGAAGCCATTGCTAAATCTCCCGCCCCAAAGCCTGTTAATCCCGTGAACCCAGTAAACCCTGTATCTGCCACTAGCAGCGGTTGTGGTTGGGTGAATGGCGTATACTACGCTGATCAAAGTGGAATCTGTGGGTAAAAGGAGAAGTAAAATGAAAGTAGATACAAATATTCACGCAGGAAATGTAGTCAACGATACAGTTTTACAACTACAAGATTTCGGTGGTCAAGCTTCAACTTTTTTAAACAACGCAAATCAACAGGCTGAAAAACTGACTACGAAGGTTGTCAACAAATCCACTCAATTATGGAATTGTCTATCGAACACTTTTCGATAAAAAGTGAATACTTGAAAACCGTAGCCAATGCCAAGGTTTTTCGGTTCAACAAGATAAAAAAGGTTAACTTAAGGCAACAAGGAGTTCTCATCATGAACTCCTTTTTTTATCAAATTTATTCCCCAAACGCACTTTCGAAAAATGTCCGCAAGCGAGTATAAAGTACTTCTTGATTGGAAGGTTTTATAATCCCATGCCCTTCGTCCTCAAAGAGTAGTACCTCAAAC
>CAZJMV010000204.1:0-4808 GCA_964547225.1 uncultured Anaerolineaceae bacterium | reverse complement strand
TGTGAGCTTGACCAGGCAGCTGCGACTGTGGCAATAGACATGATGATGATCGAGACAATCTCAATACAGTTTTTTCTCTCAATTAGAGCTTGGTCATTTGTTTGATTTTTATCTTCCATTTTGATACCTCTGCAAAAGATAATCGAAAGCGGTTGCGAAGTGAATCGGTCTGATCATCCACCAGACAATTAATGCTAAACGGGGGCTAAGTAATACTAAAGATGTAAAGAAACAACACATTTTACTCCTCCAAAAATTTTAATAATTTGATATAACTCATAAAAATAATCTTGTAGCGCTAGAATTATGCGATCCTCTCGGATTAACTTTTTATAGAGTTCTTCTCAACTTAAATGTGTGTTTGAATAAAAGATGTGTAATCATAATTTTCAATTCTCACTTCTCTCCGATTGAGAAGGTACTCTATGAGTAATTAATGCCGGGGTAGAATACCTGAACCAAAAAAGACAGCGTGTACTCGTATTAATACTGCGCCAAATACAAATATCTGTCCAAGTAAATAAAAACCCATTAACAAAACTGCCATTACACCAGCAGCTTCTATTGCAGAACTAAACCTGGAAACACCCAGGAAAGAGCCTAACAGATGGATTATTACTGAAACCAATAGTCCTGCAACACTTGCACCTAGTAAAATATCTTTCCAGGCAATTTCAGCATTGGGGAGATATTTATAAATGAAGAAAAATGATAAGATCGCCAATCCTGCCAGGGAAATAAATGAGATTAACGAAACCACAATGTCTAATTGTATATACCCTGTAATTATTGAAATGATGAAATTGATGACTGCCGCAAGAATAAATATTAACATCACACCTATCAGCATTACAAAAGAAAATAAACGATTTCGGATAGCCATATTAGTTGCTCCTCGAGAGGGGGGTGGTGCTTGCCAGATACTATTTAGGGCATGCTGCAGTTGGGCAAAAATGAGAGAAGCCGAAAAAATTAACGCGCCGATACCAATTATGGATGTAAGGGTTGTGTCTCCAGATGATTTTGATGCAAGACTAGCCACACCATTTTGAATATCAGCGGCAATTTTTTCTCCCAATATGATTGTGATCTCGTTATAGAACCAACTTGATACTGAAATTTTGGCAAAAATTATATCTGCAAGCGTAAAAGCCAAGTAAATTACAGGCACGAAGGAAAAAATAGCATAGTAAGCTAAGGCAGCTGCATACTGCGTTGGCTTTTCGGCTATCCAAATTCGGTAAACCTCACTGAAGAATTTTAAAAAATTTGCTCTCATGTTTGGTGTGTTTTGATTAAAAGGATTCATGAAATCAATTCCTTTTGTCTGGTGTTTGAGTTCGTTTCATTCTTACCGAAATAGAAGGAATCAATTTCCAAATGATTTGAACAATCACAGACCAGGTAAGTACAGCTAGTCCAACTACTAAAAAATCGCTAGGTTTTGCCAAAAGAGTCAAACGGAATATTTTGTATGTATAGGGAATGGCAGCGATGATCAGATAAGTGATAAGTAACCCTAAGGCTAATAAAGTAGCTCGCCAGTCCTTTATTGAGTTTTGTTTTATGGGGCTCGTTATTTTAGGAGGGCGTAAAAAGATTAATAGAACAAGACCAGAAATCACCAACATATGCGTAAGCGCTAATTTAGCATATGCCATCTGGTTACTTTGCTTCATGAAATATGAATACAAGAATAAACCTGTAACGCTGATGGATAGTGCTGCTGGACCGACAAACCACGACAAATGTCGGTTTAAGTTGATCCGCTGGAGAGTACCGGGTGTTTCCCATAAGGATAAGGCAAGGGATGGTATGGTCAATGTTGCAATTGTGATAAAGTTGCCTTGTTGTGAAAGATAAGGAAAACCCAGACCCAAAACCCAAAGCGCCATGATTAGTATTGTTAAATATATTAATTGCGTCAAATAGAGTCGTAAAACATCCAGCAAGCTATGAAGGACACTTTGACCTTTTTCTATTATTGTCAACAAAGCTTGGGGCGATTCCTTTAATAGGATAATATCGGCAGTGCTAAGTGCTGCCTGGCTGCTTCCTTGAGAAGTGATCGAAAGATTGGCGTTTTTCATGATAGGTAAATCAGATGGGTTACTACCAAATACAACTACTATGTCTCCGTGTCTGCGTAGAGTTTCCACTATTTGCCTGGTTTGCTTATAGGTAACATGCCCAAAGATTGTATTTTCCTTCGCTGCTTGAAGTAATTCATCTTCATTCAAACCCTCAAGTTCATGACCAGAGATAAGTTTGTGATTGATGGAATCTTCTTGACCCAAACCAGCTTGTCTAAGGAGGTTAGCAATTCGTCCAGGATCGCCCGGTGAAAAAACCTTTGGAGCAACTCCACTGTTGATTAATGTCCGTACTGTGTTTATCGTTTCAGGATTGACTTGTGCGGAGTAGTGTAAATAGCATAAAGGAATTAATCCTTGTGGTAGTTGTGGTTGTCCAGCATGATCATTAAGTTGAACGATTTCAGGGTAATATGCGAATAGATAAACGAACTCCTCAATGGGTTGTATTATTTCTTCAACATGAGTTTTTTGTTCCTGGTTTATTTCTTCCGCTTGCTTACGTTGAAATATTTGTTTTATCCCTTTTAGATACTTTCTAAATTGATTGTCTTCCATTGCTGATGTTTTATCAAGTGAAACTTCAATCGTTTCTGATTGAATGTTATGTCCTGAAAGTTGTTTCGCAATTGGCTTTTCATGTTTACTATTACCATTATGGGGGTCTTCTGAACGCCGCCTAAATGCTCTTAAAATCGAAAACCGTTCTCGGGGTTTCGATTCCTGAGATTTTTGAGCAATATTTTCTTTTTGATCACCTTCTGGTTTGATTAGATATCGCTCAAGCATGTGAGCATCTCCTAATACATAAATCCCACGTAAGTCATTTTCATCAAAAGTTATTGCTGTCCAACCATATGCGGATAAGAAAGGGGATTGTTCACGGTTAACCCGTTGATCACCTGGAAATAGTTCTGCCAAGGCTTGTACTGCTTGGTTATTGGAATAACTCGTGTGTCCGAAATCTCCCAAGATTTGCCGTAATCGTGATTCGGGAACGACTTTGTTTTTTTCTGTTGAAGTGACTTCTTCAACCTGGATGCCTACCCCTGTTCGAGATCCAGTCAAGGATACGCATAAAACTGTTGCATTCGCTAAGGTCTCGACAGACCGGGGACGATGAACGAGCGCACCTTGTTTGGCGAGTTGCCTTACGCTGCCGATATAATTCAGAAAAATCATAAAATAGAGACCAGCAGGTGCAAGGCTGAAGATTACACTCACCCTGCTAACTGTTAAGTTTGTATCCAAACCCACCGCTGCATCAAACTTAAGAATATGCACTAGAACTAATGAAACCATGATCGCCACAACCAGTAACATAACACGCAGAACATTTCCCACAATCCGTTCTAGAGGGGTTCGCTCATCCAGTTTTGGTTGATTCTTTTTTAATAATCCTGCGACCAGACGTTCCTCTCCAACTTTTTGCGCCTGATATGCAGCACGACCAGAAATACAGAAGCTGCCGGCAAGTACAGAATCTCCCTGATGTTTCAGTAAGCGATGACCCTCGCCTGTGAGAATCGATTCATCCACCAGGAGAGGTTTTTCGCTCATAATCTCTCCGTCCACTAGGATTTGATCTCCAGATCCAACAAAAAGAACATCTTCCTGAACAATCTCACTAGGATCGATGCTTCTAGCTTTTCCTGACCTAATCACTGTTGCTTGTGGGCGAGTTACCTCTTCTAACGTTTTTAATCTTCTCAAAGTATATACTTCTTGGAAAACGTTTAGCCCAATGTTCAATACCGCTATTCCAAGACTGAGCAGCATATCCCAATGAAGCCCTAACAGGAATTGAACAAAAGCAACACCCACTAAGCTGAGGTTGAAGATGGTCAAAGTATTTTCGCGTAGGATATCATTTGGTGAACGTGAAGGTCGAAAGAGGATGACATTGTCCTGACCCTCTAGTTTCCTTGTTTCTGCTTCTGCTTCGGTTAATCCAGTTAAAGAAGCAGGAAACGCCTCCAAAATGGTTGAATTTCTTTCTTCTAATGCTTCTCGAATTCCCCGTTTGCGCCTTAATCTAACTAGAATCATAATCAGACCGATAACAAAACTCAGCAAAGCCAATACCCATAATGTATATTTCAATATTTTTTTATTGATTCGTTTTTTCATCGGATTGTCTCTATCTAACTGACTTTGATTTGTTCACTCCTTAGTCTCATTTCGTTATCGATCATCTCTTCTTGAATGAGAAAACCACTCTTCTGTTTGTGAATTCACTTGCAAGTTTATACTTTGGGTAGGAAAAGGGCATTCGATACCAGCTTCATCGAGAGCATTTTGCAAAGCTGTGTGCACTTGGTCAACGACACGGCGTGTGTCTGCAAAAGATTCAATCCACCAGCGCACCCGAAAGATCATAGCTGAATCACCCATTTCTATATATAAGGCATCAATTGGTTTATCTTTTAGAACAACATCAAGTTTGCTTACGGTATCAACCATCAGCTTGCGAGCTTTTTCGATATTTGTGCCATATCCAATTCCGATATGCGTTTCAATGCGATATTGAGGATCAGGATAACTATAGTTGATAACCTGATTGCTGCCAATCATTGAATTCGGCACGATTACCATACGGTTATCACGTGTACGGATACGTGTTGTGCGTAGACCAATATCCATCACGTCACCCCAGGTTCCAACTTCCTGGATTTCAATACGATCTCCAATGCGGAAAGGTCGATCAACTAGAAT
>CAZJMV010000203.1:0-13933 GCA_964547225.1 uncultured Anaerolineaceae bacterium | reverse complement strand
CAGAACATCGTCACGCAGAATTGGCTTTGGTAATTCTTGTCGGGGATCACGACCAGGTCTAATCAATTGATCAAAGATATCCTCCAATGTCATTAAACCTACGTTCAATTCACCTGCTAGCTGTTCAATTGGCATTGTCACTCGTAATGCATCCAAGGGTTCCTTTCGCTGATTAATATCATGGTGTAGATCGATTCTCGCTTTGTTCAATAATTGGACAGCGATGGAATAACTCTCAGGATGGATCGCACTACTATCCAAAGGATTCTCGCTGTTCATAATGCGTAAAAAACCAGCTGATTGTTCGAAAACCTTCGGACCGAATCCATTTACAGACAATAATTCATCACGATTCCTGAATACACCGTTACTGTTACGATACTCAACAATCCGATCTGCCATTTTCGGTCCAATTCCAGAGACTCTTTTCAAAAGAGCGGGTGAGGCGGTATTCAGATCAACACCAACCGCATTTACTACAATTTCCACCACACTATCCAAGGATCTCGATAATTCTTTTTGGTCAACATCATGTTGATATAAACCAACCCCTATTGAACGAGGGTCAATTTTTACATATTCAGCCAGAGGATCTTGAATCCTTCGAGCAATAGAGACAGCGCCTCGTAAACTGACATCCATCTCTGGTAATTCGTCTCGTGCAAGTGGACTGGCGCTATAAACACTTGCGCCTGCTTCACTGACCATTAAATAATGAATACTCTTAGATTCGCGTGTTAATTCGGCTGCGAGTTGCTCTGTCTCCCGAGAAGCAGTCCCATTTCCAATCGCGATAAGCGTTATGGAATACTTAGTAATTAATGCTCTCAAGGTACTTATCGAATCTTGCCAAAGATTACGGGGTTCATGCGGGTAGATCGTGCCAGTATCTAGAACTTTTCCAGTGGGATCGATTATCGCCAATTTACATCCTGTCCGGTAACCTGGATCGATACCTAGGATCGTATGCCCAGCGATAGGAGGTTGTTTCAACAAAGCGCGTAAATTATCAGCAAAAACATGAATGGCGTGTTTTTCTGCCTTCTCTCTCAATTGTCTGCGAATATCACGTTCAATCGTTGGAAGCAACAAACGCTTTGCAGAATCTTCCATAGTTTGTTTGAATTGATCCGCGAATGGTGAGCGCTGGTTAATGGTGAATACGCGTGTTATTGCACTTTGCCAGTCCTTCTCAGGGATTTCGATATGGATTCGAATCACTTTATCTGTTTCAGCACGATTTAATGCTAATACTTGATGATGTTTTATTTGTGATACTGGTTGAACAAATTCATAATAAATCTCGAAGATACCTTTTGGATCAACACCATCTTCGATTTTCAATGCACTTATTATTCCATTCTCAAGAGCTTTTATACGCGTATATTTTCTGACCTCTGGATGATCGCTGATCATCTCTGCAACAATATCTCGAGCTCCAGCTAAAGCAGATTCGATGTCCGGAACATCTTCGCTTATGTACTCTACTGCCCATTTTTCAGGTGATTTATCTACCGGGCTTTGCTCGATGATTAAATCAGCTAGACCCTGTAAGCCTTTCTCGCGAGCGATGCTAGCTCTCGTTTTTCTCTTAGGCTTGTAGGGTTGATACAAATCTTCCAACTCAGTCGTTGTGTCAACCATCAACAATCTTTGATTTAATTCCGCACTTAAATTTCCCTGTTCACGGATCGTCCTAATAACAGTTTCTCTTCGCTCCTCGAGAGCTCTTCGTTTCGTCAACATTTCTTTGATCTGCCAAAGCTGCTCTTCATCTAACCCCTCTGTAGCCTCTTTTCGATATCGGGCAATAAAAGGAATCGTGTTTTCTGTATCCAATAGGGAAACCGCAGCATTCACTTGCTGCGGTCGAATTTTCAGATTATTTGCAATCCACGCTACATAATCCATATTTTTTCAATCACCAACGTTCATAACGTACAAGTTCTTCTAAACTCTTTCTCTCTTTTTCTTTAGGTTGGTCTGCGGCATATCCCAATGGAGTGAATATCAAAGGTTCAACTTCATCAGGAAGATGCAAGATCTCCTTAGCTGCTTGAGCGTTAAAAGCAGCTATCCAACAAGTTCCCAAGCCATGATTTGTTGCCTCCAAGATAACATGATCCATCACAATAGCAACATCAACATCCAAATAACGGCGTTTATCCTGCGAGCGCACCCATCCTCTCGATGGAACACCCACAGCACAAAGTATGATTGGCGCTTGAACAAACCAATCTTTGCGATATATCTTAGAGAGTTCTTCCTCACGCCCTTTCGTATGAATAATAATCAATTGAAATGGTTGATTATTGGTTGCTGTGGGAGCTAAACGAGCTGCTTCTAATATAATATTCAATTTTTCTTCTTCGACTGGTTTCGATTGATAGGCTCGAACACTATAGCGATTTCTTATCAATTCGGTGAATTCCATAATTTCTCCTTTGCAAAGATAAAAAAATATATCCCTAGTTTACTATAGGTTTCTAGCTAATCGATGAACAAATCTAACAAAAAATCATAATACAAGCCTGAAAAAACTCCTAGGAAAAAAGTACTTTACATCTGAGTTTATTTACTGCATAAAAAATTCAAAATATTCTTATTAGAAAGACCTGTGGTGAATGAAAAAGTGGATGTAAAAACGCATCACCTTGAAAGCTTTTACATCCACTACATTATTCATCGATATTAAATAATATGCAAAGAGAACTTATTTCCGATTTCCTCCACAACCATAATAATTGAATTTTAGATACTTCGAAGTCATCTGAGAGAAGAGGTCCATTGTTGGTTTTGGATTTATGACTAATGGAAGTAGAAAATAATCACTCCCATTGCCCTCAGGATAATACCCGACTTCATAATTATCCGCTTGAGTATTAGGCATCGCAACTTTCCAATAAATCCAGCCCTCATTACAAGAAGGACCATCGATGATTTCCACTTCTGAACCTAATTCAGGATAATTCAAATTAGGTTCAAACGCTAATCCCTTATTTTTATACAAACCAACTAAACCTCCCGAATGAGCAATATATGCTGTGTCACCGATATGCAAACGCGATGCTGAGCATCCGGTAAGTGGATAATAGATTTCCGCGGAAAATGGATCAAAACCACCCGATGAGACGTACTCAATGGAGGGTGTCGAAGTTGGAACTGGTGTTGGAGTAGATGGTGGATTCGTAGGAATAACAATCTGTGTAGCAATTTGCGTAATAACAACCACCTGCTCTTCAGGTTCGACGAATTGAGCTTCAATATCTGGACTTTGTGCGCAAGATGAAATCACAATCATTAGAATTAATATTACAAGCATAACAATGCGTGTATTGTTTTGAACTTTTATCATCATAGTCTCCTAACAATCCTTTACTGAATTTTTTATTAAAGGATTAGTTATTTTGTTGGTAACAACCAATATTCACTCCCGTTTCCCTCCGGAGTATAACCAATTACTCCGTTCATGGTCTGGACTAACCAAACAATCCATCCATGACTGCAATAAGGACCACCAACAATATTTAATTGTTGTCCTGGTTCAGCATAAGCAACGATTGTATCATAATATAAATCCATGCCATATCGTATCCCATTTGGAATACCACCAGGGGATACAACGGCTATATCCCCAACATGCAATCTTGAAGCAACGCAATTTTCCAATGGATAATAAATTGGTGCTGAGTATGGATCAAAAGTTGGTGTACTTGTCGGTAATGGTGTAGGGGTCTGCGTAGGCATTGGTGTCAAGGTGGGTTCTGGTGTAGCGGTAAATACAATTTCTGTCAAGATTTGAGTGACTAATATTGTTTTCTCAACGACTGGGGTTGACGTTGAAGTTTGACTACATGCAGAAAGGATCAGTGATAATACCACTACCACGATTACCAATATCTTGTGTTTCTGATTCTTGTTTATAATAAATTTTCCTATCATAGAGATTTTTTCTTTCATTCAAATATTCCTAAAATACAATGACTTTTGTTCCAAGATCTGACTCCAAATAATCAATATCGACCGGAACATATGGATCTGTCCATCGATACACCCATTTTGCAGCTTCCGGTAATAAATTTATACAACCATGGCTTTGAGGTGTGCCATAATTATGATGCCAATAGGTACCATGAAGAGAAACACCAGTCCAAGAAATATAACAAACCCAAGGTACTCCAGGAAGATCAAATTCATTTCCATGTAAATTTGAAGCCATATGTCTTGAAGGTTGTTTTCGTTCTACCAGGAACTCTCCTTTTGGCGTATCTCCTTCAAAATATCCAGTAGCAATCCGTGTAGTAAAAACAGGCTGTGTATCCTCATACGCGATTAATCTTTGTTTTGTAAGATCAATCTCGATTAATTTATTCACACAGGTAGGTGAAATTGGTTCCAACTCTTCATCACTAATCGTTCGTAAATCCTTCGCTTTCACTACATATATATCATTGGTACGATCATCCAATACCTGGTACCAATATTCCCCTGTTATACCTTGAAAAACATAAATAACCCAGTGTGTTGTGGAATAATAAAAACGATATTTTCGTTTCCATTGATTATTTTTTATCACCCAAGCCTGCGTATAAGGAACAGTTACTTCAAATAACATTCCACCAGCAGGGATCTTCTCCAAAGGATCATTTTCCTGATTTTGAACCGGTTGAACATAAGAAGAATGAATCCAGCCATCTACAGTTCTTAACCATATAGGATTATGAGCCGGGCTAGGATCTCCCACCCTTTCTTCAAGTATCTCAACAACTGAGTCTGTTATATAATAACCTAATTCTTTACTAGAATTGGATGGCTTTTCATAGTAACGCAGCGAGTAAACAGTTCTTCCAAGCGTAAATGATGGAGAGCGTTTACCAAGAGGATCACCACCTGGAGGAAAATCCCGAAAAGCTAAACTGGATAACCCTAAAGCGCTAATCTGTAAAAAGTCTCGCCTTGTAATTCTTTGTGACATTCTTTATTTAATATGACCTCTTATGAGACCAAATCACCAACAGTTCCACCAAACACCAATAAACTTATCATCAATACTATTTCACCAATGCATCAATAAACTGAATGATAGGCTTCATTCCGGTTCAAATCATAGCACAACAACAAAAAATGTGCAAATCCTTATATTTGCGGTGGTACAATAAAAAAAACATTCTCCAATAATTGATTACCTGGAGTCATTCATGCGTAAAGACGGTCGGCTATCTTATCAACTCAGACCAATAAAAATTACACCATATGCTATGCTTCCTCATGCAATTCCAATGCGCACAAAAAGAGAAAATTTGCTAGAGCTAGCAAAAAAGGGAATCGAACAATAATCCAATCATCAGGATTCTATACTCAACAGGTTGCCTTAGCGCTCTGTTATTTAATTTAAGATAGGAAATAATGATGCATGAAATAAGAAAAGACGATATTCGGTTCTTCAGCGGATCATCGCATCCAAAATTAGCACACGAGATCGCTGATTATTTGTCCGTTCCTCTATCAAACACTCATATTTCACGATTCAGCAACGACAACATCTTCATTCAATTAGGCGCAAGCGCGCGTGGTAGAGTAGTATTTATCGTTCAATCGCTCACACCCCCAGTGAGTGATCATATCATCGAACTTTTAATGATGATTGATATTGCCTATCATGCAGGAGCTAGAGAAATCCATGCCATCATTCCCTATTATTCTTATGCAAGGTCTGATAAAAAAGATGCTCCACGCATCTCGATTACGGCACGTCTTATCGCTGATCTCCTCGTTACCGCCGGAACAACCCATATCATGACTATGACTCTGCATTCTTCTCAAGTACACGGCTTTTTCAGTGTTCCTACGGATCCTCTCACAGCTCGTAATCTCTTTGTTCGCTATTATAAAAACCAACATCTTGACCCAAAGGATACTATTGTCGTCTCCCCAGATGTCGGACGAGCGAAATCTGCAGCTCGTTTTGCAGCTATGCTTGATTTACCCGTTGCAGCTTCTCAAAAAGAACGCCTTTCCGATAATGAAGTTCTAGTCACTGAAACAATCGAACGTCAAGTGAGTGGTTATAAACAAGCCATTATTTACGATGATGAAATTGCAACCGGTGCAACAGTATTAGAACTGAGCAAACTATTGATCAGATTCGGTATAGAGAAAATAAAAATCGTCTGTACTCATGGTGTTTTCACAAGTAATTCTTTGCAAATCATGAATGACTTTCCAACAATCGATGAAATTCTTACAACAAACACAGTCCCAATTTCTAATGAAAAACGAATTTCCAAATTACGTGTCATCTCAGTTGCACCAATATTTGGCGAAGCAATATTGCGGAACTATACTCGTCGTTCAATCGGTGATCTTTTCAGCTTTGGGCAAGAAAATAACGAGTAAACTTAACCTAATCATAAATATCTATAATTGAAAGTTGAAAAAACTCAATCCTAGCATTAATATTCTAATGTTAGAATATTGATAAATTATTCAAAATCATTTAATTTGATCATCCCGGGAGAGATAATATGGTTGAAGAAATAACCTTAAAAAAAATCCTTGCCGAGCCTCGCACAATTGAAGAACTGCATATCCCTCAAAATATGATCATCGATCTCATTTTTCGGATTCTTTATAATGAGGGTAATGTTGCTTTGTCACGTTTTACTGAAGTATTAAAGATTTCTAAAAATATTATCGATGAAATATTAATGTGGATGCAAAAAGAGCATTTATGCGAAGTTTCGAAAGCTACTGTCGAGTTGGGTCGATTGGGTAATGTCTATTCACTAACCGATGCGGGGGAATTACGAGCGCGTGCGGCTATGGAACGCAGTCAATATATTGGTCCTGTTCCGGTATCCATTCCTTACTATAATCGGGGGATCGAATTGCAGACCAAAACACACCAGAGAATTTCAGCAGAGCGAGTAAAGGAAGCCATCAGTAGTTTAATCCTTCCTAAAGATTTTCATCGCAAGATTGGACCAGCAATTAATTCCGGCTCTTCTATTTTTCTTTATGGACCACCAGGAAATGGAAAAACATCTATCGCGATGGAAATTGGGAAATTATTAGGTGGGTCAGATTCTCTTTGGGTTCCATATTCCATTACAGCCAGCGGTCAGATCATTCAAATCCATGATCGTCTCGTCCATAAACAGATACCAATTGAACGTGGACGCACCGCTGAATTGGGTCGTATCGATCAACGTTGGGCGCTCATTAATCGCCCTGCTGTTACTGCTGGAGGCGAATTAAAAATGGAATCTCTCGATTTGCGTTTTGACCCTATCTCGAAATTTTACGAAGCCCCACTTCAACTCAAAGCAAATGGGGGAATGTTATTAATAGACGACTTTGGTCGTCAACAAGTCAGTCCGAGAGACCTTCTAAATCGCTGGATTGTCCCACTCGAATCTTTTATCGATTTTCTCCGTTTACAGAGTGGACAGACCATCGTCGTGCCATTCAGACAATTGATCGTATTTAGCACTAATCTTGATCCAAATGAACTTGTTGATGATGCTTTCCTACGTCGTATTCACATGAAAATTGGAGTTATACCACCTAGCTACCAACTCTTCTTTCAGATTTTTAAAAAAACTGCAAAAGACTTAGGAATACCTTTTGAAAAAGATGCATTCATTCATCTACTTTCACGTTGGTACAAACAAACCGGACGTCCTTTACAAGCAGTACACCCAAGAGATATCCTGAATATCCTTAAAGCAATTTGCGAATACACAAATGAAGAACCTCGAATGACGTCAGCATTAATGGATGAGGCATGTGAAAATTATTTTGTTAATTGATCAATATCTTCTTCCCTCCTGAATACATGATTTTCTATATTGATCCGTTATACGATACTATTGATTAATAATTTTTAATAATAAGGTAATAACCAAATATGGCAAGCTTAAAAGAAGTTCTTCTACTTATTCACTGGTCTGGTTTTAAACACGTCTTGCGTATCCTAGCAAATTCAATCAAAAGGGATATCGCAGATCGAGCTTATCAAAAAGCAAACCAATCTACATACAATCAAAGCTCAATATCTCCCGGTAATAATATCCAAAGTATACAAAAGACTGAGACAGGTGCACTGATAACCTTTCAGAATGCCCAACTAGAATTAACATTCATCACACCAGATTGTGTACGAATTGCATGGGAACCAGGTTTGCAACCAATACCTTATGCAATCATAAAAAAAGATATACCTGTTGTAGATTATTCGCTTACCCAAACCGAAGAGGGATGGCAATTTACATCTTCATCCTTAGGCGTTCACATCCAATCGGATGGAAGTTTATTATTTAAAGATCATCAAAATAAAGTCATAAGAAAAGAGTATCCTCCACATTTTCAAGGTAATCCCAACAACCCAGCTTGGCAATCCAAAGCAGATTTAAAACCTGAAGAATGTGTTTATGGACTTGGACAACAAAGTAGTCCTTTTAACCTCCGAAATACAAATCACCGTATTTGGAATAATGATCCTGGTGGCAATTATGGACCAGGATATGATCCGTTGTATATGCCACTTCCAATATACTTTAGCCTACAATCCATCGGAAGTTACCTACTATTCTATGAGAATTCCTACGCAGCTCAAATTCAATTCGGGAATATTGAAAAGGATGATCAGTCAAGAAAGACTAAGAATCTTGATCAAGAATTCATCATAGCAAACTTCAAAGGCGGACAACTGCGCTATTACTTTATCATTGGTTCACCCCATCAAGTTTTGGAACGTTTCGCTGAACTTAGTGGTTATCCAGCAATGCCTCCATTGTGGAGTTTAGGTTATCATCAGTGCCGCTGGGGATATGAGAACGAAAATCAAATTCGAGAGGTTGTTAAAGGTTTCAAGGATCATCAAATGCCACTTAGCGCGATCCATCTCGATATTGACTATTTAGATGGTTATCGAGTCTTCACCATTAATAAAGAGCGTTTCCCTGATCTAGCCAAACTCTCCTCCACTCTCTATCAAGATGATATTCAATTGGTTACCATCATTGACCCGGGCATAAAACGTGATCTTGAATACCGGCTATACCAGGAAGGATTACAAGGTGGTTTTTTCTGCAAACAACCTGACGCTGAACCGGTTATAGGTATGGTTTGGGCAGGTTGGAGCGTCTTTCCAGATTTTACTGATCCAAAAGCTCGACAGTGGTGGGGAAAACAATATAAAACCTTGTTTGATCAAGGAGTTAACGGTTTCTGGCATGATATGAATGAACCAGCCTCCTTTAATGCTTGGGGGGATACTGCCCTCCCGCTCTCCACTCAACATCATCTTGAAGGACGTGGAGGTGACCATCTTGAGGCGCATAATCTATATGGATTATTAATGAACCAAGCAGCTTATGAAAGCTTACGATCAATCAACCCCAGAAAACGCCCATGGATCCTCTCGCGCTCAGGTTGGTTATCCAATCAACGTTACGCTTGGAGCTGGACTGCAGACGCAGAAGCCTCGTGGCGAAGTCTGAAAATGGCGATAAGTTCTGTTCTTGGAACTAGTTTATCAGGTCAACCTTATTCTGGGCCAGATATTGGGGGGTTCCGAGGAGAACCTTCTCCTGAACTATATACACGCTTCTTTCAAATGGCAACCTTTTTGCCATTCTTCCGCACACACTCAGCAGTTGATACAAAACCAAGGGAACCATGGGTATTCGGTGAACCATACACATCCATAATTCGTCAACATTTAAATATTCGCTATCAATTACTTCCTTACCTATATACATTAGCATGGGAAGCACATACAAAAGGACTTCCATTGATCAGACCTTTATTCTGGAATGATACTGACGACGTTCAACTGTGGGAGGTAGATGATGCATTTCTTTTAGGAAATCATTTATTGATCGCTCCGGTTTTGCAAGCATCCTCTCAGGAAAGAGAAATTCAACTACCCTCTGGAGAATGGATCGATTTATGGAATGAAACTCACTATGAAGGACCTGCAAAAGTAACGGTTCCAACCTGCCTGGAAGAAATACCCGTTTTAGTGAAATCAGGCAGCATTATTCCAATGCAAAAAGAGGGTAAGTTAGCTCTAAATATCTCCATCCCGAAAACTGAAACATATTCCAACGAATCACATCTTGCAGGAAATTTGTACTCCGATGAAGGTGATGGATATGGCGAATGGCGACTAGACTCTTTTTATCTTCAGAAAGGAAGAAATAATGAGCTAACGATCACCTGGGAAAGCGAAGGAAAATTCCCTTTTCCATACCAAGAAATTGAACTCAAATTCCTTGACTTCAAACCAAAAACCATTCACGTAGACGGACAAGAAAAATCGATAATAGGCAATGTTATAATGGTCAGGAAATTCAAGAAAACACAATTTTCCTAACAAAAGAGGCATTAAATGTCACAACTTGTTCAAGAAAAAGTAACACAAGCAATCTCAATCCTCAATGAACTTAATATAGATATCTGGCTTACCTTTGTTCGTGAGACAATTGCAGGAGGAGACCCAGTTCTCGCGTTGATCTACGGCAATGATCTAACCTGGCAAAGCGCATTGATCATCTCTCGCACTCAAGAACCTATTGCGGTCCTTGGAACATTTGAAGCTGAAACTGCGCGCAGGATCGGCGCTTATCCTCAGATTGAACCTTATGATAAATCCCCTCGCAAAGTAATTCTTGATATCTTGGAGCAAATCTCTCCAAATAGTATTGCGATCAATTATTCCAAAGATGATGTCCTAGCAGATGGTCTCGGCGTAGGCTTACACCAAGTATTGCGTGATTATTTAGGTGGAACGCCTTGGTTAGAGCGCCTCGTTTCAGCGGAGGAAATCATCCGCGCTGTTCGGGGGCGTAAGACCAATTCGGAAATCTCAAGAATCAAGAAAGCCATCGAGACGACCAATGTGATCTATGAACGCGCCTTCGAATACGCAAAACCAGGTTTAACCGAAAAACAGGTCGCTGGTTTTATGCACCAACAACTCAAGGAATTTGGAGTAACTCCCGCATGGGAAGCTGGACATTGTCCAACAGTAAATGCCGGTCCAGAATCCGTGATAGGACATGTCGGACCAACAGATATAAAAATCGAGGCTGGTCATATCCTACATTTTGACTTTGGTGTTCTGCAAGACGAGTACTGTTCAGACATCCAACGTGTAATGTATTTCCCCAAACCTGGCGAAAAGCAAATCCCACAAGAAGTCCAAAGAGCATTTGACACGGTTTTACTCGCCACTCAAAAAGCAGTAGAGGCGATTCGCCCTGGAAAAAGAGGCGCAGAGATTGACACAATCGCTCGTCAAGTAATTACAGACGCTGGTTACCCGGAATTCAAGCATGCAACCGGACATCAACTCGGTCGCTTGGTGCACGATGGCGCTGGTCTCCTTGGTCCGAAATGGGAAAGGTATGGAGAAACCCCTGATTATCTCATTGAAGCAGGTCAGGTTTACACTGTTGAACCTGGGATCACTGTCGCCGGATATGGTCATATTGGTTTAGAAGAAGATATCTTGGTTACTGATACAAGCGCTGAATACTTGAGCGACCCACAAATCGAATTAATTGTAAAAAATAATCAATAGGGAGAAGATAATATCATGACCATACGAATCCCTTTACCAGATGAAAAACGAATCGCATTGATCGCCCACGATGGTCGCAAAGAAGACTTGTTAGAATGGGTGAAATACAACCGTGAAATTTTAGCGAAGCACTTACTTTTTGCAACAGGAACTACCGGGAAAATGATTGCAAAGAAAACCGGTCTTAAGATCTATCGATATAAAAGCGGTCCGCTAGGAGGAGATCAACAAATCGGTGCAAAAATTGCTGAGGGAGAAATTGATGTTTTGATCTTTTTCTGGGATCCGCTTGAACAACAACCCCACGACCCAGATATCAAAGCGCTTTTGAGGTTAGCTGTCTTGTATAATATTCCCACTGCTTCTAACCGCACCACGGCAGATTTCCTCATCTCTTCCCCTTTTATGGAACAAGCATATGATCGTCTCTCCCCTGATTATGCAACACGCTTACAAGAAGTTCAAGATGATGATTAATTGTAAGTAAATGAAAAGGAGATTTGAATCATTATTTACAAATATGCTAAAATGCAGATTATTAAAAAGTTAGTATAAGAATATCTAAAAAATGTGGAAATAATATGAAAAACACTGTAAAAGCCGTCAAAGGTACTCGAGATTTCTACCCAGAAGAGATGGCAACAATCTCTTTTTTATACGAAACAGCCAAGAAAGTCTCCGAATCATTTGGTTATCAAGAGTGGGATGCGCCAATCTTAGAGACTATTGAGCTTTATGCAGCGAAATCTGGTGAAGAACTAGTCAACGAACAATCATTCGTATTTGAAGATAGAGGCGGAGATCGGATTGCTCTGCGTCCCGAGTTAACTCCCAGCCTAGCACGTTTAGTAGCTCAACGTCAACATCAGCTTGTGTATCCCTTACGCTGGTGGTCTTGGGGCCCCTTCTGGCGTTACGAGCGTCCACAAAAAGGACGCACGCGCGAGTTCTTCCAATGGAATATCGATCTGATTGGCGTGAATTCACCAGAATCGGATGCGGAGATGGTAGCCATCGCAGCCACTTTCCTCCGCGAGGCTGGATTAAAACCAGATCAAGTCCAAGTCTTGGTCAATAATCGACAATTAATCGATTCTGAATTACAGGCACTTGGCATACCAGCCGAGTTAAAAATAGATGTTTTTCGCTTGATCGATCGGCGCGATAAAATGCCACCTGCTGAATGGAAAGTTTATGCTACCGATCTTGGACTCTCTTTTTCTCAATATGAAGGTATTCTAAAGATATTAGAAGACCAAGACCTTTGGAAAAAATCACCAGACTTACTCCGGTTTTTTAAAACACTGGGAAAAATGGGAGTAGATGAGTATGTGCGCTTTGCACCAAATATTATTCGAGGATTAGATTATTACACAGGTACTGTGTTTGAGGTTTGGGATCACCAAGGTGAATTCCGGGCAATCCTTGGTGGCGGACGATATGATAATCTTGTTGCCGATGTTGGTGGCGACCCACTCAGTGGAGTTGGATTTGCAATGGGTGATTTAGTTGCTAGTCTCGTTCTTGAAAAATATGACTGTCTACCAAAAATAGGTGGTCAATCTCCAGCACCAATATTAGTAACTGTGTTTGACGATCAAACTCTTCCAGAATCTTATGCCCTCGCTTCAGAATTAAGACAAGCTGGACTTAACGTTGCTTGCTATCCAATACCGATAAAGTTAGGAAAGCAATTCAAATATGCCGATCGTATGGGTATGCGTTTAGCTCTCGTGCTAGGTCCAGATGAATTAACTAACAACACGGTCACTATAAAAGACTTAAGCAATGCAAACCAGGAAAATTATTCCCGAACTGAGATTATAAAAAGGATCAATGATTTGCTTGCGATGCAAGCATCTTCATGATAAAATTCTTTAGCTTATGGTGCCTGTAGCTCAATGGCAGAGCGCCCGACTGTGGATCGGGTGGTTGAGAGTTCGAGTCTCTTCAGGCACCCTATTTGAGTGAATTTATTGAGTTGTTAAAGTGCGGAGGAACAACCAATAATGAAACTCAAAAATCGCAAGGACAGGCTGCAACCTGTCCTTGATTTTTGTTAAGTTGAAGAACGCTGATAGTGCAAGTAATCTTCGAGATCAGATTTCGGTATTCTGTAATGACTATTTGAACGTGATGGATCGACTTTGTGGGCGTTGGGAAAATGACTTCTGTAAATTAGATTGATAACTGTGCGCGGTGTAACTTCTAATATTTTAGCAACTTCAGAAACAGAATAAGTATTTTGAACTGGGTAATTCATTTTATAAACCTACTAGAACAATAAGAAAAGTAAGTAAATATATGTTATCATAATAAATGATGGGAAGTCAATACCAAACG
>CAZJMV010000202.1:0-4374 GCA_964547225.1 uncultured Anaerolineaceae bacterium | reverse complement strand
TGCTCAATCCAGAGGCGGGACTACCTTAGAAGAAGGTCTTCTAGTAACTGTTTACACTGTACCAGAACTGACGATCTATCATACCGACCCAGTTGCAGGGGAATCGATCGATTCGATGGGCAGCGTCGGTTTGATTTTTAGTTCGCCTCTGATGAAATCAGACCAAAGCGAATATATCACCCTTGAACCATCAATAGGCATCATCAATAATTGGTGGAATGAGGAAATCAACGAATTAAGAATAGGAGGGATTTTCGAACCAAACACAGACTATACCTTAACCATATCTGGGGAGATCAGTGATATATGGGGTGGGAAATTAGGACAAGATTACCAGTTCAATTTTCGGACAAGCCCGGTTAGCCCAAACATAATCCTTCCCGTCCCAGCAGATATGATCTTCCTTACGCCTCAGGAATCAAGTATCTCAGTCCAAGCGGTGAATTTACCATTTGTCCCATTGACCGTTGGTCCTGTTCCCATCGAAGACTTCAAGTCTATGATGGGGCCGAATGGCTATGACCTTAGGACTAATTATCAAAGCCCAAATCAAAACTCTTGGCAGCAATCCCTTGATATACCTCCCGATGACACACAGAACGTAGACTTATTCCTAACACCCGATCAAAGCCCGCTGAAACCAGGGATCTATTTCTTTCGCTTTGATGTTGATGAAACCCAGATCTACCCCGGACCCTATCTACTTGCAGTAAGCAATATTCAAATGACCCTCAAGACCAGCAGCAGCGATGCGCTCATATGGGCGGTTGACTTACGTGACAGGAGTCCGCTTGCAAACGCTCCAATCACGCTTTATAACGAAAACGGAGAGATCATCGCAGAAGGCAGCACCGATGAGCAAGGTGTTTTTAAAACAAGTTTCGAGGCTAAAGAAGACCCATATTTACGTTACTACGCCATCACTGGTCAACCTGGACAAGATACATTTGGGGTTGCGCTTTCTGGCTGGAACCTAGGAGTTAGTCCCTGGGATTTCGGCATTACTGCTTATCCAGAAACTCCTGGTCTGAAGGTCTATTTTTACACCGATCGACCAGTTTATCGTCCAGGACAAACGATCTATTTCCGTGCAATTGCACGCCAAGCCCATAATAGCCGTTACACCTTACCCAACCAAGATACGCTTCCTATCAGCTTAAGTAATCCAAATGGAGAAATCATCACCACCTTTGAGCTACCACTCTCGGCATTCGGTACAGCGCATGGTGAATACGAACTCCCTTCTGATATTCAAACCGGCGATTATCACTTATATGCATCGGAAAATAATGAATCGGGGATTCAATTTCAGGTGGCTAGTTATCGAAAACCCGAGATAAACGTAGCGGTTAATTTCTCCCCAAAGAATATCCTCGCCAAAGAAAAACTGCAAGCAACGATCAATGCACGCTATTTCTTCGATGCACCGGTGAGCAACCTGCCTTTGAAGTGGGCGTTATATGCCAATCCACACCCATTCAACCTCCCCGGTTATCAGGTCGGTTTAATAGATACCAGTTGGTTGGATGCATTTATAATGCCCGATTTTTCCGACCAATTCGGAGAGCTTATATCCGAAGGTAAAGGGAAGACTGATGAAAATGGACTCCTCAACCTTGAATTTCCCAACGAGACAAAGGATCAACTCTTACGTTATACATTGGAAATTACCGCTGAAGATGAGAGTGGTTTACCAGTATCGGCAAGAGACTATGCCGATGTACATCCGGATCAATTCTATATTGGTATTCGCCCAGACACATGGGCTAGTCGCGTTGATGAAGAGATAAATTTTGAACTCATGGCAGCAGATTGGGATGGAAACCCCAATGGAAGCCATGACTTGAAAGCAGAATTTCAGAAAGTGACCTGGGAACGAGAGGATCCACCACCCGAACGATCCTTTGAACAACCCACTTTTACAGCCCAATACACCTTAATCAGCAGCACAGACATATCCACCGATGATGGAGGTAAAGCCAGCTTATCATTTACACCCACAGAAGCAGGCACTTATCTACTAGACATTAAATCCGCACAAGGAAGCTCTCGTAGTCAAGTCCTAATATGGGTAGGAGGCGCCGGTCAACCAGTTTGGCCCAATGTACCGAACTCAAGACTACAATTAACTGCGGATAAAGAAAATTATCAGCCTGGTGAAAGCGCACAGATCTTTATTCCAAACCCAATCGGGAATGAAGCTTCCGCTTTAATTACACTAGAACGTAGCATCGTGATGAACCACCAAGTGAGCACAATTCCCGCTGGAGGGAGGTTAATTGAGATCCCATTGACATCTGAAGAAGCGCCTAATGTGTATATTTCAGTGACTCTAATAGGTCAGAGCGAGGAAGGTCGTCCTGATTTTCGTCAAGGATTCATCAATATTCCTGTTGAACCAACTGAACAAACTCTACAAGTTACCTTGAGCCATGAACCCGAATCCACTGGACCAGGGGATGAAGTGAGCATAGAAATCCAAGTGAAAAATTCTCTAGGAGAGCCTATTCAAGGAGAGTTTTCTTTGGCGGTGATCGATCTAGCAGCTTTAGCGATTGCTGAGCCAAATGCCCCTGGAATTGTGGAAGCGTTTTATAGTCAAGCGCCTGATGGCGTCGATACGAGTATCAGCCTAGCAGCTCATACTTATCGAAAAACAAATCTACCTGGAGGTCTAGGTGGTGGCGGGGATTTCGCAGGTGCACTTGTTGTACGAGAGAGTTTCCCAGACACCGCATATTGGAATGCTGAAGTGACCACAGATGCAGACGGAAAAGCTCAAATTGAGCTGACGTTGCCCGATTCACTCACTACATGGAAGATCGATACACGCGGTACAACCACCAGCACGCTAGTAGGCGAAGCACAAGGAGAGATCGTTACAAGCAAAGACCTGCTTGTTCGCCCAGTCACACCACGCTTCTTCGTCGTTGGTGATCACAGCCTACTATCCGCGGTTGTAAACAATAATACTGAAGAAACCATTCAAGCTGAGATATCCCTACAAGCGACTGGTTTCCAAATCGATGATCCTAATGTTGAAACCCAAAAGATTCCCATAGCGCCTCAAAGTCGTGCACGTGTTGAGTGGTGGGGGACTGCCCAAGACGTAGATCAAGTGGAACTCATCTTCTCTGTACAGGGAGTTGCAGAAGGAAATGGACAAGAATACCAAGATGCAGCAAAACCAGCTTTGGGGAACTTACCCGTTCTCCGCTTCACAGCTCCGCAAACTTACCGCACCTCAGGTAGCATGGATGAAGGAGGCGAAATCACAGAATTGGTGAGCTTACCACGTTCTTTTGATGCGCTGGGTAGTCAGTTAGATGTGGAGCTCTCTCCCTCGTTAGCAGCCGCGATGATGAATTCCTTGGAAGCCTTGGAAAGCTCTCCCTATGAAAGTACCGAACAAATCCTTTCAAGTTTCTTGCCTAACCTGGAAACTTTACGGACTATGCAGGATTTTGGCATCCCGGCTGACCAACTCCAATCGCGACTTAATCGAACACTCAACCAAAGCTTAACTCGATTAAAAGCGCGTCAAAATCCGGATTTCGGATGGGGATGGTGGCAAGGTGGAGATAGTGATCCATATATTACTGCCTACATCCTGTTTGGATTAAGTAGAGCCCGTTCTGCTGGGATCGATATCCCGATTGAGATCATTCAAGGAGCAGTAAATTACCTTAAAGGAACCCCAATTGAAGGAAGTGATCAGTTACCCGCCATCGAAACCATCTCCGATCTCGATCGCTTAGCTTTCATCGAGTATTCATTATCCGGTGTAGGGGAAGCTGATATTGATCAAGTCAACCAACTTTATCAGCAGCGAAATCAGCTCAATCCATGGGCGCAATCATTGCTGGCTTTGACGCTGGAGAGCCTCATGGTTGATAATGATCAGACGCGTACCATCCTTTCAGAATTGGAGACGAGTGCAATTCGTTCTGCTGCGAGCGCTCATTGGGATTTCATCTCTGGTGAAGATAGCTTACTATTTGCGCAATCAAATATGCATACCACATTATCCAACACTGCGGTTGTCCTATATGCCCTTGCTCAACGCGACCCTGGCTCACCCCTGGTAACCGATACAATTCGGTATTTGATGGCACATCGCGGCGCTGAAGGGGCATGGTCAAGCACCTATACAACCACTTGGATATTGCTTGCGCTAAATGAGGTCATGAAAGGTACTGGTGAATTAGGTGGAGACTTCAGATTTGACGCGGTTTTGAACCAGAACCCAATTGCAGAGGGTCAAGCCAGCGGCGTTGACCAACTCAATCCTGTCACTGTCCAGATCCCAGGACAGCGTCTCTATAGTGAATATCCAAATTCTCTGTTAATCAGCCGTGATGCTGGTCAAGGACG
>CAZJMV010000201.1:0-56491 GCA_964547225.1 uncultured Anaerolineaceae bacterium | reverse complement strand
ATTTAGGGATGCCAGGATTACGGACTCTTTCCCCAAATTTCATCGGCGATCCAGGAAGAATATTATTAGATGTGATTCTCAAAGGACACCAGCCAGTATTATTCGTTGAAAATAAGTTATTGTATAATCTACCAACAGTATGGGAAGCCTTAAAAAAAGAGTTTAGCATTCAAGAAGAGCATCCCCAAAACGCTGATACTTATAGTCCTACCTACATCTTAACTATCCAAGGTGCTCCAGAGCCAAATTTGACGATAGCTTGTTATGGTTATATGGCAGAGCTGACCCGTCAAGCCATGCTAGAACTTGCCTACCAATATGAAATATTCGTTGAGATGATCATACCCAGCCAACTTTCTCCTTTTGAATTTCCTGAGATACGCAGATCTACCGAGAGGACAAAAAATTTATTGATCGTTGAAGAAGGTAATCTTACCTTGGGATGGGGTGCGGAAGTTGCAGCACGGACAGTAGAAAGCCTTGGCTCACAAGTACAAAGCATTAGGCGATTGGCAAGCGAGGATTCACCCATTCCAGCAAGTGGACCGCTTGAATCTCGCGTGCTGCCCAGTGTTGATAGTATCATTAAAGCAGCACGAAGCATGATATAAAATTACGCTGCCCGTAAACTAAAAGGAGCCAATTTGAATTCTGTCATCAAAATAACGATCCCTTTACTCAATACAAATGAACCAGAAGCTTTACTTTCGGATTTATTTGTCCAAGAAGGACAAAAAGTGTCCAAGGATGATATCCTCTGCACGCTTGAAACAACAAAATCCGTATCTGAAATTACTGCAGAGAGTAATGGCTTTATCATTGGATTGAGATTACAGAAAGGGGCGACCGTCAAAGCAGGTGATTTGTTCTGTTATATTGCTGAAAAATCAACTTGGCAGCCACCTGTAGACACAACAATTACAACCGAAAAGGATTTACAAGAAAGCCCAAAAGTGGGTGATAAAAACATACCGGCGGAACTTCGAATCACACAACCCGCGCTGAACTTAGCTAATAAAAACAACTTAGATATCAACGCTCTGCCAATCGACCGTTTGATCACTGAGAAATATATTCGTGAGATTATTCAAGGGAAATCATCCCAAGAAGTCAAAGAATCTCAGACTTTTGATCCCACAAAAATCATTATCTATGGGGGTGGAGGGCATGGAAAAGCATTGATCGAATTAATTCAAACACTCAATCAATACCAAATTGTAGGTATCGTTGATGACGGTATTCCAAAGGATAAGCAAATCTTGGGTTATCCTGTGCTAGGCGGTTCATTGGTTTTAAGAGAACTATATCGGAACGGGACACGGCTAGCCGTGAACGCTGTTGGAGGGATTGGAAACCTGAAGATCCGCGTCAAAGTCTTCCAAGAACTAATAGCAGCTGGATTTAGCTGCCCGGCTGTCATTCATCCGACTGCATTTATTGAGCGATCTGCAATCATCTCTGATGGAGTGCAAATATTCCCCCATGCCTATATAGGCACAGAAGTATCGCTTGGATTTGGGAGTATCGTAAACACCGGTGCCATTATCTCCCATGACTGCAAGTTGGGCGATTATGCAAATATTTCTCCTGGCGCAATTCTCGCTGGAGAGGTTGAGATTGGCGAATCCGTTTTGATAGGCATGGGCGTCACGATTAATTTGCAAGCAAAGGTTGGTAAAAACGCACGCATCGGAAATGGCGCTACCGTAAAGCAAGACATCCCTGATGGAGGGATCGTCAGAGCAGGTACGATTTGGCTAGAATAAAACAAAACAAGGGAAGAAAATCATCAAATATTTTACAGAAGCTCAATATAAAAGAGCAATAATTTGAAGGAGCAAATCTTGTCTAATTCATACAGAATACCGATGTCTTCTCCAGATATTAGCAATGCGGAACGCGAGGCTGTCGCGGCTGTCTTGAGGACACCCAATCTAAGCATGGGGCAAGAAATCCAATCTTTCGAAAATAATTTCTCCGATTACAGTGGATGGAAACATGCAATCGGAGTCAATTCTGGCACTGCCGGTTTACATTTATGTGTTCACGCAGCAGGGATTTCTGAAAGCGATCTAGTAATCACAACTCCATTTTCCTTTGTTGCATCTGCCAACGTACTGCTATTTGAGAAAGCGATACCAGTATTTGTCGATATTGATCCAATTACAGGCAATATCGATCCTGAATTGATCCGACGGGCTGTGAAAGATCTCGTGGAAAGTGATCAAGCAGCCAAAAAATGGCTGCCGCGCAAGGGTGCAGATCAACATCATAAGTTGAAAGCCATTCTAAGTGTAGATGTATTTGGACAACCAGCTAATATGGACCCTATTCGAGAAATCGCCCAAGAATACCATTTAAAGGTAATCGAAGATTCATGTGAAGCCTTAGGTTCCGAATATAAAGGTAAGAAAGCTGGCACATTGGGAGATTATGGTGTGTTTGCATTTTACCCAAATAAGCAAATCACAACCGGTGAAGGCGCTATGATCATCACAGAAGATGATCAAGCGGCACAAACCATGCGCGCTTTGCGCAATCAAGGACGTTCACCAGGAGATACTTGGCTGCAGCATACACACTTGGGTTATAACTATCGTTTGGATGAAATGAGTGCTGCCTTAGGACGTGTACAATTGGGGCGGTTGGATGAATTGATACAAAAACGCGCAAGGGTAGCAAATTGGTACAATCAGCGTTTAGAAGAAATTCCTGGTATTATAATCCCGACGATCGTCGAGAACACCACCCAAATGAGTTGGTTTGTTTATGTGATTCGATTTTCCCCTCTTATCGATCGTGATATGATAGCGAGGGAATTGAAGGAGCACGGCATTCCAGCAAGACCATACTTCATTCCGATTCACCTGCAACCATATATGGTTGAGCGCTTTGGTTATCAACAGGGTGACTTCCCTATCACCGAGGATTTGGGCAATCGTGGATTAGCGCTGCCATTTTCGGGTGTCATGACAGAGAACCAAGTTGAGCAAGTATATAAAGAGATTAAACATATCTTAGCTTAGTTGATTACTTAACCATTCGTGACAATGGAAATATACATCATTAGATAGGATTTTCTTCTTTCTGCTGAAGCACAATCACAACTCTTGCGAATAATTCCCCATCATCTCTCTCTATAGATATGGTGAACACCCGCATTCCAGGCGCCAAATTTTCAATATTCTCAACCAATACATCTTGCCCAAGCCAACGTGTTTTATCATTTACTTCAAAAACCAATTCCTGATCTCCACGACGAGTTCGAACCGTGAATTCGTTTTCAGCAGGATTTATGTCAATAACTTCGCCGAGAGAACGCTTTACCCGATATGCTGCTCTAATGATTTGGGCATTTAACTTGCCATCATCTTGTTCCCATGCCATAATCCATACACGCATACCAGATTCTAAATCATTAAAACTATCTACCTCGCCTTTGAATTTAGTCTTCTCGGATACAATCAGCTCAATCGACTCACCCTTCCGATTCAAGACAGAAATCACCGAATCTTCCTGATCAAGTCCTGAGATAACTCCATTTATAATCGACCAATCGTCAGGATTAAAATCATCCGGTAGAATCACAACAAGTCGAGCTATTTGATCAAGATCACCATTCTCTTTACCTCTAACGATCACCCATTGATTGACCCGCAGATCAGTCATCTCTAAGTTCTCCAGGTCTCGATTACGGAAAACGGTATCCTCATCGACAAGAAAGGTAAATTGTTCACCATTTCTACTTTCCACTGTGAATTGATTTCCTGACAATGAGATTATTCTTGATAACCCATTTTTTATATATTGAGAGAGAATTATACGGTTTCTATCCGGTGGAGAAGCATCCAAATATCCCCATGCTGCTGTAGTGAGCAAAGTAAAAAGTGCTATTCCTATAAGGATGATTTTCTTAATCAACATGATCAAACCTCCAAAGTTTATACGAAGATCGATTTAGGTGATCGAACTTCACTAAAAAATCCAATTATTATTATGCTTGGAGGACGTAAAAGAATATTAATAAAATTGTAAAAGCTTTGTAAATTCTAGGAATGATTTGGAAATATGATATCTTCTCGACCAGCTAATTTATCCTGAATTCGCTGGACAACAATATCCAAATGATTCTTTTTATGCACAAAGTCTAAATCATCGGTTCGGATCGTTAAAACCGGACAAAGGTCAAAGACCTGTATCCAATCATCATAAAATGATTCCAGCAAAGACAGATATTCTGCGCTGATACCACTTTCTATCTCGCGCCCTCGCTGATTGATACGATCCATTAATATTGAGACAGGCGCCTTTAAATAAATCAATAGATCCGGTGAAGGGAGATTATCAATTACTAGTTTAAAAACACGTTGAAAACATAGATAATCACGTTCATTAAGATTCCCTAAATGATATAATGCTCGTGCAAATATATAAGCATCCTCATAAATACTGCGATCAAAAATTGTGGAGTTTGAAGAGCTAGTGAGTTCCAGATATTGTTCAGCCCGGTGTCCCAAAAAGAAGACCTGTAAATGGAAAGACCATTTTTGCATATCCGCATAGAAATCAGGAAGATAAGGATTATCAGCCACCGATTCAAAAGCTGATTGCCAACCTAGACGATTTCCCAGCCTATCAGTTAGCGAGGTTTTCCCTGTGCCAATATTACCAGCTAAAATAATAGTTCGTTTTACCATAATTGATCCTTTGTCGATTGATGTAATCTGATGGATTGATCGTTTGATAGAATCATTTTTTCTATGATAGAATTCCTGTTCGAAAATGATCGACTTCTTATTTTTGCGATATAATTATTAATTAGTTTTAGCATACATCTTTTAATTATACCTTTTTATGAAAATCCTGATTACTTGATCGACGATTGACTACCATCGCTGTAGTGGAGTTTCTGTGAACTTGTGATCAGGAAATTAATACCGTTATGAGGTATCTAAAAAATATATATTCCTTATTTAAAGAGACCATCGAAGGATGGGGGCAAGCAAATGGCAGCTTGCTTGCTGCTGCAATGGCATATTACGCAACGTTTTCCTTAGCCCCCTTGCTCGTTGTGGCAGTATCCATTGCAGGACTATTCTTTGGCGTTAGTGCAGTAAAAGACACATTAGTTCAAGAATTAAGCAGCATTGTAAACCCTGAAATTGCCAATGTGATTGAAAGTTCAATTACTGAATCGGGGTTTACGAAAATCGACAGTCTCGCTACATTGATTAGTATTAGTGCACTAATTATAGGAGCATCGATACTTTTCGTCCAACTTAAACGCGCCATAAACCTATTATGGGGAATTACCCTTCAGCCTGGCGCGGGTTTGTTGGTGATGGTTAAAACACATTTTCTCTCCTTTCTGATGGTACTCCTGATGGGAGTTCTATTAATCTTCGCAATGGCAATGGGCGCCACGATTATATCGATCCAAAAATATTTTCAGTTTCTGCCTCCCATCATGGAACAATATCTATCCATTTTTAACATCACCTTGATGTTCATATTCTTTAGCTTTTTATTTGCGATCATCTTTAAGACGCTCCCTGAAGCAAAGGTCGCCTGGAAGGATGTTTTTTTAGGCGCAATGTTCACCGCTATCTTACTTACCATAGGTGAATTCTTAATTGGTAATTATATAAGTAGGATCAAATTAGGTGGTGCTTTAGGCGCTGCTAGTTCCACCATCCTTGTTTTAATCTGGATCTATTTAACGATGCAGATCATTCTCATCGGAGCAAAATTTACCCAAGTCTACGCGAATAAATACGGTTCACAAATCCAACCCAATGAAAAAGCTGATCTAATTATATGGGGACAAAAAAGAAATGGGTATGAACGCCCAACACAAGAAAAGACCGATCAGTCAAAAGAAGAATAACGATCGGTCTATGAATACTTTTCTACGTATCTAAAAACCACCTATTAACACTCACTGTAACCACAAGCATAACATTTACGGCATCCCTCCTCATTGACAAGCGCTGCTTGCCCACATTCCGGACATAGATCACCAATCTTCATGCCAAATTCATCATCGGCTAGGTTTAAATCCGCTCCCGTTAATCGAGCTGTCTCTTCTTGTATATTGAATCCATTCCCATTCTCCTTATCTTCGCTTGCCTCACCGGTTGCTTGTGTCATCAAATGCTTTGGGTTATTATCATTTTTTTGAGAGATCGGATTTTCACTCTCCAAATATTCTTCTAAAGCGCGTGCCACGCCATCGGGTAAAGAACGAACCCGATTCGGACCAAAGCCCAATGAACGCCCTCCACCAATTCCCGACAATTGCCTCCAAATTTCTTGCAATCTCTGACGTGGTTCAACAGAAGAAGACAAACGTAAAATATAAGAAATCAAGCGACCAATCGCTTCTGAAACCGCGGCTGTATCCGAACCGGCTTTGGCAGTGTTGATGAATACTTCAAAGGGTTGCCTGCCACCGTTTTCATTGATAGTCACAAAGGCTTTACCCATAGGGGTGCTCACTTTTAATGTAACACCATGCAAACTGATGGGTCGGGGTTTCTTAGAGCCAAATAATAAATCACTTGAATCAAGCTCAATAATCTCGGAGTGTTTAGTCTCTGTTTTCTCTTTCTTAGTTGCTTTTGTCTCGAGCACAACCTTGTTTCGCGAACCCGTTACATAAACCGTAATCCCCTTACAGCCCAGTTCCCAAGCCAATAGATAAGCTTTGGCAACTTCATCTTCTGTTACACCAGCTGGAAAATTGATTGTTTTTGAAAGCGAATTATCCACAAAAGCTTGAAGGGCTGCTTGCATTTGAACATGTTCTTCGGCATTGATATCTTGAGATACTACGAAAATATCACGGATATTTTGGGGTATTTCTTGGATATCCTGACAGGTTCCTGTTTCCATAATCTTGGTATATATTTCTTCACGCTCTGCCTCTTCAAATCCAGCTTCCACTAATGCAGTTTCAATTTTTGGACTGGTATAGGATAATTCTAAATCCTTTCCATTATCATTCACATGTCTAACATAAGCTAAGGCAAAAACCGGTTCGCAACCATATCCCTCACATCCCGCAACGGTCGCTATAGTACCGGTTGGTGCGATTGTTGTCTGGGCAGCATTACGTATCCCATGTTGGCGAATCCCTTTCAGTACTTTATTCCAATCCACTTCAGGTCTATCCCAATGTTGCTGATAAGGCATCAACGGTTGAGGAATTTGCCAAACCAGATTATTTGGATCATATACACTACCTTTTATCGCTGGGAAAGGACCTCTCTGTTCAGCTAAATCAATGCTTGTAATCATCGATTGGTATCGAACAAATTCCATAACTTGAGCAGCAAATTCCTGACCTTCCTCTGATCCATAACGTACGCCAACATGATACATCAAATCAGCTAAGCCCATAATTCCGAGTCCAATTCGGCGAGCACGTAATGCAGATTCCCTTAATTGAGGAACTGCCGGTACATATGCATTCGCTTCAACGACATCATCAAGAAAGATCGTTGCCAACGTTACTGATTGTTCAAGCAAATCCCAATCAACCGATCCATTTTCGCCTAGATGTTGAGCCAGATTGACTGACCCCAAACAACAATTCTCATAAGGTCCTAACCATTGTTCACCGCAAGGATTTGTCGCTTCTAATTGATATAAGTTTTTCAGTGGATTGGCATTATTAGCATGATCCAGGTATAAGACTCCCGGTTCACCGTTATGATGAGAGTGCTGAACGATCTTATTAAATAAATCTCTAGCACGCACTGTTTTATGAGTTTTTATTGGAATTCCACGTGCTTTCGCCTGCTCAAGGGTTCCATAAAAACCCTTATACCCTGGAGCCTCGACATCTGGAAAACATAGGTCCCAATCTTGATCAGCTTTAACTGCCTCGATGAATGCATCTGTAATCCCAATCGAGATATTAAAATTTGTGATTGCATCCTCATCTGATTTACAAGTAATAAAATCTTCAATATCAGGATGGTCAATCCGTAATACTGCCATATTAGCGCCTCTGCGAGTGCCTCCCTGAGCAATCTCACCAAACGCCTTGTCATAGACCTTTAAGAAACCAACTGGGCCAGTAGCGTAACCAGCAGATTTTTTAACGATTGTACCTTTGGGTCTTAGACGCGAGAAGGAAAATCCATTTCCGCCTCCAGTTTGCTGGATAAGCGCAGCATCACGCAAGGTCTGAAAAATACCTGCCTGATTGCGCCCCATATCATCACTAATCGGAAGCACAAAACAAGCTGCCAACTGTCCTAACTGTGTACCAGCGCCGGTGAATGTAGGCGAATTTGGAAAGAATCTTTTTGAAGTAAGCAGGTCATAAAAGGATTTTGCCCGAGAAAAAACCTCCCCTCCCCATTCATTTTCACTTAAAGCGACATGATAGGCAACCCGCCAAAACATCCCCTCAACGGTTTCAATTGGCTCACCATTCTGATCATGACGGACATAACGACGCATTAATACCTGCCTGGCATTATGCTCAAGGATTACTGGATCTAATCCATCTGGTATTGCTGGTGTTGGCAGGATTCCCCCATCACTAACTTGCGATTTTACCTTTTCCATCATCCGCCTCCTTCTAACTAACTTAATCCGATAATAAAAATCTCGAAATCCTTAATATATGAGGAAATTAATTCTTCTTTTCCAATAAACGGTCTATCTCTCTTTGAATTGCTTCTAAATCATCCAGTCCCAAAAAAACAATCGCATAACGAATATACGCGATCAAATCCAACTCTTTCATACCAGCAATGACCAAATCTCCCACTACGCGAGAAGATACTTCAGGGCGTCCCATCTGTTGTAAGTAAGATTCAATCTCTCCAACCAAACGCTCGATGCGTGAGGCTGAAACGGGACGTTTTGCACACGCGATCATGATGCCATGAAGAAGTTTTTCCCGATTAAATCCTTCTCGCATTCCATTTTGTTTAATGATCAAAGGAGTCGCGAGAATCGGTCGTTCAAGCGTACTAAATCTTTGTCCGCAGTTTTCACATTCTCGTCTGCGACGAACCCCCCCCCTGGAATCTTGGGTCGTATCAATAACTCGGACACGATTCTGTTGGCAGTAAGGACAACGCATAAGACCCCTTTGGGAATTTTTTAATTCATATCCCCCATATATAGGGGGTAGCTGTGAAATAAAGTCTATATCTATGGGGTTGTTCGGACTGAATTCTATCATAATCGACCTAATCTCGCAATGGTTACTTTAGTCCTAGTGCACCTTTTCTAATAATACAACAGGTCTGGAAGCGCATATACCAGACCTGTTCTTATTTATCCGCCCCTCATGCAAAGGCTGGATGAGGAACAAATATACTTTCGGCACAATTGGTAGCTCATCCAATTAAGATCACCAGGAGGAGGATGTGGTTTTCTTTTACCGAAAGTCTTTCTAGTACCAACATATATGCGCTTTGGTATACTATCAAACCATACTATCATTCATCTATCAATCGATTTAGACTTATTCCATTCATAATAGAATCGTTTTGATCAATTATCTTAGACACCTCGTTGTTTCCGCAAGAAGGCTGGGATATCTAGGTCATCGGTGTTCATTGATCTTGGCTGAAAACTCTTAGCTACACTTTCAGTTTGTTGCGAGTTCATCGGAAAGCTGCTTGGTTCTCGTTTATTTACAGAAGGCGCTTCAATAACCTGTTTTGAGCTAATACCAGAACGCTCAAACCCTGTTGCAATCACAGTGATACGAACAGAATCTTTCATTTCTGGATTAATGACGGCGCCAAAAATCACATTCACATCTGGATGAGCAGTTTCTTTGATGATCGCAGCAGCTTGATTGACATCAAAGAGGGTTAATTCAGAACCACCTGTAACGTTGAATAAGATACCATGCGCGCCATCAATAGTGATATCAAGCAATTCACTAGAGATCGCTTGTTCAGCCGCTTTTCGAGCAGCATCTTCACCATCAGCATGACCAACCGCCATTAATGCGGCGCCGCCTTCAGACATAATCGCGCGAACATCTGCGAAGTCCAAGTTAATCAAGCCAGGTATAGTGATCAATTCCGATATTCCTTGAACCCCTTGACGTAGGACATCATCTGCCATACGGAAGGCTTGGGTAAGATTAGCCCGTTTATCCACGATTTGCAATAGACGATCATTGGGAATCACGATCAACGTATCCGATTGCTCTTTCAATCGATCTATACCTAACTCAGCAGACTGAATACGACGTGATCCTTCAAAGGTGAATGGACGGGTTACAACTCCAATGGTTAAAGCGCCTAATTCTTTGGCAATCTGAGCAACCACGGGAGCCCCCCCCGTACCCGTTCCACCACCCATACCTGATGTAATAAAGACCATATCCGATTCTTTAAGAACTCTATAGAGTTCTTCGGCAGATTCCTCAGTTGCTTTTCGTCCTGTCTCTGGGTCGCCCCCAGAACCAAGTCCACGAGTTAATTTTTCTCCAACTCGAACACGGATGGGCGCTTTTGATAACATCAAAGCCTGGGCATCTGTATTGACAGCAACAAATTCAACACCTTGTAGTCCTTCATCAATCATTCGGTCTACAGCGTTACAGCCGCCTCCACCAACCCCTACGACTTTAATTCGGGCAAACGATTCTGCTTGATTGTTTGAAACTAAATTTGTAGGCATTTCTTCCTCCTCGTGAATTTCATAAATAGTGATTGAATTCTAGTTTTCATGAAAGAAAATCTCATTAATCTCTTTTTTTTATAATAAAAAACCGTCGCTGAATATATCTTTCATGGTAATAATCGTCTCATCCAATTTATAATATGATCCCAATTAATTGAACTAATATGCGGAACATTTTGGACTCTACTTGTACGTTTTGTAGGGGTAACATCTCGCATAAGCGTCTCCCAGTGTAATAAACCGACGCTTGTTGAATAGGCGGGAGATAGCAATTGATCTGTCATCCCTAATAATTTTTCTGGTTTTGATAGCCTTACAGGAACGCCTAGGACCTGATTAGCAATGGTTCTCATTCCTGGTAATTCACTACTCCCACCGGTTAACACAATCCCAGCCGGAAGTAAACCATCGTATCCAGATCGTTTGATCTCTTGTCCAATCAAATCAAAGACTTCAACAACGCGGGCATTAATGATCTCAACCACTTCTTGGTGTAAAATCCGTACAGGGTGTTCTTCTCCAAAAGGACGAATATTAAAATACTGTTTTGGGTCTATTACTTCTAAGTCTGCATTTCCATGTTGAATTTTGATTTCCTCAGCCTGCGAATTAGGCAGATGTAAAATTTGGGCTAAATCCGAAGTGATATGATTTCCACCAACAGCAATAACAGCTGTATACCAGACATCACCATCAACATAAATCGCCAAATCAGTGGTACCGCCGCCGATATCAACTACAACGACACCCATTTGACGTTCGGTTTCTTTTAGGACTACTTCTGCTGAAGCTAAGGGATTAAGTACAAATTGAGAAACATCCACCCCAGCCGCAGCAATCGACTGCCTCAGATTCTCCATGCTCGCAGCAGATGCAGTGATAATATGAGTCTCAACCTCTAACCGATAGCCATGCATCCCGATCGGCATTCGTATACCTTCTTGTCCATCAATGATGAAACCTCGCTGCACGACATGGACAATTTCTCGGTTATGAGGAATAGCGACAGCTCTCGCCGAATCGATCGCCCGCGAAACGTCATTTTCTTCAATAACCTTTCCTGATATGCCCACAACACCATTACTATTTTGTGAAGAGACACCTGATCCCGCTAGGCTGACCAACGCTGAAAAGATTTCAACACCTGAAGTTCGTTCTGCTTTATCGACAGAACGAGCTATTGCTTGCGTCGCAGCTTCCAAATCAACAACGACACCCTTCTTTAATCCCTGAGCCGGTTCGATACCTACACCGAGAATCTGAAATTGCCCTGGAGCATGTAATCGCCCAACAAGGGTGCATATTTTTGTTGTACCAACATCTATTCCTATAATCGCTTGATCATCCATGCGGATAACCTCTTCATAACTTTCAACATAATACTTAAGATGTTTAATTCATTCCTCTAATCGATAATATGGTGAGTGAACTAGCGCAACGTTTATCATCGAAGGGTGAGTGTTTTCAGCCTTCAAGTGTTCTAATATTGCCTCATACATATTTAATTTCATTTCAATATCCTCTATTTCACCAAAATAGACATCCCAACCACGCTGATCTTTCCATCCTAAACCAATCGTTGGATCATAGATCAACTCAGCTTCTATTGGGGCTCTATTAGAAAGCAAGAGAATTGCTTCGACCATTTCAACAGAAAGAAATTTTTTAGCTTTATCTTCTATAGAAAAATCTAATCGATTTGCTGCTTCACCTATAGTAAAAACATCCAATCCAGCTAGATCTAACTCAGAAGAGTCGTCAGTCTGTTCAGGAATTTCAGGTGGAGCACCTTTAGCGATAACCTTAGGGTAAGAAGTGAGTAGCATATCTTCTCTAATCGGAAAAGTAATTCCATCTTGATCAACAAGCACAGAACTTTGTTCCTGTTGCCAAACGAGTATCGGAACTCGTTCGGTGACGGTTATCGCTACTGTTGATGGAAAATCAACGATCACGGATGCAGATAAAATTTCTGGATAAGCCTCAATAATCTTTTTTTCCATTTCAATGGCATTCATATCAAAAATAACTTTTTCATCAATTCCTAGAAACGAGGTCAGATGATTTGGCTTTACACGTTTCAGACCAGTAATAATCGGATCACTGACTCGAAAGATGGGTGAAGTCCAAAAAAAGTATAGTACAGCCGCAAGGAAAACCGCTAAAAAGAAAGATATACCACGCCAACCAATATGGATTTGTGGCAAAGCAGGCAAACTGATTTCAACGCCAGGCATATTAAGCGCAAAATCATAGCGTCGCTTCGTCCTGCTGGCTTTCTTTTTCCTTGCATGAGAGGTTGAAACAGACGGCGCATAAGGATTTGGCTCTCGAACCATAACCGGTGGTACCACTGGCATGGCTACCGTCGAACGGATCCGTCGTCGATTACTTCGTAGATCAGTTCGTGTATAACTAACCTTATTATCTTTCGCTTTGCTTGCTTTACCTATCTGTGCAAGTTTCTGCGTAAGAGTTAAAGTTTGTCTGTCTTGCGAGCGTTTGCGTTTTGCTTGTCGCTTTTGCTCAGTCATACTAGCTAACCTCTTGATATCTCCTCTCGGTTCGGTCTCTTTGCGTTTTTCTCTCTAACGCTAATTCAATGAGTTGATCGATCAATGTAGCATAAGGCAATCCACAAGCTTGCCATAATTTTGGATACATGCTTATCATCGTGAAACCAGGTATGGTATTAAGCTCACTCAGGAATAATGTATCCTTGGGTAAACCTCCTTGTTCAGCTTTGGTCAACAGAAAGTCCACTCTAGCCATTCCAGCACAATCAATGGCTCGATAAGCTTGAATGGCTAATGATTGCACCTGTTCAGTCAATTCGGGTGAGATCGGAGCTGGGATTAATAATTCTGAGTCATCATCAATATATTTCGATTCATAAGAATAAAAATCTCTACTAGGTATGATTTCGCCCGGAATAGACACTCTTGGATTTTCATTGCCTAATACACTAACTTCTATCTCGCGAGCAACAAGCCCACGTTCAACGACGACACGTCGATCGTATCTTGCTGCATCTTTCAAACCTTCTAATAAGTCCGATGAAGCCTTACAACAGCTCACACCCACAGATGAACCCAAATTAGCTGGTTTGACAAAGACTGGGAACCCCCAGCTATCTACCGCTCTGCGGATAACTTGCTCAATTTGATTTTCAATTTCATCCCGAGTAGTCACAAACCAATCAACGACTGGGATATGATGAGTATGCATAATATCTTTAAATATGCCTTTATCCATCCCTAAAGATGAACCTAAGACACCCGCTCCTACATAAGCGATATCAGCCATCTCAAATAATCCCTGTAAGGTACCATCTTCACCAAAAGTCCCATGCAAAACAGGGAAAACCACATCCAGGTCTGTTACACTCTCTAGGAATTCTCCTTGATATGTTTCGACAATTCGATATAATCCGCGACGAGAAGGTTCAGGAAAAATCACAGCCCTTGATAGACTTGTTAGATCTTTCTTTCGAAAAGCTTCCCAGACATTCTCCCCCACATACCAATCCCCATCAATTGTGATACCAATCTCAGTGACAGAATATTTTTCATGATCAATAACATCTAAGATTGAGCGCGCAGACATGAGAGAAACCTCATGTTCCCCTGAACGTCCCCCAAATAGTATTGCTACGCGCAACTTACTTTCTCTTTTCATAATATTACCAATCGCCTAATAATTCGATCTCTAATTCCAATTGAACGCCAGATTCTTCAAAAACCGTCTTTTGCACCTTTTGAATAAGCGTATAGACGTCTGAAGGTTTCGCTTCACCTAAATTGATCATGAAGTTGGCATGCACTGGACTAATTTGAACATCGCCAATTCGCGCGCCTTTCAAACCAGACTGCTCAATTAATTGACCCGCAAAGCCATTTGGTGGATTCTTAAACATAGAACCCATACTTGCTCCAGGTGGTTGAGTTTCTTGTCGATACTGACGAAAAGTTCGCATTCTCTCTTGAATAAGTTCTTTCTCACTGGCAACAAGTTGAAATTGCGCTGCTAAAACAATCGAATAACTATCAGGCTTTTTCAGAATACTACTCCGATAAGAAAATTCCAACTCCTCTCTAGAAAAATTTCTACGGTCAATAATAAAATCAGACCCTTTATTATTTAGGTGCAAGATATCTGCCACAATAAGCATGGATGCCATATCAGATCCATGAGCGCCAGCATTGCCAACGACAGCTCCCCCAACAGTCCCTGGAATACCTGCAGCCCACTCAAATCCTGAAAATCCTCTTTCAGACACTTTGCGAGCTAATACACCTAAATTAGTACCAGACTCAGCCCAAACTGTAGCCGCTTCTTCGTCCAAATGGATATGATTAGCTCGATTCTGGATCACTAATCCACGCACACCTTTTTCGCTTACCAAGACATTTGAGGCAGCGCCAATCATGACAAATGGGATGCGATGCTTCCAAACAAAACTGACGATCTCAATCAGGCTTTCCACACTTTCAGCTTGATAGAAATAATCAGCGTTACCACCCATACGAGCAGAGGTATAAACTGCAAGCGGGAAATTCTTTTGAACGCTTTTTCCAAATTTATCAACCAATTCATCATATGAAGCAAGCTTCCGATCAAACCTGCTCATGAGATCTGGAATAATTTGATTTGCGTCTCCCGCAGAGAGAACTACCAAAACATCATTCGGTTTCAATTCTTTCTCGAGAAGCATTGTCAGCGACTGAAAATCTTTGCTGAGATCCGAAACATCCGGAATATATCTTGTGTCTGGATATCTAACATCAACCTGTGCTTTTATAGATTCAACGAGATCTTTTGATGAAAAACCATCCTCAGGCGCGGATTCTCTGGCTGCATAAATATCGGTTATTAATAAGAAATTGGCATCAGAAAAAACTTCCAAGAATTGGTCAAAAAGTATCTGAATGCGGGAATAAGTATGCGGCTGCCATACGACCCAAATCCGGTGATCTTTATAAATGCTTCGTGCTGCTGCAAGGGTAGCTTTTATTTCCGTTGGATGATGAGCATAATCATCAATAAACGTGATCCCATTCACCACACCAACAATTTCAAAGCGCCTTTCTGTTCCCTTGTAATTTTTCAATGCTTTCGCTGCGTCCTGTAAAGAGATTTCCAATAGCGCTGTAACAGCTAAGACTGCGCATGCGTTGAGAACATTTTGTTCGCCTGGAATCATCAAATCAACCGTTTTCTCCAATGCAGATAAAGAATCATGAAATTGAAAAGTGAAGCCACTATATTGATTGATCTCGATATCCGATACATAGAAGTCAAATTCCGGATTCTTTCCATAGGTGAATATTCGAATATCTTCTCTTGCCACTGCTCCTAACAAATCTTGAACACCTTGGTCTTCTCCGCAAACGAGAAGGATCCCATTCGGTAAGATCTGATCTACAAAGATCCAAAAGGCTTCGAGTAATTCTTCTTTCGTTCCGTAACAATCCGGATGGTCATGTTCAATATTTGTTACAACTGCCAAGAAGGGATTTAAGCCATGGAACATACGATCATACTCATCCGCTTCGATGACAAAATAATCGCCGTTTCCAGCATGAGCGTTTTTTCCTAGATTTTTCGAATCGCCACCAATGACATAAGACGGATCAAACCCTAAAGAAGAAAGCGCCCAAGCCAGCATAGCAGTGGTTGTAGTTTTGCCATGCGTTCCTGCAATAGCAATCGATCTCTGATCTGCGATCAGTTGTGAAAGGTAGTTCACTCGTTTGAGTACCGGCATCCCTTCTCTCAAGGCAGCTTGTATTTCCGGATTATCATCAGGTACAGCCGATGAACGCACAATTAGATCTGCGCCAATAATATTCTTTTCGTCATGACCGATGATCACTTTTGCACCTTTTTCTTGTAAGCGTTGTAAGCGATTAGATGGATGCTGATCAGATCCACTAACCATAAAGCCGCGTTCTAAGAGAACCATCGCTATGGCAGATAAACCTGTTCCTCCGATTCCAATGAAATGAATATGTTTCATAAAAAAACCACTTACACAAAAACTGCAATCACTAAAACAAAAGCAACCACAACAGCAATAAAGATGTTTGGCGTTTTTCCTAACCAGACAGGCGGAAGTATTTTTATTAATCGAGAGGTATCTTCTCCTCCCGGGACTTGGCTGCCTGGCATTACTACAAAGTCTGTAATTATTGGGTAACTTGCTTCATTGGCAAAATACCAAATCGTACCAATAATCATAAAACCACTAAACGCACCCAAGATAACTCCTAATATTACATCCTGGATACGGTCTCTTCTCTCCACAACTTGCGAAATACGGGCAAATCGTGGTGACTGATATCCAAAGAAAACAATTACTATCACGGTAATAACCCGGAAATTGAATTGCACCGTTTGATTATTCGTCACATAAGAACCTAAAAATGGGATCAGGGTCTCTATCACAGTAATGAAAGCCAGCGCCAACACTACACTTAAGATGACCAGCATCTCTTTCGCCCAGCCACGCATAGCGCCCATTAATGCAAAAAGGAAAATGAACAAGTAAAAAACGATATTCATACTAATCATAGTTCACGCCCTTTCTTGGCTGATTGAAATAACAGTCCTTTTATTAATCGATAGATGTTTTCAGCAGCTTCTGGTTTATCAAGTTTCCGCATAGCTTGACTCATCTCTTTTCTTTTATAAGGGTCACGCATCACTTCAGAAATAGTTGAGAGCAATTTTTCAGAGAGCTCTCCATCACGGACAATAATCGCTGCGCCTTGAGACTCTAAATACTCTGCATTGACATATTGATATTGCCAAGCATGTGGATAAGGAACCAAGATGGCAGGAAGCCCAAAGGCAGGAAATTCCCCTAAGATGGATGCCCCCGATCGTGAGACAACCAGATCAGCCGCGCTTAATGCTGCACCCATCTGTTCGTATAAATATGGAAAAATTTTGTAACGTTCTACCAGGCTAGGATCAACGTTATTTTCAATCATGTCTTTCTGCTTATGTTCAAACTCATGCCAATCAAGTTCACCGGTGATATGGATCACTTGCATGGTTTGTAAAAGTGTTTCGATTATCGGGTCGAGGGTACGATTGATCGAGCGAGCGCCTTTACTACCCCCGAAAACGAATAAGATAGGGATATCTGGTTTTAGACCCAATATTTGCAGAGCTTGTTGTTTGCTCCATTTCTTCAAATCTTTACGCACTGGATAGCCTGTAACGGAAATATTATCGGAGCGCGAATAAAATTTTTTAGAATCTGGTATTGAAATAGCGATATGATCAGCAAAACGAGCAATTGATTTCAACGCTAAGCCAGGTTCGATATCAGGGACGAACAAGAGAGAAGGATATTTTATGGCAGCAAGAGCCATAGGAACAGCAACAAATCCACCTGTAAAGAGGAGCACATCCGGTTGAAAGCTATCTAAGATCTTTCTGGATTTGAAATATCCGCGCAGTAACTTCAGCAAGTTCCCAGGAAGATGCTTCAAACCGACACCATGTACCCCTGCAGCGGGTATGGTCTTATAAGGAATAGATTCCTTCTTGATCAAACCAATCTCCATGCCTCCTTCACTACCGATCCAAAGAACCTGAAAAGAAGAATTGATATCCTTATCATCAACAGATCTTACTGTTGAGTTTGAGGAAATTGACTTCCTTTCAGAATTTTCAGCGGCTTGAAGAACTGCGAGGGCTGGATATACGCCGCCCCCCGTCCCGCCTGCGCAAATCAACAATCGCATTGCTTTCCTTACCTTCCATCTTATGTTTCGCTTGATAGGAAATATTCATTATTATTCCTATCGCTACCAGACATACAAATAGACTCGAACCTCCAGAACTAATAAATGGTAATGCGTTACCAGCAAAAGGCAGTAGATTAACCATAACAGCCATGTTAATAAAAGCTTCTGTAACAATCCAGACCGTTAATCCTGCCGCCAAAAGTGAACCGAGATCATCAGGAGCTTTCAAAGAGATCAGAATTCCTCTCCAGAGTAATAAGGAAAAAAGAGCAACCAACACAATCGCCCCTAAGACTCCTGTCTCTTCTCCAATGACCGCGAAAATACTGTCAGTGTGGGGTACTGGAAAATCGGTTAATTTTGTTTCTCCTTTACCAATCCCAACGCCAAACCAACCTCCTTTAATAAAGGCATCAAATGATCTCAATACTTGGTATGAACCTCTAATTGGTTCTCTTAACCCAGAAAAGAAATCTTCGACGCGTGTCATGCTGTAAGGTATTACTAAGAGGATCAATCCTCCAAAACCTATCGTCAATAACAATAACATGACAATTTGCTTTAGATCTCCACCTGCCAAGAAGAACATCAAGCCGCCTAAAAGCAAAATAGTGACCACAACACTGATATCCGGCTGCATCATCACCAATGCACAAAAAATGCTCAAGATAATCCCCAAAGGCAGAAGACCAAATTGGATATCTTTTAGTTGATCGCGTTTCGAATGGAGCCAAACTGCAAGATAAATAATGATAACAAGTTTCGCAAACTCAGATGGCTGCACTGAACCTTGAAAAAGCCCTCGCGTGACATTACTTGAATCATCTCTAACTATTAAAACAATCACTAAAGCTAGGAGAGTAAATGCAACCATATAGATGCTATAACGCGTGAATTTATGATAATCAAAAAACAACATAAAAGTCGCTGCCACAATACCTAAGAGCATAGCGCGGATCTGTCGAAAAAATAATACGCTAGAGTCATCAAATATTTGGAAGGAAATATCATAACTAGCTGAATATAAAATAATCAACCCGAAAACCATTAATGTGCTCACAACCAATAATAGAGGGACATCGATCTTTATATCAATAATGCGTTGATTGTTCACTGGTTTTATTCGAGATCGTACACCTTGCGATGCTTTCTGATTTGAACCAAAGTTCAAAAAAGAGGGCATACTCTTTCGGTTCCTCGAGCGCTTGTCGATGGTAGTCATGGTAATTTCCTCACCCATTGTGAGAAATAATTTCCACGTTCTTCAAAATCAGCAAACTCATCAAAGCTAGTCCCTCCTGGGGAAAGAAGGACGACATCGCCAGGCTCGATGATCTCAGATGCCAATTGGACAGCATCTTGTAATGAAGTACAACGCTCGATCGTCAGGTGTTTTTGTTCTGAGAGTTGAAATGTGTTTTGGATTTTTTCAGCAGCTTCACCGAATAGAATCAAATGATCAACGCGATCTCGGACAAGATCAACAAATTCATCCCAAGGTAAATCCTTATCACGTCCTCCCGCCAACAAGACAATCGGCTCATCGAAGGATTTGATTGCTGCAATTGATCTTTCGGGAGCTGTAGCAATCGAATCATTATACCAATCCGCGCCTCCCCATGATCGAATAAATTCTAGACGATGAGGAATATGCTTAAATTTTCTTATTGCGGAAGAAACCGCTTCTGGAGGAAAATCGATTGCCATCGCGATTGCGCTGGCAGCTAATACATTCTGCAAATTATGCTCACCGCGTAAAGGTATTTCATTTTGAGAAATGATACAGACCCTACGCGCTAAGGAATTCTCGTCTATCTTACGAGCATGATTCTCCTTACTTTCCCAATAGATACTTTCTCCTGACAAAAAAGTCCCCTCTTGTTCATATTTCATCACAGATTTTCCAAAAGAAACCAGTCTTCCTTGTACGCTTGAGCGCATTCCCCAAGCGCCTGGATCATCGCGTCCTAAGATTGCGAGGTCATTTTTATTTTGATAATCCAAAATATGCGCTTTGGCAGATCGATAAACATCCATGGTTCCATGTCGATCAAGATGATTGGGACTTAGATTCAATACCGTTGCGACTTGAGGTGATTTTTCCATGATCTCTAATTGGAAACTGGATAATTCCATAATCGCTAAGTCTTCAGAAGACATTTGATCTACTTCTTTGATCAAAGGAGAACCAATATTGCCTCCAATCCAAGCTTTCCGAAAAGCGTGTGAAATCGGATCATGGATTTCCTGGGTGATCTGATAAAACAAAGAGGTTGTCGTTGTCTTGCCTGCTGAACCGGTAATCCCAACCACTTTACAGGGTGCAACCTCTAAGAAAATCTGTGAGTCATTTGAAAGTGGAATATTCTTTGCCTGTGCTTCTTGAAGCAGTGGGAGCGTGAGAGGAACACCACCCGAGACACATACCAAATCCGCTTGATCTAATAGACTCAGAGGATGTCCACCAAGGACCCACTGAAGAGCATTTTCTCTCTTGGAGAGATCCGCTAAAGCATCCAAGGTATGCGACATTTGAGTGACTGAGCGGCGATCATTTAAAACCACATATGCGCCATGTTCCACCAGATATCTCGAAAGAGCCATACCCTGGCGAGCAGCCCCAATAACAACTACGCGCATATTTTTATAATCAATCATTTTACTCATCACACCACAACCAATGAAACACCTAACATAGCAAATAAAAGACTAATCAGCCAAAATCGTTGTACCACCTGCGTCTCACTCCATCCAGATAGTTCAAAATGATGATGAAGGGGAGACATTTTAAATAACCGTCGTCCTCCTGTTAATTTAAAATATGCAACTTGCAAAACAACACTTAATACCGTGCTAAATGGAATTATCGAGATCAAAGGTAATAAGACCCAATGTCCAGTCATAAGGGCAACAACTGCCAAAGTTGCCCCAAGTGATAATGCCCCCGTATCTCCCATAAATAATTGTGCAGGATGAACATTGAACCACAAAAAACCAAAAATCGCGCCAACAACCGTGAAACAGAAACGTGCTAAAAAGATTTGTCCCTGAATTAGGGCGATGCCTCCATAAGCAATGAATGCGGTTGCAGAGATCAATCCCGCCAAACCATCAAGACCATCTGTCAAATTGACAGCATTGGATGAATAAACAATCATGAACGCAGCTACAGGAATATACCAAAAACCAAGCTTGATCTGAACAGCCAATCCAGGGATATACATTTGAGGCGACTTGAGCATATAACGCAAGAACCAAGCAATAAAGATCGCAAAAATCACTTGGAAGATAAACTTCGTGCGTGCTCGCATACCTTTGGAGCTTCTAGTACCGCGTAATCCAGCCCAATCATCCACAGCGCCCAAAACAGCAAATAAGACCATCGTACCCAGTGGCACTAAAACCGAACGACCTAAATACCTCAAGCCGACTAGATCGGTTGCATTAAGCATAACCGTTAGCAAGAGGACAGGCAAAATGATAAGAACACCACCCATGGTGGGTGTGCCCAATTTCGAAAAATGACGTTCCGGACCATCTACGCGTATCGATTCTCCGACCTTGAAAAAACGTAAAATTTTTATCAATGGCTCACCCCAAATTACAGATAAAAGAAATCCCAAACCAGCCAAGGCTAATGTCATCGGAGCTTGGGTCATTTTACAACCTCCAACGCACTGACAACTTCGTCAAGATGCATTCCACGCGATCCTTTAACTAAAACAATATCATTCTCATTCAATCGATTGTAGATATATGAAATGACTTCCTCACATAGATCGAATGAAATTATTTTCTCTGAAGAAAGACCAGATTTTTTGGCTACTTCTGCAATGATCTTAGCTCTTTCACCGACCGTGATCAGTTCATCAACAACTTCCGCGGCACGTAAACCAACAATCTCGTGCCCATAACGTTCATATTGACCAAGCTCTAACATATCGCCTAAAATTGCGATCTTATTTCCTTCAAATTCTGCCAATAGATTCAAAGCTGCCATAGTGGATTGAGGCGAAGCATTATACGTATCATCTAAAACGAGAGCGCCACTTTTTGTATGTACAGTTGTAAGCCGTAATTGAGATTTTTGTGATCGTAATCCATTCACAATTTCTTGCCAAGTCAAACCCTCCAGCAATCCAACTGCGGTTGCACGCAGAGCAGTATGCACAGAATGCCGTCCTATCAAAGGTACACGTATATAAAGGACTTCATTTTGAAAGTGTAATCGGAAGCGGATGCCATCAAGCCCCAGTCCTTCCACATGATCAGCCCACAGATGTGCATCGGGATCTAATCCATAATAAAAAACTTGCGCTTGAGTTAATTCAGCCATTTTTCGGACAAATGGGTCGTCAATATTTAGAATCGCGATACCCTCCGGTGCGGGAGGAAGAGCTTGAACAAGCTCCGCTTTTCCACGTGCGATTTCTTCTTGTGATCCAGCTCGCTCTGCATGCACCATTCCAATATTCGTGATAACACCTACTTGAGGGAGAGCAATGTCACAGAGAAGCGCAATTTCACCAGGAACATAAAAACCCATCTCCAAGACAGCTTTTTTGTGTTTTTCCTCCATGTGAAGCATCGTGAGAGGCAATCCGATCTCGTTATTTAAATTGCCTTCATTTTTTAGTGTAGGGAAACGTTGACGAAGCACCGCAGCAACTAATTCTTTTGTAGTTGATTTCCCAACACTACCTGTGATTCCAATCACCCGCGGAGAGAACTTTCTCCGCCAAAAGCGCGCTGCTGTTTGCAATGCTTCTAGACTATCCTTCACTAGGATGCAGAATGGAAGATCTTTTCTAGGTATGTCTTGGACATTCTGCGGGTCTCTAAGATCAATGACATCAAAGCGGTCGGATAAGTCCTCCTGAATGACTGCCACATAACTTCTTTGCCGAAAGACATCCGAAATAAAATCATGACCGTCCGATCGTTCACCTTTAAATGCAAAGAATAATGAACCCGGCTTTGCATCCCTGGAATCAATAATAATATCTGTAAAGGGTTGAGCTGCCCAAGGAGGTCTTTTTCCACTTAATGCTTCTAATAAATCAGCGATTGTTAACATAATTAAATCGATCATTCACCTTCAAGTTGATATCGAACATCATCTGGTGGAATATTCATTAAGACGACTAGTTTTTGAGCCGCTTCACTGAACACTGGAGAAGCCACAATCGAACCCCATGGAGAGATAGTCGGTTTCTCTAACCAAACATAGATCAAGAACTTTGGGTCTTCGACGGGTCCCCATCCAACAAACGAAGCATTCGTCAAATTTGTCGTATAGCCTCGATCTGTCGCAATCTCAGCGGTACCGGTTTTTCCAGCAACTCGATACCCAGGCACTAACGCATCTGAAGCTTCAATCTCAAGTGATTCAGCCAACATGTTTGTCATCTTATGCGCACTTTCTGCACTTATTGGCATATTCACAACTCTTTGTTCAATATCATATTGATAACCTTCATATACTACCGAACGAACGATATGTGGCGCCATCATTCGCCCATCATTAGCGAGCGCAGAAATTGCAGCAGCCATCTGAATAGGCGTAACTGAGACACCTTGACCGAACGAATTTGTTCCCAATTCAGTTTCAGTCCAATCTTTATCGGTAATTGACTTCAAACGTCCTGACGCTTCTCCAGCCAGCTCGATGCCAGTATGATGACCAATGCCAAAGGCATCTAAATAACGATAAAAGTCTCGCGCACCCAGTTGTGTAGCAACCCAAGCTAAACAGACATTGAGTGAATGTTGCATACAACCCGTCATGGTTTGGGGTCCCCAGGCGCCCATATTCCAGTTATAGATCAACCAACCTCCTACTTCAATGACACCTGTATCAACAAAAGTAGTATCTGTAGAAACTGCACCGGCATCAATCGCAGATGACATCGTAAGCACTTTAAAAACTGACCCAGGCTCGTAAGTCTGACTTACAGCACGATTAAAGGGTGTTTCATCAGGAAACAACTCGTAATATTGCCAGTATTCATTCAGGTCCAACCTAGGTGTAACCGCCATAGCAAGCACTTCACCTGTCTCTGGATCCATGACTACGATCGTACCAGATTCGGAACCACTACTGATTACTGCTTCATCAATGATCTGCTCCATCGTTCGTTGAATAGAGCGGTCAATCGTCAGGATAATACTCGCGCCATCCGGAATGCTCGGAAGTTCTTTTACACGATTCGGATCCTTGGGAACGCGAATTGTCTGCGGTACACCTGAAATTAAATCATCAAAATACTGCTCGACACCAAAATATCCAGTTCCTTCTCGATTTACAAAACCAAGAATGTTTGATCCTAAAGAATTTTCAGGGTAGAACCTTGCAAGATGTGGTCTGAAAATTAATCCTCGTAAACTTGGTGCATCATCTTCTTTGCTTTCCTTAAACGCCTCATCGATCTGGTCTTTGATGACTTTTAGTTTTTCATAATCTTCTGGTAACACATTATCCGCAAGCGTAGCGTAGACTGCATTCTCAGAAGGCTCCAAGCTAGCCGAAAAACTGACATCAGCGTAATCCAGACCTAAAACAGCATTTAACGTCTGCGCTATCGTATGCGGATTTTCAACAAACTGTAACTCGACACCTATTTCATAAACGGTATGGTTTGCTGCCAATAGGTTTCCCCAGCGGTCTAAAATTTGCCCTCGCGCTGGATTTAGCATTCTTGGCTCAGTGGAATAATTTGCTCCAATATTGCGAATCTCTTCCACATAATCAGGGCTTGCTTGCACACGGACGACTTGAATGATCACTGATACCAGTAACGCAAATAATAAAGCACCGATAAATGAATATCGTCTATTTCTTTCTTTGTCACTCATACCATACCTCAGCCAAAGGCATATAATACTTCTGGAAGCGTCGTTCTAACCAATCCAACAAGGACTCTGTATACTCAACCGGTTTGACAGAAGCGCTTTGAACAGAGCGATCAGAAATTGGTGCTAAAACAACTGCATGTCGCTCCACATAACCTGAGACTTTTAGATAAAGGACATCATCACTGCCCAAAGGAACAAAATCTTGCTTGATTGCGCGCTTCTCCATTTCTTCTGCTGATAGGATCATAGAAAGATTAGAGTACATATCTTCGATCTCTAAATCGAGCCCTTCGATATCATCCTGCATAAACTGAATCTCACGACCAACCCTAGTTGCACGCGCACTAATATTCAGATACAAAAGTGCAACTAACGCCACAAGAACGAGAACAAGAGCAAACATACCAATGATTTGCAGTTGTTTTCGCCAAGGCGCTTGAATATATTGTTGTGCAAATCCAGATAATTGATCCATATTCTTAAGACTTTTCTTACTATTTATAACCTTTAACTTGCAAATAATGTGCCAGAGCGATAAAAGAAAAGGTATATTTTTTCATTGATCTAACTTTTGCGCAACCCTTAACTTTGCGCTACGCGAACGAGGAAATTTCTTCTTTTCTTCCAGTGTCGGTATTATGGGATGACGTGTGATTTCAGTGATTTGTGCATGATGATCGCAAGTACATTGTGGCTGCTTTGGAGGACAAATACAGTCCTTGGACTCTCTACGGAAAAAGTCCTTAACGATCCTATCTTCCAACGAATGGAATGAGATCACAGCTAATCGTCCACCCGTGGCAAGCGCACTCACGGCTTGAGGTAGTACTGTTTCAAGCGCATCCAACTCTTTGTTCACGGCAATTCTTAAAGCCTGAAACGTTCTGGTAGCTGGATGAATAGATGTCCCATGAGAAGAGCGCTTAGTTTTACCTAATGCTCGAGTAACAAGCTCTGCTAATCGTCCAGTGGACGAAATTGGACGTGAGGCAATAAGTAACCTAGCTATTTGGCGGGACTTCTTTTCTTCGCCATAGTGATACAACAAGTCAGCTAATTCTTTCTCTGAGAAGGAATTAACGATATCCTCAGCAGTTACAGGATTACTAGGGTCAAAACGCATATCTAAAGGAGCATCATAACGAAATGAAAACCCTCTTTCTGGAGTATCCAACTGTAATGAAGAGACACCAAGATCGAGGATGATTCCATCAACTTTTGCCCAACCGACACTTAATAATTGCTGCATCAAAGTAATATAAGAGGCTTGGACAATAATCGCCCTTGAACCAAAGATAGCTAATCGTTCCTTTGCAATGATCAACACTTGAGGATCCACCTCAAAACCCAGTAATTTACCAGAAGGAGAGGATGCATCCAGAATACCCCACGCATGACCACCTGCCCCAAGCGTACAATCCACATATAACCCTTTTTCTTTTGGCTGTAAAGCGTGTATAATTTCATGGTAAAGTACAGGACGGTGAACTAAACCGTCATCGTCAATAGTCATTACAGAAAATCCACTTACTCGGAGGTCAAATCCAACGCAGAGAAACGATGAGCATTCATCTGAGCATCGAGCAAGAGATCATCTTGTTTTGACCATTCATCTGGAGACCAAATTTCAAAATATTCACCATTTCCTACAACTACGACCTGAATATCGAGATTTACAGCTTCTCTTAGATATTGTGGAAGCAAAATACGTCCAGAATTATCAACCGTAACGTGGTTAGCAGATGAATATAATAATCTTCGAAGCAAACGCGCTGTCGGATCAGTCATACTCATCTTACTAATGCGATGGGATAAAGCATCAAATGAAACTGTCGGAAGAACCAATAGGTTCTGGTCGAAGCCCTGCATAACATATGCACCACCATTGGATAAATCATCTCGAAAACGTGCAGGGACGGTCAGCCTCCCTTTATCATCTAAATTGTGGTAGAAACGACCCAAGAACATACGTTCTAACCTCTCCATTAATAATCAAACGCTGGCACCTACACCAGCGCTCCACTTCGTCCCACTTTCTCCCACGATACTACCATTCTAGCCGAATTTCGTTTGAAATGCAAGGTTTTATTACCACCAATTCAGAAAATCAATTTTATACTAGTACTTTTTTACTATCATTTTCACAACTGGATTTAATAATTATTTATTGAAGAGGAATCAAAATGTCCGCACCTAAATCACAATACTCATATGAAAACCTGTTCATAGGAACCCATGAAATAGCTCCCCTATTAGATGGCAGTAAAACTCAATATATCAACTTTGATAATGCTGCTTCAACGCCGTCTTTAAGAATCGTTCAAGATTCCATCAATTCATTTTTACCCTTCTACAGCAGCGTACATCGAGGAACGGGTTTTAAAAGCCAACTTTCGACTTATGCTTATGAGAAAGCTAGAGAGACAATACTTGAATTTGTAGGCGCCAATCCTGCCGAACACATCTGTATTTTCGGTAAGAACACGACCGAATCGATCAATAAGCTAGCTCATCGTTTTCCATTTACAGAGAAAAGAAATATTGTGCTCACCAGCGGTATGGAACATCATTCAAACGATCTCCCCTGGCGTTCTGTAACAAATACCATTCATATTGCATTGACAAAAGATGGTCGTTTAGATGAAGAAGACCTGGACAAGAAGTTAAAAGAATTTGGCAATCAAATTGCATTACTCACAATCACTGGCGCTAGCAATGTAACAGGTTTTATCAACCCTTATCATCGATTAGCTGAAAAAGTGCATGCGGTAGGTGGAAAAATACTTGTGGATTGCGCTCAACTAGCGCCTCACCGTAAAGTTGATATGAGAAGCCTAGACGATCCCTCCCATCTAGATTTCGTATCCATTTCTGCTCACAAAATGTATGCCCCATTTGGAACCGGCGCGTTAATCGGTCGAAAGGATATTTTCGCAGAAGGTGATCCCGATTATCAAGGAGGCGGAACCGTTGAAATTGTCACGCTTAATGAAGTGACCTGGGCAGAACCTCCAGAAAAAGATGAAGCTGGTAGTCCAAATACAGTTGGCGCTATTGCAATGGCAATCGCGGCTAAAGAACTAAGCCGAATTGGTTATGATAAGATTGCTGCACACGAAACCGAATTAACCTATCATATCCTTGAGCAATTATCCACGATGAGGGGTGTAGAAGTCTTCGGTAATCACAACGCAGACCAAGCATCAGAACGACTTGGTGTTATTCCAATAAAAATTGAAGGGATTTCCCATTTTAAAGTTGCTGCAATTCTTGGACATGAATTTGGAATTGGCGTGAGGAGTGGTTGTTTCTGCGCACACCCCTATATCTTGCATCTTCTTCACGTATCACCATCTGAAGCCAATACAGTCAGAGCAAATATGCTCGCTGGCGACCGTAGAGAAATGCCGGGACTGATTCGAGTCTCATTTGGTTTGTACAACACTACGGCTGAAATAGATCGCTTTCGTTCCGCGATCGAGAATATTCAGAGTGGAAATTATTTTGGCAATTATCACCAAGCCATTACAAGCGGAGAATATATTCCAGAAGGTTGGAATCCCGATTTTAAAGATTATTTCTCATTCTAATTTGATCAGAATAGATAATAAATAGATATCAACAAATTGGAAATTTGTTTTCAGGAATATCGCTTGAGAATAGTATGCACTTGATGATAGTAACTACGTCCGAACAAATTCAAGTGGTTTAATATATGATACAAATTATAGATTGGAAATCTATCTCGATATCCTTTCTCAAGCGATCGCTCGTCTTCATAGGAGTGATAGAATGATTCTGGAAAAGCCCTAAAAAGCGCTGTCATCGCTAATTCAGCTTCAGCCCAACCATAATAAACTGCTGGGTCAATCATCGCTGGCGCCCCAGTTTCATCAGTAATTACATTTCCAGACCAAAGATCCCCATGGATTAATGAGGCTGGTTGTTTGGGAATATATTCCTCTAACCTTTTCACCAATTTACGAATCGCTTTCACATCGTCAGAATTGAGCAATCCTCTATCCCGCGCTAATTGTGCTTGAAACCATAAACGTTGTTGTCCGTAGAAGAGGTAACCATTTTCCATGCGTGGGTTAGGTTGAAAAGTACTACCAATATAATTATCATGCGAAAAACCAAAATAATCTGAAGTTACCTGATGAAGAACAGCAAGACGCCTGCCAAATTCTTCCCAATAATCTGAGCGAGGGGAGCTAGGCAGGAGATCTTCGAGCAGAAGAAAATCTGCATCATAAAGATATGGGACTGGGACACGAGGTGTTCCTGGCTGCATCAAAGCGAGCAAACCTTCCGACTCACGCTGGAACATATCCTCTGGCGCTCTCATATTTGTTTTTAAGAAAAATGTTTTTCCAGAAGAAGTCTCCAGACGCGCGCCTTGATTAATACATCCACCAGAGACATGATTGATATTTGTTATACTACCAAGTCGGCTTTCTTCTAACCAATCAATGATTATCCGAGAGACCACCAACATATTCTCCAAAAATTAAATTTCTAACTTTTATAACTATTCAATTGATCCGCCTCTAGGGCTTGCAATAATCCAAGTGTTGAGCGTTCTATAATCTTATATGTCTCTTCAAAACCATGGATGCCGCCATAATACGGATCAGGCACAATGGCGCCTTTCTCAGCTAAAGGGTCGAATTCCCTGAGTAGGTGAATTTTTTCTCTATGATCGTTAGCGCTTATCAGATATTCTAAATCAAAAATATTCTCCCTGTCCATAGCGATAATTAGATCAAAATAATCTAAGTCTCGCTTCGAGAATCGACGCGCTTCCCCATCGTATTTTAATCCATGGGATGCCGCAACACGGCGCATACGCGCATCAGGACGTTCACCGATATGGTATGCGCTTGTACCTGCTGAGTCCACCTCATACTTTTCAACTACGTTTGCTGCATTCGCCTGATATAAAAAGAGATTTTCCGCTAAAGGACTTCTAACAATATTACCCAGACAAACAAAACAGATTTTCTTCTCAATAACCATAATATTCTCCAATGAGGTAATAACAATTATCATGAAAAGCAATATTCAATCCATAATTTCTTTGATAAAATCTTTCTAGAAAAAAGATCAAAAGAAGCGATGAAATCCTTTAACGGATTATTTTGAGGATCGCTCACGAGCAATTACATGAATTCGTACCATTATAATATAATTCCGACAGGCTCCTTGCGCCTCGATTATGCTTTAGGCTGTGGCGGTTTTCCAAGTGGTAACTTTGTTGAAATACGAGGTCTAGATTCTAGCGGGAAAACGACACTGTGTTTACATACCATTGCTGAAGCTCAAAAAAAAGGCGGTGTCTGTGCGATTATCGACAGTGATTTTGGTATTTACCCCGAGTTATGTGATCAATATAAAATCGACCCAGAACGTTTATTCATAAGCCGTACGATCTATGCTGAGGATGCGTTAAATATTTTGGAGATGTTAACCCACTCCGGAGCATTCTCTCTCATCGTTGTTGACTCGATTTCTTCATTAATTCCACGCGATGAAGAAAACCAGTCCCTTTGGGCGCATGATGAAATTACTTTCGAAGAAATCCTCTCAAGGAAATTGAGAAAATTCGGAAATCAAAAGAACAATCTGGAAACTTGCATAATCTTTACAAATTTGATCCCTGATCAACTCTCTGATATCTATCATAATCTTGCTAGTAATCTCTCTCGATTGAGTTTGGGATTACACGCAGCCATTCGCCTTAACCTAAATGAGGGTAATGCTGTCTTCGAAAATGGAATAATAATCGGTCAGACTATTCAGGTAAAAATAATAAAAAATACGATCAGTCATCATTTTTATCACCCAGAATTTACCATTTTCATGTATAATAGAGGTGTTGATAAAATTGGTGAGATTCTATCTTTTGGGATTAAATATAAAATTATTGTAAAGCAAGGTTTTAGTTGGTATCACCAAGATCAATTTCTTGGATGCAATTATCAAGAGATGGTTGAATTCATCAAAGAAAATAAGAACCTTGCTTATCAAATTGAGAAGGAAATTCACCAGTTTTTCAATATGCCTGCTCAGATAACTCAACCATTTCTAATTTCGGAAATTTCCGAGCAGGAGTTTAATAATTGAATGCGCGAATAATGTTACCAAGCATTTCCAGGAGTACGATTAATAAGAGCTTGTGAACACTACGAAGCGCAAATGAACGCCGCTTCATTCGTAAGTGTATGCGGCTACGGTTTGACCAAGTAATGCATCTTTTTGATGCTGTGCTCTGAGAATTTTGATCGCTATTTATATTAGTGATGGTGTGTATCCTATGCAGTTAATAAATACGGCATATCTTGGGAATAGTGATAATGGTCCTACTAATCATAAGACTAATGAATCCAATGATTAAGTAATTTTTCTAGCAGACCAATCACGATACCCTATCAACACTGGGTAGTCAAAACACATCTATAGAACATACCACACGAGTAAAACTCAAATACGGTCATCTTTGGAGTTAAAAACCGTAGCCAGTGCTGGCAGAATACGGTTTTTTTTAATGACAAGAAAGATTACTGCACTTCAACCTCAAAAAAAGAATCCAAAACGTGTAAATGTTTATTTAGACGGGGATTTTGCATTCGGACTTTCCAGGATCGTTTCAGCTTGGTTAGAAATTGGGCAAGAGATTAGCGATGAAAAAATAAAACAGCTGAAGGATAATGATGCACAAGAAATCGCGATTCAACAAGCGATAAAATTCATTAGCTACAGACCACGATCAACCGAAGAAGTGCGGAAAAATCTTCAAAAACACAATCTCAATGATGAGGTGGTCGAATTAGTTATCCAGAAGTGTTTAAACAATGGATTACTCGACGACAAACAATTTGCAAAAACATGGATTGAAAATCGTTCCGAATTCCGACCAAGTGGTAAAAGAGCGCTTGAATTCGAATTAAAGCAACATGGGATTAACCCACAAATCATTGATCCATTACTTGAAAATCTAGACGAAGAAACACTCGCGTATAAAGCGACTCTTAAGAAATCAAATAAATTTTTAAATTCAGACTATCAAACATTTCGACAAAAATTGTATCGGCATTTAAACCAGCGTGGTTTTAGTTATGATGTGATTCTAACCGCTATAAACCAGGTTTGGGATAATATAAAAACTGAAGATTCTCCTTTTAAGGAAGAAGAGGTTGACTTATGAACGGAAATTTAAACATCGTGATTTGGCTGTCTATTATGCTAATTGTGATGATCATTGGGCTAGTTCTAGGATATTTCATCAAGCAAATTCTTGTGGAAAAAGCAAAACTAAAACAGAAAGATGAAGCCGAGAGAATCCTAGAGCAAGCTAAGGAACAAGCTCGTGAGATCGAAATACAAGCGCGTGATCAAGCAATCAGCATAAAACAAAAAGCGGAAGATGATATCGACAGAAAACGGAACGAAATTAGCAAGGAAGATGATCGCTTACAAAAACGCCGTGAGGAGTTAGACATTCGAGTCGAACGTCATGAAAAACGCGAATTAATCCTCAATAAACGCCAGAGTTCGATTGACAGACGCAGCAATGAGATAGAGAAGCTATATCAAGATCAGCAAGAGGAATTACAGCGCATCTCAAAATTGACACAAGAAGAGGCACGCACGATGGTTCTAGCGAACGCTGAACGTGATGCTCGCCAAGATATGGCACGGATTATTCGACAAATTGAATTAGAGGCGCGCGAAGAAGGGGAAAATCGGGCAAGGAAGCTAATCGCAGAAGCCATCCAACGCGTCGCATCGGAACATGTCGTAGAAGTAACAACATCCGCTGTTGAAATACCTTCTGATGAAATGAAAGGAAGGATTATCGGACGGAATGGGCGCAATATTCATGCCTTTGAACAAGCAGCGGGGGTGGATGTCATCGTCGATGACACACCAGAAACAGTTACCATCTCATGCTTTGATTCAGTGCGACGAGAAACCGCACGACGTGCTTTAGAAAAGCTTATCCAAGACGGTCGCATTCATCCCGCTCATATCGAGAAAGTACTTAAAAACGAACAAAAGCAGATGGATCGCGAAATCATTGAAGCTGGCGAACAAGCCATTTTTGAAGCTGGAGTTCCTAGTTTAAATCGTGAGATAGTAAAAACTTTAGGACGACTTAGATTCCGCACATCTTACGGTCAAAACCAATTAGCGCATGCGGTTGAAACCGCAAAATTAGCTGCAGTTATTTCGGCAGAGATCGGTGGAGATGTTGAGGTCGCCCGTCTTGGAGGACTCTTACATGATCTAGGAAAAGCGGTCGACCATAATATGGAAGGAACCCATGCTCAACTTGGGGCAGAAATCGCAAAGAGATATGGGATTAATGATAGAGTAGTTAATGCCATAGAAGCTCATCATCATGAAGTTGAACAAGAGAGTGTTGAAGCAGCAATTGTCGAAGCTGCGGATGCAATTTCCGGAGCACGTCCTGGCGCCCGTAGAGAGAGCTTAGAACAATATCTAAAACGTGTCAGGGCATTGGAAGATATTGCAAATTCTCATAAAGGTGTTACACAAAGCTATGCACTCCAAGCAGGGAGAGAGGTTAGAATTTTCGTAAAGCCGGAAGAAGTCGATGATCTAGCCTCAATCCATATGGCGCGTGATATTTCCAAGAAAATTGAAGACACGATGCAGTACCCCGGACAGATAAAAGTCATTGTTATCCGAGAAACCAGAGCAGTAGATTACGCGAAATAATTCAAACTTTGATTTGGTTATAAAAAATCAATTTACCATCTATAATAATCGTGGGTTTATCATCACTCAATACAGATAAGCCCACGAATAATATACTCCACTTTTAACAAAACTAAATCAGAAAAGGATTACTTACGCGTTCCTCACCGACAGTAGTTACAGGTCCATGACCGGAATATAATTGGGTTTCATCATCCAATGGGAGTATCTCGGAATGGATACTCTCGATCAATTGATGATAACTACCACCCGGGAAATCGGTCCTACCGACACTACCACTAAAAATCAGATCTCCACAGAAAACTAATCCTTGCGATTTTGAAACGAAGATGACATGCCCTTGTGTATGTCCGGGCGTATGCTTAACGATAAATTCATAATTACCCACCCTTATAACCTGATCATGCTTTAGATAGGAAGTCGGTTCTGGGAGAGGCGGTATATGTAACCCAAACATCGCCGCTCCACCCCCCTCTTGATATAATCTCAGATCTTTATTATGCAAAGCTAATTCTGGGGAAGGTTTTTGTATATTGATCAAATCTGGCACACCACCGATATGATCAAAGTGAGCATGGGTTAACCATATCGCAGTGATTTTCCACTCGGATTTGTTTGCTTCTTGATAGATAATTTTTCCATCCCACCCTGGATCAATTACAACTGCTTCCTTAGTTATTGAATCGCCCAACAAGAAAGCATTCGTTTGTATTGGTCCCACAATGAAAGTTTTTATATCCAACATTAATAATCTTCCTCCATAACGTTATTCTTCTCGCCTTCTGAAATAGTTTCAACCTCTCGATTTCTTTCTAAGGAAGAATTCCAAATTCAACAATACACCAATCACAAGCCCAATGCTGCCCAATATTCGTGCGATAGTACCATCTAGACCTAATAAATCAATTGATTCGATTTCAACGGTTTGTGCAGTCAAAAGTTGACGAATTTCATCTCCACCATTCTTAGGAAGGAATTTTATATGCATCCATATTGTTCCGCGATAGAAACCTTGATCCCCTGGTCGGATATTCCAATTAAACGCAACGGCTTTCCACGGCAATAGGGCTTCGCTAATTTCGCCAATAGGCAAATAATCAAAACCGGCTAGTTCCAAACGTGTTTCAATAATAACATGATATTTATCAAAGACTTGCTGGATAAGAACAATTTCATTTTCTGAAGGTTGTCTTTCACTCGAACTTTCGCTCGATTTTTGAGGCTGCATATCTAACGACAAACGAATAAAGGCTGTATCCCCGACCCGAATTTTCCGAGGAAATTGAAGATTCAAATTGCTATATAGAGATTTGGACTGTAATTCCTGGATTTCAGTTAAACCAATTTCAAGGTTTCCTTTTTCTTGATTAACTTCCATCAGTTGTGTGAAATGCATTTCATCCGCTGAAATTGTTAACTCCTTCACTTGTTTTGGACTCGGAATAATCCCCCAAATAAAGATGATCAGTGATAATACAAAGGTTATTATTCCAAACGATCGACGAATTAATTCCGGAATCATGAGCTTATTATACACAAAACAGAACAATACTCTCAAATTCAAAAAAAAATGAATATCTAGATCATTATTATTATCACCTGGTTTATATCCAAAAAACATGCTAAACTTTCCCCTAGCTTTTTTACGATCATCTTGATTTACCTAAAAACAAGCATGAAGCAAGAACAATCTAACGACCATAATTATAATCATTGGAGGCAAAAAATGTCACATCCCCCCGAGCCATTTCGCATCAAAATGACTGAACCTATTCATTTAATCGATAAAAAAGAACGAGAAATGGCTTTGCAAAAAGCAGGCTTTAATGTATTTAACCTTCGTGCGAAAGATGTCTATATAGACTTTATGACTGACTCGGGTACTGGCGCTATGAGTCAACATCAATGGGCAGCAATAATGGAAGGTGATGAATCATATGCTGGCGCCCGTTCGTTTGAACGACTCTCACAAGTCATGCAAGAAATTTTTGGGTTTAAGCACTTTATTCCAACCCATCAAGGGAGAGCTGCAGAAAATATACTCGCATCTTTGTATGTGCGAGAAGGGCAATTCATCCCATCGAATATGCATTTTGATACCACAGAAGCGAATATTCGCGCTCGCAAGGGCAATCCAACTAACCTTGTTATTGACGAAGCGAACAACCCAACAAGTCAATTTCCTTTCAAAGGGAATATGGATATTAATAAACTTCGTGCCTTTATCCTTGATAAAGGTGTTGAAAATATTCCCATTGGGATGATCACTATCACGAATAATGCGGGAGGTGGACAACCAGTCTCCATGCAAAATTTGCGAGAAGTTTCCGAAACATATCGAGAATTCGATATCCCATTCTTTATAGATGCTTGCAGGTTTGCAGAAAATGCATATTTTATCAAATTACGTGAACCAGGATATGCAAATAAAAGTACGTTAGAAATTGCACAAGAAATCTTTTCTCTTGCAGATGGAGCGACCATGAGCGCGAAAAAGGATGCCATTGTAAATATTGGTGGCTTCCTAGCGATGAACGATGAAAAATTATTCCAAAAAGCGTGTAATGAATTGATCCTCCGAGAGGGATTCCCCACCTATGGAGGACTAGCCGGACGGGATTTAGATGCAATCGCTGTTGGTCTAAAAGAAGGTCTCGATGAAGATTATTTAGCCTATCGTTTAGGGCAAACCGCCTACTTAGCAGAAAGACTATTAGCCAATGGAATAGCCATCATAGAACCACCTGGTGGACATGCGATCTATTTAGACGCCGGTAGAATATTCCCTCATATCCCACAAGCAGAATTTCCTGGACAAGCTTTATCTGTGGAGCTATTCAGGCAAGGTGGCATCAGAGCGATTGAAATTGGTTCAGTCATGTTTGCACACCTTGACCCTGACAGAGGTGAAATGGTTTTCCCATCTCTCGAAATGGTTCGATTAGCTATTCCGCGCCGGGTTTATACACAGAGTCATATGGATTATGTGATACAAGTTTTATCGAAAATTACAGAAAATAAAGACGGTGTGCGTGGATATCGATTTACTTATGCACCCGAATTATTACGGCATTTTACAGCGCGCTTTGAACCTTGTTAAGTTAACAAATAAAAGCAATCTTCCTGCTAATATGCTTGAAGATTGCTTTTTTTATCCACTAATACTCAATCCTTAGAGATTCTATTCTCTGATTTCGCTTCTTGCCAATAATTTTCCATCTCATCTAATGATAGTTCATCCACCGAACGACCAGCTAGTCGAGCTTGCTTTTCGATATACGAGAATCTCCGACGAAATTTCTCGTTTGTGGCTCTCAAGGCATTCTCAGGATCGATCTTATACCAGCGCGCCAAATTCACCACTGCAAATAAAAGATCACCAATCTCATCAGTGCGCGATTCATCATCATGTGCGGAATTTACTTCCAGTAATTCTTCATTGAGTTTATCGAGTACGCCATTAAGGTCTGACCAATCAAAACCTACACGAGCAGCACGTCGCTGGTATTGATCAGCTTGCAGTAGACCTGGCAATGTAAGCGCCACACCATCTAATAAACTTGCTTCTCCTTTGTCATTTTCCTGGCGTTCCTTCTCCTTTAAACGCTCCCAATTTAACAGGACTCCTTTTGTGTCTACTAAATGTAGATCAGAAAATACATGAGGATGCCTTCGAATGATTTTCGAATAGACCCCTTGAATAATGGTATTCATATTAAACGCGCTAGACTCAGAAGCAATTTGTGCATGAAGAACGATCTGTAATAAGAGATCCCCAAATTCTTCCTGCATAGCCTCTTTATCCAAGTTATCAATTGCATTCAAAAGTTCGTATGTCTCCTCAAGAAGATGAGAGCGCAAGCTAAGGTGAGTCTGTTCTTTATCCCAAGGACAACCATCGGGCGCTCTTAGATGCGCAATGATCTCTTGAAATGCCTCGAATGTATATCCTCTATCTAGAGCGGAAAGATATATTAAATAGTATTCATTAAGGAATATATTTTGTCCCAATTCACTCAATCGACAAGAGATCAACTTTTTATCATTCTCAGAAAAATATGATAGCAATTGAATTGGATGATCTGATGGATAGACTGACAATAACACTTTCTTCATCTGTAACGCTAATGTTTGGGAATTAATATGAGAAATTAATACATCTGAGCCTGGAGAAAAGGGGGGAACGTGTTGGTCAGAAAGTTCAAGAGCATCTACTATGAACAATTGAGATGATGGATATTGGTTTAATTCTGAGAATATCGCGCTAGGTTGATCCCCAAGGATAATATAATTTACTTGAATTTTTGAATTTCTAGCTTGCTTTGTAATTTCAAAAGATATCTGATCGCCTAAATAAGGATTACCAGGAGTTAGGTAAACTACATTCTTTGATCTCTTTGCTATTTTTATGATCTGCTCACTGATTTGTGATGATAATTTTGGCAGTGATTCAGGATCACGAAAGAGCTCATCAAAATCTATGATTTCTTTTGCTTTGGAAATATTCCTTATCAACGTATGATTACATGCCCGAGTATAAATCCAACTGGATTCCTCAATCAGACTTCGTGCTTGGTCTGGAATTAAATGACCATTTCCATAACCAAGACCGATGATCGTGATAATTGGCATATTCATAATCAATCAACCTATTATTTAAAAACTCATTTAAAAAAAGTAATGCACAAAGCATATAATTTTTACTTAGCAAGACGCTAAATATGCTCAATGCATTACGATAGATATCATCAAATACGATTAACGTTTTGTATATGTAGGCGCTTTGCGGGCACGTTTTAAGCCTGGCTTCTTGCGTTCTTTGATACGAGCATCTCTTGTCAAGAAACCGCCTTGACGCATCGTAGGTCTCAATTCGGGGTTCATCTTGATCAATGCACGTGCAACCCCTAATTTGACTGCATCGGTTTGTCCAGTTACTCCCCCGCCAACAACCACTACAGTGATATCATATGATTCCGGGTTTTCGCCAGCTGATTCTAGTGGAGCAATGATATTCTCTACATCTCCAAGCCGGGTAAAATAATCCTCAATATTTTTTTCATTGACAATGAATTTTCCAGAACCACTCATTAAACGAACTCTCGCCGTGGATTCCTTCCTGCGACCGATACCTTCATAATATTGTACTGCCATATCTTACTCCTCACTCAATTCCAAATTCTTTGGGTTTTGAGCAATATGTGGATGATCTGGTCCCGAGTAAACCTTTAAATTCTTAATTAATTTTCTTCCCAGTTTATTATGCGGAAGCATACCCCATACTGCGCTTCGGATTACTCGGTCAGGGAATTTCTTTAATTGGTCTCGTAAACTAATTGACTTTAAACCTCCAGGATAAAGAGAGTATCGATAATAAAATTTATCATCAAGTTTTTTACCGGTTACTTGTATTCTTTCACAATTAACAACGATAACATAATCTCCCATATCAACACCTGGAGTGAAACTAGGTTTATGTTTACCGAGTAGAATTGTTGCGATCTTGGTGGCTAAACGACCTAAATTCTTATCATTTGCATCTACCAAGTACCACTCTCGGGTTATTTCACCAGCTTTTGGTATATAAGTTTTTTCCACGCTCATCTTCTCCAATTCTAAACGATTGAAATACATTCGTTCAATTTACTTTTTTACTTACTGATCACAATTTTAACTTTACTTTTTAATATGTAACCTCGATCAAAGTGAGACCTTGAGGAGGCGCTAATCCATTTACTAATGGACTATTTTTTTGCTCTAAATATTCCTGCATACTTTCCAGTTCCAGCTTCCCTTGACCAATGGCTACTTGAAAGATGACTAACCGTCTAACCATATGATACAAAAAGGCATTTGCTTTTATCTGAAAGACAAGACCATTGGTTTTCGAGACCCAATCAGCAGAATACACTCGACGGATTGTTGAACCATCCATAGTTAGTGCGGTTCCAAAAGCAGCAAAATCATGTTCACCAATGATCAACATCGCTGCTGACCTTAGACGATTAATATCAACTGGTGGATATACTCGCCAAGCATAACGTTCAAGGAGAGGATTTCTCACGTTTTGAGTATACACAAAGTAATGATAACAACGTGCTACAGCATCAAATCGTGGGTGAAAATCGGGTTGAGCAAGTTTGACTTCCAGTGCAGAAACATCATGGGGAAAATTCGCATTCATCGCTGCCATTAAATCACCGGTAGAATGATTCCATTCAAAGTCGAATGCAATCACCTGTCCAGATGCATGGACACCTGTATCGGTCCTACCAGCAGCTTTGATGGATTGCCCTTCCCAACCAATCGAATGTAACGCTGACTCAACTACACCTTGAACCGTTCTGATGTTCGCATGATTTGCTTGGCGCTGAAAACCATTGAAATCGGTTCCATCGTATGCAAGAATAACTTGGTAACGTGCCATTTCTCAAAGGGATTCTATCCCTAACGAAAAAATTTTTTCATGACAGATATTTCAATCTACACCCATCATGTTAACCATATTCGATTAATCTTCGATCAATTCGAGGACTACCATTTCTGATGAGTCCCCTTTTCGTTGACCGAGTTTGATGATTCGAGTATAACCACCAGGTCGATCTTCAAAACGAGGCGCTATTTCATCAAACAATTTCTTTACTGTATCAGCATCATTTAAACGCGCAGCTGCCAACCGACGAGCATGCACCATCTGCGCGTTTTCAGCGAGATTACCTTTTTTCGCTAAAGTAATCAATCTTTCGACTTCTCCACGAACAGCCTCTGCTTTTGCACGTGTTGTTTTGATGCGTTCGTGAGCAAATAATTGTTTCGCTAAATTTCTACGCAAGAGTCGTCTCTGATCCTTGGTTCGACTCAATTTGCGTCCAGCTATTTTATGTCGCATTGTCTATTACTCCGATTCGTTTTCTTCGTCACTATCAAGATAGCCTTTTTCGTGCATCTTCTGACGTAATTCATCTAAACTTTTTTCGCCAAAATTACGGATAGACATTACTGCCTCATCACCTTTTTCTAGAAGCTCAAGGACCTCACCAACCGTTGTAATACCAGTTCGCTTTAGAGAGTTGAACACTCGAACAGAAAGGTCCAAGTTTTCAATCGGTGTTTCAATGATCTCGCTTGTTAAGCGACTGCTTTCTTCTTCTTCCAAAGCAATCGCAGCAAGAGATTCTTCACTGACCCCGGCGATATGTCTAAGATGATCAATGATAACCTTAGCGCTTGTACTCAAAGCCACTTCCGGTCCCACAGTTCCATCTGTCCAAACTTCTATGATCAACTTATCATAATTAGTACTTCGTCCAACACGAGCATAACCAACATTCCAGGTCACTTTTTGCACTGGACTAAAGACAGCATCAACAGGTAATTCACCAATGGGTAATCGACCAATACGGTCATCGGCAGGAGAGTAACCGCGTCCCCGCTCTACATTCATCTCGACTTCTAAATGGGCTGCATTATCATCGACTGTGAATAAATAGAGGTCAGGGTTTGCGATTTCCACTTCAGGAGGTGTAATAATATCCCCTGCAGTGACTACACCACTACCGCGAACTTCTAAATGCAGACGAGCATTATCAACATCATACAGTTTCATTCTTAGTTGTTTAATTTGCAGCATCAACCTGATAACATCCTCTCGGACACCAGGAATGCCACTAAATTCATGTTGCACGTCAGCAATTCGAATAGAGGTGACCGCTGCGCCCTCTAACGAAGAGAGTAAAACTCTACGAAGGGCATTTCCAAGCGTGATACCATAACCACGTTCCAGCGGGCTAATTACAAACTTGCCATAATTACGAGCTTCAGCTTCCCGTTCAATTTTCGGCGTTACTATATTACTTAAACCTATCACGGTTCACCTCATCCCTAAATCTAATAAGCCGGTTATATATGACATGTTTCACAAAACATAGTCTCAACATGTATAAACACCAGTATCAATTTCGATTAGCGTGAGTAATACTCAACGATTAATTGCTCATTTAGGTTACTGTCAATTTCGGAACGTTCTGGTAACCTTACTACAGCGCCAGATAGTGAGTTGAGGTCTCGATGAAGCCAATCTGGTACAGGTTTGTCTTCTGCTTCTGCGTTAAGATTTTTGAAAAAAGTTCTTTCGCGAGAGCCTTCTCTAACGGCAACCACATCATTATTAGACATCAACATTGATGGCACATCTGTCCGACGACCATTAACCTCAAAATGCCCATGGGTCACAAGCAATCTAGCTTGAGCTCGACTACTAGCATAACCTAAACGATAGATCACATTATCCAGACGAGACTCTAAGATTTGAAGGAGATTCAAACCAGTCAAACCTCGCCTACTTAGGGAAACTTCATAATAACGGCGGAATTGTTTTTCCATGATGCCATATACACGGCGTGCTTTCTGCTTTGCACGTAACTGGCGATTATAGTCAGATTCACGGCGACGTTTGAACACAGCCCCTTTCCCATGTGATCCAGGTGGATAGTCTCGTCGATCAAATGAACACTTTGAAGAAAAACAACGCTCCCCTTTTAGAAATAATTTTTCGCCTTCACGACGACATAATTTACAAACAGGCCCACGATATTTTGCCATATGAATACTACCTCATCCTTCCAAAAATTAATTATACGCGGCGTTTCTTTGGAGGCCGGCAACCATTATGCGGAACTGGTGTCACGTCGGATATCGAAGTAATCTTTAATCCTAAAGATTGAACAGCACGGATTGCAGATTCCCGACCAGGACCAGGTCCTTTAACAAACAAATCAACTTCTTGCAAGCCCATAGACATTGCAGCCTTTATTGCCTGCTCCGCAGCTAATCGTGCAGCAAAAGGGGTGCTCTTACGTGAGCCCTTAAAACCTGCCGATCCAGCGCTCCCCCAAGTCACGGTATTTCCCTGTGCATCGGTCACTGTGACTATCGTATTATTGAATGTCGCAAAAATATGCACCTGACCTGATGACAGCGTTCTTTTTGTTTTTTTTGCACCACCTTTACGGCGTGCAGATCTTACACTTTGTGCCATATTACCTCACAATATTAATACTAAATCAGTCTAAAAAGACCATCTAACTTCCATCCGATTCCATCTGATTAGCCAGCAGCCGCTGGTGGAAGGTAACCAATTCTGACTAATGCAGTTTGATAATCATAGAAGATTGATAATCAATATAAAAACTGTTCTAAGATTATTTCTTTGCACCACGGCGTCGTCCACGACCAGCAACCGTCTTTTTCGGTCCTTTGCGTGTTCGTGCATTCGTCCTTGTACGTTGTCCACGAACAGGCAGATTTCTTCGGTGACGTAAACCGCGGTAACTTCCAATCTCGACCAATCTTTTAATATTTAATTGCACCTCTCGGCGCAAGTCTCCCTCAACTTTGAAATTTTGAGTTATATAATCACGTAGTTGAGCAACCTCAGCATCCTCTAGATCTTGAATTCTTTTATCTGGATCTATTTTAGTTTCAGATAGGATTTTATGAGAGCTAGGTAATCCGATACCATAGAGATAGGTTAAACCAACTTCTACTCGTTTATTACGTGGAAGATCAACACCTTGAATACGTGCCATAATTCTCTTATCCCTGTCGTTGTTTATGTTTTGGATTTTCGCATATCACATATAAAACGCCTTTGCGTTTTACAATTTTACATTTCGCACATCTTTTCTTTACCGAAGCAGATACTTTCATAACACTTTTCTCCTTACAAACCAATCACAAGCTTGTCCGATCACAACTTGTAAGTTATCCATTTAATCAACTATACTTAGCCGAAACTACAATTATACCAACTTTCTTCCTATTGTCTAGAACTAACACAATAATCTTATAACTCTGTTAATATTAATGGTTCACCATCGGTTACCGCGACAGTATGCTCAAAGTGAGCAGTCAGTGACCCATTAGCTGAAGCTACAGTCCATTGATCTTGTAGAACTCGTGTTCTTGGAGAATCGATTAAGACCATTGGCTCCAAGGCAACCGTCAATCCAGGACGTAAGGGAATTCCACGTCCAGGAACACCATAATTGGGTACTTGTGGTCCTTCGTGCATTTCTCTACCGACGCCATGCCCAGTATATTCTCGGGTTAGGGAATAACCTCTACTTTCCACATACTCCTGAATAGCCGCAGAAACATCACCGGTTCTATTTCCTACAATCATTTTTCGAATGCCAGCAAATAAAGCTTCTTCTGTCACTTCAATCAGATTCTGTGCCTCAGGTGATATTTTGCCCACGCCCATGGTAAATGCAGAATCGCCAACAAATCCATCCAATAAAGTACCACAATCAATCGATATAATATCTCCTTCGAGTAATTTTCTATCGCCCGGAATTCCATGCACAAGTTCTTCATTAACACTAGCATTGATCGTCGCAGGGTATGGATAAGGACCTGGATAACCTTTAAAAATCGGGATGCCTCCATTATTGCGAATATAATCTTCCGCGGCTTGATCTAACTCCAAAGTTGTAACTCCTGGTTTAATCATCTTTCGCAATAAAGATAATACTTGGGCATTAACCCGACCCGCCTCTCGCATTGTCTCCAATTCCGATTTATTTTTTAAGATTATTTTTCGATCCCAACTTAGCATAAACAACCTATTCCTTAGATAGCGCACCAAGCAAATCAGCCGTTACTTCCTCGATCGACTTTGTCCCATCCACTCTTACCAAAATATTTTTATTTTGATAATAATTGATCAATGGTATGGTTTGGCGGAAATATACTTGTATTCGGTTGGTTACAGTTTCTACTTTATCATCTTCGCGTTGATAAAGTTCTGAACCATCGTAATCACAAATCCCTGCCTCTATTGGAGGATTGAATTTTTCGTGAAACACATGTCCCTCAGCCCGACAAGTCCAACGACCGGTTAGGCGCGAGATAAGGTCTTCTTGAGGAACTTCGATATAAGGCACAAGATCGACTTTTCCGTTGAACTCTTTAAGCATCTCATCCAATGCTTCTGCTTGCGCAGGTGTGCGAGGAAAACCATCTAATAATGCACCGGTAAAACAATCCGATTGTGAAATTCGATCTCGAATCATTGAGACGGTGATTTCATCAGGGACTAATTCTCCTCGATCAACATAATCCTTTGCCTTTTTACCAAGCTCGGTTTGGTTTTTCATATTCTCTCTGAAGATATCACCTGAGGAAATATGAGGCAATCCTAGCTTTTTTGAAATCAATTGAGCTTGCGTTCCTTTACCTGCACCCGGTGGGCCTAAGAGAACATAATACTTTGGCATAAACAATCCTTCTACTTCTCGTTCCTTAGTCAATCCTTATCGGATCAGTACGGCATCATCATATCCATGCAATTTTAGTTCAGCTTGAATATTGAAGAATGCGTCACGCACAACTCCAACTACGATGAGCAAACCAGCAGATTGGATTAACAATAATCCGCTGCTCTGTCCTAATGGAATAATTAATCCTAATAGCCACGGCAGCACAGCAACCAGCCCCAAGAAAAGCGCGCCGGGTAAAGTAATGCGACTAAGAACACGTGTAAGATATCTTTGGGTAGGAGCACCCGGGCTTACACCAGGGATTCTAGCACCAGCTCGCTTAAGGTTTTCACCGTAATTTTGTTGTGTAAACAATACATTTGTATAGAAGAATGTAAACGCAACAACCATTAAAAAGTACAAAATCCAATATACATTACTTTCACCACCAAACAACGAGGTCATTGAAGCAGACAGATTTCTAACCCATTCAGTCTGTGAATTTGCAAAGAAACTCGCCAGAATGGCAGGAAAGGTTAACAATGATTGAGCAAAGATCAATGGGATCATGCCTGCCATATTAACCATCAGAGGTAATGTCCCCTTGACTGGCATAGACATACGGTTTCCAACGCGTCTACCAGGATACATAACCGGGACATTTCTACGACCCTGCTGTACAAAAACAATCGCAAAGATCGTTGCAGAAGTGATCAATGCAGTCAGTATCATTAAAATCCATCGATTCTGTTCATCCGCCATAAAAGAAGCAAAGCTCACTGGAACTCGAGAGATGATACCGGCGAAGATGATCAATGATAAACCTTGATTTCTCAATCCAAATTCAGAGATAAGTTCACCCAACCAAATCGCGAACATCGTCCCAGCAGTCATACTCAGAATAATTGCGATGGAATGGAGAGTTGTATCCACGCTAATACCAAATCCGAAGTTGGATATTACGGGGACACCTCCTGTAAATTGGTTGAATATATTAATCTGCCCAATCCCCTGCAAAGCTGCCATTGGAACGGCGAGCACATAGGTCCATTTCTCCATCCATTTCTGCCCTTCACGGGGATCTTCTTTCATCCGTTCTTGCAAAGCTGGAATGATGGGTACCAATAATTGTAGAATAATTTGGGCGGTAATATATGGATAAACACCCATAGCTAAGACAGAAAAATTAGATACCGTTCCGCCAGAAAGTAGATCGAGCAAACCGAACAAGGTACTACCTGCCCCACCACCCTGAAGAAGCCCTGCAATTGCTTCACGATTAGCGCCTGGCACAGGTACATGTGCAGCTAATCGATAAATAGCAAGCAGGGCTAAGGTGACCAGGATTTTTCGTCTGATGTCTTTCGCTGACCAGAGATAACGCCAGGGAGACTGCTTCATATTATAATGCTCCTTAACTTATAGCTTACTCAATAATTTCTACACTACCGCCAGCAGCCTCGACCTTTTCACGAGCGCCCTTAGTTATTCGGTGAACGCGCACTTTTAAAGCGGTTTTGATCTCTCCTCTTCCGAGGATAACCACTGGCTTCTTTAGATTACGGATCAATCTTGCTTCTGCGAGTGTTTCTGGAGACACTTCACTGTCCTTCGAGAAGTCTATCAATTGATCTAAATTTACTTCGCTATACTCAATCCGGTTGATTGGTGTGAAACCTTTACCACGTACAAAGGGTAGTCGGCGAAAATACGGCAAATTACCGCCTTGATGATAAAGACGTGTTCCACCTCCGGCGCGTGACTTTTGACCTTTAGTACCACGACCTGCAGTCTTTCCTTGCCCGGCAGCAATACCTCTACCCACACGCTTACGCGATTTCTTGGAACCTTCTTGAGGTTTAAGATCGTGTAATTTCATAATCACACCTACACATTACCTTCTTCATTAATCTCAACCAGGTGACTTACCTTGGCAATCATACCCCGAATGACTGGAGTATCAGCTTGTTGAACAGACTGATTCAAGCGATTTAAGCCAAGCGCCTGGACGGTTGCTTTTTGTCGTTTCGAATACCCAATAGGGCTTCTTACCAACGTTATTTGAATAAATTTCTCTTTCGATGCTTTCTTAGCCATTACTCCTCCGATCCCAGAAAGGCATCAATTCCTTTGCGGTCTTGCCACGTCGGTTCGCTTCCCCTTCAGGGGATTTCAGTTGATCTAATGCTTGCATGGTTGCGTAAACCACATTAAGGATATTACTACTTCCTAGAGATTTCGTTAAAATATCCGATATTCCAGCGGATTCGAGAACTGCACGCACACCACCTGCCGCGATAACACCTGTTCCGGGGGAGGCGGGCTTTAACAGTACGCGCGCTCCAGCGACTTTCCCGATAATCTCATGGGGAATCGTTGTTTTATATGTGGCGACCTTATGCATTTCTCTTCGAGCTCGCTCTGAAGCTTTTCGCATCGCATCGGGTACAGAATTGGCTTTACCAATACCCACACCTACACTTCCGCGTCTATCACCAATAACCACTGTAACACGAAATGAGAATCGACGACCACCTTTTACTACTTTTGCGACTCTTGCAATATCCACAACGCGTTCTTCGAATTCTTGATTCATATCAGTAAATTCGTTATTTGACATACTTTTCTCCTCAGCAGTGTATTATTGTTCTATCCTTGATAGAACTTATCCACTAACTAGAAATTCAGACCACCTTCACGAGCTGCTTCGGCTAAAGCCTTTACACGACCGATATATTGGTATCCGCCTCGATCAAAGACAACTTTTTCGATACCTTTTTGTTTGGCGCGCTCAGCTATCGTTTTTCCAACTTTGCGCGCTTGATCGGTTTTTGACAAGCCTTTTAATTCCGGTCGCAACTCTTGATCAATCGTAGAAGCCGCGAAAAGAGTATTGCCTGCATCATCATCGATAATTTGGGCATAGATCTCCGAAAGACTTCGGAAGACATTTAAACGTGGACATTCTGCAGTGCCTCGCACTTTTTTCCTGACGCGCAAATGGCGACGAATACGAGCAATTGAACGTGATTTATTTGTTGCCATACCTACACCTTGCCAGCCTTACCCGCCTTGCGGCGGATTTTTTCTTCAAGATATTTAATTCCTTTACCCTGATAGGGCTCAGGAGGACGTACTTTGCGAATATCCGCAGCGGTTTGACCAATGACCTGTTTGTCATAGCCTGAAATCTTGATTTGACGTGATTTCATATCGACTTCAAAAAATACACCTTCTGGTGGCACAATCTCTACAGGATGAGAATAGCCCACATGAAGGACGAGGTTTTCGCCATTCACTTCTGCGCGATAGCCGACTCCATTAACTTCTAATATTTTTTCAAAGCCAGTACTTACACCAACCACCATGTTGTTTATCAACGCACGCGTCATCCCATGCATAGAACGATCAACGCGATCATCGGAAGGACGTTTTACTTCAATTTTTCCATCTTCATAATCAATTTTCATAGAAGCAGGAAAAACATGCTCTAACTCCCCTTTTGGTCCTTTTATGCGAACATGAGTTCCGTTGATTTTTACATCCACATTTTCTGGTATAACTACCGGCAAACGACCTATTCTAGACACTTCGTTTTACCTCCTGAATGATTGCAATATAACAAGTACCCATTCATGCTACCAAATCTTGCAAAGGACTTCACCGCCGATGCCTAATTGACGGGCACGTTGCCCTGTCATGACACCTTTGGGAGTTGTAAGTATTGCAATTCCTATTCCTGAAAGAACCCAGGGAATTTCACTTTTGCCAGTATATATTCGGCGACCCGGACGGCTTACTCTTTCTAATCCTTCAATCACCGGGCGACGTTCTCGACGTTCACCGACATACTTCAAACGGATTCGCAATAACTTTGATCCAGCCACTTTGCCATCGGCAATCTCATAGCCTGAGATATAACCTTCTTCTTTCAATATCTTGGCGATATTCACCTTGATATTCGAACTTGGAATAACGACTAGCGAGTGACCTACCATTACAGCATTACGAATACGGGTTAACATATCACTAATTGGATCTGAGACGCTCATTTAATAACCTCCACCAGTTTACCAAGAAGATTTAACCACACCAGGGATCTTTCCCTGTAAAGCTAATTCTCGAAAACAAATTCGGCACAACCCAAAGCGTCTAATATAACCGCGCGGTCTTCCACAGACTTTACAACGATTACGAACGCGAGTGGGGTATTTTCTCCGAGTCTCTCTGATCGGCATACATTTCTTCGCCATTGATTAACCTTCCTTCCTAAACGGCATACCAAGCAACTGTAATAACGCTTTACCTTCATCGTCATTGGATGCACTTGTTACAATGGATATTTCCAAACCACGAACTTTGTCTATCTTATCATAATCAATTTCTGGAAATACAAGTTGTTCGCGCAACCCCAAGGTATAGTTACCTCGCCCATCAAATGAATTCGGGGATACACCTCGGAAGTCTCTCACACGAGGCAAAGCAACATTCATCAACCGATCTAAAAACGACCACATTTTTTCACCACGTAAAGTTACTTTAACACCAATCGCTCTTCCTTCACGTAGTTTGAAATTGGAAATGCTTTTGCGTGCTTTTGTGATAATCGGCTTTTGACCGGTGATTTTCATCAGATCACTCAGCCCTGCATCCAAAGCTTTTGCATTATCCAGCGCTTCACCTAACCCAATATTGACAACAACTTTTTTAATTTGTGGAACCCGCATCATATTCTCAAATTGAAAAGACTTAATCATCGCAGGTACCACTTCTTTTTGATATTTTTCTTTTATCATATGGCTCATATTACTTACTCCTGACTAACGAGTTAGTCAAACTGTGCTGAACATTTCTTGCACAATCTCTGAACGCCATCTACATTTCGGACAACGCCTACTCGCGTGGTTTCGTTACAAACAGGGCATACTAACTTTACATTTGAAATGTCAATCGATCCTTCAAATTCAATGATCCCTGGAGACATTCTTTTACCTTGTGTCTGCACTTCTCGTTGATGTTTTTTGCGGATATTAACTCCTTGGACTACAACGCGATGTGTTTCAGGCATAACCCGTATGACTTCTCCACGCTTTCCTTTATCTTTAATACCGCCGCTGATAATCTCGACAGTATCACCTTTGCGAATTTTTACTTTCACGGTTTTCGCTCCTGCAAATTATCTATCAGCACCCGGTTACAAGACTTCCGGAGCTAACGACACTATCTTCATATAACCTTTTTCACGCAATTCACGCGCTACAGGTCCAAAAATACGCGTTCCTTTTGGATTCTGACCGTCAGTATCCAGAATAACAGCTGCGTTATCATCGAAGCGAATTGATGAACCATCTTCGCGTCGCCATTCTTTTGAACAACGAACAATAACGGCTTTGACAATATCGCTTTTCTTCACCGATCCTTGAGGAGTGGCGATTTTTACTGTTCCAATAACCGTATCACCAACTCTTCCGTAGCGACGTTTTGAGCCACCAATTACATGAATGACCAATATTTCGCGTGCACCAGTGTTATCGGCAATTCTTAATCGAGACTCTTTCTGGATCATGACTCCTCCTCAGCAGAGGCAAATTCTTCTAAATCAATCTCTTCACTAGCTGCAATATCACGGCGGATGATCTCTTCTACTACCCATTTCTTATGCTTTGAAATTGGTCTACTCTCGACGATACGTACAAAGTCTCCCACCTTACAATTTAGTTCATCATGCGCCATCACTCTTTTATGACTATAGACCACTTTTTTATAAAGAGGGTGACGATAAGAACGAGTAACTTGTACGACAACCGTCTTTTGCATTTTATCACTCGCTACGAATCCTGTTAATCGACGACGAGTATTCATTTTTCACCTCCAAGTTCAACCTTTAATTCGTGCTCTCGAAGAATTGTCAATATTCTAGCGATATAGCGGCGAGTCTTTCGAATTTGGCTGAAATCGGTCAATTCACCAGTTGCCTGTTGAAAATTTAAATTCATCAATTCTTGGCGAGCATCTTCTAACCGAGAAATCAATTCATTGGAGGATAGCTCGCGAATTTTGCTGACCTTCTCTACCATTATTCACCTCCTATCTGATCAAGACGTGTAACAATCTTTGTCCGGATAGGTAGTTTATATTGAGCAAGACGTAAGGCTTCACGGGAAATCTCATCTGGTAGACCACCTCCTACCTCGAAGAGAATCCGTCCTGGCTTAACGACAGCAACCCAAAACTCAACATTTCCTTTACCTTTACCCATACGCGTCTCAGCTGGTCGTTTAGTCACTGGTTTATCAGGGAAAATACGAATCCAGAATTTACCACGACGACGCATTGCGCGAACCATAGCGCGTCGCGCAGATTCAATCTGTCGTGCGCTAACCCATCCAGGTTCCAAAGCTTTCAGACCCAGGTCACCGAATAACACATCGGCGCCTCGGTATGCCTTACCTCGCATTCGTCCGCGCATTTGTTTTCTATACTTAACACGCTTTGGCATTAACATAATAAAACCTCTACTTCGTACCTCAGTACATGGTTATATGAGTGCTTCTAAGATTATCCAAATAATTCCTTGGCAGCACCATCTAAATTCATTCACTAACGTAAACACCTTCAGTAGATTCAGGCTGTTCTTCTATTTCAGGGAGAACTTCACCTTTATAAATCCAAACCTTTACGCCAATTCTCCCGTAAGTCGTCAAAGCCTCAGCTTGAGAGTAATCGATATCAGCGCGTAAAGTCTGTCGCGGTACACGACCTTCGCGGATATTGATACTACGCGCCATCTCTGCTCCACTTAATCGACCCGATATTTCTACACGGATACCTTTACCGCCTTGACGCATCGTTTGTTGCACTGCCCGCTTCATCGCTCTTTGGTAACTGATACGACGTTCGAGCTGTTCGGCAATATTTTGAGCAACCAGAAATGCATCTAAATCAGGAGATTTGATTTCTTTGATTTCTAAATCAATCTTTTTTCCAACAATAGCTTCCAAATCCGTACGCAACAGCTTAACATTCTCACCTTTTCTACCAATAAGAATGCCTGGTTTGGCAGTATGAACAATGATCTTGACCTTGCCGGGGAAGCGTTCAATTTCGATTCTTGAAACTCCAGCTCGGTTCGATTTTTCTCTGACCATCTCTCGTATCTCAAAATCCTGGTGCAGGTTCTTCACATAATTACTACCTTCAGCGAACCATCGTCCTTCCCAAGTCTTATTTACCTTCAAACGAAAGCCAATTGGATGAACTTTTCGACCCATTTTTACTCCTTAATTTACTCTTCTAGTTCACGTAAGATTACAGTGATATGCGATGCTCTTCTCAACCATGGTTTAAAACGACCTCGAGCACCAAACTTCCGCCATTTACGAGTGGGAGCTTCATCTGCAAAAATCTTATACACGTACAAATCATCTCGGCTAACACCAAAATTTTCTTCACCATTTGACATCGCAGATCCGAGAGCTTTTGAAACCGGATGAGCCGCTTGATTTGGCATGAACTTGAGAATATTCATCGCCTCATTAAAGTTTTTTCCACGCACCAAGTTAAGCACAAGGCGGACTTTTTGAGCGGGCATGGGGATATAACGAGCCTTTGCAAGAATATCAATAGCCATAGTTATTATCCTCTCTTCAATTTCTTCTCTGCGACATGTCCGCGGTATGTTCGAGTAGGTGCAAATTCACCCAACTTGTGTCCAACCATATTCTCAGTGATATAAATCGGAACATGTCTGCGACCATCGTGTACTGCTATCGTATGACCTACCATCTGAGGAAAGATCGTACTGGCACGACTCCAGGTTCGGATGACTTTTTTCTCTCCACGTTCATTCATCCCTTCGACCCTACTCAATAATTTCGGATCGATAAATGGTCCTTTTTTAAGTGATCGTCCCATATCTACACTCCAATACTTCTACACACAATGATTAGCGTTTCTTACTTCGACGACGGACAATATACTTATCTGTCTTTTTATTTCTACGCGTTTTATACCCAAGTGTGGGTTTTCCCCACGGACTTTTCGGGCTAGGCATACCAATCGATTGACGTCCCTCTCCACCACCATGTGGATGATCCCTGGGTGACATCGCGGAGCCTCTAACAGTTGGACGAACACCTTTATTGCGTTTTCGACCAGCCTTTCCTAATTTAATATTACTATGATCCAAATTACCGACCTGCCCAATAGTTGCGTAGCATTTCTGACGCACTAAACGCACTTCGCCAGAGGGCAATCGGATCTGAGCATAACCACCCTCCTTGGCTAATATCTGCGCTGATGCCCCGGCTGATCGAACCATCTGACCACCTTTACCTTCTTTAAGTTCAATATTATGCACCATCGTACCAACGGGGATACTAGAAATGGGAAGGCTATTCCCTGTCCGGACTTCAGCATTCCGTCCCGAGACAACCATATCACCTACCTTAAGATCGAGGGGGGCAATGATATAACGCTTCTCGCCATCCGCGTAAAACAACAACGCTAAACGAGCTGTGCGGTTTGGATCATATTCAATCGCAGCAACTCGTGCGGGGATATCAAATTTATTTCGTTGAAAATCCACGATACGAATTCGGCGTTTATGTCCGCCACCACGATGACGTACCGTAACACGACCATACATATTACGACCACCACTTTTTCGTAATGGCTTAGTCAAAGACCGCTCGGGGCGCGACTTTGTAATTTCCTCAAAGGTATATCCCGTCATACCTCTTTGTCCAGGAGTTACGGGTTTATATTTTTTTACGCCCATTATTTCACTCCTTCAAACACTGGAATAGTATCTCCAGGCGCTAACAATACAATCGCTTTCTTATATGCTTTCCTTCGAGAAACCATGCGTCGATTTCGCAAGCTACGTTTCTTCTTGGCTGGCATACTCATCATATTAACTCTAACAACATCTACATCAAAAATTTTCTCAACCGCCTCTTTCACCATTGTTTTGGTTGCATCAGATGCAACTTCAAACACATATTGATGAAGATCCTCATTTTGGTAATTGGTTTTTTCCGTAATAATTGGGCGGCGAAGAATTTCAAATATCGTAGTCATATTTTCCTCCACCTATCCTAAAAACAAATCCAAGACTTCCAGCGCCGGAAGAGGAATAATGAGTTTTTCAAAACCCATCAAGTCACGAACATTTACATAATTCACCAACAATGTTTTCGCATCTGGTAAATTTTTTGTTGAAAGAATAACTTTCTCTGATTCATCATCCTTACCAGGAAGTAGAATTAGAGCGCTATCCGTTCCGACAAGGCGATCCAAAACAACCGACATTAGACGAGTTTTTATTTCAGGTAACTCACACTTATCAACAATCACAATCTCATTTTCAGCAGCTTTCGCTGAAAGAGCTGAGCGTAACGCTGCACGTCGCATTTTTCGTGGCATTGATTTAGAATAGTCACGAGGTTTTGGTGTGTGGATCTTACCGCCACCGACCCAATGCGCTGCTCTTATTGAACCTTGTCGAGCTCGTCCAGTTCCTTTTTGTCGCCAGGGTTTTCTACCACCCCCAGAAACCTGACTACGTCCTTTTGTACTATGAGTTCCCAAACGAGCATTCGACATCTGACGAACATACGCTTGGTGCATCAAGTCGACATTAATTGGGGCTTCGAAAATCACGGCTGATAATTCTACCGAGCTGACTTTCTTCCCATCCATATTTAAGACATCTAATTCCATGTCAACAAACTCCCATTAAGCTACGCGAGTAGCTATTGCTTTCGCGCTTCCTTCATCAATACCAAACCACCTCTCGAACCGGGGATTGCACCCCTAACGCCGATTAAGTTTCGTTCGATATCCACCAAGACAACCTTTAAGTTCTGAACCGTTACGCGGTGATTTCCCATATGACCTGGACCACGTGCACCTTTAAAGACTCTCCCGGGGGTGGTTCCCGATCCACGAGAGCCAGGGGCTCTTTGACGATCTGATTGTCCATGGGTTTTAGGTCCACCTCTAAAACCATACCGTTTGACAGCGCCAGCGAAGCCTTTACCTTTACTTGTACCGATCACATCAATAAAATCGCCAACGGAAAAAGTTTCTTCAACTGTCACCTTTTGACCTTCTTCGAATTCAAGGTCCTTGGTTCTAAACTCACGCAAAAAACGCAATGGGGGTAAATCATTGCGCTTAAGATGCCCAAGTTGTCCACCGGTAAGTCGTTTTGGTTTTACTTCTTCAAACCCCAATTGCACTGCAGTATAACCATCTTTCTCGGCTGTGCGAATTCGAGTTACATAACAAGGCCCAGCTTCGATCAAAGTAACCGGAACCGCGGCTCCAGTGTCATCGAAAATCTGGGTCATCCCGACTTTCTTACCAATTAGCCCTTTCAACATCTCAATTGTCTCCTAATCATTTTATAGTATCGGGACTGTCAAACTGGGCAAGTTTGCATCATCCCTGACCACAACGCAGTCAATAAATATGGCGTGAAAATAGGTGTTTTTTGTTCACGACCGAAAATTATTCTTGCGTCGTCTTAAAGGTCACTTCAACAAGTTTAACCTTGTAGATGACAAAAAAATTTATATTTTTATTTCGATATCCACACCAGCGGGTAAATTTAATCGCATTAACATATCAATCGTTTTGGAGTCCGGATCCAAAACATCAATCAAACGATTATGAGTGCGAATTTCAAAATGCTCGTGCGAATCTTTGTCGATAAAAGTTGAGCGTCGTATTGTAAACCTTTCTCGACGAGTTGGCAAGGGTACTGGACCAACTACTCGCGCTCCTGTTCTTTCTGCTGTTTCAACAATTCGCTTTGCTGATTGATCCAATACCCGGTGATCGTAGGCTTTAAGACGAATGCGGATTTTTTGCTTTGCCATAATAATTATTACCTATTCAATAATTTTAGTGATCACGCCAGCGCCAACCGTCAAACCGCCCTCACGGATTGCGAAGTTGGAACCTTGCTCTAATGCCACTGGTACGATCAGTTTTACTTCCAGGTTCACGCGATCACCTGGCATAACCATTTCTATGCCTTCCGGCAATGTAATATCTCCAGTTACATCCATCGTGCGAATAAAGAACTGTGGTCGGTATCCCGTGAAGAATGCCTTATGTCGTCCACCTTCATCCTTGCGCAACACGTATACTTCGCTCATGAACTTGGTGTGTGGAGTGATGCTGCCTGGCTTA